>PDZX01000043.1 GCA_002753185.1 Magnetococcales bacterium WMHbin3
CCAGCACCACCCCGCCGCCGATGGCATGAACCGTTTTTCCGGCGATGGTCCGGCTCTCCATGGGCACGGTCAGTTCCAGCCCCAGCTTGAGGAGGAGTTCGAACAGGAGATCCTGTTCGGAGCGATCCGGGAGGATGTGATCGACGTGATCCAGGAGGGTTCGGTTCAGGTCCTCGGGAGCGGGATCCCATGGTTTGAGGTTGCTGGTGTCCAGCTTGAAGACGCGAAAACCCCGGTCCTGCCTGACTCCCTCACTCAGATCCAACCGTCCCGCATGAAGATCCAACCGTCCCGCATCCTCGGCGTTGAATTTCCCAATCACCCGCCTCACTCGCTCCTTGCAGATATCGGCGATGGTGGGATACTCTTTTTGTCCGGTCGGCTCCTGCAACTGCACCAGAATGAAACGGCGGTTGCCGCCATCTTTTTTGTTGAGATCAAGAACGGCATGGGCGGTTGTGCCTGAACCAGCAAAAAAATCGAGAATGACTTCCTTTTCCCTTCCGCAACAAATATAGTTAATCAATCGAGCAAGAACTTCATGATCTTTAGGATTATCGAAAATCTTTTTACCAAACAAATCAAGCATTACATTTGATGCTTGAAGAGCGCTTCTGTAAAAATAGGTTCCGGCGACCTGGACACCAACATCATCATTAGAGTCATCTAAACTATCATCATCTTCTCTCACTAAATAAGTTTTTCTAATCGGCGGTTCAGAATGGCCCACTCTAAACATTACCCGTCCAGAGGCAATCATTTCTTCCATTTTTTCCTTCGTAGAGTACCGCCAACCACCATCTGGGACTTTACAAGGCAATCCAGTCACAGGATGAATCACATCATAATTTGGTCCGCCCCCACCAGGCCACGACATATTATCATCTCGCCACACACCTTGATTATCTACATTTGAATATCGACGAAGCCGCTTCGAAGGGTGGTCGCCAGCAAGTCTATTAAAAAATCTTCTTAACTCTTCTTGTATTATTTCATTATTATTTCCATGAATAGCTCGAAGCTTCAAATATTCATCCTGAATCTCCGCAGCGCCTGGTTTTGCTTCTCTCCATTTAATTCCTGACATAGTCAAATAAGCCTTCGATCTTGCAAACACTAATATATAATCGTGCCCAAGAGAGAATAATTTTGCGTCATTCTTCCTTCCCTTTTCCCATACTAAACATGCAACAAAGTTCTCTTCACCGAAAATATCAGAGCACTGAGCCCGCGCATTATCTATTTCAACATCATCGATACTTATCAATATCACCCCATCCTCCCGCAACAAATTCCGCGCCAATCTCAGACGCGGATACATCATGTTGAGCCAGTCGGTATGAAACCGTCCCGACGTCTCGGTATTGCTGCTGAAGGGCCGACCCTCGCCATCGGTCTGGCCGGTCAGTTCCAGATAGTTGCGGATATTGTCGCGAAAATCGTCCGAATAGACGAAATCCTTGCCGGTGTTGTAGGGGGGATCGATATAGATCAGTTTTACCAGTCCCGCGTAGCTCTTTTGCAGAAGCTTCAGCACCTCCAGATTGTCCCCCTCGATGATGAGGTTTTGCGTGGTCTCCCAATCCACGCTCTCCTCCGGGCAGGGGCGCAAGGTGCCGGTGGAAGGGGTCAGGGCCAGCCTGCGGGCCTGGCGCTTGCCATTCCAGTTGAGGCCATATTTTTCCTCCCGTTCGTCCACATAACCGCCCAAAAGCTCCCGGAGCACGGAGAAGTCGATCCCGCCTTCGGTAAACGCCTCTGGGAAAAGCGCCTTGAGCCGCTCGACGTTTTCCGCCAACAGATCGGCGCTTTGCATTGCGGGGTCGTTGGCGGTCAGTTTTTTCATAGGGCGTTTCCGTCAGCATTGGTCAGAGAGAGGGAAATACTCTTCAGGTACAAGGTACCCGGACAGAAATCCTGGCCACGGGGCCATGCCACGAATCCAGACACCGCCCGCACGGATCGGAAATAGGCGGAGTCGCGCAACTCCTTGAAGATGCCCTTGTCCAGATAGGGCGAGACATCAAATTGCCGACGCTCGCCATTGGCAAAGGCCAACACCAGGGATGGCGGTTCACACGCTTCCACGGCAACGACTTTCGGGTTCAACATGACCATTAACCATCACACATCGAAATCACTGGCATTGCATCCTCCGCTCACAGTCTATTATAAACATCTTTCAGACTCCTCTCCACTGTTTTGATCTCCAGATTCCATGCCACCCGACGGTTGATCTGCCGCTCCTTGCCCGCCTGGACCCGCAATCGGGCGAGCTCCCGCTCCAGCCGGGCGTGTTTATCCAGTGCCGCCCGACGCTCGACCGCCCGTTCCGGCGACTCCGGGAGGAAGAATTGGCCGGTGAGACAAGCGACGGCGAGGGCTTCGATGCGCTCCACCCAACCTTGATAAAGCCCGTACAGATTCCCCGCTGCCTGGATGTTCAACGCCAAAGAGGCAAGAAAATCCACCTGCAATGCGGACTCCGCCGGCAGAGTGGCCCCGACCAACTCCCCATCCAGCACCACCTTGCCCGCCTCTCCCTGGGAAAAACGCTTGTGCGCCAGCGTCACCACCACCGCTTCCCCCTGACTGGTGACAAGAAAAACCGGGTAGGGAATCGCCCGATGGATCAATTCCGTCAACCGCGCCTTGGCCGCCGGTCGCGGGCGCATCGTCAACACGACAATTTCGCCATAGTCGCGGGTGGCGTCCCGCAGGACGGGCACACCGATGTTCGCGGGCTTGAGGGCGGCGATCCAATTCAGCTCCTCCAAACCGTCCTGAATGATCCGCCGGTCGGCGCTCGCGAACGCACCCTGCTCCAGCAACAGTTTCTTCGCCACCTTCCGGTCCACCCGGACTTCCGGCGGCATGGCGAGGGCATCCAGAACGGCGGCTCCGCTCATGGTCCGGGTTCCCGTTCCGGCAACAGCACCAGCCACGCCACCACCTCGAAATCATCGATCCCGGCGAACTCCCCTTGCAGGGCATGGGTGCCGCCCGGCGTGAACAGACTGGCCACCGCGCGCTCCTCCTGCCTGCCCACCACCGAGCCGACCGCCCTGGCCAACAGCTTGCGGTACGCCTCCATCTCCCGTCCCTCGCGAGTCGCCCGGTCGAACCGGTCGCAAGCGCCCGCATCTGGCAGGTCACGACCCTGACACACCTTCCTGAGACGATCCAACACCTGTTTGGCCCTGGTGAAGGGGAGATGCACCACCCCCTCCTCCCCCACATGCACGAGATAATGCGGGGCAAGGGGATAATCCGCCCCGGCGGATCCACGGGCAACGGCATCCGCCGCCCGCAAACAGAAGATGACTCCAGGCGGAATCTCCCCATTTTCACGAACGACGGTCACCGCGAACAGGCCGGGATGCCGTTTTTCCAGAACACCGGGACGCTCCCGCATGAACCCGGCCAGATCCACCCGAAAATCGTTGAGGGTGAGATCGGTGATGGAAATGCCCCCCTCCACCTCCTCCATGTCGATCACCGCCTCCTGGAGCCGCAGCAACTGCTTGCGCCGGTACTCCAGGTCGTTCATCTGATCCCCGGCCTGGAAGACGATGACGTTCTCCTCGCCGGTGGCGGAAATGTCCAGCAACACCATGCGGCCACTCACCCGCTGCTCCAGGTTGATGTACTCGTCCAACTCCATGTTGGGCCAGAAGTTGACCAGCCGGATGCGGGTATTGGGAGAACCGATGCGGTCGATACGCCCGAACCTCTGAATGATCCGCACCGGGTTCCAGTGGATGTCGTAGTTGACCAGACAGTCGCAATCCTGGAGGTTCTGGCCCTCGGAGATGCAGTCGGTGGCGATGAGCAGTTCCAGTTCCCCCTCCCGCGCCAGCGCCTCGGGACGCTCCCTGGCACGGGGCGAGAAGGCGGCCAGAATCGCCCCCAGATCGGTTCCCAACCGGCGATTCGTGCAGCGGTTGCCTGCCGAGCCGGTGACCAGGGCGCACTCCATGCGGAACTGCTTTTTCACCCATGACGCCAGGGCTTCGTAAAGATAAATCGCCGTATCGGCAAAGGCGGTGAAGATCAATATCCGCCGATTGCCCGGATTGATCGGCTGAGCCACCTTGTCGGCGATCATCTCCCGGAGCGCGGCCAGCTTGGCATCCCGCGCCGGGGTGATGCGTTCGGCCTCGTGGTAGAGTCGTGCGAGTTGGAGACGATCCTCCTCCAGTTCCTGCTTCCAGCGCCAGTGATCCACATCCTGGAGCAGCACCTTCACCTTGCGTCCGATGAGCAGGGTCTCGAACGTGGGGTCGTCCACCTCGATGTCGGTGATCTCCAACTCCTCCACCGCGCGCCTGGCGTCGTAATTTTGCAGGCGCTCCAACATGGCATCCACGTCCTTCACCAGCCTTGTCAAGGTCAAGGCGAAGGCATGCACCGAACTTTCCATGCGCTTGAGCAGGTTGACCCGCAACAGATGCACCATGCTCTCTTCCCGGTCCAATTGGCGGAAGGTGGCCGCGCCGTCACGCACCCGCGTATCGTATTTCTCGTGATAGGCGGCCCGCTTGCCCGGCAGCACGTAGCGCAACGGCGTGAAGGCCGCCAGGTTGAGGCTGCGTATCTGATTGTTGATGTGCCCCATGGGCGGAAACTCCCCCTTCAGGTCCACGTCGGTCTTGATATTGACCGGCTTGAGACGCTCGGGAAATCTTCCGGTTTCGGCGGTGCCGTAATACTTCTCGATATGCTTGCGGGAACGGGCGATGGTCAGCATGTCCAGCAGTTTGAAATAATCCAACCCCAGAGACTCGGTCAACGAGGCGGAGGTGCGCGCGGCATCCGGCAGGTCCAGCCAGCGGTTGAACTGGGCCTGGGCAATGCGGGTGGTGGCCTCGATGCTGAAAATGCCCTGATCCAGAAAGGCCGCGTCGTTGCCCTCGGTGATGAAGGCGATCTGATTCTTCAGATCGGCCAGCCGGTTGTTCACCGGCGAGGCGGACAGCATCAATACCCGCGTGCGCACCCCCGCCTTGATGATGCGGGTCATGAGACGCTGGTAGCGGCTCTCCCGCTCCCTGTGGGTGGGCTTGTTGCGAAAGTTGTGGGACTCGTCGATCACCAGCAGATCGTAGTTGCCCCAGTTGACGTGGGCCAGATCGATCTCCCCGGAGAGACCGCCGTCGCGGGACAGGTCGGTGTGATTGAGGACATCGTAGTTGAGCCGGTCGGGGGCAAGGAGGTTGCGCTGGTCGTTGGCCTTGTAGAGGGTCCAGTTGTCCCGCAACCGCTTCGGACAGAGCACCAGGACCCGATCGTTGCGCAACTCGAAGTACTTGATCACCGCCAGCGCCTCGAAGGTCTTGCCGAGACCGACGCTGTCGGCGATGATGCACCCGCCGAACCGCTCCAGCTTGTCGATGGCCCCGAACACCCCATCCCTCTGGAACTTGAAGAGTTTCTTCCAAACCACCGTGTCGCGGATGCCGGTTGCCGACTTGACGATGCGCTCCTCGTCCAGTTGCTCGCCCAAGGTGCTGAACAACTGGTAAAGAATCCCATGATAGATCAGGGCGGGAGCCTGGCGGTCACAAAGCTCCCGCAGGTCGGACAACAACCTCTCCCTGGCGCCGGGAGCGGCAGGCAGACTGTTCCAGAGGGATTGGAACCAGGTGCTCAGCAATGCGATTTCTTGCGGATCATCGGCGCACTGGACTAGACTGAAGGGATTTTCAGAAGCTATACCGATACCATAAGTGGTTAAAAAACACTCTCCCGTGATGCCTCTTTGCCGCGCGGCTTCCGGGTGATGGATCACCATGGCGGATTGGGCCAGCCGGTTCCCGGAGACGCGCAGGTCCACTTTTTTTCCGATCCAGGCCATGCACTGGCGGGCCAGCAGGTGGGTTTGCAGACGATTGCGCAAAGCCCGATCCGCCTCGCTACCCAGCAGGCCCAGTTCCATGCCGGTGGCATTGGGAAGGGCCATCCGGCAGCGGCCAAGGCGTTCCAACAACTCCCTGAGTTCCGCAAAGGCGAACAGGGAGAACATGGGGGTGGCGATATCGAGCCCCGATGCGGATACGAGCACCTTGCGCAACTCATCGACCACCCGGTCAGCGCCGATGTTTCTGATCAGCCTCATTGCCGTCCTCCATCAGGACTCATGATGCCTCAACTTGAAATAATAAATTTTTGGCCGCAATCAAATAAACAAAAATTATTTTTTATCAAAACAATATTATCGTAATTTGCCATCCCGTTGCGCATTTCATGATGAATAAAATTATCATGTCGCCCCTGCTGGGCTAACCTTGACCGATTTGTTCACGTTGTTTTGAATAGCCTCCCAACATCAATCCCCACTCTCCGCAGCCTGCCGCAAGGCAAGGAATGCCTCTTTCAAGGCACTGCCGACCGCCGAGTCGGGCTCCGCCAGGACAAAATCCTGATAGGCATCCAGATAAACGGCTCGCGACCTGTGGAAAAAATGTAGAAAGTGACGCAGAAAACCGATGCAGTCAAGCACGACAATCTCCACTCCTCCCATTTCCTCATACAGCCGCGACGCATAATTGGTCACGGCCGGATCTATAATGTCTTTAGTTATAAATATATAATTTTGCACAATGCCATTACTGCAAATTATTTTTGCAACCGCGATATCAACATCTTCTTTACTGACTTTTCTCATTTTCATCTCATACGCCATAACAACAGCGTCATCAGCACGCAACCGGATTTCAAGATCACCGATTGACTTGGTTTGCAAATCAGCAGCGTTATGAGACAATAATGGCAATAAAAATTCACCAATAAACTCACCAACCGCATGATAGGCGGCGGCAATCACCAGTACTGGAAGACGACTCGCTCCCCTGCAAGCCAAATGCTGACGGATAAGCGTCACAATCTGTTCCGACGACAATGGGAGCGCATCCTTGGAACGCCTCAAAGCCTCCATGAGAGACCCAATGCGCGCCTTTTTTTCATCTCGTATCAGCAGCAACACCCGCACCACTTCCACGAACAATGTGTCCGCATCCACGTGTCCGGTCGCGACATCCTCCAACAATTGCAAGGTCTTGACATACAGTTCTCGCGGACGACCGACCAATTCCACGTCCACGAACAAGGGACGGTTGATATTGCGCAATGTCGGCGTCAAAAAGGCTGTGGTCGGATTGCAAGGCAAATCATGTCGATGGATGAAGGCCGACAGATAGCGCTCATCGAGGATGCGACCAGAAAAACAATCCTCGCTGGCGATCTCGGTATAGGGTTTACGCGGATCAACCGATGAGTTCTCCAGTTTACCCAATAGACATGCCATCAACAGACGAACACATGCCCTGTTCGACAAATTGCGGGACACGTGATCCACCCGATCCCGCATGTCCTCATCTGCCAGGAGAGTGACGGATCGCATTGCCAAAGCACGGTCGTAGACATCCTGCAACAGGGCATCAAGATCCGGACGTCTCGTCATCAGTCAAAAAGCGCCTTCTGGGATTGGGGTGTATAATTGGTCCACAGAATCTCCTGACGCTTCTCCTTGGTCGAATGAATCGTCTTGTCTCTCCCCACCGTCTTGAACCATTTGCCGACGGGAAACCATTCATCCATCAAGGGATGCTCGTAACCCGATATGGCCACCTTGCCTCGACAGCCATTCAACACCGCAGCCAATGCAAGGTGCTGTCCCTCGTCCATCTCGAAACCGTATGCCTTGGCATCGCCGCGCGTGGCATGCAAATAGGGAGGATCGCAATAAAACAAGGTGTCGTGACTATCATAAAGATCAATGACATCCAAAGCCGGTCGGTTCTCGATCTGTACCCGCAGCAGACGTTGCGCTATGGCACCCAGGGCATCCACGCCACCCAACCAACGCGACACAACACCGGACATTCCTCCCCGACTGGTATCCTTGCAGTTGGCCCAACGCCCCAGGGAAGCGGTTTGCGCAAGTCCGGTCCGAGTTTGTCGCGCCCTGACATAAAAAAGTCGCGCTCTCTCCACCGCACCAACCCCCTCCGTTACAGAATGAATAGCGTGATAAAATTCTTCGCGGGAAAAAGGGGTCAGGGCAATGGCCCGGATCAACTCTTCATGCTGGTCACGCAACACACGAAAAAAATTGGCCACATCCCCATCGATGTCATTGTATGTCTCCACGGGCGACGGATCCCGGTTGAGCAACACCGCGCCGGAACCGGAAAATGGCTCACAATAATGATGACACGTCGGAAGCAAGGGAAGCAACCAGTCCAGATGGGAGAATTTCCCCCCATACCACCCAAAGACGATCCTTCGCCCGCGATGAGGCCGTGGCAGGATAACACGGGTTGATGCCGTTTGTTCCTCCTCTGTCAAATAAATGGGAGACAATCTCCGTTGTTGAGAATTCCTGTTCAACGTTCAACACCTGTGCGGGTCACGATCCGGTCCCTGGTTCGCTTCGAGCGGGCGAAGACGCCGTAGAGTCCGTCCCGGTCGGCGTCGCGCACCCGTTTGGTCAGCATGTCCAAAGAGGCGCGGAAACGGGCCAGGGTGTCGAGGATCGCCTCCTGGTTGGCGATGCAGATGTCCCGCCACATGGCCGGGTCCGAGGAGGCGATGCGGGTGAAATCCCGAAACCCCCCGGCGGCGTAACGAAACACCTCGGCGAGCAGCTCCTCCTCCAGGTCGGAGAGGGTGTTGACCACGTTGTAGGCGATCAGATGCGGCAGATGGCTGGTGGCGGCCAACACCTGATCATGGTGATGGGCATCCATGGTCTCCACCCGCGAACCCACCGCCTCCCACACCTGGCGCACCAGATCCAGGGCCTCCGGGGAGGTCCTCTGCGTGGGGGTGAGGATGGTCCGGCTCCCATGGTACAGGGTGGCGAACGACGACTCCACCCCGGAGTGCTCGGTCCCGGCGATGGGATGGCCCCCGACGAAATGACACCCTTCCGGCATCAGCTCCTCGCACGCCAGCACCATGCCCCCCTTGACGCTGCCGGCGTCCGTCACCACGGCCCCGGACTGGAGCGCCGGGGCGATGTCGCCCACAATGCGCGGGATCGTCAACACCGGGGTGGCCACCAGCACGAACTCCGCCCCCCGCACCCCCTGGGCCGGCGAGGTGGTCCAGTGGTCGATCACCCCCAATTCCAGTGCCTTGGTCAGGGAATCCCGCGAACGGTTGACCCCCACCACCTCGCCCACCAGATTTTGCTCCTTGAGGGCGCGCGCCAGGGAGCCGCCGATCAGGCCAACCCCGATAATCGTCATGCGTCGAATAAAAAATGCCATGTCGAGTCTTTTTAAAATGGTGAAATGATTACAATGCACACTCAGGATAGGAACCCAGCACCTTCACGGTCACGCCGACCATGGCGGCCAGTTCCTCCAGCGCCCCGGCCACCGGCGGGTCGTCCCGGTGCCCGGCCAGATCCAGAAAGAAGAGATACTCCCACGCCTGCTTGCGCGAGGGCCGGGATTCGATGCGGGTCAGATTGAGGCCGCGCCGGGCGAAAATCCCCAGCACCTGGTACAGGAAACCGGGCTGATCCCGGAAAAAGAAGAGCAGACTGGTCTTGTCCCGCCCGGAACGACCCGGACCCTGCCGGCCGATCACCAGGAAGCGGTTCTCGTCGGCCCGGTCCTCGATGTGTTTCGCCAGAACGACGAGTCCCTGGGCATCGGGGAGTTCAGGGCTGGCGATGGCCGCGCTGCCCGCTTCCCGGCAGACGATCCCGACGGCGGCGGCGGTGCTCTCCACCCCCCGCACCCGGATCGCGGGCAAGCGCCGCTCCAGCCACGCCCCACACTGGCTGGCGGCCAACGAGGTGGCATACACCGTGTGAATCCGCTCCATGGCACTCTCCATGGAGAGCAGCGCATGGGTCGTGGAGAGATAAACCTCCCCGCAGATGGACAGGGGGGAATCGACGAAACGGTCCAGGGTATGGGTCACCATCCCCTCGCTGGAGTTTTCCACCGGGGCCACCCCGTAATCGGCCCGTTTCGCCTCCACCTCGCGGAACAGCTCGTCGATGGTCGCCGCAGGCACCAGGGCGAAGGAGGAGCCGAACTGCTTGAGGGCCGCGCGATGGGCAAAGGCCGCCTCCGATCCGAGATAGACCACGGAGAGTTTTTTCTCCAGACTCAAGGAGGCGGAGATGATCTCGCGCCAGATGCGGTGCAGGGCCACCTTGGGCAGCGGCCCGCGATGGCGCGCCTCCAGCCGCCGATGGATGTCGGCCTCCCGTTCCGGGCGGTAGAACGGCGTCTCCCGGTCGGGATCGCTCCCCTTGATACGGCCCACCTCCATGACCTTTTCGGTCCGTTCCATGAGGAGATCATGGATCCGATCATCGATCGAGTCAATGGCCCGACGCAGGGCGAACAAGTCGCTATCGTCGTGACGCGCGCTCATTTGAAGGACTGCACCAGCGAGCCGACCACCAGCGACCAGCCATCCACCAGCACGAACAGGATCAGCTTGACCGGCATCGAGATCACCAGGGGGGGCAGCATCATCATACCCATGGACATGACCACGCTGGCCACCACCATGTCGATGATCAGGAAGGGCAGATAGATCATGAAGCCGATCTGGAAGGCAGTTTTGAGTTCCGAGATCATGAAGGCCGGCACGACCAGCCGCAGGGGGGTATCCGCCGGGCTGGGGGCCTGATTGATGCCGGACAGACGCATGAAAAGCTCCAGGTCCTTGGCGCGGGTCTGGCGCAGCATGAAGGCGCGCACCGGGGCCACGGCCCGTTCCACGGCGGTCCCCTCGTCGATGGTCTTGGCCAGATACGGCTGGATGGCGTCCTGGTTGACCCGGTCGAAGACCGGCCCCATGACGAAAAACGTGATGAAGAGCGCCAGCGAAATCAATACCTGGTTGGGGGGCTGCCCCTGCAGGCCGATGGCCTGACGGACGAAGGACATCACCACGATCACCCTGGTGAAGGAGGTGACCATGATCAGCAGGGCCGGGGCCAGGGAGAAGAGGGTCATGAACGCCAGGATCTGGAGTCCGATGCCCACCTGTTCCGGATCGGCCTTGCCAGCGGCGTCGCCGGTGGAGAGTTTCACCCCCGGCAGGGCGATGGAGGCGGCCTCGGCCAGCGGCGACCAAAGCCAAAAAGCGGTGACCCCGAACAGGATCACCGCCAAAAGGACCAGCGAACTCCTTGACTTGTGAAACCTCACCGCGATGCGTCCTCCTCCTTGGGGGGTGGCAGGTCTTCCGGGGCCATTTCGGCCAGCAAGGTCACGCGGTCGCGAGAGACCCCGAGCAGCCAGGCCCTGGAACCCACCCGGACCAGGCGCACGCCCACGCCTGGCGAGAAGTTGCGGCCATCCTCGACGCGGATCGGCCCGCCGCCACCCATGCGCGGGGCGTATTTGCGGCCCAGTCGCGTGGCCAGGGTGGCCAGAACGATCACCAGCAGGAGATAACCGACGATGCGCGTCACCTCCCCCGCGAGATCGATGGGGGGGGGATTCATCGGCGCAGGCTCTCCAGCCGTTCCGACAGGGAGACGATATCGGTGATGCGCACGCCCAGTTTGTCCTTGATCATCACCACCTCGCCGTAGGCGAGCAGGCGGTTGTTGACGTGGATCTCCAGGGGTTCGTCGGCTTCTCTTTCCAGTTCGATCAACGACCCCTTGTTGAGTTTCAGGAGATCGCGAATCTGCATCCGCACCTGGCCCAGTCGCACCGAGATCTCCAGGGGGACATCCATGAGGAGTTCCATATTTTTGGGCATCCCCTCGGAGCCGCCCGCGTGTCTGGGTGCGGCGCCTCCTCCCCCCATTTCCAACTCGCGGAGGACATCGGGATCCAGCAAGGCATCCGGTCCGCCACCCATCATGTCATCTGCGCTCATCAATCCGCTCCCGAATCACCTGTCGATGGGCAATGCCCGCGTGATGCGTATTGCCCGTTTGCCATCCACGACTCCCGCCATCCCCATGAATTTGGGTTTGCCTTCCACCTCCACCTCCATCTCCTCGGAGAGGTCATGGCTCAAGGTCAAAACGTCGCCGACGTGCAGGTCGAGCATTTCCTTGACGGACATGCGCTCCTTGGAGACCACCGGCGACACCGCCAGGGTGACCTGACCCAGTTGATGGTACAGGGAGTCGATCCAGGCCGAAGAGCCTTCCACGAGGTCCTTCTGCTGGAATCCCACCTTCAATTGCTGCTTGAACAGCTCCAGGATGACCGAGGGGTAGCAGATGGTCAACGTCCCCTCGGCGTCACCCACCTCGATGGCGAAGGAGATGAGAAACACCGTTTCGTCCAGAGGCATCACCGCAGCGAACTGGGGCTGATTTTCCCAACGGGTCTGGACCAGTTTAAACGAGTTGTCCAGTTTTTTCCAGGAGAGTTCGATCTGCTCCCTGGTCACGTCCATGATGCGGTCGATGACCTTCATCTCGAAGGGGGAGAAGTTGCGGAACGGCCGTTCGGAGTCGCCGGAACCGCCGAAGAATCCCTCCAGAATGTGGTACATCACCTCGCCGTCGATGGCCAGCAGGCTCATGGACTGGGATGGCTCCACTCTTAAAATATTGATAAAAATCGGCGGATCCAGGCCGTGCAGGAAACGCCCGAAGATCTGGTTGGTGGTGGTCTTGGGTTGGACATGCACCTCGCGTCCCACCTTCTGGGTCAGTTTGAAGGAGAGTTGCGATGCCAGATGTTCGTTGATCAGGTCCAGGCCGGGCAGCGCACCGACCCGGATGGCGGTCTTCTGGCCGAAGAAGAAGGAGGTGACCTTCTTCTCTTCCTTGGCGGAGGACTCCTCGTCGCCGCCGCCGCCAACGTCGAGTGAGCCTTCGTCCAGCCCCGCCATCAAGGCGTCAATTTCGTCTGCGGAAAGAATCTGGGTCATCTTGAGTTTCCCGTCAGGCCCACCGCCCGGTTATTGAATCACGAACTCGGTAAAATAGACCCGGGTGATGGAGCCATTCACCAGCAGCGCATTGATCCTGGCCAGCAGTTCCTCCCGGAGGCGGAACTTCCCTTCCAGGGCCTGCAACTCCTTGGAGGTCTTGGAGGTCAGCAGGGCCAGGATGATGTCCTGCAACTGGGCCTTGCGCCGTTCCAGTTCCTGTTCCAGGGGGGATTTTTCCAGGGCCGCGCCCTTTTCGCCCTCGGCCTTCTTTTCCTCCTTGCCTTCCTTCTTGGCGCTGCTGTCATCCATCTCCAACTGGATGGTGGTCTTGAGGTAGCGGTTGCCCTTCGGCTCGTTCAGGTTGACCACGAACGGGTCGAGCTTGAACATGCCGCCCACCATTTCCTCGGGTTTTTTCGATTTCTGCTCGGCGGTTGGTTCCAGTTTCTCGGCCTCGACGCCTTGCTTGGCGCTCATGGAGGAACCGACGAAATAGCCACCGCCACCGCCCAGCAACAAGGCGATCACCGGAAGGATGATCTTCATCATCCCTCCACCGCCACCACCACCCCCACCTTCATCCGCATCTTCAGCCATGGCGCCCTTCCTCTTCGCTCTTGTATCGAGATCCCAGACGGTTCGAGTTTAACCGGATTCACCGCCATTGCACAACGGCCAATGGCTACCTATTTTCAACGTTTCAGGGAGATCAGCTCCTCGAGCATGCCGTCGGAGACGGAAACGATGCGCGAGTTGGCCTGAAAGCCGCGCTGGGTGGTGATCATGCGGACGAATTCCGCCGACATGTCCACGTTGGACTGCTCCAGAGAGTTGGAGACGATGCCCCCCAGCCGACCGCTCTGCGGCACGCCCACGCGGGGCAGGCCGGAGGCGACGGTCTCCTTGTAGAGATTGGAGCCGGTCTGCTCCAGGGCGCCTTCGTCGTTGAAGTCCACCAGCGCGATCTGGAAGAGCTTCTTGACCTGACCGTTGGTGTAGCTGCCGGCGATCTCGCCGTCCGCGTTCACGGAGAGCTTGTCCAGAAAGCCGGAGGTGTAACCGTTCTGGGAGAGCTGCAGGGTGGCGAAGCCGCTGGACATCTGGATGGTGCCGGCGGCGCCGGTGTTGTTGGCGCTCTCGGCGGTCGCGGTCCCGGCGCCATAGGTCATCTCCAGGGTCTTCTTGGAGTAGTCGTTGGTGGAGTCGGCCAGGGTGTTGAGCGCGTCACCGAAATCGAAGAGAATCTCCTGAGGTTCGGCCCCGGCATAACTGAATTTCAAAGGGGTCGAGCCTTCGCTGTAGAGCTTGCCCATGGTGTTGAATTTCAGGATGCCGGCGGTGTAACCGACTCCGGTGGGGGCGGCCTTGACGTTGGCCGCAGTCTGGTCGATGGCCTTCAACGTGCCGTCGCCCGCCTCGTCGGTCACCGCGTGCCACTCCCAGGTATTGTCGTCCCCGGCCACGGCGGTGGTCAGCTTGCGGAACTGGATCTCCACGTTGTGGCCCTTGCCCTTGGAGTCGATGACCCGCAGCGAGGTGGAGAAGTCATACGTGGACGGATCGGTGGGGCTGTAGGCGACGGTCGCCGCCTTGGCCACGGTATTGGAGTCCAGGTTGACCCCCACCACGGCCTTGCTGGTGGTCATGGGATCGGTGTTGGTGAACTTGGAGAGGTTGATCGACTTGGTGCCACCGGAAACCTGCAAGCCGTCGATGTCCAGCTCCCACCCTTGCAGCACCTGGCCGCTCGGATTGATCAGATCCCCCTTGAGGTCCCGCTTGAACGACCCGGCGCGGGTATAGAAGGTATCCATGGGCCGCCCGGAGACATCCAGCTTCGAGGAGAGGCCGGGATCCTTCACCATGAAGAACCCCTTGCCGTCGATGGAGACATCGGTGACGTTGGACGTGGAGACGAAGCCTCCCTGGGCCATGTTCTGTTGCACCGCCGCCAGCCCCACGCCGGTACCGACCTGGTTCTCCTGCCCGGAGCGGCTCGAACCCACGCTCTGAATCAGCACATCCTCGAACGAGGAGGTGCTCCCCTTGAACGCCGTGGTATTGGCGTTGGCCAGGTTGTTACCGATCACGGTCATGGCCTCGCCAAAATTGATCAAGGCGCTGGAACCCGCAAACATCGCTTGCATAATGGACATAATGCTCTCCGTCGGCAAAGAACGACAACAAAACTTAAGTTAATTCACCGATGCCTGTTCCACCTGGCGCACATCCGCCAGATTGACACGCCGGCCGTTCACCTCGATGGTCACCCCGTCGGTGCCATTGACCACCGCCTTTACCACCCCGGACTCCAGGGTGGGTACCGCAACCTGATTGCCATCCGCGTCCGTCGTGGTGACGGAAAAGGCATAATTGCCGTCCGGAAGATCGGAGGCGTTGATGCTGTAGGATTGCTCCCCCTGAGAAAACGCCTGACCGGTGAGCGACTGAACCAGCCGTCCGCTCTGGTCGAAGAGATTGATGGTCGCCCCGCCCGCCGCCGGCATGTCGAAGCGGACATTCCCCTTGCCGCCGGTCATGACCACGTTGTTGCCCGCAACCACCGCCACCTTGCCGATATAAGAGACGGCATTGTTCATCTGACTGACATTCTGGGTGGTCAGCAGTTTCGTCAACAATTCGTTGCTCTTCTGCTGTTCGCCGAGGCTGCTGAACTGGGCCATCTGGGCGGTGAAATCGCTGTTCTTTTCCGGTTCCAGTGGGTCCTGATACTGCAACTGCGCGGTCAGCAGCTTCAGGAAGTCCATGCGCAACTTGTCCGCGTCCTGAGTCGTGTTGACGAATTTTCCCGCACTGGCGTCCACCTGCGGGATCGCACCAAAGATTCCAGACGTCGTACCCATCCTCTGTCACTCCCTTGCTAGTCGTAAATCCCGCCGCAACCGCCCAACCGGCCATCAAAGGCTATCAAGTTTCGCGCCAACCGCGCATCGGATTTACAACACACTGATAAATCAGTTTTTTCAAAAAACACGTCCCGCAATCCCCGACCCTGCCGCCAAAGGCCGACACCCCGTGCCGCCACCAGGGCAACAATTGCCGCCCGGATCAGACGATGAGGCTCAAACCGCCACCCTCCAGGTTGCCGGATCGGGGCGCGGGCTGCCCGGCGGGAGTCGGCTCCGCCTCTGTCAGAGGCGTCCAAGCCGACTCCCCGCCGCCGCGCCAGGGGACGAACTCCCGGCGGTCACCGGCATTCCCGCCCTGGAAGCCCCACTCCGGCGCGGTTTGACCACCGCGACCATCCTCCACATGCACCGTCACCTCGCCCATGCCCAGGTCCTGACGGGCCAGGGCCTCGCGCAGTTGGGGCAACTGTTCGCGCAACAGAGCGCGCGCCGCCTCCGAATCGGTGGTGATCATCAGATGTACCAGATTCCGGTCATCCACCACCAGACGCATGTCCAGGCTCCCCAACTCCTGGGGATGGAGGGTGATGCGCACCTGCTCCGAGGCGCCGGGACGGGAGATGACCCGCAGCCGACCGGTCTCGTCGGCGAGGTCCTCGGCGAACCGGGGGGCGTTGGCCTGCAAGGTGGCGCGCGGGGCGACTTCCGGCTTGTCGTCCATGGCGCGGGAGACCGGGTTGCCGGCCAGACGCAGAAGCGATGCGAAGTCGTTCTTCTCCTCGCCGCCTTGCGCATGGAGCGAACGCACGGCATCGCCCCCGGCCAGCGCGGTCATCACCCGGATGCCCGACATCTCGAAGGTCGCCAACGACGGCTGGGCGGACGGGGTTCCGTTTTGTCCCGCCGGCATGCCAGGCGGGACGGGACGGATTTCTGCTCCCTGCCCGGCCTGACCGGCCACCCCGCTCATCGGGGGGGGCGGGAGTTCTCCTCCCGCCGACCTGATTTCCAGACCTGGCGGATGCTGGGGCATGGTGGCCTGGGGCAGCGGATGCCCAAGCAAGGGGTGCGCCACGACCTCCCGGCCATCCTGCCCTTTGCGACGATCCCTGGCCTTGTCGGCCTTGGCCACCTCTTGTTCGACCCGCGCCTCGGCGGAGTCATCGGCGGCCTCTTGCGACTCTTGCGCCTGTTGCACGGCCTGTTCCTGGCCTTCCTTACGGTCGGCGCGCAATTCGCGCAGATCCCGTTGCTGCCGCAGATGGGCCTCCAGCGCATCCTGATTACGATCCACGCGCGGCGGCTCCACCTTGTCCGTTTCCGGCCTGGCATCGGGCTTGCGCGCCTCGGCCTTGCGCAGGGCCTCCTGGAAACGGTCGGCCTCCTCCCGGACGGCCTGGGCGGAGGTCGGTTTCTCCATGGCGGGGGCGGAGCGGGGTTCCAACTGGAACAGGGACATTTTTGCTGGTGTCATTAGCATACTCCGTGAGCGGATCGGCTTGGGATACGGTCGGAACGCCTTCAAGAGCACTCTTTATCAACCGGCATGCCATGTTATCAACATTATGAAATAAAAGGATTTTGCTGCGATGAAGCCCGCAACCGGCCCGGCAACTTACTCCCCCTGCAGGCAGTTTCTTCCCTCCCGCCGGGCGCCGTTTTTGCCGGGGCTTGCCCACACGGCAAAAATGGGGATATCTTAACCAATGGATCCACCACATCCACCTGGGAAGGGACCGCAATGATACAGATCGATACCGCCGAATTTCAGGCCCACCTGCCCGACTATCTTAAAAGCGTGGAAGAGGGGGAGATCATCCGGCTCATGTCGCGAGGCCAAGTCTTCGCCTGCTTGACGCCGGAACCGAAAAGCGCCTTGCCGCTTGCAGAAAATACCGCCAAACCGGCAAGCCGATTCGAGGCCTTGCGTGGTCGCGCGGGTCCTGGTCCCACCACCGACAGCGTCATGTCCATGCTGCGTGGTTCCGTCATCGTCGGCGATATTCTGGCCCCTCTGGACGAAGAGCATGCCTGGACCGGGGACGAGGATAACCTGTGATTCACATGGCCACGGCATACTCCACGGAGCGCGGATTATCCATGCGCCTACTGGCTTCGAGAATCTCCATGCCAACCAGATTCCCCGCCCGATCATAATCTAGGATCACGCCCGCCTTCTCCTCATCACTCTCATAAATAGGCGTATCAGAAAAGACGATCCTCAGGACATCCACCTCAAGGTCATATGTAACTTTCATATTTTTTTCCAATATTTAGCAATCTTGCTGGTTCGGTAAACCGTAACAACCACGACCGGATCCACCAGGGGATTCACGAGCACCCTGATCAAGAACCATCGATCCTCTTCAAAGCGAATCCGCGACTGGAAGGCAACCAGAGACTCTCTTTCCTCAACGACCTGATGTGGTTCTCGCAAGATCGTTCGCACAAGATCTTCCGTGATCCCACGCTGCCACATCTCCTGGCTGGCATGCTTGGAAATGCGATAATTCATTCACCCGCCCACCCCGGCCACCAGTTCCGCGATGATCCCGGCGGCGGGTTGAATGGAGCGCACCATGCCCACGCTCTGACCGGCCATCACCGAACCGAACTCCACGTCGCCATCGATGGCGGCGCGGCGCAGGGCGCCAGCCCAGAACCGTTCCAGATCCAGTTGCGCATCCGCGCGCGCCTTGCGGCCCGCCCGCACTTCTTCGAGCATCGCCAGTTGCAACTGGTTGAAGCGCTCGGTCCCCTTGTTGACCAGGGCGCGCACCGGGATCACCGGCAAGGCGGAATCGAACTGCACCGTCACCTGGGCATCCCTGGATTGCGCCTTGATGAAACATTGCTTGAAATTGTCGTGGGCGATGCACTCCGTGGCGCAGACGAAACGGGTCCCCACCTGCACCCCTGCCGCGCCCAGTCGCGCCATGGCGGCGGTCATCGCCCCGTTGGCGATCCCCCCGGCCACGAAGACCGGCACCTCCGGGACATGGGGCAGGATCTCCTGCGCCAGCACCGTGGTGGAAACCGGCCCCACATGTCCCCCGGCCTCGTGCCCCTCGATGATCAGGGCATCCGCGCCGCGCTGGATAAAACGACGCGCCAGGGCGAGCGAGGGGGCGAACAGGATCACCCGGATCCCGGCGGCCCGCAAGGCATCGATGGTCTCGTTGCGGGGAATGCCCCCCGCCAGGACGCAATGGGTCATCCGCTCCGCGATGACCATCTCCACATAGGCGGGCAGGTCAGGATTCATGGTGATCAGGTTGATGCCGAACGGCTGGTCGGTCAACCCCCTGGTGGCGCGGATCTCCTCCTGCGCCAACGCCACCGGCATGCTCCCGGTGGCCAGGACGCCGAACCCCCCGGCATTGGAAATGGCGGCCACCAGATGCCGCTCCGACAGCCACGACATGGCCCCTCCGAGCACGGGATGCCGGGTGCCCAGAAAGGCCGCGCCCCGCGTCCAGGAGTCCGGTGGCAAGGTGTGCGATGTCATGAGACTCTCTCCATGTGCTTTGTTGAAAAAAAAACCGGGCAACTCGCCCGGTTCTTTCGCTGCCACGAGAATGCAGCCGTTCAGGCCGCCGCCGCGATCTCTCCAGACAGTTCGTCGTCCTCGTCCACCGGCAGGATCGGCTGGGGTTTGATCTGGGCCGCGTTGCGCCGCGAGGAGGGACCGATACAGACCTTCAGCCGCTCTTCCAGCCGGTTCAACGCCCACTTGGGATCGATGTTCACCAGGGAGCAGATCCAGTTGAAGGAGCCAGGCTCCATGGAGGAGGAGTGGAACCATTTCCGCAACGTGCGATAGTCGTAGCGAAACACCGGATCCTCCATCACCGCCGGATCCTGCCGGTAGCGCTCCAGGGCCACCAGATCCCGTACCGCCCGATCCATGACCGCCATCCAGAGGTGGGTATCGTTGTTGTCCACCGCCGGCTCGTGCAGGATCTCCGAAACGACTGATTTATTCATAATCTCAACTCTCCCTGTTAGACTTGAAAAGCAAATGTCTGTAGAATGGAGTCCGCATGGGATCGACCCACGGAACACGCCTCCCGGCGGCCTCGGTCACAATTTGTAACAGGCGCGCCGGACAGAATGATACGCTGAAACTGATTCAGTCTAGCCGAACCGTTCCGAAAATGATATAAAAATTTTCAGCTCTCTGCATTTTTATGGCTCCCTGACGGGAAATTGCATCCATGGCAGGGAATTGACGGCGGCGTGCCTTGCTTTTCGCTTACATTGTCAGTAGAATGAATCGCAATCGAATGAAAGTCACAAACCGTAACAACCGTAACAAGAAACGCCACGCGGCGCTGGGGGAAATTTCCATATGTCCGAGGAAGATGATGAACTGTTGGGCATGTTCGTGCAGGAAGCCACGGAACACCTGGAGACCATCGAACCCGACCTCCTGACGCTGGAGGAACAAGGGGACAACACCGACCCGGAAATCATCAACCGGCTCTTCCGTGGCGTCCACTCGATCAAAGGCTCGGCCGGATTCTTCGGCCTGTCCAGCATCACCAAGCTGAGCCACACCATGGAAAACCTCCTGGGCAAAGTCCGGGAAAAGTCCATGTCGGTGACCCCCGCCGTCACCGACAGCCTGCTGTCGGGTCTGGACAAGCTGCAAACCATGATCCATGACGTGACCGGCAGCGATGCCGTGGACGCCAGCGAGCAGATCGCCACCATCCAGGCCATCCTGGAGGGGGCCGGCATGGCCATCTCCCCGCCCAAGGAACTCCCGAAACCCGCCGCGCCCGAAGAAAAACCCGCCGAAAAACCGGCGGCCGACAACGGCCCGAAAGGGGTCGTCCTGACCGCCACCGCCCTGCCGCCGACCCCCCCAAAAAGCGCCGCGCCGGCCGGTGGACACTCCTTCAACCTCGAGAACCATCTGGCGGACGTGACCGACGCCATCACCCACGGTCGCCGCTTCTACGTAGTCACCAACAGCCTGCCCGCAGGCAAGGAAGACAAGGTCACCCAGTACAACACGATCAAGGCGCTGATGGAATCGGTCGGGGCCATCGTCGCCACCCAGCCCTCCTTCGACTCCAACAAGGAGTTGGAAGCGCTGAGCGACACCACGGTGTACACCCTCATCTCCACGGTGCTGGAGGAGGATCTGCTGTTGTCCCTGCTGCAACTCGACGCCTCGCTGCTCGAAAAGCTGCCGACCCCCGCCATGCCCGCGACGGCGCCGGCGCCAGCGACCGCCGCCGCGCCCGCAGCCAGGAAACCGACCCCGCGCGCGCCCCCAGCCGACGACGAAGACGAGAACCAACCCCCGGAGGAAGCGCCGTATGTCCCGCGCCTGCGCAAACCCAGACAGGCCCCGCTGCCCAAGAAAAGCTCCACCACCCGCGTGGAGAGCAGCACGGGCAAAAGCTCCAATCCCATGGTGGAAGAGACGTTGCGCGTCAGCGTCTCCCTGCTGGACGAACTGATCAACAACGCCGGCGAACTGGTGCTGGCGCGCAACCAGTTGTCGCGCGCCGCCGTGGAGGTGCAGGCGAAATTCCCCCACTTCGGGCCGCTGGTGCAAAACCTCGACTCCATCACCAGCCGGATCCAGGAACGGGTGATGCAGGCGCGCATGCAGCCGGTTTCGGTGGTCTTCAACAAGTTCCCCCGCATCGTGCGCGACCTGGCCCATAAACTGGGCAAAAAGATCGATCTGGAACTGCGCGGCGGCGACGTGGACCTGGACAAATCGGTGATCGAGCACCTCTCCGATCCCCTGACCCACATGATCCGCAACGTGGCCGACCATGCCATCGAACTCCCGCAGGACCGCCTGGCCATGCACAAGCCGGAGGCGGGTCAGGTGGAACTGGCCGCCTATCACGAAAACGGCCTGGTCAACATCGCCCTCTCCGACGACGGCGCCGGCATCGACGCCGAACGGGTCAAGGCCAAGGCCCTGGAACGCGGCCTGATCACCGAACGCCAGGCCGACACCATGAGCGAGGAGGACGCCCTGGATCTGATCTTCGCACCGGGGTTCTCCATGGCCAAAAAGGTCTCGGACGTCTCCGGTCGCGGTGTGGGCATGGACGTGGTGCGCACCAACATCGAAAAACTCGGCGGCACGGTGCAGATTCAATCCAAGGTGGGCAAGGGGACCACCATCACCCTGAAGCTCCCCCTGACCCTGGCCATCATCCCGGCCATGATCGTCTCGGCGGGCCGCCAGCGCTTCGCCATTCCCGAAATCGGCCTGGTGGAGATCGTGCGCGTGGCCGAGTCGGATCGCGCCCAGCAGATCGAAATCGTGGGCAACGCGCCGGTCCTGCGGCTGCGCAACATGCTGCTGCCGCTGGTGGATCTGGCCGACGTGCTGGACATCCCCAGGAACTGGCCCCCCAACAGCAGCGACCCGGAACGGCGGGAACGCCTCTCCGACCGGCGCGCCACCCAAAAGAAGGCGCAGGAGGCCGCCTTCTCCACCGCCAATCCGAAAGCCGGCGTGAAGAGCGCCAACGCCATCAAAGAGGAGCGCCGCGACGGGCCAAACGGCGACCGGCGCGATCCCAACAATCTGGTGGCCTACGTCATGGTCCTGAACGTCGGCGGCAACGAGTTCGGCATGGTGGTGGACGAGGTGCTGGACAGCGAGGAGATCGTGGTGAAACCCCTGCCCGCCTTCTTCAAGGACAACCCCTGCTTTTCCGCCACCACCATCCTGGGCGATGGCAGCGTCTCGCTCATCATCGACTACGCCGGTCTCATGGAACAGGCCAAGATCAACTTCAGCAACGTGGAAAGGGCCACCCGCATGGACCTGGACGAGGAACGACGCGCCGCCCTGCGGGAAAAACAGAACATCATCCTGCTGGAAACCGGCACCGGACTCATCATGGGCATCGTCCACAGCATGGTCCGCCGCGTGGAGAAAATCTCCCCGGTTCTCCTGGACACCATCGGCGGTCTGCCGTATGTCCGTTACGACGGCAAAACCTTCCGGGCCATCTACCCCGACATGGTGATGGGGCTGGAAGGGATGGGACTCTCCCGCAGCAACGCCGATTCCGACGAGGAGGAGGATGGCAATCTCTGCATGGTGGTGCCCAACATCCCGGACCTGCAGGCGGGACTCATCTTCTCGCGCATCATCGACACGCGGGAAACCAACATCGACCTGGACTGCCGGGCCATTCAGGCCCCCGGTCTGTTCGGGTCGGCCCAGATCGACGACCGCGTGGTGCTCTTTCCGGATGTCAACGCCGTGTTCGAAATGGCCGGCATCCGCCCGCCCGCACCGCCGCCCAGCGTGGAAGGGGGTGGCTTCCGGGTGCTGGTGGTGGACGACACCCCGTTCCTGCGGGTGCTGACCAGCAACTACCTCTCTTCGGTGGGGTTCTCGGTGGATCAGGCCGAAGACGGCCAGGCCGCCATCCAGAAGTTGAACCTGGGCAATTACGACCTGCTGGTGACCGACCTCAACATGCCGGTGATGGATGGCTTCGAACTGGCCAACGAACTGAACGGCACCCGGCACGCGGACCTGCCGATGATCGCCACCACCTCCTCCATCTCCTCGGAGCTGGAGGACCGGTGCCTGCGCACCGGCTTCGTCAGTTGCGTCCCGAACATCGACAAGAACCGGTTGCTCAAGGTGGTCTCCACCTTGCGTCACCGCTGACGCGCGTGCCTCTTGACCCGGTCGCCGGCATGAGACACCATTGACCTGATTGCAAACGGAGACACAAACACCATGCTCGTCAGCACATTCACTTTGGGAGAACTCTACCTGGGCATCAACATCCGCTTGGTGCGAGAGATCAACCGCTCCATGGAGTGTACGCCGGTGCCCGGTTCTCCGAACTATATCCGCGGCATGTTGAACATTCGCGGCCGGGTCATCACCCTCTTCGACCTGAAGACCCGTCTCGGCTGGTCCAGGCAGGAGTCGGGCGAACCGAAAACCAAGCATTACAACGTCATCATGAAAACCAGGGACGAAGTGCTCAAAATCGACCAGGAGCTTGCCCTGACCAAATGTCCCTGGGAAGATCCGGTGGGGTTGGCCGTGGACCAGCTCGGGGACGTGCGCGACATCGTGGACGACAACATCCTCCCCCCGCCGGCCAACCTGACGGGCATCTCTGCGGACTTCATTCATGGCGTAGTGGAGTTCGAACGCAACCTGCTGATTATCCTGGACGTGGCCACGGTCCTTGGACTGAACAGCCAGGCATCAAGTTGAACCGGTAATGACCAATCGCAATGCACAGATCCTCCAGGAAATCAGAGAGGAAATGGCGCGGGAAGTCAGTAGCGTTCGCCATGAGATGCAACAGATCCGCGCCCTGGTGCAGGACGCCATCGTCAAGCTGACGGACAGTTTCAATGGCTTGCGGGATCAATCCGATGCCCAGTACCAACTGGTTTCCAAGCTCACCCACTCCATGGATCAGGAGGCGGGACAAGAAGGCGATGGGGTCAACATCCGCAAGTTCGTCACGGAGACGGACAAGATCCTGCGCACCTTCGTGGACCATATCATCCTGGTCAGCAGGCAGAGCATGGAGATGGTCCATCGGGTGGACGCCCTCTCGTCGCAGATGCAGGAGGTCGTGACGATCATCAAGGATATCAACGGCATCGCGGAGCAGACCAATGTCTTGTCCCTGAACGCGCGCATCGTGGCGGCCCGCGCGGGCCAGGCCGGACGCGCCTTTTCCGTGGTGGCGGACGAGGTGCGCAAACTGGCGCGCAACTCCCATGAGTTCAGCGACAGGATCAGCGAGGTGGTCGATCAGGCCAAGGAGAACATCCTGGCCACCAAGGAGATCATCGAAATCATGGCCTCCAAGGACATGAGCTTCGCCATCGAATCCAAGGGGCGGGTCGATTACATGATGGGAGAGGTCAACGCCATCGATCAGTTCACCACCGAGACCATTCAAAAGGTCTCGGTGATCGCCGGGGATATCGCAATGCGGGTGGGAATCGCGGTGATGTCCTTGCAGTTCGAGGACATGGTGACCCAGTTGACCCATAGCATGGAACGCAAATTCACGGTGCTGGAGCAGTTCGGCTCGCTCCTGCCGCCGGAACTGCTCGCGCACGAATCACTCGCGGTCGCCTTGCAAGGGGCGCTGGAGGAGCAGCAGGAGCGCTTCAACATCGCGGATCGTCAGGCGGTCCAGCAGACCAGCATGGACGAGGGGGACATCGAACTGTTCTAAGGGCACGCCGATTAAAAGTTTTTTATAAAAATCAACACAAAACACACCATGTGAACAAGAGGAGAAAAAGATGTCCGGAACCATCAACGTGACTCGCAACGACAATGAGACCGTCATCAGCGTGAAAGGGCGCTTCAACTTCGAGATGCACTCCCAGTTTCGGGCCGCCTATCAGAGCGATGCCGGGGACGAGAATCAGGGACGCCGTTTCGTGATCGATCTGTCCGGCACGGAGTACATCGACTCCTCGGCCCTGGGCATGCTGCTGCTGCTGCGCGAAGAGGCCGGCGCCAACGAATCGGACATCGAGATCATCAACACCCGGCCGGAAATCCGCAAGATCCTGGAGACCGCCAACTTCCAGAGACTCTTCAAAATCGCATAAGGAGCAACCAACTCGCGTACACGAAGCGCCGCCGGATGAAGATACTGCTCGTCGACGACGACCCCATCAACCGCACCATTCTGCAACGTTTGCTGGGCAAGGAGGGCCACCCTGTGGTCACCGCCAGCAATGGGGTGGAGGGGGTCGAACGGTTCATCGAACATCAGCCGGACATGGTCCTGATGGATATCCGCATGCCGAAAATGAACGGCTACGAAGCGGCCATGGAGATCAAACGGCTGAGCCGCTCCCGATTCACGCCGATCATCTTTCTCACGGCGGTGACCGACGAAGAGGGACTGGTGCAGTGCATCGAGGCAGGAGGGGACGATTTTCTGACCAAGCCGTTCAACCGTCCCATCCTGCAGGCCAAAATCAGCGCCATGGAACGGATCAGCCGGCTCCATGCCAGGTTGCGGGAACAAAAGGAGGAACTGGAACAGCATCAGGAACGGATCCACCAGGAACTGGAGATCGGCAACCATCTGTTCGCCCACATCGTGAAGGTGGGCAATCTTCTGGATGCGCCCTGCCTCAATCACTGGACCTCGCCGATGTCGCTGTTCAACGGCGACCTGCTGGTGGCCAGCTACAATCCGGTAGGCGGCCTGAACATCCTGTTGGGGGATTTCACCGGTCATGGACTCTCTGCGGCGGTGGGCGCCATGCCGGTGTCGGACATCTTCTACGAGATGACCGCGCAAGGGTTCTCCATCGGCGACATGGTGGAGGCCATGAATGCCAAACTGTTGGCCATCATGCCCACGCGGATGTTTCTGGCGGCCTGCCTGATCGAGGTGGATCCCCGACAGAAGAGCCTCAACATCTGGAACGGCGGGTTGCCGGATGTCCTGATCACCGACAACACATGCCGCATCATTCACCGCGTTCCCTCCAACCACATGCCTCTTGGGGTCACCCAGTTGACACGGGAGGACCGGAAGGTGGAAATTCTGGAGATGCGTTCGGATTTTCGGGTGTTTTTGCACTCGGACGGGGTCACGGAGGCGACCAACCGCGATGGAGCGATGTTCGGCAGCGACCGCCTGGAATCGCATTTCAGCGGCGCGCAGGCGCCCGAAACCCTGTTTTCCGCCATCCTGGACGATCTGAAACGATTTCGCGGGGATGCCAAACAGACCGATGACATCAGCCTGTTGGAGATCGTCTGCGCCCAGGCCGGAGAGGAGGCGCGCGGCGTTGATGCGCGTCGCCAGCGCGCCACCATCACGCCATCGCCCTGGGAAGCGTCGTTCACCTTCAGCGCCCTCACCCTCAAGGCGGTGGATCCCCTGCCCACGATCCTCAACATGGTCATGACCCTGCAAGCCCCGGCAGGGCACCGGGAGCGGCTCTACACCATCCTGGCGGAACTCTTCTCCAATGCCCTGGACCATGGACTGCTGCGGCTCGACACCCGCACCAAGAAGACGCCGGAAGGATTCATCCGCTACTATGCCCAACGGGAGGAACGGCTGGCCGCCCTGGAAAAAGGGAGCATCCGCATCCAGTTGAGCCACACCCCGCTGCCCTCCGCGCCCAACGACGCGCGGGCACCGGGTGGCGAAATCCGCATCCTCATGGAGGATAGCGGTCCTGGCTTCGATATCGCCCACATCCATTCCCACCTGGTGGGCAATACCGGACATGGCGGACGCGGGATCGCCCTGATGCGTTCCTTGTGCAAAGAGTTGACCTATCAAGGATGTGGCAATCGGGCCATTGCGGTCTACCACTGGACACAATAGGCACCTGAAGGGCGGAAACCGGGACATGGCTGGTTCACTCAACGTCATGGTGGTGGATGACACCATCACCTATCGAATGATCATGAAGAAGGTTGCGGAAAGCATTCCCGGAATCTGTGTCACCTCCACGCTTTCCAACGGCAGGATGGCCCTGGACAAATTGACCGAGCAGATCACCCAGAACAGCCGGGAACGCCCGGAGGCCATTCTTCTGGACGTAGAGATGCCAGTGATGGATGGCCTCGCCACCCTCAAGGAGGTCCGCAAACGCTATCCGCAAATCACGGTGGTGATGGTGAGCGCCTTGTCGCGCTCGAACGCGAACATCATCATGGAATGCCTCAACGCCGGGGCCATGGATTTCGTCACCAAACCCCTGGAGACCAACGTTGAGCGGGCCAAGAGCGCCCTGCGCAAGGAACTGGAGCCGATTCTCGCCCTGCTGATGCAGGATCCGGGCAAGGGGAGCGGGACGGACAACAACCGACCCGCAGCGGCGGCGCAGGCCACGGCCATGCCGACCACGCCCCCCTCCCCCCCATCGCCAGCACGCCCCGCGTTCGGGCAGACCGTGCCAGGACCACGTCCCACATTCGCGCCCCCCCCGCCCCAGGTGGAGAAGCCCGCCCCGGCGCTCCAGGTCACGCAGGTCACGCCCGCTCCGCCACAACCAGGCAGCGCGCGCAAACCGACACGTCCCGACCTGCTGCTGATCGGTTCCTCCACCGGCGGACCGGTGGCCCTGGCCAAGGTACTCGGCAACCTGGGAGAAAAACCGCAAGTCCCCACCCTGATCGTGCAGCACATGCCCCCGGTCTTCACCGCCTCCCTGGCGGAACAGCTCAGCCGCACCTCCGGACTGGTGGTCAAGGAGGCCCGCGACGACCAGACCCTGCTGCCGGGCAGCGTCACCATCGCCCAGGGGGGGCGACACATGACCTTGCAAAATCGCAACGGCACCCTTAAACTGATCCTTAACGACGGGCCCAAGGTCAACGAATGCCGACCGGCGGTGGATGTTCTTTTCATGTCGGTGGTTGCCTCCTTTACAGGCAACATCGTCTGCGTTATACTGACCGGCATGGGGAGGGATGGCACCAATGGAGTGGATGCCTTGAAGCGCGCCGGCAGGACCTGGTGCATTACACAGGATAAACAATCGTGCGTGGTTTATGGCATGCCCCGTTCCGTTGAAGAAAAAGGCTTATCCGATGAATCCCTGCCACTGGACGCCATTGGCGGCAGGATCACGCAACTGTGCAACCTCCCCGTGGCGCGCTGACCATGGCCATTTCCACTGAAGAGTTCGACCTGATTCGCAACTTCATCCACGAACACAGTGGCATCGTGATCAATCCCGGCAAGGAGTACCTGATCGAAAATCGCCTGACCGTGATCATGGTGCAAAGCGGTTGCGACAACTTCAAAGATCTGCACGCCAAACTGCAAAACGATCCCGGCCCGTTGCGTACCAAGGTCATCGACGCCATGACCACCAACGAGACCCTCTGGTTCCGGGACGACTCCTTCGCCACCGCCCTGGCCTCCCATATCGTGCCGGAACTGATCAACAAAGCGCGCACCGCCAGCCAGGTGCGCATCTGGTCGGCGGCCTGCTCCACCGGCCAGGAGCCATACTCCATCGGCATGCTGCTCCTCGATACCCTGAGCAAAACCAGCTCTCCGCCCCCCTTGTCGAAATTCTCCATCCTGGCCACCGACCTCTCCCCGTCCGCCATCGTCCTGGCATCGTCCGGACGGTACAGCCAATTGGCCATTTCGCGCGGCATGCGGCCCGAATTCCTGGAACGCTACTTCAAAAAGAACGGAATGGTATACGAACTGATCCCGGATATACGCGGCCTGGTGAAATTCCAGCAATTCAATCTCAAGTCACCCTTCACGGAACACGGCAAATTCGACTTCCTGCTGTGCCGCAATGTCCTGATCTATTTCTCCGACGAATTGAAACGACAGATTTATACAAAAATTCGTGACAGTTTAAATAAAGATGGTATCCTGGCAATTGGGGCTTCCGAATCCCCACGAGGCTATACCACTGCCTTTCAGCAGGTCATGATGGGTGGCGCTGCTCTTTATCGTCCCATATAGAGCAAAGGTGCGATTCGATGAAACTACTCACCATTGATGATTCCAGAACCATACGCCGCGTGATCAGCGGCATTGGCGCCATGGTCGGGTTCGAAGTCCTGGAGGCCGAAAACGGGGACGCGGGCATCCGGGTGCTGGAACAGCACGGCGACGAAGTGGCCCTGATCCTTCTGGACTGGAACATGCCCGGCATGAATGGCCTCGAAGTGCTCAAACATGTCAAGGCCGACCCGCGTTGGACGCACATCCCGGTCATGATGGTCACCACGGAAGGGGAAAAGGATTACATCATCAAGGCCATTCAGGCAGGAGCCATTCATTATCAGACCAAACCCTTCACCCAGGAAGAGATGGCAGCACGCATCATGGAAGCCCTGGGCATGGGTGGCCTGTAACCCCTACGAAAGAGACCAGCATGTCCCAATCCAGCTCCCCCGAACTGATCGAAAAGCTCCTGGCGGGACTGCGTCAGGCCGTCACGGAAATGATGAACTCCATGGCCATGACGGAGGTCGTCTTCGCCGGGCGCGAGTCCGCCAACTCCTTTACCATCAGCGCCGAGGTGGTGGGCCTGGTGCGGCTCTCCGGACACATGCAAGGCATGGTGGGAGTGACCTGCGACCAGGAAATGCTGCGCGTCGTCGTCTCCAAGATCGTGGGCCTTCCCCCGGAGGAACTCTCCCAGGAAGACCTGCTCGACGGCGCCGCCGAATTGGCCAACATGGTGTGCGGCGGCATGAAAACCAAGGCGCAGATCGGCGGTGTCGATCTCTCGCCGCCCATTGCCATTGTCGGCAAGGAGTTCGTCTCCCAGTGGAAAACCAACCACGCCACCCACATCTTCACCTTCCAGATGGAAGAGGGCGGGTTGCGGATCTACTCCAGCCTGTAATTTCCGCCAACAATGCCGCCAGCCGGCACACCCTGCCGATGGCCAGCACGGAGCCGAATACGAAAATGTTATTTTTTTGACTTGAAACCCTGCACCAATTTTGCAAGAATGGGCTTTTACCGAATCAATGCCATCCTACTGGCGCCCAACCAGCCTGACGAAACTCTATAGAGGGAGATGAATCATGCGTGTTTTGATCGTTGACGACTCGAGCGTCATGCGGAAAATCGTAGCTCGTGGCCTGCGTCAGGCCGGATTCAAAATTACCGACATCCTGGAAGCCGGCGACGGACAGGAAGCCATGAATCTGCTCAAGACGGACAGCAATTTCAAACTTATCCTTTCCGACTGGAACATGCCGGTGATGGATGGTTTGCAGTTCGTCAGGGAAGTGCGAGGCAATATCCCGCAAATCAAGAACATCCCCATCGTGATGGTCACCACCGAGGGCGGTGAGAGCAAAGTGTCCGCCGCCATGGAAGCCGGGGCCAACGGCCACATCAAAAAGCCCTTCACGCCGGAAACCCTCCAAGAAAGCCTGCAGCGTTTTCTCGGCTGACCCGTTTTCATCGTCTCTTCCGACACCTCCGTGGCATGCCAGTGACAGATGGCAGGCCACGGATTTTTTTTGCCCTGAATTTCGCCCTGCCGACCGGCATCATTTTTGCTAAAATGATCTCGCCAGATCCTCGGATCAAACCCAGTCTGCGGATTTCATTGAGAGCGGGACGAAACACCGAATGGAAACACCTCCAGAAATCGTCAAAAAGGCTCGCCCATTTTTCTTGAGCTATTTCACCAAGCTGGGCAACGACCTGAACACCCTGACCGCAGCCCCCGTGGTGTGCACCCTGCAAGGCATCGAACTCTGCCGGGGCCATGACGACCTGGAAGCCTTGTTCGAAGCCGATCGCAGCGTGGCCTACGTCCTCGAGGACGGCCTGCACACCGGTGACGTGCATCTGATCATCGACATCGCCACCTCCATCGCCCTGACCGGCCTCATGATGATGATGGGGGCATCGGTCATTCAAAGCCAGGTCAAAAACCGGGAATACAACGAAGAGATCCAGGAGGGCTTCCAAGAGGTATCAAATCAGGTGGTGGGCGCCCTGAATGATCTCGTGGAAAAAAAGCTCAAGAATGGCGGCCACCTGTTCCTCAAGGAGACCACCTACGTCCCCTATGGCGACTTTCCGACGACCCTGTCGGACGACCTCACCTATCTGAGCGTCGGCGTCCAGATTCAGGTTGCCGATTTTCCTGCACAAATCGCCAGTTGGTTGCTGTCGAAGGGATTCGCGGAGACCTTGCTGGGCGTCAAAATTCCTGGCAGCCCGGAAGAGGAAGAGAAGGCCAGGCAACAGGCGGCCCCACCCCCTCCTCCACCGCCGCCTCCTCCACCGCCGCCTCCACCGCCGCCTCCGCCGCCTCCGCCGCCTCCGGCACCAAAGGCCACGCCCGCGCCCAGCGAACCGGAAAAACCCGCCAAGGTCGCGACCGCCTCCCTGACAGGCTCACTGCCGATCTTCCAGTACGCCAAGGATTCGCTCCCCATGCCGGACGAGGCCGGCAGCGTGCAGGCGATCATGATCCCGAACCCGTTCACCCTCAAGGAGGACGAACGGGTGCTGATCGCCATCAACGCCATGCGCCAGGACGGCTACCGCTACATGGGCGTCGAGCGCGGCGGCAAGCTGATCCGTGTGGTTTCGCAAAGCGATCTGCGGCAGATCATGGGGCCGTTTTACGGCACCCGTGCCATGAACGCCCGCGACAAGGCCCTGTGCAACATCCCCATCGGCAAGCTCAACCAGACGCAAAAGGTGCATGCCGTCACCCTGGACAGTTCAATCGTCAAGGCGGCCAACATCATGGATGAATACAGGCTGCACGCCCTGCCCGTGGTGAGCAACCAGGGGGTGCTGCGCGGTTTCGTCACCATTCACGCGGTCCTGGACTTCTATCGCCGCAAAAGGCAAGCCTGATCCATGCCCCACGGGCCGACACGGGCGGCGGATCGCCTGTCCGCCCTCAACCAACAGGGAATCCGGTTGGCCCAGGGGCAAAATTGGCAGGCAGCCGAGGCCACCTTCCGGCAAATTCTGCGCATCGCCCCAGCCGATGCCGACGCCCACAACAATCTGGGCAATCTCTTCCTGGAACAAAACCGCTTCGCCGAGGCCGAGCAGGCCTATCGGCAGGCCCTGCGTCACGATCCCGGCCATGCCGTGGCCTGTCACAACCTGGGGGTGGTTTTAAGCGAACTGGGCCGGCCCGATGCGGCGGAAGCGGCGTATCGACAGGCGTTGACGCTGCGGCCGGATACGCAGGAGGTCAGGCTGCATCTGGGGATCCTGCTGGCGGGACAACGACGGCACGCCGAGGCTGCGGCCTGCTGGCGCGCGATCCTGGCCAAGGATCCGGAACACGCCGACGCGCGCTGGCAACTGGGCCTGCTGGCGCTCTCCCTGGGCCACTACGCGGAAGGGTGGCGCGATTACGAGGCCCGCCTGCACCCCCGCTGGAGCGAACGGGCTGCCGCGCCGCTCGATCCGCCCTTTCCGCTCTGGAACGGCGAGGATTTGCGCGGTCGCTCCCTGCTGGTGATCGGGGAACAGGGGATCGGCGACCAGATTCAGTTCAGCCGTTATCTGCCCCTGCTGAAGGCCGCTGCGGGTGCGGGATGGATCACCCTGGTGTGCCGGTTGCCGCTGGCGCCGTTGCTGGCGACCCTGGAGGGGGTGGATCGGGTGGTGGGGGTGGGCGATGCGCCCTGGAACGCCCCTGTCCATGACTATCGGATCCCTCTGCTCTCTTTGCCGGGCCGGCTGGGGACGACCCTGGCCACCATTCCCGTTGCCATCCCCTATGTGCGGGCGTTGCCCGAACGGCTGGCCATCTGGCAACCCCAACTCGCGGTGGCGGGGTTGCGGGTGGGGTTGGCCTGGCGGGGCAGTCCGGCGCACCGGAACGACCGCAACCGCTCCCTGCCCGGATTGACGACGCTGGCCTTGCTGTGGGAAGTGCCGGGGGTGACCTTCTTTTCCCTGCAAATGGGCGACGGGGCGCAGGAGGCCCGCCAGCCTCCGGAAACGCAACCCTTGCTCCACCTGGGGGACGCCATCCGGGATTGCGCGGACACCGCCGCCATCGTCGGGCAACTGGAGCTGATCATCACCGTCGATACCGCCCTGGCGCATGTGGCGGGGGCGATGGGCAAGGCGTGCTGGGTGTTGTTGCCGACCACGGACCCGGACTGGCGCTGGATGCACGACCGTGACGACGCGTTGTGGTATCCGGTGGGGATGCGGCTGTTCCGGCAACGCCGGCCCGGCGACTGGGGCGAGGTGTTGCAACGGGTGCAGCGGGCGATGGAGGCCGAGGTGGCGAATCATTCCGGAATGATCCATCTTGCGCGGCAACAGCCCGTCGAGGCGGAAGGCTGGTTTCGACGCGCCACGCTGCTTTGGCCGGAACATGCCAACGCCGCCAGCAATCTGGGGATCGTGTTGCTTGCGCGCGGGGCAAGGAGGGATGCCGAGGCGCTTTTCCGCGAGACCGCCCGCCATCATCCCGCGCATGTGGATGTCCGCTACAATCTGGGGCTGTTGTTGCAGGGCGAAAATCGTTTCCAGGAGGCGGAAACGGCCTATCGGGAGGTGTTGTCCCTGAAGCCCGATCATGCCAACGCCCAATGGAACCTGGCATTGCTGCTGCTGGCCAGGGGCTGCTTCCGGGAGGGGTGGGCGCTGCACGAGGCCCGTTTTCATCCCGGTCATATCGGACGCAAGGTCGTTCCACCAGACCTGCCCTATCCCATGTGGCGGGGCGAATCGCTGGCCGGGCAACGGATCGTGCTGCTCCCGGAACAGGGGATGGGGGACCAGATTCAGTTCTGCCGCTTCGTCCCGCTCCTGAAGGCGATGGGCGCCGCGAGGATCACGCTGGTGTGCCGTGCCCCGCTGGCGCCACTCCTGGTCACCCTGGACGGGGTGGATCGGATCCTGAGCGAGGATCGGGCACAACCCCTGCCGGAGCACGACTTCTGGAGTTTTTTGCTCTCCATTCCCATTTACCTTGGCACGAACGAAAGCAACATTCCCGCCTTCCTTCCCTATCTGGGGGTTGCGGAGGAGCGCATGATCGACACGCTGCCCGGTTTCCGGGTGGGCCTGGTCTGGAAGGGGGATGCGGGGCATGCGGACGATTTCTGGCGTTCCCTGCCCGGCATCTCCGTGCTGGCCCCCTTGTGGGCCATACCCGGCGTGAGGTTCATCAGCCTGCAAAAAGGATCGGGCGAGGAGGAGGCACGCCATCCCCCCGCTGGTCAGCCATTATGGCATGCCGGGGAGATGTTGCGTGATTTCGCCGACACGGCGGCGCTGGTGGCGGGATTGGATCTGGTCATCACCATCGATTCGGCGGTCGCCCATCTGGCCGGGGCCTTGAAAAAGCCGTGCTGGGTGATGCTGGCCGCCCACCCGTGCGACTGGCGCTGGCAGCGCGAGCGCAACGACTCCCCCTGGTATCCGGGGGTCATGCGCCTCTTCCGCCAGACCCGCCCAGGGGATTGGTCCGATGTGGTGCAACGGATCTGCGGGGAGTTGTCCGCTCATGCAAAATCCATCGTGGGATAAGGAGCCGTTAAAAAATTACATGGACTTCTTTGATGCGTCGTATGGCGAGATCACATAGTTCCATTCGCCATGAAAACTGTCCCGAGTCAACTGAATATTAGCAAACTC
>PDZX01000044.1 GCA_002753185.1 Magnetococcales bacterium WMHbin3
GAATTGTTGTATTTTGGCTGATTATTCTGACTCAATTTGTCTTAATTTTGCACCCAAGAGCGTGTTTGAGGATGGGTGATGTCAAAAAAATCGGCTTTTTCTGCCAGGCACTAAAATACAAACTCCACAAGGAGCAGGAGTTGTTCGACAGGGCGTATGGGTATATCCGGGAGTACTACTGATGTGCCATATGGGGTGGCGCGCAAGGCGGTTGGATTGGGTTGGTCAGCGCGTCATCCGTTCGCCCACCAGCGACTTGATGCGCAGCAGATCTCCATCCAAAGCCGGATGGCCATGCCACCACTGGTCGTCCGGGGAGGCATGGCCCACCCCCAGGCGGACGTTGCGCAGATGGAGATCCCGCATCCCGTGCAGGAGCCTGCCCACTTCCGGGTCAGCGGATCCGGCGGCCACGGCTTCGGCCTCGCGCAGCTTCATGCGTCCGATCTCCACCATGTTGTCGCCGCTGGCAAACCAGGTCTCCACGAAGCGGGGGGAGTGGCAATCCCGGCAGGGGCGGTCGCGGGCGACGCTCGTCATGTCGTGGGCGTTGTCGTGCATGTGGCAGTAGGCGCAGGTCGGGGCGCGCTGGTTGCCCTCCTTCAAGGGGAGGTTGAAATCCATGCGTTCCCCTTCCAGGACGGCGATCACCCCGTGCTTGGACAAGGCGTGACTGCCGTGCTCCTGTGCATGGCAGGCGCTGACGCAGGCCTGGTCGCGGCGGGCGCGGGCGGCCATGCCACCGTCGTGCGCGGTGCCGTGACAGCTTTCGCAGGGGAGTTCGGCCCTGGCGTGGCGGCTTTTTTCCCAGGCAGCGGTCAGCAGTGGGTCCCGCTGGCGATGGCAGGAGAGGCACTCTTCCGCCCATGCCCGTCCCTGGATCGACCACATGGCGATCAGAATCGTCCACCAGAGCGCATGTCTCATTTTCGGCCTCCCTGGGGCCTTTTAGTGACCCGGCGTTTGCCATCCGTCGCGATGGCCTCCTCTTTTCCGGAAGCCCAGAACGGCTTGCCTCCGAACCGATGTTCCATCCACTCCGCCGGGGAGAGGTATTTCTCCACCTCGCCGGCGCGAAAGGAAAAACGATAGTTGGCGCAGTAGTCGCGGATCGTCGCGGTGGCCTCCAGAATCCGCCGGGTCATCTCCGTGCAACGCTGCGGATCCTCCTGGCAGCGATCCGGATGCCACCGCTTGAGCAGGGTCTTGACCCTGGCGTCGATCTCCGCAAGGGTGGCCTCCTCGCCGAGGCCAAGGACCTCCCGCGCCTCGTCGATCCGTTGCAACAGGGAAGGGGGCATCGCGTCCATCTCACCGCTCCACCGGAAGGCCCTCCTGCCGCCATTGCTTCATGCCGCCCAGCACCAGATGGAGCGGACCGATCCCTTGCGCCCCCAGGCGGCGGATCGCCTCGCTGGAGCGGCGATCGGTGTGGCAGATGATCGCCAGGGGACGACCGATGCGGCGCACCTCCTCCATGCGGGCCTCCAGTTCCGGGAGCGGGATGTTGACGGAACCGGGCAGATGGCCGTTTTCGCCGCAATAATCGGCGGCATCCCGCACGTCCAGCACCACGAGGTCTTCTCCCCGCTCCAGCTTTTCCCGCAGGCGGGCGATGGTGAGCCTGTGGTCTTGTTCCCGTGCCTTGCGGACCCAGCGGGGAATCAGCAGGACCACGCTCAACAGGGCCATGGCCCACAAACCGGCGCGCACCGCGTCGGTGCTGCCGGAGGCCGCCTCGCGTCCGGCATGGCCCAGCCAGGCGTAGGCCAGACCGCCGGGCGCCATGCAGATCAGCGAGGTCAGCAGATAGTGGTCGAATCGAATGCGGGTCAACCCCAACGCGTAATTGAGCAGATTGAAGGGAAAGGCCGGCACCAGCCGCACGAAGGCGACAAAACGCCACCCCTCCCGTTCCACGCCGCTCAAAAGGCGGGCCGTCATGCCTTGTGCCCGTCTGGCCACCCACTCCCCGGCCAGATGACGGGCGACGAGAAACGCAATGCCCGCGCCAACGGTCGCGCCCAGCAGGCTCAGTCCCCCCCCCAGCCAGGGGCCGAACATCGCGCCCCCGGCCAGGGTGAGGACCGAACCGGGCAGAAACAGCACCGTGGCCAGGGCATAGATCGCCACGAACAGCCCCATGCCCGCCGCTCCCCAGTCGCGTACCCAGGCTTCCAGCCGAACCGGGTCGAACTGGTCGCGATGCAGCCAGGCCACGATCAAGGCCGCAATCATCGTCACGGCGATTAGCCAGCGGGTGACGTTCCGGGTGTCAGGGGCAGTCATTGAAAAAAACTCCTTGTCGTCGAATCAGAGGATCGGAATGGCCGCATACCCCTGGGCCTGATAACCGGTCAGGGAGACGAAGGTGTTGCCCACCACCTTGATGCCCGGCAGGATGGTGGCATTGTCCACGCCCAACAGTTTCGTGGCCACGCCGCACACCTCCATGCGCACGCCGGGTTTCTTCGCCAGATCGGCGATCAGCGCGGCGATCTCTTCCAGGAACGGGTGTTGCTCGATGGGCAGGGCCTCCCGGTTGCCGGAGACCAGTTTCACCGCGCCGCCACGAAAGGCGAGCACCATATCCGGCTTGACCTTCTGACGTTCCAGGTCGGCATGGGTCTGGGCAATGACCTTCAGGTAGATCGGCAGGGTTTGCGGGTCGGCCTTGCCGATGTCGAACACCACCTTGCCCACGGTGACCCCCTTCAGGGCATCGGCATCGTCGAGCGGTGCCGTCGGCTGGGCCATGACGCCGGGCGCGCCAGCGATCCAGACCAGGCAGATCATCCAGATTCCAAGCATTGCTTTCATTGTGTTTCTCCTGTTGCGACTCAATTGTGATCCCGATTGAACTCCGTATATTCGCCTCGCATCCATAAGGCTTTCCAGTCCACTCCTTCCTTTTTCGTGTGCCTGAGACGTTCGGCCTCGACCCCGATGGCCCGCGCCTCGGCATCCATGCGTTCGTGAAATTTTTTCGCCATCTCCCCGGCGCCATGCGCCATCCCCTTGTAGGCGCCCAAATTGGAAAAATACCACATTTCGAAATAGTCCCGTTCGATGGCGCTGACGTTGTAGAAGGCCGAGGCCTGCCCTTCGTAAAAACCGATCCGTTCCTTGGGCCACACCGTGGCCAGCCACTCCATGGGGTAGGGGGGACGCTCGCTGGCCGACGGGGAGAGCAGAGTGTCGCTGCGCAGTTTTTTCAGGATTTTTTCAACGTTGTAAAGCTGTTGCCATGCGGTGGAGCGTTCGCTGTCCAACGCCTGGAAAAATGTTTCGCCAATCTCGTTGGGATGGCAATCGGCGCACAGTTCCATCCAGCGCTTGCGCTTGATCTTGTTTTCCGCGCTGGTCGGGTTGATCTCCCGGATGCCGAACTTCCATACCGCCTTGTCCGCCACCTGATGGTTGCCGTCCCGCATGTGGCAGTAGGCGCAGGTCGGGGCCGGATAGTTGCCTTTCTTCAAAGGGTTGTTCCACGCCCAGTTTTTGCCTTCCAGTCGATACTTCCGTCCATGCGCACTGTTGAAAAAAGTCTCGTCGTCCGGATGGGGGGGGCCGCTGTGACAGGTGATGCAGGCCTCCGGGCGCCGCGCCTCGGCGGCATCGAAACGATGGCGGGTATGACAGGAGTCGCACTTGGTGGCCACCGAGTGGCATTGCAGACAGGAGGTCACCTCGGCCTTGGGCTTGTCGGCGAAGTGTTTGGCGTCCACTGCCCGTTCCATGGCCAGGGCATGGCTGGGAAAGCCGTATTTCTTCTCCTCCTCCATCTGGGCGAGCCGCTGCGGATGGCAGGCGCCACAGGTTTGCGGCGTGGGGAAGATCAACTTCTGGTGATCCTCGCCATGGCAGGCGGGGCAGAGCACCGGCTTGTCCGCCAGGGCATGCCGGCTGGTCCGCCAATCCTTGACGATGCCCGGCGTGATCGCCGCGTGGCACTCCAGGCACTCCTCTCCCGTGAACACCCCCGCCACCCGTTCGGTTTCCGGACGGTGATGGGCGCCCGGATCCCAGTATTCGTGCATGGGGTCGGGACGCCAATGGTCGGCGAACTCCCCCGTGCCTTGTGCGCCGATTCCCGCCAGGGCGGGCCACGACAACTGGAGAAAAATTACCAGGAGATAACCGGCAATCCGCATATCGCCCCCATGCGTATCGGAAGTTCGTTCAAGGTGCCCACCAGACCGGAGTAGTGCATCGCGCCACCCAAAACGCCGGCCATGACCAAAACAAACCCGGCGAAGCGCCAGCGCACGGCCATCCGCCGCCAATCCACCCGCCGCAGCAGATGTTTCCGGTCCTGCCGCAGGGAGGGTTGCAGGAGATTGCGCACGTCCCGGAAGGCCAGGCTGCCGGTGGGGCATTCGGTGATGCACCTTCCGCACCCCATGCACTCGGTGGTATCCACCTTGCCCTGATGGGCCAGCCCCATTTTCCAGACCGGGATGCTCATGTCGCACACTTTTTCGCATTTGCCGCAGCGAATGCAACTGTCCGCCGTATAATCGATGCGAAACATCCCCACCTTGTTGAGCAAGCCGAAGGTGGCGCCATAGGGACACAGGAACCGGCAGTAGCCCCGATTGCCCAGCCAGGGAGAAAGCAGCATGGTGGCGAAATAGGGCAGCACCACGAGCATGGCGAAGAGACCGAGAAAACCGGAGGTGATGTTGTTCGCCGGGCGGGTCACGGCCCACATCGCCCCCAGATAGAGCAGAAACCAGATCCATTTGAGATGCCGCAGCCGCCAGGCCCATGGCGAGCGCGGCACATGAGCGGCGTGCCGGAACGGAAACCCCACCACCTCGCGGATCCCCACGCAGGGACAGTTCCAGCCGCAGATGACCCGCCGCCCGAAGAGAAACACCGCCGTCATCACCAGAAAGAAGGTGATGGTGCCAGGGGTGTGCAGCGCCGGAAAGGCCGGCAGCCCCGCCAGATAGCCCGTGTGTGGCTCGATGAATGGCCATGCCCAGGGGATGAGCCACCACAAGACCGTCACGTTGATGACGAGAATGATCAGACGCTTGCGGGTGTAGGGATTTTTTTCCGCGACAATCCGCCAGACGCCGAATGCCAGAATGATCGCCTGTTCGGTGTAACGGTTGAGCCACATCGGCGAGCCGAATTGAAACAACCATGCGTCGTTGAGCCAGCCGAGAAACGCCCAGACGAATGCCACCCAGCACAGCGTCTTGATCTGCCAGGCGTAGCGTCCGGCCAGCGAGCGCTGCTGTTCCGCCGGCATGAGATGCACGGGGATGACCCGGCGGTTTGCGGCGGGAGGTCTGTTCGGGACGGCAATGGCCTCTTCGGACATGGCATGCCTCTCCTGCATGGTAAATTCAACCATCAAGTTGAACGGTATTCAATCAGAAGAGAGATTTCCTGTCAAGCACTTTTTTGACTTGCCCTGGATTTCCCAATCTGGAAACATGGAACCGTTATTTTGGCAATTGCTGAAAATCCGTGTGTGGGCAAGGGAGAGCAATGTCGGGTTCGTTCAAGCAGGAGTTGTTCGAGCAACTGGCGCGCGTCGGCAAGGCGGTGGGGCAGGGGCATCGGCTGGAGATCCTGGAATTTCTGGCCCAGGGGGAGCGGAGCGTGGAGGTGTTGTCGCGCCTGACCGGGCTGACGGTGGCCAACACCTCGAAGCACCTGCAGCAGTTGCGTCAGGCCGGCCTGGTGCAGGCGCGCAAGGAGGGGTTATATGTTCACTATCGGCTCTCCGACCCGGAGGTGGTCACGCTGCTGGGGGTGATCCGGCGGTTGTCGGAGCGGCACCTGGCGGAGGTGAATGAGCTTGTCGGCCATTATCTGATTTCCAAGGACGGCATGGAACCCCTGCCCAGGGAGGAGTTGCTGGAACGAATGCGGGCCGGGACGGTGACCGTTCTGGACGTGCGTCCCCCGGAGGAGTACGCGGCCGGCCATCTGCCCCGCTCCTTCAACATCCCGCTGCGGGAGCTGGAGCGGCGGCTGCACGAATTGCCCCCGGATCGGGAGGTGGTGGCCTATTGTCGCGGCGCCTTTTGCGTGCTCGCCTTCGAGGCCGTGGCCCGCTTGCGGGAACGGGGATTTGCGGCACGGCGCCTGGAGGAAGGGTTTCCCGAATGGCGCCGTGCCGATCTGCCGGTGGAACAAAGTGAATGAAAGATCCGCTGTTATGCGGGATGCGTCAACACAGCATGGGCCGGTCTGGTTCCCGACCGTACCGATCGGTGTAAAGGATGGCATCCAGGGGCTTTTCCTGCCGCCAGCCGGCCAGACTCATGAGCGGGGCGGCAGGGAACTCCCCTACCGGTCCCAGGCAGAGAATGGCCAGGGGTTCCGCCCCGTCCGGGCATTCCAGCAGCCTGGCGACGACCTGTGGATCGAAGAAGGAGACCCATCCCAGTCCCAGATTTTCCGCGCGCGCCGCCAACCACATGTTCTGGATGGCGCAGGCGCATGAGGAGATCGCCATGGCGTTGGGCATGGTGAGGCGTCCCACGACGGTGCCGTCATCGGGGGCCATCACCACGACCAGCAGTTCCGCGCATTCGTTGATGCCTTCCACCTTGAGACCCAGGAAGAACTCCTTGCGGGATCCCATGGCTTCGGCGGTTTGCAGCCGGACCCGTTCCGCCTCCTCGCCGAGCCGGCGACGCAGCGCTGGGTCGAGGACGCGGATGAAACGCCACGGTTGCATCAGCCCTACCGACGGGGCCATGTGTCCCGCCTGGAGGATGCGCGTCAATGTTTCTGGCGCGACGGTCGCGCCGATGAGAAAATGGCGCATGTCGCGCCGGGCGCCGATGATGTTGTAGACCGCCTCCCGGTCCCGTTGGTCGAAATGGGGATGGATGGACATGATCAGGATCCTTTCGTCTGGCAGGCGAAGCGCAGCGCGCGCACCTGGAAGTAGCGGTCAACCAGGCAATGTGCTTCCTGGCGCTTGAGAAGCCGCACCGCCGTCATGGTCACCACGGGTTCGAGGAGCACCACGCCCAGGTAGGAGGCGGCAAAGGTCGCCCAGGCGACCAGGGGCGTTTCCACCTCGCCCAGCAGCAACCAGAATCCCACCATGGCGGTGACTCCGGCATAGTAGCAGCCATCCAGGCGGAGGATCGCGCGCCATGACAAGGGGGTGGATCCCGTAATCAGGCGTTGGCCCATGGTGTGATGCACCGCCATCAGGGGGACGATCAGGGAGAGGCCGTTGATCGCCAGATGGATGAGATCACCGGGTTCGAACAGCCATCCCTGGAGCGTCAGGCCCAGGGCGAAACCGAAGAGGGTCGGCAGATAGCCCAAGGTCAGATAGATGGCCATGGCCCCCACGAAGTGGAGTTCCGATGGCCCGACCGGCAGATGAAAGGCCTCCATGAACAGGGAAAAGAAGCCTGCCGCGAGCAGGGTGCGCAGCGGTGCGGTGGGGGAGCGGAGCAGACCGGCGAAGTGACGCCCCAGAATGGCGACGGCGGTCAGGTTGGCCAGCAGAATTTTGCCGGCGGGCAGGATGCCTGGTTCGATGTGCATGATTGTGTCTCCTCGTTGTCGATGGACGAAACGCACCACCCCGCAGCGGGGCGGCACGGATGTGCCGAGGAGAACCGGACAAGCGAACGACGCGGACAATGGGAAGATGCCGGGAAACGGGTGATCGGGCCGGGGGCATCGTCCCGGCGCTCGCCCGTGCTGCCCTCCGCAACACGTACAGGCCAATCCTCGGGGCCGGTCTCCGGGCTTGCGCGTTGGTTCCTTGTCGCGAGGAACCAGGGTCCACCGCCTTCCCGGCTGCATGCGAGCCAGTGGCATTGTGGTGGACTTTGAACACGCCTACCGTTGCGGGGGCAGCACCGGAATTGCCAACGCGCGGCTGGCTGACCGGATTTCCCGTTTTCGTTCCAGAGCCGTGAGGCTGCTGGAACCACCCCAAGGAGGGGTGTCTGGATGCTATGCCGGAAAAGGCGCGCTTGTCAAGTCATTGCCGTGCGATTTATAATGGTTTTGTCGGGAGATGGCCGTTCCTGACGCACTGCTGCGGGCAAGGAGCATTCATCATGACCGGACGCCGTCTCATCACGTTTGACTGGGCTTTGAAACGGCTGTTGCGCAGCAAGGCCAATTTCGATGTCCTGGAAGGCTTTTTGAGCGAATTGTTGGAGACGGATATCCAAATCGTCGAGATTCTGGAGAGCGAAAGCAATCGGGAAGAGGCGCTCGACAAATACAACCGCGTGGACATGAAGGTCAGGAACAGCCAGAATGAGCTGATCCTGATCGAGTTGCAATACGAGCGGCAGCACGATTATCTGCAACGGCTGCTGTTCGGGATCGCCAAGACGATTACCGAGCATGTGGATGGGGGAGCGGCTTATTCCAAAGTGCCCAAGGTGATTTCCATCCGTATCCTGCATTTTGATATCGGCCAGGGCGAGGATTATATCTACCATGGCACGACCACCTTCAAGGGGATGCACACGCATGACGAACTGCTGTTGAGCGCCGCTCAGAAGCAGATGTTTCGTCAACAAACCGTGCGGGAGATCTTCCCGGAAATCTACCTGATCCGCGTCAACCGTTTCGATGAAGTGGCCCGCAACTCCCTGGACGAGTGGGTCTATTTTCTGAAGACCGGTGAGATCCGCGAGGAGTTCTCGGCCAGAGGGATCAAAAAAGCCAAGGAGGTTTTGGACCTCCTGCAACTGCCGGAAGCGGAGCGCCGGGCTTACGAACGTTATCAGGAGGATCTGCATTTTCAGGCCAGCATGGTGGAATCGACCTGGGGCGCGGGAATGCTGGAGGGGGAAAGAAAAGGCAGGCGGGAGGGCAGGCGGGAGGGCGCGACCGACCTCCTGACCCGTCAACTCCAATGCCGTTTTGGCCCGCTGCCCGATTGGGCCTCCGCCAGAATCGCCGGGGCCGATTCCTCCTGTCTGGAGCGATGGAGCCTGGCGATCCTTTCCGCCGCCTCCCTGGAGGCGCTTCTTGCCGATCAGAATCAGGGGCAATAGTGGATTGGAATGAATCCTGCATTAGGGTTCCGGACGACTGTTTTCACCGGAATCCGATCGTGAGCGCCCCATTGAGCATCTCCTGGTCAACCGTACCGCGTTGCATCCTCCGTCCTCTCTGTCAGGGCGCGTGCGCCCTTGTCCTGCTGGCAGGCTGTTCCTTGATGGTTCCGGCCATCTCGCGGCAAGAACAGGCACGCCTGGCCGAGCGGGATCAGGAGGAACTGTTCGTTGGCCAGCAGGCGCTGTCCGGTCCCTTGACGCTCCACGAGGCGATGGCGCGCGCCATCCGTTACAACCTGGATCTGCGCCTCAAGCGCATGGAAGAGGTCCTGGCCAAGGGCCAGGAGGATGTCGCCAGACTCGACATGCTCCCCCGTTTGACACTGGCCGCCGGCTACTCCGACCGTGCGCCGGATACCTCGTCGGTGAGTCGTTCGATGGCCACCGGTCAGGTCTCCAGCGAGCCGACCGTCTCCCGCAACTCCACCAGCACTACCGGCGACCTGACCATGAGCTGGAATCTGCTGGATTTCGGCATGAGCTATTTCCAGTCCCGCCAGGAGGGGAACAAGGCGCTGATTCAGGGGGAATATCGGCGCAAGGCGTTGCACAATCTCCTCAAGGATGTCCGTTTCGCCTACTGGAAGGCCGCCGCCGCCCAGTGGCTGGAGCGGGAAGTGGCGGTGATCCTGAAATCCTCCGATGAGGCCCTCGCCATCGCGCGCAAGGTGGAAAGCGAGAATTTGCGTTCCCCGGTGCATGCCTTGCAATTCCAGCTCGGCCTGCTGGAGATCGTGCGCCAATTGGAAAAATCCCGCGCGGATCTGGCCATCGCCAAGGAAGAGTTGGCGGCCCTCATCAACCTGGAACCTGGGGTCGCCTATCAACTGGCCGACGATGCCGCCGCCATGGAACGCCTGCCGGAACTGGGCGTGCCGGTGACGGAACTGGAACGCCTGGCCCTCTCCTCGCGTCCGGAACTGCGCATCGAACACTATCAGGCCCGCATCGAGACCGACGAAACCCGCAAGGCGATCGCGCGGCTCTTTCCCGGCCTGGAGTTCGCGGTGTCGGAGAGCTACGACGACAACGCCTTTCTGGTCTATCAGCACTGGGCGCAGGCCGGCGCCCGCCTGAGCTGGAATCTGGTGCGCGTCATGACCAGGGGATCCCAGATGGATCTGGCGTCGCGGCGGGAGAATGTGGTGCAGATTCGGCGGCTGGTGTTGCACATGGCCGTCCTGAGTCAGACCCGCATCGCCTGGCACGAGTACCTGGCCGCCCGCGAGAACGTGCAACGGCTGCGCACGGAGGGCGATACCCGTCGTCGCTTGCAGGAACATACCGCCAATCGCGGCGAGTTGGGGATGGACAGCCAGTTGAGCTATGTCCACAACGTGGCCGCCGCCGCGCTGGGCCGGGTGCAGCAATACGAGGCCTTCGCCCGTTATCAGAGTGCTCTGGGCCGTCTGTTCACCTCGATCGGTCTGGATCCCCTGAGCGATGAGGAACCGGGCAAGGAGAGTGTGGCGCGCTTGACCCGCCGTCTGCGGGAGCACGATACCCTTTGGGGGGAACGTTTTTTCCGCTCCGAGTCGCCGAACCGGCTGGTCACCCCGGTGGCCATGGCCCCCTTGCCGTTCGAGGAGTTGTTCCCCGTGCCCGGCAAGGGCGTTGCCGCCCCCCCGGAGCTGCCTGCCGCGCCGGTCCAGGTGGTCGCAGAGCCGCCACCCGCCCAACCGGAGAAAAAAGCGGAGCCGCCTGCCGTCCAAACCGAGGAAAAACCGATGGCGTTGCCCCCCCGGCCTGTCGTGGGCGCTGCCCCCCTGGAGCACCCCTCCGCCCAGCCGGAGGAAAAACCGGAGGCTTCCGTCGCCCGGATGCCCCCTCCCACGCCAGCTTCCCCAGACATCCCGGAGACCGTCTTCCGTTACGCCGTCCAGGTGGCCTCCACCATGGATGGGGCTGGCGTCGATCCGCTGATCGCCCATTTGCGCTCCAAGGGGTATCATCCGGTCGTCAATCAGGTTTCCGGCTCCGATGGACTGCATTATCAGATCTGGATCGGTCGTTATGCCGGAAACTCCGAGGCCGAAACGGCCAGGGAGGAGTTTCAACGCAAGGAGGGGCAGCCCGCCTTCGTCCGGCCGATCGGGCGGTCTCGCAAGTAAGCGAAAGGGTGTGATAGGAGCAGGAATGAGCGACGCGTGCGGCGATGTTTTCTCGGTTGAGGGAATGCTGCGTCAAGCGTTGGAGCATTATCAGGCTGGTCGTCTGGAAGACGTCGAACGTCTTTGCCGTTTGATGCAGGGTTGTGAGTCTGTACATCCTTTAAGTTATTTTTATCTGGCTTTGGTATGGCATGCGCGGGGACGGTCTGACGAGGAGGAGGTTTGCTATCGACAGGCCATCGCCATATGGCCGGAATTTGTGGAAGCTTTGAACAATTTAGGATTTTTATTGTGCGAACAGAATCGGTTGGAGGATGCGGAGGTTTGTAGTCGTCGTGTCTTGGAGATCCGGTCGGATTCGGTGGATGCTTGTGTTTGTCTGGGTGTCAATCTGCATATGCAGGGGCGTGATTCTGAATCTGAAACATATTTTTGCAGGGCATTGGCAATAGATTCTAACTGTTTTGCCGCGTCACTTAATTTAGGTCATTTAAAGAAGTCGATTGATCTCTCTGTCGCGGAACAAATGTATAGTCAAGCGATTTCGATAAAACCGAATTCCTCTGAAGTATATTACCATCTTGGTGGTATATTGTTTTGTCAAGGTCGTTTTGAAGAGGCTGAGCAAGTCTATTTGCAGGCTGTGGGTTTTGATTTCGATGGGTGGGTAGGGCATATTCTGCGTGATCTTGCGATTGTTGCGTGGTTGCGGAATGAGAGAGACAAGGCGAGAATGATTGTCGAAAAGTTGGCGATGAATTGTGATTATTCTGATATGATATTTTTATGGGTAAGGCAATTAATTGAGTATTATTATTCGTCGTCGGCGGTCATGACGGGTCTTGGTGAAAATTGTTCAAGAATTTATGTCGTCGGTGACTCTCATTGTCTCGCTGCTCATTCACATGAAATAAATTTTTTAAATCGCTCTTTCGTTTTAAATTCATATTATGTGCGCGGGATTCGTATGTGGGATTTGGCGATGCCGGACAATAATGAAAAAAAGTTATATGTATTGTCTGTTCTGAGTCGTTTGCCACCAAATGCCACCGTGATGTTCTTGATTGGCGAAATCGATTGCCGCCCGCATGGCGGGATGTTCAAAACCGCTCGGAAACAGGCAGGGGAGAGGCGTTTCTCCGACTGTTTGGAGGAAGTGATCCGTGGCACCGTATCCGGGTATTTGGCATGGATCTCTGAAGCGATCAATAGGTTTAATATTTTAAAAGTTATCGTTCATGGGGTTCATGCTACAATTTATACTCTTGCAATGCAGCGCGATAATCCTGAAAATGCAGATGACTTTTTGCAATTTTTACAGCGAGTCAATCATCGATTGGAGCAAGATGTGTTGGCGCGCGGGTGGTGTTTTCTGGATGCTTATGCCGCTACCAAGACGGAGCAAGGGGTGACCAATCGACGTTGGGACGTGGATGGGGTGCATCTGAAGCCGGAGTTCTACGATGAAGCCGGTTGCTGGATAAAAAGACCATATAGTATCCAGACGCGGCTCTGAATAGGCTGGAGGGTCAGGTAATGTCTCACCCCATCAACTCGGCCAGCGCCTCGTTCATCTTCTCCAGACGCTCGACGATGATCACCACCAAAAGCTTGGTGACCTTGAGCTGAAACGAACAGTCGAACTGTTCCATGGTGGTGCGGTCGATCTTGAAGACGTTCACATCGCCCTGGGCGATGACGCTCGCCATGCGTCGCCGGCCCCCCACCAGAAAGGCCGCCTCGCCGATGATGGCGCCTGCCTCCAGATAGGCGATGATGTTGTCTGGATAGTCGTCCTTGCGCACATACGCCGATCCGGTCAGGATGACGAACAGGTCGGAGTCCCCCATGTCCCCTTCCTGGATGATCACATCGCCATCCTTGAATGCCTCGAAGAAATTGCCACGTTCGGCCAGGCGCTGTTTTTCCTGTTCGTTGAAGGCATCAAAAAATGGGATCCCTTCCATCATTTTGATAATCGATGTCACTCTCGTCCCCCCCTGTGGGTCATGCGGTCATCAGAATGGCAGCGTCTTGAGATCGGCGGGACGCATTTTCGGTTTCTTTTCCGCGCCTCGCGGCGATGCCGCCAGCCGCAGGCCGAGATCGTCCTGGCGGGAGGTGCTCGACTCGAAACCCCGATTGGCGCAGCGCAAGACGGCGGGGGCATCCTTCCAGCCTCCCCCGCGCACGGCGTAAAAGGCCTCTCCCTCGCCGCGTTTTTCCCGGCCATCCCCGGCCTCCTCGATCGCGGGAAGATAGCGGTCCTGAGTCCACTCCCGGACATTGCCGCTCATGTCCCGCAAACCCAGCCGGTTGGCCACCCGCGTCCCCACCTCGCGGGTGGAGCCGTTGCTGTTGGCCGCATGCCAGGCGATGCGTCCCGGTTGCGTGGCCCCCGGATAGACCGTGCGGCCTCCACGCTGGCGACAGGCGAACTCCCACTCTGCCTCGGTGGGCAGGCGAAAGCGGACATTGGATGCGGCGCGCGCGTTGAGGGTTTCGAGAAATTCGTTCACATCCTCCCAGGAGACCGTCTCCACGGGAAAGCCGTCGCCTTTGCGGAATTTGGCCGGGTTGTTGTGCATCACGCGCCGCCACTGGCCCTGGGTGACCTCGGTCTCCCCCAGCCAGAAGTCGTTGACGCACCGCTGCGCCATCGGCCCTTCGTCCGTCTCGCGATCTGCGGCGCGGGGCGGAGAACCCATGTCGAAGCAGCCACCCGGAATCCACAACAGATTCGCCTGGCTGACCGGATCGCGCCAATGGTTGCCGGGCTTGACGTTCTGGACCTCGCCGGAAGAGGTCCGCTCGCTGCCCAGAGGCTCCCAGTCGTTGATCAGGTAGGCCCATGCCGGGGTGACCGGCGCGATGCCGAGCAGGAGCGTCGCGACCAGGGCGAGCAGGGATTTCATTGTTCACCTCCCGTGCGGGTCAGTCGCATCCCGGTGGGCACGGAAAAGAGGGGATCGGAGGGCGGGTCGTGATGGGCCAGGGCGGTCTTGAGAAAGGCGAACAGTTCGGCAAGATCGACCCAGCCATCCTTGCTTGCGCCGGTCACGCCGTCCGCGTTGCCCAGCAACCCGTCGAGCAGGTGCCAGGTGAAGGCGCCCTGCTGTCCAGGGCCATGCGTGGCCGCTTCCTTTTGCCACGCGGCCACGGCCATGGGCTTGCCACCGGTGGTCAATCCCGGTTCCGGGGGGTTGGCCGGGGTCTTGTCGCTGATCGAGCAGCCAGGGGTGTTGTTGAAACAGACATCCAACAGGATCGCCACCTCCTTGTTGGGCAGCCGCGCCAGGGCCGATTTGAGCCATTTCAACGAAATGGCATGATCGGCGTCCAACTGGGGCAAGCGTGCGTCGGCGGGCAGCAGCAGACCGTCGCCGCCATCGGGCGTCGCCTGGCCGAGACCGGAAAAGTAAAACAAAAGCATGGCGTTCGGATTCAGCTCCCCCTGACGGATCAGCCATTCCAGATCGCTTTTCAGGGTGCGGGCATCGGCGGCGGCGTTGACGCGCAGGCGGGTGTGGTCCACGTCTTCCTTGAACACGCCGCGTCGGGTGAGCAGGCGATGCAGGTTGCCGGCGTCCCGGTCGGCGTAGTGGCGCGCCCGGATGCGATGATAATGGCTGATCCCCGCCACCACGGCATAGGCGTCCGGCCGTTTCCGCCAATCGGCCAGGACCGGCAGGGAGGCGATCCGGTCGTCGAGCATCGCGTTCCGGTTGTCGATGTCGCCGGTTTTGGGCCACGCCTCGTGGGGCAGGGGACGGGGAAACGGAATCTCGGCGTCCGGATCAGCGAAGGCCTGCACCAGTTGATCCTTGGTGCGCATGAAGAGCGTCTCCGCAGGGTATTCCTTGATCAGCAGGTTGATCGACTGGCGCAGGGCATCCATCCCATCGCCGCGCCGGAACTGCCGCCACAAGGTCTCCATCACGAACTCCGCGGCCATTTGTCGCCAGCGCTCCACCCGATCCCCGCCCAGGCCGGCGCCCGGTTCCTCCTTTTCCTGTTCACGCATGCGCATGATCCAGTCGTAGGCTTCCAGGTATTGCCCCTTGCGCAACAGGGCGAAAATTTTGGTGTGGGCCATGGCCAGATTGCCGGGATGCTTGACGAACCCTTCCGAGGCGAGTTGCAGCGCCTTTTTGTCGTCGCCCGTCTCGAACTTCAGCCAGGCCAGATTGGCCTGGGTCTTGGCGTGATCCGGAAAGGTTTCCAGCAGCGTGGTCCAGGTCTTCATGGCCGCGTTTTTGTCGCCGGTTCGGTATTGCGCCAGTCCCAGGTTGAATCCGATCGCCACGTCCGTCTTGCAGATTTCGTATGCCTTGTGGAGTGCCTTCAGGGCATCCTCTGGCTTGGCGTCCAGCAGGGCGATGGCCTTGATGGCGATTTCGTCGGCAACGACGCAGGGATTGGACTGGGAGGCCCAGGCCACCGGGGCGGCGGCCAGCCATAATGCCAGGATCGGAAGGATGGGCAGCGTTGGCAAGGGGATCAATCCTCGATGCGGGGGTCGAGCCGTCCGGAGGCGTATTCCGTCGCCATGCGGTCCAGATCCATGACCTCGATCCGGGAAGCCTGGCCAGCGCAGCCGAAGGCCTCGTAGCGCTCCTTGCAGACCCGCCAGGCGGCATCCTCGGCGGGCCGCAGGTATTTTCTGGGGTCGAATTCACCCGGTTTTTCCGCGAACACCTTGCGAATCGCGCCGGTCATGGCCAGGCGCAGATCGGTGTCGATGTTGACCTTGCGCACCCCGTGCCGGATGCCGACGCGGATCTCCTCCAGGGGCACCCCGTAGGTTTCGGGGATGTTGCCGCCGTGGGCATTGATGATGGCCAACAGTTCTTGCGGCACCGAGGAGGAGCCGTGCATCACCAGGTGGGTGTTGGGCAGACGGGCATGGATCGCCTTGATGCGATCGATGGCCAGGATTTCGCCGGTGGGCTTGCGGCTGAACTTGTAGGCCCCGTGGGAGGTGCCGATGGCGATGGCCAGGGCATCCACCCTGGTGGCGGCGACGAAGCGGGCTGCCTCGTCGGGATCGGTCAGCAGGCGTTCGCGGTCCATGGTGCCATGGGCGCCATGACCGTCCTCTTCGCCGGCCTTGCCGGTCTCCAGGGAGCCGAGCACCCCCAGTTCCCCCTCGACGGAGACGCCGATGCCATGGGCCATCTCCACCACCTTGGCGGTGGTTTGCACGTTGTAATCATAAGAGGCGGGGGTCTTGCCGTCCTCGCGCAGCGAGCCGTCCATCATGACGCTGGTAAAACCGCTGCGGATCGCCGCGTAACAGACCGCCGGGGTCTGGCCGTGATCCTGATGCATCACCACCGGCAGATGGGGATAGACCTCCAGGGCGGCCAGGATCTGGTGGCGCAGGAAGGCTTCCCCGGCGTATTTCCGCGCCCCGGCCGAGGCTTGCAGGATGACCGGACTGTCGGTGTCGTCTGCGGCGCGCAGGATGGCGCGCACCTGCTCCATGTTGTTGACGTTGAAGGCCGGTATGCCATAATCGTTCTGGGCGGCATGATCCAGAAGCTGCCGCATGGTGGCCAGGGGCATCTGTTCTCTCCTGTGGTGTTGATTTTTTCGCGATCCCGCATGGACGCTCTTGCAAATGCTCCATTATAGATCAAAACTCTCCAAACGAGAAAAACATTTTTGCCTTTCTCTCCCCGGTGGAGCATTTTTTATGGAGCACCCGGTCATTCATGCGGAAATACTGCTGGAGGCGCGCGCCATCCGCGTGGAGCACGGCGGGGAGGCGGTGTTGCGTGACGTGAACCTGACGGTGCGCGCCGGCGGGATCGTCACCATCATCGGACCCAACGGCGCGGGCAAATCGACCCTGTTGTCCGCCCTGCTCGGCCTGACGCCGTTGAGCGCCGGGCAGGTGATCCGCCACCCGCGCCTGGTGGTGGGGTACGTGCCGCAACGGCTGCGGGTCGATCCCGCGCTGCCCATCACCGCCGCCCGCTTCATCGCCCTGTCCGCGCCGGGCGGCGCCCTGGACCCGGAGTTGTCGCGACGCCTGGGCCTGGAGCGCCTGATGCAACGCCCCATGCATGGCCTCTCCGGCGGCGAGATGCAACGGGTGCTGCTGGCCCGCGCCCTGATTCGCCGCCCCAACCTCCTGGTGCTCGACGAACCGGCCCAGGGACTCGACATGGCCGGCGAGCAGGAACTCAACGCCTTCATCGCCGAACTGCGCGACCGCGATGGAATGGCCGCCTTGATCGTCTCCCACGACCTCCATTTCGTCATGGCCGGCGCCGACCACGTCGTCTGTCTCAACCGTCACGTCTGCTGCTCCGGCACCCCCACCGCCGTGCGCGTCACCAGGGAGTTCCGCGACCTGTTCGGCGATTATATTCCGGGGTGGAGCCTCTACCGGCACCATCACGACCACCGCCACACCCCGCGTGGCGAGGAACCGGAGGAGTCCGTTTGATGGAAGAGTTCATGCTGCGCGCCCTGCTGGCCGGTATCGGCGTGGCCCTGGTCGCCGGCCCGCTGGGGGTGTTCGTGGTCTGGCGCCGCATGGCCTATTTCGGCGACGCCCTCTCCCATTCGGCCCTGTTGGGGGTCGCCATCGGCCTCGTCACCGGCATCTCCATGAACCTGGCCATCGCCGCCGTCTGCCTGCTCGTGGCCTTGGGCGTCACCTGGCTCGGCACCCGCCGGGAGTTGACCTCCGATGCCACCCTGGGCATCTTTTCCCATGCCGCCCTCTCCTTCGGCATGATCGTCGCCTCCCGCGCGGAAGGGACGCGGGTGGACCTGAACGGTTTTCTCTTCGGGGACCTGCTGGCCAGCGGGTGGGAGGACGTGGCCTGGATCTGGATCGGCGGGAGCCTGGTGGCAGCCCTCCTGATCCGCCATTGGCGCGGCCTGGTCAACCTCACCGTACACGAGGGACTGGCCTTTCTGGACGGCGTGAACGTCCTGCGCCTGCGCGTTCTGTTCATGCTCATGACCGCCCTGGTGACCGCCGCCGCCATCAAAGTGGTGGGCGCCCTGCTCATCACCGCCCTGCTGGTCATCCCCCCCTCTGCGGCCAGGGCCTTCTCCGTCACGCCGGAGGGAATGGCGTTGCGCGCCTCCCTCATCGGGGCCGTCAGCGCCCCGTTGGGACTGATCGCCAGCTACCGCTGGGATCTGCCCAGCGGCCCGGCCATCGTGCTGGCGGCGGTTCTCTTCTTTCTGATCTCCCTGCCGTGCGGCGGGCGCCGCTGACCGGTTATTTCGCCTGTCTCTTGTGTCGATTGGCCTGGAAGATCGGCATCACCTCCGCCAGGGTCGCGCGGTTCTGCTCGATGCGGGTGTCGTCGCTGGGGTGCGAGGAGAAGAATTCCGGAGGCGGCTCCTTGCCCTTGTGGCCATCGCTCTTGAAGCGCGCCCACAACTCCACCGCCTTGCGTGGATCGTAGCCGGCCATGGCCATGAAATGCATCCCCATGCGATCCGCCTCGGACTCGTGCAGCCGGCTGAAGGGCAACAACACCCCGTAGGTCGCCGCCGCCCCGAAACCGGCGGACAACAAAGTCATTTTGGCCTGTTCCGAGGGGGAGTCCTTTTTCTTTTTTCTGGATTCGGCTACGGCGGCCACCACGGCGGCGGTGGCCGCCGTGGCGAGAATCTGCTGGCTGGCCCGTTCGCTGCCGTGCTGGGCGATGGCATGGGCCACCTCATGCCCCATGACCGCCGCCAATCCATCCTCGTCGCGGGTCAGGGGGAGCATGCCGGTATAGACCACGATCTTGCCGCCGGGCAGGCAAAAGGCGTTGGGGGTCTTGGCGTCGTCCACCAGCGAAAACTGCCAGGCGTACCCCTGCAACTGCCCCGAAAGGCCATGGTCGCTCATGTACTGCTCGACGGCCCGCTGGATGCGCAACCCGGCCCGCTGGACCATGTGCGCCTCCGGGGTGTTGCGGATCACCTTGGCCGTTTTCAGGAAGTCGCCATACGCCCTGGCCGAGGTGGCCATCATCTGTTCCTGCGGAATGAGCGCCAGTTGGCTGCGCCCGGTGAGCGGCACGTTCTGGCAGGCGATCAGCAACAGACACAGCAGGCCGATCGAACCGAGTTTGGTGCGAATTCCGATCATGGGTCCCCTCGTTGGCGAAAGTGCGTGGATCCTCATACCCTATGCCACTCCTTCGCGGGACGCAAGAGCCGGAGGCCGGGGATGTGGTCAATGGGAAATCCGGGTCGAAAAAAAACCGGGTGAGGGGAAATCCTCACCCGGTTCCGTTCCAGACAACGGATCCCTCATCCTCTTCCGCCCGTCAATGCCGGGAAGATGTCATGAATTTCCGGGCACCTGGGGGATTTTTTTTTCGATTTCCTGACTGTTCTTGGCCGCGAAGTGCAGCGCGGTGACGAACATCTCCTGCGTCAGCAACACCGCCATGCCATCGCCGATGTGAATATGCGCGAGTGGCCACCCGCCAGACGACGGCTCCAATTTGAATGCCTGGAGCTGGGTACTCCTGGCGAGATCGAGTCCCCCCGCCGGCCCGATGTGCGGCTTGAGCACTTCCCGCAGGAAAAGCTTTTCCAATTTGTCGAACGGCGGGGCCGGAATCCCGATGGACGGGCCAAGCGGGGGCAATTTTACGGAGAATTCTTCCGTCTTCATCTTTGATACTCCTGTATGGCTGGTGGTGAGGGGGAAATTTGCAGATATTGCATGAAATGATTGATAAAATTTTGATTTTTCTCGTTTGTCAGAGTGGTGAGCGCGTGGCTGGCGGCCCGCAGGGAAGCCTTTTCCAGCGCGCAGATGACCTGACCGGGCAGCTCTACGTCGCCGGTCTGATGATAATTGGTGCAACCGCACCAATGCATGCAATGATCCCTCACAGGGCAAGACCGGCACTCCATTTGTGGCGCCACGGTGGGGCGCGGCTCCCTGGCGCGTCCCAGGGCGCCGGGGCAAGCGAGCGTGCGCACCTCGCCATGCACGTTGCCGAGCTGCAAGGCCGGATCATCGTCCCTGCCGATCAGCCGCTCGCAAGGGTAAACGTTGCCGCTGGGGGCGATCGCCCATTCGGTGCGTCCCATACCGCAGCGATCCGCCGTCGAAAATCCCCCCTTCATGTACAGCACGATCTTGATATCGAGCAGGTTGACCGCCATGGGCTGGTCGTTCTTGAAATAAGAAATATATTGATCGGTCAGTTGTCCCAGGACGGCATCCGCCTTCCCAAGCACATCGACTGGCCATTCGGCCTGAATATCCGGATTGAGGTGCAGGGAACGCACCCCCAGGCCATGCAGATACGCGACCGTGTCAGGCAGCCGCTCCAGGGTTTTCGGGCCGAACACGGCATTGACCTGCACGCGCGGCAGTTTCCGCAGGGCCAGTTCAAGATTGCGCAGGAGGATGGCGCTGCTGGGCTGACCATTGCGCAACGGACGATTGGCATTCTGGATCGCGGGTGGACCGTCCAGGCTGATGCACAAAGAGATCTCTTCTGTCCGGATCCAATCCAACAACGCATCGTCGAGGCATACGCCGTTGGTGGTGACCTGGTAGCGAACCTGGCGAGGGGCAACACGGTTGCGCAGGCGCACTCGTTGGATGGCGTGGCGCAGCAAGTCGGGTTTCAACAGGGGTTCCCCGCCAAAGAAACCCAGTTCGAAGGGATCTCCATCCGAGGTGAGATGCCATGCGAAATCAATGGCCCGCTCCATGGTTGCCACGGACATGTCCGGTTTGTCCGCCTTGCCCGCGTAGCAATAGCGGCACGCCATGTTGCACCCATGGGTCACGCTCAGGGTGAATTTTTTGATTTTGGGTGCTTCGCTGGAATCGAATAACGACAAAGTCATGACGTCCCCCGCAGACCGGCTCAATTTGCATACGGAAGCCATTCTGTATTGAAACTAATCGTACGTCAAGCAGAAATTTACAAAATACAATTCAATAAAGTAATAATATTTTGCATTATTACATATAACTGATTGATATTGTTCGTATTAAACTAGGATTTTTCATTGACCGGTTTTGGCTTCCAGGATGAAATCCGGGCATACGGATGCATTGGCCCAAAGTTCAGCGCACCAGGCTCGTTTTCGACGTGTGGCCTCTCCCTTCATTCCGGCTCCGAGCCATACCTGAAAAAATGGCCCAACAGGAACTCCAGGGCATGCACCTCCCGCACCCGCGCCTCCTTCAGCCAGATGGTCAGCCAATTCAGGATTCTGCGTCGTTGTTCCTCGGTCGATGCGGGCGCCTCCGTGGTTCCGGGGAACGCCGGCCACTTTGTCGTCGGCGTTTTCGGGAGGTATGCGTCCAATTGATCCGCGCACTCGATTTCGATGCCCCGCGCCGTCAGGCCCTGGAAGGCCTCGAACCCCAGAAATTCCCGGATGCCCATTTCTCCTTGCGCCAGGCGGGAGATGTCGTCGGGGGCCAGTTGCGTCACCTTCAGGCGATGGCGCTCCGACTCCGCGCGCAGCAATGCGAATGTCTTTTCCCCCACGTCTCCCCAGAACACCTCCATGCGCGGCTTGTGATCCGCCGGTTCGCGTTCCAGCACCACGCAGCTTCGGGCGCCATCCGTCGCCAAAAACAACGCCGTGTGGTGGTGCCTGTCGAGGTGTGAACGGAGTTTGTCCCGGATTTCAGGGTCATGTCTTGGACGGTCATGGGCAAACGGGGGGCCATGTCCGCGCAGCAGCCACTCTTCGCGCATCCCTTCCAGGCGCAGCACGCGGGCCTGGGTCTCCGAGTTGCTCGCCGTGTATTCCTCGCGGTTGCAGATGAATTCCAGGGGATTCATCTGCACACTTTTTATCCAAAGATTGAAGTCGCAGCCTGATGTTGTAACTATTTCTTTTAATCGTGTCCAAATTTCTCCTCTACTGTTATTGAGAAAGATCGTCCCTTGCCCGTGCAAGATCCAATCGGAAGAAATATTCATGATTGATTTTGCTTTTTCTAGAAATTCCACAGATGGTTTTTTGTGGCCGGTTTCAATCTCCGTAATATAGGGGCGTTTCAGATAAAGCATGCCTGCAAAGGTCTCTTGTGACACATTGAGTGACTTTCTGATGTCACGGAGGCGTCTTCCATACTCGGATGTGGGTTCCAGTGTCATTTTTTGTAATTTATCACGTATTTGTTGGTTTTGGCGACATTTGATTACTTCCTATCAGTGTGTGCGATTTTTATTGATTCAGCAAGTTGTTTATGCGATCATGGCAAAAAAAAATCACCCATGCCGGGAATGTCAATAGCGAAACTAAGAGGAATGCATGAAGAGCGCAACGGAATCAGGCGATTCGAGCGTGGCGAGCCGCATTGAACTCGCCCGCAAATATCGGGGGTTGACCCAGAAAACCCTCGCCCAACATGTGGGCGTCAGTCAGCCCGCCATTCACAAATGGGAAAAAGGCGTGACGAACGCAAAACGCCCCCTCGAAACCATCGCCAGGATCTGTCAGGTCAATGTGGAATGGCTGGAATCCGGGCAGGGGCTGATGATCCCATTGGAGGGCGATCAGGAAGGGGAGTTGGCCTCCCGCCTGCCGGAGATCGCCGTCCAGGTCGGCGTCCTGGAAAAACGGGTGCGTAAAATTCTCCAGGAGTTCGCGGAGATCCGTGAGTGCCTCTCCCGCCTGCACAGGGAACTGGCCCTGCCGTGCCTGGACCGGTCCGCTACACGAGGCGCTTGCCTGGATCCCCTGGCACCTCCCGCGCCAAACGCGGGACGGCATAGCCGGGCAACGTCGCCCACAATTCCCGAATGATGCCGTTGGCCACCTCCTCCTCGACCCGGAAATGGGCCGTGCCGGCCACCGGATCGGGCAGGTGCAGATAATAGGGGATCACGCGCGCATCGACGAGACGCTCGAACAACGCCGCCAGGGTCCGGGGGTCGTCGTTGACCCCCTTGAGCAGCACCGACTGACTCAACAGGGGAATCCCGGCATCCGCCAGACGCGCCAAGGACGCCAACGCACCCTGGCCCAACTCGGCGGGGTGATTGGCGTGAATCACCACCACCGGGGTCAGACGGGTGGCCCGCAACCAGTGGGTCAGGCCCGAAGTGACCCGCTCCGGGGCCACCACCGGCATCCGGGTGTGTACCCGCAGCCGGGTCAGATGGGGAATCCCGGCCAGCCGACGCGCCAGACCGGACAGCCGCCGGTCCGAGAGGGTCAACGGATCCCCGCCTGACAGAATCACCTCGTGCAGGTCACGATCCGCGCCAATCAGGGTCATGGCCGGCTCCCACTCCCGCAACGTGCGCGGAATCCCCGCCCCGGAAGCATGCCGGCGGAAACAGAAACGACAATGAACCGCGCACTCCATGGTCACCTTCAGCAGCACCCGTCCCGCGTATTTTCGCAGCAGACCCGGCACCGGTTCCATCCCGGCCTCCTGCAAGGGATCGGTCCCCCAACCGGGGAACGCCTCCATCTCCGCATCGCTGGGAAGAAACTCCCGCGCCACCGGGTCGTCCGCCTCCCAGGAGATGCGTTCGGCCAGGGCCAGGGGCAGCCGCATGGGAAAGAGACGTGCGGCTTCCTGCGCCTGCGGGGAAAAATTCCGCACGCTTTCGCTCAGACCCTTCACGACAGGGTGAAGTGTGACGGCATTGGGGGTATACTGGAATAAGGGGGTCATCTTGAACCTTCACAAACCGATTGCCCAGATACAAGAAAGCACGAGGACTCGATATGGATATGCTGAATCACAACCAACTGCGTCAAGGGACCCGGGTGGAAATCGACGATCTGCCATGGATCATCGTGGATGCCCAGTTCGTCAAGCCCGGCAAGGGCCAGGCCTTCACCAAGATCAAGATCAAGAATCTCATCGATGGCCGGGTCATCGAAAGAACCTTCAAGTCGAGCGAAAACGTCGTCAAGGCCGATGTCGTGGACAAGGAGATGCAATATCTCTATAACGACGGCGAGTTCATGCACTTCATGGACCCGGCCAATTTCGAGCAGTCCGCCCTGGACGAAAAACAGGTCGGAGACGCCCGCTTCTGGCTCAAGGAGCAGGAGACCTACCTGGTCACCCTGTGGAAGAACCGCGCCATCGCCGTGCTGTCCCCGCCGTTCGTCAACCTCATCATCACCAAATGCGACCCCGGCATCAAGGGAGACACGGTGTCCGGCGCCACCAAGCCGGCTACCCTGGAGACCGGCGCCGAGGTCAAGGTCCCCTTGTTCGTCAACGAAGGGGACCGCATCCGCGTGGATACCCGCAACGGACAGTACGTGGAACGGGCCAAGGATTGATGGATCCCTCCTGGCGCCCCGCCGCCACCCCGCGCGGTCTGGCCGCGCGGGCCGCCACCCTGCGCGCTATCCGGGAGTTCTTCGCCCAACGCGGGGTCATGGAGGTGGAGACCCCGCTGCTCGGTCACGCCGCCGTCCCCGACGAGGCGACCCGGCCCCTGGGGTGCGGCGGGATGTTCCTCTCCACCTCCCCGGAACCGGCGATGAAACGGCTCCTGGCAACGGGGTGCGGCCCGATCTACCAGATCACCCGCGCCTTTCGCGACGAGGAACTCGGGTCGTTGCACAACCCGGAATTCACCATGCTGGAGTGGTATCGCCCCGGCTGGAACTGGGAGGCGCTCGCACGGGAGGCGGTGGAGCTGATGCAAACGGTTCTGGGTCCGGGACCGGTGCATGAGTTCACCTACGCGCAATTGTTTCGCAACTGGGCAGGGGTGGATGCGTACAACGACCCGGAGGCGCGGCTGGCCGCAATGCTGGAGGGTCCCGTGCCGTCCGGTCTCGACCGCTGGGGATTGCTGGATTTGCTGCTGGTCCAGCGGGTGGAGCCGGTGCTGCGCACCCTGGACGGGGTGGTGATGGTGACCCGTTTTCCGGCGGAGCGGGCGGCCATGGCCGTCATCGACCCCGGCCCGCCCCCCACCGCCAGGCGTTTCGAACTGTATGCGCGCGGGGTGGAACTGGTCAACGGCTATCAGGAATTGACCGACTGGCAAGAGCAGGCCGCCCGCTTCGAACACGCCAACCGCCGCCTGGAGGCGGAGGGCAGGTCGCCCCTGCCGGTGGATCGGAATTTTCTCGCTGCCCTGCGCGCCGGTCTCCCGGAGTGCGCGGGCGCCGCCCTGGGGGTGGATCGCCTGGTGATGCTCTCCGTCGGGGCCACGAGCCTGGGAGAGGTGTTGGCATTTCCCTTTGACCGTGCCTGAGAAAGGCATATATATTTGCTTAATGGATCCCGGAGCGGGTTCCTGGTCGTTGCTCCATTGCGCGAGGAGAAAATTTCATGGTCTTGCTGCACTCCCCCCCCGGTGAACTGGGCGCCACGGCCCCCGCGTTCCGACTGCCCGGCGTGGACGGCAGGGATCACACCCTGGAGGAGTATCGGGAGAGTCCGGTGCTGGTGGTGATGTTCATCTGCAACCATTGCCCCTACGTGCTGGCCATCGAGGAGCGCCTGATCGCCCTGGCCGGCGCGCTCCTGGAACGCAATGTGCGTTTTGTCGGCATCAGTTGCAACGACCCGACCAACTATCCGGAAGACAGTTTCGACAATATGAAGGCGCGGGCCAAAAAGAAGGCCTATCCCTTCGATTATCTCTATGACGGCTCCCAGCAGACCGCCAGGGAGTACGGCGCGGTCTGCACGCCGGATTTCTTCGTCTATGACCAGGAGCGCAAACTGCGCTACCGGGGCCGCCTGGACGACAGCCCCCGCAACCCCGCCGCCGTACACAAGGAAGAGCTGAAAGAGGCGATCCTGGCGCTCCTGGAAGGCCGCCCGGTCGCGGCACGGCAGAACAACACCATGGGGTGCAGCATCAAATGGAAAGAGTGATCGACGCGATATCGCTTGACAAATCGATTCTATGCGGTCTTTAATCGATGCATCGGTCGCAGCTGGGGCGAACCATCTGTCTTGTGGTTACAGGAGAGGTAACATGCAACCCCCGTTTACTGTTTTTTTGACGAAGTCCAAGAAAAGTCGTTCACCTGGTATGGAAACCAGGACCTTGGAGAATGGTCAGCAGGTGAGGCTGATTTCGGAAGAGGTTTATCAAGCCTCCATGGATGCCGCGAATCGGGTGATTCGGGAACATGCAAAACAATTGGAAGAAATAAAGCTTCAGATATTTGGTAATCATGCAAAACACATATAATGTTTTTTTTGAAAGATTAACGAGCCGCGCGGAGGAAAGAAACAGACCTATTGTCGGGATGGTGGCGTATTATTTTTACAAGAAGATGAAAGCCGAGTACTGCACGGCCAGAGCACGGGCCGGCTCTCCTGTCACCTTGGATGAGTTGCGGGAATATCATGCCCGTTGCACCGATACGCTGCTTGAATCCTTGGAAAACACAGCCAATAAGGTGGTCATGGAATATGGCGAGACCTACCTGTTGGAAAATCGTCATCGTATTATGCAAGATGTATTGGGTGATATGCAGAAAGATCTACAATTCCGTTTTTCCGAGTCCACAAAGTTCTCGCGTGGTTTTTGGACTGGTTTTTCCTCTTCGCTTTTCGCGACTTTCATTTTGGTTGTGTTGACCATGGTTGGCGCCTATCTCTACCCGGATCTCATTCAAGCCTTTATCAAGGCAATCACTCCACCCGTTCGTTGAATCTTCGCGTCGCTGTCCAATTCCGAGTGACAAATCGTGAGTCAGTTTACAAAAATTCGAGAAATTCCCTATAATTACACATCCTTTTCCGACCGTGAGATCGTTATCCGGTTTCTGGGGATGGAGATGTGGCGCACCCTGGAGACCCTGCGCGGGCAACGCAAGACCGGCCGGTCGGCGCGCATGCTCTTCGAGGTGCTGGGCGACCTGTGGATCGTCACCCGCAATCCCTTTTTGCAGGAAGATCTGCTGAAACATCCCAAACGCCAGGCCGCGCTGCGGGAGACCATGGATCAGCGCATCCAACTCATCGTGGATCGCGCGCAAGGAAATCCCCTGGTCTTCACCCTGGTGGAGAAACTGCGCGAGGCGGTGGTCCGCTTCTCCGACGCGCTTGCCCGCAAGGAGAAGTTCCGGCGGCAGGTCCATCATGTCCTGGTGCGCGTCACCCGCCCGGACAACATCGATTTCACCCCCATGGCCAGGGTGGCCCACATCACCGACGCCACCGACTGGCGCGTGGAGTGCCCGGCGGTGGTGGTCAAACCGGACAGCGAGGCGGAAGTGGCCGCCATCGTCACGGCCTGTGAAAATCTCGACCTGCCGGTCATCCCGCGCGGCGGCGGCACGGGCTACACCGGCTCCGGGGTGCCGCTGCACCCGGACACGGTCATCATCAACACGGAAAAACTCGCGGCCATCGGAGCGGTGGAACGTCGCGCGCTCCCCGGTGTCGCGGAACCGGTTCACGTGATCCGGGTGGAGGCGGGGGCGGTCACGGCGCGGGTGGAGGAGGCGGCCTCGCGCGAGGGCTTGATCTTCGCCGTGGATCCCACCTCCCGCAACGCCTCCACCATCGGCGGCAACATCGCCATGAACGCCGGCGGCAAGAAGGCGGTGATGTGGGGCACCACCCTGGACAACCTCGCCTCCTGGCGCATGGTCACCCCGACGGGCGAGTGGCTGGAAGCGGAACGGCTGGAACACAACCTCGGCAAGATCCATGCCCTGCCGCAAGCCCGTTTTCGCGTCAGCCGGTTTGCGAGCGACGGCGTCACCCCCAAGGGGGATCCGGTGGTGTTGACCATCCCTGCCGAGGCGTTCCGCAAACCGGGGCTGGGCAAGGATGTCACCAACAAGGGCCTCTCCGGCCTGCCCGGCATCCAGAAGGAGGGGTGCGACGGCCTGATCACCAGCGCGGTCTTCGTGCTGCACCCCGCGCCACGCCATATCCGCACGGTCTGCATGGAGTTCTTCGGCGCGGACCTCTCCCTGGCGGTTCCGGCCATCGTCGAGACCCGGCGCTATCTGGAACGGACCCCCGGCGTCGGCTGCGCGGGGCTGGAACACCTGGACGAACGCTATCTGCGCGCCGTGGGCTACAACGTCAAGGCCTCGCGCGGGGAACACCCGAAGATGGCCCTGCTGGCCGACATCGTCGGCGAGGAGGAAGAGGCGGTGGTGGCGGCGGCCCGTCATGTGGTGGAACTGGCGCGCCAGCGGGACGGGGAGGGGTTCATCGCCATCAGCCCGGAGGAGCGCGCCCGCTACTGGGCCGACCGCGCCCGCACCGCCGCCATCGCCGCCCATACCAACGCCTTCAAGATCAACGAGGACGTGGTCATCCCCCTGGAACGGCTGGCCGAGTACAACCAGGGGGTGGAACGGATCAATATCGAACAGTCCATCGGCAACAAGATCCGTATGGTCGAGGCAGCACGGGAGTTCCTGGCCGGGGAGGGGTTCGAACGCAGCTTGCCCAAGGGCTACCCGAACAGCGACGAGAGCCGCGCGGCGGTCGAGGCCAAGCGGGAGGCGGCCTTGAGCCTGATGGACCGGGTCGGCGCCCGCTGGCGCGCGCTGCTGGCCGCGCTGGATCAACCCGCCGCCGATCATGCCCACCTGCTGGAACAACCGGAGCAGGCCCAGCCTGGGGTGTTGCTGATCGATCTGCTGCTGCGTCGGGAATTGCGGGTTTCCATTCGTCAGGAGTTGCAACGGCCCTTGTTCAACGCCTTCGGCGGCGAGTTGTGGGAGGGGGTGCGCCGGGAACTGGAGACCATCCATCGCACCCTGCGGGGGCGGCGGCTGTTCGTCGCCCTGCACATGCACGCCGGGGACGGCAACGTCCATACCAACATTCCGGTCAACTCCAACGACTACGAGATGTTGCAGGAGGCGGAACGGATCGTGGACCGGATCATGGCCCTGGCCATCGTCCTGGATGGCCGTGTCTCCGGGGAGCACGGCATCGGGTTGACCAAGTTCCGCTATCTGGATCCCAACATCGTGGCCGCGTTCCAGGAGTACAAACGCGAGGTCGATCCCAGGAACCGCTTCAATCCCGGCAAACTGCTGCCCGGCTCCGGACTGGAGAACGCCTATACCCCCTCCCTGCGCCTGGTGCAGCAGGAGGCACTGATCCTGCGGGAAAGCGCCCTGGGCGCCCTGAACGACGACGTGCGCCACTGTCTGCGTTGCGGCAAGTGCAAGCCGGTCTGCTCCACCCATGTGCCGGCGGCCAACCTCTACTACTCCCCTCGCGACAAGATCCTGGCCGCCGGCCTGATCATCGAGGCGTTCCTGTACGAGGAGCAGACCCGGCGCGGCATCTCTTCTCACCATTACGATGCCCTGACCGACCTGGCGGATCACTGCACCATCTGCCGACGTTGCGTCACCCCCTGTCCGGTCTCCATCGACTTCGCGGCGGTCACGGTGCGCATGCGGGAGATCCTCAAGTCCAGGCGCCGACGCTCCGGTTCGCCCGGCAGCCGGCTGGCCCTGGCCTTCCTGACCGCCAGCGACCCGAAGATCATCCGCCTGGCGCGCTTTTTGTTCATCCGCGCCGGGTACGCCTCCCAGCGGCTGGGGCACCGGATCTGGAAACGGTTGCAAGGCCGGAGTCCGGAGGTCCATCCCCCGACGGCGGCCACCGGTCGCGCGCCCACCGTGGCGGAGCAGATCCTGCCCCTGCTGGAGCGCCCCTTGCCCGGCGCGTTGCCGGCCCGTTCCGCTCGCGCCTTTCTGGAGATCGAGGATCCCGCCATCATCCCCATTCTGCGGGAGCCGGAACGGTGGGACAACAAGGGCGAGGCGGTTTTCTACTTTCCGGGCTGCGGCTGCGAGCGGCTCTTTTCCGACATCGCCCTGGCCTCCATGGCCATGTTGTTGCATGTCGGTTCTCAGGTGGTGTTGCCGCCGGGGGCGTTGTGCTGCGGCTTTCCCCAGACCGCCGCCGGGCTGGAGGCGGTTGGCCGGCAGATCACCACCCGCAATCGGGTGCTGTTTCACCGGGTGGCCTATGCCCTGAGCCACATGGAGATCCAGAACGTGATCGTCTCCTGCGGCACCTGTCTGGACCAGTTGGAAAAATATCAATTTTCCAGCATTTTTCCCGGCTGCCGGCTGATCGACATCCACGAATACCTGATGGAGAAGGGGGTGCGCCTGCCCGCTTCATCCGGGGAGCCGGTGCTGTTTCACGACCCCTGCCACTCGCCGATGAAGCGGCATGCCCCGTTGACGGTCACCTCGACCTTGCTGGGTCGTCCGGCGCGGTTGACCGACCGCTGTTGCGGCGAGGCCGGGACCTTTTCGGTTTCCCGTCCCGACATCGCGGCGCAGGTGCGTTTCCGCAAGGAGGTGGAGTTGCGGCGCGATCCCTTGTGGCAGGCGCCAGGCGACTGTCCAACGCCGATCTTGACCTCGTGTCCTTCCTGTTTTCAGGGGATCTCACGCCTGGAGAACGCGCAGGCCGGTTTTCTGGTGGTGGAGTTGACCCGCGCCCTGTTGGGCGAGGGGTGGCGGGAGGCCTTGTTGCGCCGGATGCGGCAGGGGGGCATGGAACGGGTGCTGCTGTAGCCGAAAAAAAATTTGCCCGACCCTCTTGAAACGCTCTTTGGCTCCTTTTATATTATGCACATGGTCAAGGATTCTCTTGATATCGAGTGGAGGGTGATACCATGACGACGTACCCGGTTGCCATTCATCGTTCCCAGGATCTTGTCAATCCGGACAACGGTTCGGCCTTTCGTGCTTTCGTGCGGCAGGCCCTGAGCGCCCCCATGCTGTCTGCCGAGGAGGAGCATCGGCTGGCCAGCCAATATCGTGATGAAAACGATCTGGAAGCGGCCCACAAGCTGGTGCATGCCTATTTGCGTCTGGTGTTGAAGATCGCCCGTGAATACGGGAACTATCATCTGCATCTGCCCGACCTGGTGCAGGAGGGGACGGTTGGGTTGATGCATGCGGTCAAGAAGTTCGATCCCTGTCATGGCAATCGTCTGGCCGCCTATGCCGCCTGGTGGATTCGGGCGGCGATACACGAGTTTATTTTGAATTCCTGGCGGATGGTCAAGATTGCCACCACGCAGTTGAAGCGGCAGTTGTTCTTCAAGTTGCGGCAGGCCAAGGAATCGCCGTTGCCGTTGAACTGGGACGAGGCCGAGGAGTTGGCCCGCAAGTTCGGCACGGATGCCGCGACGATTCTGGAGGTGGATGGCCGCATGTCGGGTGCCGACACCTCCCTCAACCAGTCGGTCATGGGGGAGGACGAGGGGGAGATCATCGACCTGATTCCGGATCATCGTCCGAATCAGGAGTTGGTGTCCATGGATCAAGAGCGCACGCGCAAGATGCGCCTCATGATCCGCCAGGGCCTCGACCGTTTGAATCCCCGCGAGCGGATGATTCTTTCCCAGCGTTTTCTGACCGAAAAGCCGACCACCCTCGACACCCTGGCCACCACCTTTTCCATCAGTCGCGAACGGGTCCGTCAGATCGAGAAGCGGGCATTGGAAAAGCTCAAGGAGTTCTTCCAGACCATCCCCGGCAGCCGCGACCTGGTCCAGGAAATGGCCTGATTTTTTCGCCAGTTGACAGCCTGACCCACTCCATCCCGGAGGAGCCGAGATTCGGTTTCTCCGGGATTTTTTTTGCCGATTTGCGGGTTGGAAAATTTTTTTGTTATATTTGTTGGATTGTATTTGCGGATTGTTTAATGATTCTATCTTATTGTGCGTTATATTTATAATTATGTTATATTGCTTCAATTATTTTTGCTTGACGTGATCTTGCTGTTTATTGTAAATAAATCGCGTATTGTGTGTTTATCTTTTTCTTTGCTAAAGAGGATCGACGATGACAGCTTTGGATGAGTTTCGCCAAGTAGCACGTGAAATCAAATTGGAACTTGATAAGGCAAATCAAGCGTTTAAAACTTTTCAACAAAAGGATCTGATTGCCAAACTGAAAAATAGGGAAGCTCAGCCGCATATTCATGTGAGCGGGAATTCGATCAGAGATGGGCTTGAAAATGCTTTTTTGAATGAAGGGTTAATAATATTTCCGGGATTGTCAGAGTCTGGTAGTGATGGTTATATTCGCGTCTATCGTAATGGTACTGTCATTTCCGCAATTCTCAATGCTATGCGGTTTCCTGGAAAAGGGAGTGATGAAGAACTCTCTGGATTGCTTGCGCAGTTGAAGACGCGCAGGGAAAGAAGTAAAGGATCTGTCTAGATTCGGCAAAATGGATTTGCCAACCCATTGCGGATCTTATAGAATTCTTTCCAGATGCCCCTGTTGCCGTTCCTGACTCGCACTGGAAGAGGTTCGCATGGCCAAGCGTCGGTTATGGATCAGTTTCGATTGGGCGTTGAAGCGGCTGTTGCGCAGCAAGGCCAATTTCGACATCCTGGAGGGGTTTCTGAGCGAATTGCTGAAAGAAGAGATCCGCATCGTCGAACTTCTGGAAAGCGAAAGCAACAAGGAATCCCGGCACGACAAGTCCAATCGCGTGGACCTGAAAGTCAGGAATGCCCGTGACGAGTTGATTCTGATCGAGATTCAATACGAACGGGAACAGGATTATCTCCAGCGCCTCCTGTACGGCGCCTCCAGGGCCATCACCGAGCATCTGGCCGAAAGCGAACCCTACTCCCGCGTGGTCAAGGTGATTTCGGTCAGCATCCTCTATTTCGACCTGGGGCAGGGCGACGATTATCTCTATCGGGGCACCACCACGTTCCGGGGGATGCACATCAATGACGAACTGGCCCTGACGGAAGGTCAGAAAGCCTTGTTCAAGCGTCATTCGGTACCGGAAATTTTCCTGGAATATTACCTGATCAAGGTCAACCGTTTCAACGACATCGCCCGCGACACCCTGGACGAATGGATCTTTTTTCTCAAAAACGAAGAGATCCGCGACGAATTCACCGCCCGTGGCCTGGCCAGGGCCAAGGAGCAGTTGACGGTCCTGAAACTGCCGGATGCGGAGCGTCAGGCCTATGAATCCTACAAGGAGGATCTCCATTATCAGGCCAGCATGGTGGAATCCACCTATGGCATGGGCAAGCTGGAAGGACGCCTGGAGGGAAGACGGGAAGGGATGGCCGGCACCTTGTTGCATCTTTTGCAACTCCGTTTCGGTCCGGTTCCGGAACCGATCCGTGCCAGGGTGACGTCGGCTGCGACAGAGGAGTTGTTTGCCTGGACCGGTCGTTTGTTCCAGGCCGGTTCACTGGACGATCTGTTCCCCTGAGGGGATGGCGCCTGGCACGATCCATGGACGCATGCACGGCACTTTGCTAGAGTGAACCGTTATCGTCATGTACAGAATCGGTTCGGGGCCAAGGGCGCTCATGCGGATCTACATCTACCAGCCTCTGGAATTTCATTTCCATTCCGGCATCACCCTCGGCGTGATCCAGGAGTATCTCCACCTCGCCCGCCTCGGCCATGAGGTCTTCGTCTACGGCAGTTATACGGATCCGGCGGGCTTTCAGGAGATTCGCGATTTCATCGGTGCGCAGAACATCCATCTGCTGGCGCGGGAGGGGCCTTTGGAAAAATGGCGCACCCCGATGAAACTCCGTTTTCTCTTCAAGGCGTTGACGGATCGGAAACCGGGCAAGGTCTTCGTCACCCGTCACTTCAACAAGGCCCTGGATCTGGTCTGGTTGAAGCCGCTTCTGGGCAGTTCTTGCATTCACATCTACGAGGCCCATGAGGACGGCTTTCCCCATCTGCTGCCCGTCAAGCGGCAGGAAAATGTGGAGAAAATCCGCAAACAGACCGAAACGATCCTGAGACTCAACCATGGGCTTTTGCTCAATAATTTTTCCCAGGAGGTGATCCTCCATCGGGAGTTCGCCACCCATCCCCCGGTCATCAATCTGCCCAACGGCGTGGACCCGGAACTCTTCTCCCAGGCGGTTCCACCCCCCTGGTCCGACTCCGGGCCGTTCGTGGTGACCTATACCGGCCAGTTCACCGCCTGGAAAAATGTCGAATTGCTCTTCGCCGCCGTGGGACAACTGGACGAGCGGTTTTCCTTGCGCATCTCCGGCGGCAAGAGTGGCGCGGGCCATGCGGAAAGCCTGGAGTACGTCATGGCCATGGCCCGCAAGCACGGGCTGGAAGGCCGTGTCGATTTTCGCGGTTTCGTCTCCAGAAAGGCGCTCATCGAGGAGGTGCTCAACGGTTCCTCGGTGTTGGCCATGCCCATGGGCGACAACATGCGCGCCCGCTATCTCACCTCACCCATGAAGCTCTTCGAGGCCATGGCCACCCGCATCCCCATCGCCGCCATCGATTTTCCCAGCGTCAACCTGGTGATCGGCCCGGATACCGCCTTTCTCGCCCAGTCCGATCCCGCCGATTTCGCTCGCGCCATCCGCGCAGCCGCCCTCGACATCGCCGAGCGCCCCGAACGCATCGCCCGCCAGAACGCCATCGGTCGTCAGTTCACTCATGCCGTGCGTGCCGAACGGTATCATCGGTGGTTGACGGAAACGCTCTGTCAGGGTTATGTTTGATATTGCTTTTTGTATGTTGCGGGGTACCACCGCACCTAACCGTGGATGAACAAAAACCAATTGATTCTTGTCATTTTCCCGTGTATGCTTCCGTGAGCAGTTAATTAAAGCAACTCACGCAAGAGGGGTATG
>PDZX01000045.1 GCA_002753185.1 Magnetococcales bacterium WMHbin3
TCGTCGCGGGCCAGCTCGGCGACGTGAAGGCCCACGACGGGGTCACCATCACCCGCGCCGGAGGATCCAAGAAGTTCGTTGGCAGCCTGGTTTCCGACGGGGACCTGACCCTCGATTTCGGCGCCGAGGGGATCGACATGGATGCCTCCGCCTCGCTGGTGGCGGCCAACAACCTCACCGTCACCGCCACGGGCAATCTGGCCCTCGCCCGTCTTTCCGCCGGCAACATCGCCACCATCTCCGGCGCGGTCATCACCTCGGCGGATGGATATACGAACGGGGCCAACATTCAGGCCGAGACGATCAACCTGACCGCCACCACCATCGATGCCCTGCGTCTGGATGCGACCACCATCGACACCCTGCAGGCCGGCAATGCCTCCCTGACACTCCTCTCCACGCAGGACGTGACCCTTGGCGCGAACAGCAACTGGACCATCGGCGGCAATCTCACGCTTGCCGCCGCTACCGCCAATCTCACCCTGGCCAAAAATATTACGGCTTCCACCCTGGATCTGGATGCACAAGCCGGTCGTTTCGACATGGGGACGGGCACGATCGTGAATGCCACCGGAACGCTCAGGCTGGCCGGACAGGCCGGGCTGGGGGTGACCAACATCGTTGGCGCGACGGGCACCATCACCCTGGCAAGCGCGATGGGCAACATCAGCGACCTGACGAGCGACGAACTGGCCAATATCACCTCGCAGGGCAATCTGGTGCTTGCTGCCCGCTCCATCGGTGCGGGCGGGGTGGCGGACATCGATGTGGACGTGGCCCGGATCCACTCGGTGACCACCACCGGCGGCGGGGCCTGGCTGGAGTCCCTCAAGGCCACGGGCGTCGTATTGGGGAACGCATCGGTCTCCAACGCCCTCAATCTGGTGACGGGCCAGGGCAATCTGCTCCTCGATGGCAACCAGCAGGCCGGATTGCTGGTATTGGATGCGCAGGCCGGCAACCTGGTGCAAAACGACGGCTTCGTACTGGGCATCCAGGGCGCTGCCACCCTGAACGCGGGCGGGGATATCCGCCTGGCGCGGCTGGAGGGGGGCAGCGGCGCGGTTGCGTTGACCGCTGGTGGCGACCTGATCGACAACTCCCTGGCCGAAACCGCCAACCTCACCCTGGCCACCGGTGCGTTGACCATCGAGGCGAGTCATGTGGGTTCCGTGAGTGAGGATTTCGACCTGGCCGTGGCCAGCATCGCATCGTTTTCGGCCCAGGATGCCCATATCGAATCGCAACGTTCCGTCCGGGTCGAGACGTGGGATACCGCAAGCGGCACCACCTTCCGGCAAACCACCGGGGATTTGAATCTTGCCGGGCCGGTTCGGGTGAATACCTTGACGATGAACGTGACCGCCGGTTCCCTGCTGCAAGCCGACGGCGCCACCCTCACCGTCACCGGCGATCTGGGATTGCAGGCCTCCGGAGACATCGCGCTCTCCTCCATGACCTCGCTTGCCGGTTCGGTCACCCTGACCGCCGGAGGGACGCTGCTGGATGCCACGGAGACGGAACGCGCCCTGATCACCACCGGTGCCGCGCATACCGTGACCCTGACGGCGGCCTCCATCGGCGCGGACGGCGACAACAAGGATATCGAGATCGATACCGGCAGGCTGGCTGCGGCCACGGCTGCGAGCGGCGGGGCCTGGCTGAGCTTCGCCAAGGGGGTCGAGGTTGGCAATCTTGCCACCGTCAGCGTGGCCTCCCTGGGGGTGGATGCGGGGAATCTGCTCCTGTCTGGGTCGGTCCAGGGCGCGCGGGTCGAGGTCGATGTGGCCAACGGCTCACTGACGATGGGCAACGCCGCCACGATCACCGCCACGAACCGGGCGGAACTGACCACCTCCGGGGATATGACGCTCCGTTCGCTGATCACCACCGACGCGCAACTCACGGCAGGCGGCGTCTTGCTGGACAACGGGACAGGCGTTACGGCCACCGGTCAGGTCGAAATCCGGGCCGGCTCCATCGGCGCAAGCGTCAATGCCTTCGATCTTTACGCCGCCAACCTGAACAGGCTGACCGTCGGCGGCGATGCCTATCTGGTTGTCGATTCGGCCTCCGGTCTGACCCTTGGGGTCCTGGACGCGGGGACCCATGCCCTGGATCTGACCTTGCAGCGTGGGGATCTGACCCTCGAGGAGTCGCTCAAGGCCGGATCCGCCGCCTTGCATGTGCAGCAGGGCCGTTTCGTGATGAACGAGAGCACCTTCGTCAAGACCATCGGCGATCTGGAGGTGGAGACCAGCGGCGATGTGCTGCTGGCCCGTCTGACTACCGAAAGCGGGCTGCTCTCCATCCAGGCGGGCGGGGCGATTCAGGACCATTCCGCTCTGGAAATTCCCAATATCGAGGCCACGGGCACGGGATCGCGCGTTGTCTTGAGCGGAACCGCGATCGGTACCAGCGCGGTGGACGGGGATATCGATCTCAACGTGGCCAGGATCGATGCCCTCACGGCGACCACCGGCGGGGTGTATCTCCAATCCACCCGTGATCTGACCCTGGGTCCGGCCTCGATTGCCCAGGATCTGCAACTGGAGGTTTCGGCAGGCTCACTGACCCTCTTCGGCCAGCAGAGCGCCGATCACGTCACCATTGCCGTCCCCCTGGGGGCCATCACCATGCAGGATGGCGGGGGGATGACCGGACGGCTGGGGGTGGATCTCCACGCCTCCCGCGACATTTCCCTCAGCAGTGTCGTGGTGCAAACCGGCAATCTCTCCATGCTTTCCGACCTGGGCGGCCTGATCGACGGCTCCAGCCTGGAGACCCCCAATCTGCGGGTGGACGCGGGGAGCATCTCTTTGCTGAAAGGGCAGTTCGTCGGCAACCGCTACGATGGCGGCGGCATCGACGTTGCGGCCATGGATTTGCAGCAGGTCAGCGCGCTTTCCGGCGGGGTTTTCCTCGATCTGGTCGGCACGGCGGGCCAAAGCGTGGCGGTGTGCTCCCTGACGGCCAATGGCGCGGGCGCGGATGTGGCTCTGACGACCAAACAGGGCGGCATGGCCATCGACTCCCTGACGGCCACCGCCGACCCGTCGATCCGGGTCGCCCCCTCGCTGCTGCTGGATCAGGTCCAGGCGGGGGGCAACGTCATCATGAGCGGCTCCGGCATCCTTGATCAGACCACGAGCGGCAGGCTTGCCATCGACGGGATCGGCAAAAGCGCCGTTCTTGCATTTGGCGGGGCGGTCCTGCTCGACAATGCCCAAAACGATTTCAATCGTCTGAACGTCAACGCCGCCAGCGCATCCCTCGTGGACCAGGACGGTTTGACCCTGTTCGGCGCTTCCACCCTGACGACCAATCTGGACCTGACGGCCAACGGCGGGGTCACCCTGGAAGACAAGACCCTGGTGAAGGCGACCTCCGGGATGCTGAACCTGACCGTCAACGCGGGCGATCTCCTCCTGGCGGGGGAGGGGACCTTGCAGTCCGGAGCGGCCATGGATGTGAGGGTGGGTGGAAGCATGACCAGCGTGAAGGCCGCCACCATCACGGCGGGTGACAGCCTGACGATCGCCACCGGGGGCGCGATGCGGTTTGCCGGAAACAGCAGGTTGTCCGCCGCAACCTCGATGAACGTGACGGTCGCGGAGGGTGGCTTGACGGCCAGCGGCACTACCGCCATGACCACCCGGACGGGCGCGATCACCCTGAACGTGACCGATGGCGGGGTCGTGCTGGCCGGAACTTCGACCGTGCAGGCCGGGACCGGTTTGACCATCACCCAGGGCAGCGGTGGGTTCGACGCGCGTGGCAAGACGACCCTCCTGGCCAAGGCCGGCGACCTCTCGCTGGGGATTGGCGCGGGCACTATCCAACTGCGCGATACCACCGACATGCGGGGCAATCATGTGACCTTGAGCGTGAGCGGGGCAGGGGATCTGGATGCGCGCGGCTCCACCACCATGATCGCCAGGAGCGGCAATCTGACGGTGAACCTGGGCGACGGCGCGCTGGCCATGCAGGGAACCAACACCCTGACAGGGGCGGCGAATCTCTCCGTGGCGACCGGCGGTTCCCAGTCCTACTCCGGCGCATCGACCATGACCGCGAACGCGGGCGCGCTCGATCTGCTTCTGGGCAATGGCAAGCTCTCTTTTGCCGGGGCATCGACTCTGGCAGCGACCACGGACGTGGGCATGCGCATCACCCGTGGGAATCTGGCCACCAGTGGCGCCACCACCCTGAATGCGGGCCGCGACGCCATCCTGACCATGGGCCAGGGCAACGCCACCCTGACCAACCGCACCCTGTTCGAAGCGACCCGCGATTTTGTCATCGCCATCGGCGGCAATCTGGACGCATCCGGCTTGACGACCCTGCAAGCCGGACACGATCTGTCGCTGTCCCTGACCGGTGGCACCGCCACCACCGCCAACACCACCCTTGTGAAGGCCGCCAATCTGTTGAACCTCTCCTTCGTCAACGGCGGGCTGACCACGCATGACGCCACCACCCTGACGGCAGGGCTGGACCTTGCCATGGATCTTGTCAACGGCAAGGTCGAACTCAACGACACCACCACCCTGTACGGCGGACGCCATGCGCGATTCCAGATGAACGGCGTCGATTTCGCGGCGAGCGGCACCACGACCATCACTGCGGCCAGCGGCAATCTGACCATGGGCGTCAACGGCTCTCAATCCTTCGAAGACACTTCCACCCTGACCGCACGCAACGGTCTGATCGATTGGCGACTGAGCAACGGAACCCTCGATTTTGCCGGGACCTCCACCCTGACGGCGGCCAAGGATATCGGGGTGGCCATCACCAATGGCGCGCTCGCCACCAGCGGCACGACCAGGGTGACGGCTGGCGGCAATATCACCATGGCCACAAGCGGTGGCTCGCAAACCTTTACCGGCGACTCCAGCCTGATCACGGACACGGGCCGGATCGATTGGCGCCTGACCAACGCCAACCTGCTGTTCGACGGGGTCTCCACCCTGGCGACCGCCATGGAGATCGGTGTGCGCGTCGATAGCGGGAACTTCGACTCCAAAGGGAACACCACCCTGCGCGCCACCAGGAATATCGCCGTGACCGGCAGTCAGGGCAACCACTATTACGGCGACAACACCACCCTGACCGCACTGACCGGGGGAATCACCATGGATCTGACCGAGATCCAGCTGCGCTTTGCCCAGGCAGCCACCCTGACGGCGGCCAACGATATCGGGATTGCCCTCGAACTGGGCAATCTCATGACATCCGGAACCCCCACGCTGAATGCCGGGCGTCATCTCACCCTGCACAGCCGTGGCGCGCAGATTTTTGGTGGGGTCTCGACCCTGATGGCCGGGCAGAACTTGACCATCGACATCCTCGACAGCAAGCTGATCACCAACGATGCCACTTCGTTCACCGCCGGTCAGGACATTCTCGTCTCCCTCGATCCCAGCTTCGCCTCCCTGAACGGACGCACCCGCTTCGATGCCCAGCGCGATCTGGCCATCTCCATCGATGGCAACCTGGACACGTCGGGCGCAACGACCCTCCAGGCAGGAAGGGATCTGTCGATCGATCTGTTCCAGGGGAGCGCGGTCCTGACCGGAACAACGCGGGCCATGGCCGGTGGAGCGCTCACCCTGGATGTGGATACCGGCAACCTGCACACCCTTGACGCCACCACCCTGGCTGCTGGCCAGGATCTGCTGGTCAACGTCAATGCCGGGAATCTCCGGCTGGCGGGTACCACCAACCTGAGTGGCGCCTGGAATCAGACGCTGGCCATCACCGGCAAGGGCGATTTTTCCACCAACGGCACCACCACGCTGACAGCGGGCAGCGGTGATCTGAGCGTGAGCGTGGCGGACGGCGCACTCTCCATGCAAGGCAACAGCACCCTGAGGGCGCCACGCAGTCTGGCGTTGCAGTCCAGCGGCTCTCAATACCTCGCCGGATCTGGCCTCCTGACCGCCACCGACATCGCCATGCGTGGCAGTCAGGGGATCGAGGTGGATGGCCCCATCGCGATCCTTTCCGGTCTGGATACCCTCCTGACCTTCGTGCAGGGCAATGCCATCCTGAAGGGAGGCAACCTTTTCGACGCGGGGCGCGATTTGAATCTTGTGCTCGGCCCGGCGCTGGAGGTGTCCGGTTCCTCTGCCTTGCGCGCGGGTCATGACATTTCCGTGAGCAGTGGAAGTGGGGTTTTCTCCAATGGCGCGTTGGCCAGGGGTGGCAACCGCACCGCCATGACCCTGACCGGGGGCCTCTCCATGCAGGACATCGCCCTGCTGGACGCGGGCGTGGAACTGGCCGTGAATGTGGGCGCGGGCAACGTTCGTCTGGCGGGGGCCGCCAGGTTCCACTCCGACAGGGACGTGAAACTGAACATCGGCTCCGGTGAGTTGATCCTGAACGCCGATGGGGCCATGCGCGCCGAAAACGACCTGATCATCGACATCCGCGATCAGGGCGGCCTGACCATGGCCGATGCCAATACCCTGCTGGAGGCCGGCAACCAGGCCCAGGTGCGCGTGGCCAACGATGCGCTTCTCAAGCTGATTCGCGCGCGGAGTTCCGTGATCCTCACCTCCACCAGGGGCGGCATCTTCGACAATACCGTCAGTGAGAATGCCCTCATCGTCACCGATACCCTCACCCTGAACGCGGTGCGAGGTGTCGGCACGGTCTGGATCCGGGACATCGATACCGATGTGCGCACCCTGAATATCCTCAATACGGCCAGCGGCGGCATCAATCTGTTCAACCAGTCCGCGTTCCGGGTTGGTGAGTACGGGGTTACAAACAGCGGTGCCGCCGACATCGTGCTCAGAAGCGGCGGGATCATTTCGTATGCCGGTATTCGTTATCAGACAGGCGTCCAGCCCTGGTTCATCAGCAGTTCCGCTGGTCAGAACGTCAGTCTGCTCAACAACTTCGAAGCGGAATCCGACACCAACATCTGGCGCAATCCCCTGTCCGTTGCGAACATCGTCACCAGCGCCACCACGGCCATCGTGCCCCAGATTCAGTTGCAGACCCTCTCCATGTTCGATGCCATGGAGCGCCAACTCAAGGCGGCCCACGAGACGGAACTGGATTACGCCCGAACCCAGCCGATCCGGCCCGCCCAGATGCTCGGCAATCAACGCATGATCCTTCAGGAGTTGGGTTTGGCTCAAGTCGCGTCGGTGACCAACGAAACTTACGCTCAAAACCTGCTGGAGGAGATCAAGTCCATGCAGCGCATGCCCGTGACCCGCGAGTCGGGTCTGATGCAAACGCTTGCCTGGAATGTCGCTTCCGCCTCTGGGGAACAGGCCCGTCCCCAGGGCCTGTTGAACGACATCCTCTCGCTTTCTCATGAGATCGAACATGTCATGGCGGATGGTTACTCTTCGCTGGGTCCCGCCACCATCTCACCCTCCTATGCCATCGATGGCGGGATGACGCCTGGTGGAGAGGTGCGTTCGTCGTTGCAACGTGTCATGCAGTTGGCGGACGACACCCTGGATGCCCCGATGTTGCCGCTTCCGCCTCAGACCCCGGAGCCGCCAGCGGCCGCAGTGGAATGAATGATTGGGAAAATGTGAATTATCGATGACGTGGCATCGTGTGTATTGGTGTGGTACGATTCATTCGGTGATGGAGAAGCAGTATTAACGAAAATTAGAATGGCGAGGTGTCTCATGGTGAGGGAAAAAGATGTGTCGGCTGCAACCACGGTTGGAAATGAAGTCGCCCCCCAGGCGCAGCCCGGGGCCGAGGATCGGGTCAGAGTCCGCTTCGATGACCGCCAGATGGCCACTCACTATGCCAACGTGGCCAATGTCGGCATGAGCCGGGATGAAGTGACCCTCCTGTTCGGTACCAATCAGACCTGGGGAGGTATTGGCGAGGAGGTGGTCATCCAACTCTCCAACCGCATCATCATGACCCCGTCGGTTGCCATGAACCTGATGAACACGCTGCAAAGGGTATTGCAGGAGTATGAGGAAAAGGTCAGAAAAATTGTTTGATGCCGTGCCTCGCCTTCTCCTGATCGCCGGCCTGTTTCTGGTCGGCGCCTCTTTCGCCCAGGCCGAGGAGGTGGTGAACCTCCCCATGCGGCAAGTCGCGGGCGATGAGGATGCCTACGCGATTTCGCTCAAGGAGTTCGTCGATATGGTCGCCAACTCCGACGAACTGATTCGCGCCCAGGGCCTGGAGGAACGCATCGCCAAACAGGGGGTGCGCGGGGCGGAGGCGGTTTACGAACCCTTCCTCAACGTCACCATCGAACGGGAAGGATCTCATGTGCTCAATTCCGCATCGGAGGCGGTGCAGCGCGGTGTGCGCCCGAACGACCTCTACGACTCCCTGGAGAGCCGCGGCAAGGTGGTCCTGGCGCTCAAGGCCCCGACCGGGGCCAGCGCCGAACTCAACTACAACCTGACCCAGACGGTCAACTCCACCCAGACCCTGGCCAATACCGCATCACCGGAGTTCAAGGGGTACTTCGGGTTCAACATCTCTCAGCCCCTGCTGCGCGGCGCGGGCGTGCGCGCCACCCATTCCGGCATCACCATCGCCAAGATCGAACTCGACGTCGCCAGGCAGACGATCCGTCAGGTGATGGCCCAGCGGGTGATGGAGGGCCTCAACAGCTACATCGCCGTGCAGCGCGCCATGGAACGGGTGCGTCTGCGTCGCCAGGCGCTGGAGGTGGCGACCCGCATCGATGCCGAGGTGACCATGCTCTTCTCCGAGGGGCTGCAACCGGAAAGCGAGGTGACCAAGGCACGTTCCTCGCTGGCACTGCGGCGCGCGCAGCTCTCCGAGGCACAGGAGGACCTGGAGGAACAGCTCAAATCCCTGCAAGCCTTCGTTGCCGTCCAGGAGCGCATCACGGACCTCCCCTTGACCGCCAGCCGCCTGATACCGGCAACCAGGCTGGCCACGCCCGACGACACCAAAAGCAAGGATGTCATGGGTCGGCATGACCCAATTCTCGATGATATCCTCGATCGGCGTCCCGAGGCCAAGGTGAATGCCCTGCGCATCGATCTGGAGGACCATAAAGCCTGGACGGCGCGGGATCAGACCTTGCCGGAACTGGCGTTGACGGTGCGCGCTGGCCGGGACAATCTCACCTCTCAAAACAAGCCTTTCCAATACCTGGAATACGATCCGACCTATCATAGCTGGATGTTCGGGGCGGTCTTCAAGATGGGGATCTTCGGGGACGAAAAGAAGAAAGGGGAATTCGAAGCGGCCAAACTGCGCGGGGAGCAGGCCAGATTGACCCTGGAAGCCCTGCGGCAGCGGATCGCCAACGAGGTCAATTCGAGCGGCTTTCTTCTGGATAAAGCCGTGCAACGGCTGGCCCGGCAGAAGGAGATCGTCAAGGCGCAGAAGGACCTGCTCGGTGTGACACGTAAAATGCACGAGGAAGGGAACAAGTCCGGACTGGACGTGATGAAACAGGAACTGGAGGTGCTGTTGGCCGAGGAGGCGGAATCCGAGTCCCTCGCTCATGCCAATCGCGCCAGCTATCTCTATTCCCAGGTGGAGGGCACCTTGCTGGAACGCCTGCAATTGGAGTGATGGCGTGATTAAGATATTGTTAATTGTTTCTTGTCTGTGGTTTTCGGTCGTGGAGGCACTGGCCGGCGCGGAGGAGGGGGATCCATCTGCGGCGGAACTGGCAGCCGCGAGCGGTGTACGGGGCGTGACGCGCTGTGACGCCGACCTCAATCTCGCATTGGCGGTGGCCGGACGCATCGCTGCGGTCAAGGTCGAGGAAGGAACGCTGGTAAAACAGGGAACCCTGCTGTTGCACCTGGATCGTCAGGCCGAGGAGTATGACGTGGAGCGCCGCCGCGTGCAGTGGATGGGACAGGCGGAACTCAAGGCCGCCCAGGCGCGCCGGGATACCGCCGAAAAACAGGTGATGGCCGCGCGCCGGATCTTCAATGCCTCGCACGGCATCAGCCGTGAGGAACTGGAAAACCGCGAACTCGCCTTCTCGCTGGCGGAGTCCGAGGTGGTGCGTCTCAGGACCGCCAAGGAGATGGAACGGCTCGATTATCTGACCGCCAAGGAGAATCTGGCCCGCCGCAATCTGCTCGCCCCGACACGCGGGATCGTGGTCAAACTGGTCAAGCAACTCGGCGAGAGCGTCCAGGCCAACGAAACCGTGCTGCGTCTGTGCGATTTGCGTCGCATCCTGTTCGTCGCGCACCTGCCCCTGGAGCAAAGCGAAAAATTTCAAGTCGGGGACAAGGTCGTTCTGCGGGTCGGAGAACGGCCAATTCGCGTGCAAGGCAATGTGCTGTTCGTTTCTCCGGTGGTGGAGTCGTCCAGTGGCTTGCGCGAAATCAAGATTGAAATGCTGCAACCGGACCCCGTCATCCGGCCCGGCATGCCAGCCACCCTGGAGAACAGGGAATAATCCGAATTTTCCCAAGGGGGCGGCATGCCACGCACCTTTTCCGACAACTGGTATCGCATCGCCGACTTGCGGCTGGAGTTGCGGCCAGGGGTGTCGATCCGCCTGCACCACTATCGCGGCGAGCCATGGTACGTGCTGCACGAACGGGTCCATGCCGGTTTTTTTCGGGTCAATCCCCTTACCTACCGTTTTCTCAACCGCCTGACCGTCGCGGCCACGGTCCATGAAATCTGGCGCCAGGCGGTCAACGAAGCGCCGGAGGAGACTCCCGGCCAGGAGGAGATCTTCGAACTGGTGGTGTCGTTGTATCGCGCCAATCTGCTCTATGTCGAGGGTGGCGTCGATGAAAGCAAGATCCTGGAACGCTCCGCGCGCAAAAAGGAGAAATCCCTGGCCGCGCGTCTGTCGGAACTCCTTTTTCTGAAACTGCCGCTCTGGGATCCCAACCGCTGGTTGAACCGGCGGCTGCCGCTCATCGACCGGCTCTTCTCCTGGCCGGCAGGAGTCGCTGCCGGGATCGTGACCGGTTGGGGGGTGGTGGAATTCCTGCTCGCCAGCGCCAAACTGTGGTCCCAGGCGGCCAATATTCTGCAATTCAATAATTTAATATTATTGTATGTGGCGGTGTTTTTCTCCCATCTGCTTCATGAGCTTGCCCATGCCGCCGCCTGCAAGTATTTTGGCGGCAACGTGCGGACCATGGGCATCATGCTGCTGATGCTGACCCCCTTGCCCTATGCGGACGTTTCCACGAGTTGGACCTTCCGTTCGCGTTGGCACAGGGTGCTCGTGGATGCCGCCGGCATGCTGATTGACCTGCTGACCGGAGCGGTCGCGACCATCGTGTGGGTCTACTCTCCCCCAGGGACCGTGAACGAATTGGCCTACAACCTGATCTTCGCGATCTGGGTGCATACCTTCATCTTCAATCTCAATCCCCTGATGCGCTTCGATGGTTATTACATCCTCTCCGATCTGATCGAAATCCCCAATCTGCACGAACAGGCCAAACAGGCGTTCCGCGAGGCCTGGTCCCGCATGGCCTTGAGTTCCACCGATCACGGGGAGGAGGAAAAAACAGGGCGCCACGCGGCGCTGCTGCTGTTCTATTTCACTTCGAACGCCTATCGTATCATGGTGATGTTCGGTATTATCCTGTTCGTGGCCGACCAATACTTCGGCGTCGGGTTGATGGCCGCCATGGCGATGACCGTGACCTCTTTTCTGGTGCCCATGCAACGGATGCTCGCTCCATTGAAAAATCCGCTTTTCGTTTCGCGGCACAAAAGGCTGTTGCGCTCCGGAGCCACGCTGCTGACCGGCATGGCGATGTTTTTGCTGTTCGTGCCGGTTCCGGACAGCCGCGTGTTGGACGGGGTGGTCGAAGCGGTCCATGATACCCCGATCCATGCCGAGAGCGCCGGGATCGTCCAGGAGGTGCTCGCCTTTCCCGGTCAATGGGTGGAGCAAGGCTCGAAATTGGTGTTGTTGAGCAATCCGGAGTTGGCCCACGAACTGGAAAGCGTGGCCGCGCAACGCAAGCAGGCCAGAATTCAGGAAAGCAAGGCCCTGACCGAAGGGGGAGTGGACCTCGACCCGATCCGTGAACGTCTCCGCTCCCTGGAGGCATCGCGCCGCTCCCTGGACAGCCAGCTTGCGGCATTGATCGTGCGTTCCCCGCATACCGGGGTCTGGGTTCCGGTCGATTCGCACAACTGGCGCGGCAGTTGGGTGGGACGTGGCACGGAACTGGGTCGCGTGATCGATGATCGTCAACACCGTTTTGTGGGGGTGGTGCGGCAGGAATCGGCCTTGGCGCTGGTGGCGCTGCAAGGGGAGGGGAGCACGGTGCGCATCGAGGGGGAACGGGAGCTGGCGTTCGCCGTGGAGGCCCTCACCCTGGTGCCCCACTCGCAGGCCACCCTGCCGTCGGCGGTGTTGACGCCACTGGCGGGTGGAAAGATGCCGATCAAAAGCAACGATCCATCCGGCAAGCAGTCCGTGGAACCGTTTTTTCTGTTGCGCGCCAATCTGGTGAGCCAAGAGCGGCGCATTCATGGCGATCCGCCACGCGTCGGACGGGCGGCCTGGATCAAGGTCGGTTTGGAGGCGCGGCCACTGGCGGAACAGGGTTGGCAGGCGCTACGCCAATTCATGCAAAGACGCTATGCCCTGTGAAAAGCGATCCGCTGACCCGCATTGTCGCCAGGGGGGGCGAGACCGGCCAGCGGGTTCCGCTGCATGCCTTGTGGCCTGGCGGGACGGATCCGGCCCCGCCGAGCAGCCGCATGGCCGTCCTGGCGATTCATGGGGCCAAGCCATCCCTGTCCTGGGTGGACCGCATGGGCTTCCGGATTCAGGCCGGTTGGCGGCGGTTGAACCGTCCGATGTCGGCGCTCAAGGTGATTGCGGTCGCGGTATTGCGGCAGGCCGAGCCGCATCGGAAGCTGAGCGAAGGCGACCTGGCCGTGCTGCTGGCGACTTTGGCGCAAAACTGTCGGGTCGCGGGGGCCGGAACGCCCGGAAGGATCGCACCTACCGAGATGGCCGCGCTCGCCGGAGTGGCGGTGGCCGTGGAACGGATTCATGGTTTTACGCCCCACGTCGAGCAGATCATGGGCGCGCTGGGACTGTTGGGGGGCGACATGGTGGAGATGGCCACCGGAGAAGGAAAAACATTGACCGCAGCCATGGCGGCCATCGTGGCCGCCTGGCGGGGTTTGCCGTGTCACGTGGTCACGGCCAACGACTATCTGGCCAGGCGCGATGTGGAGATCGGCCAGCCGTTGTTTGCGTTGTGTCGGGTCTCTGCGGCGAGCGTCTTTGGGGAGATGCCTCCGGACAGCCGGGCAGCGGCCCATGGTCATGACATCGTCTACGGCACGGCCAAGGAGCTGCTGGGCGATTATCTGCGCGATGGCCTGGCGTTGGGGAAGAATCCATCGCGCGCCGCGTTCGCCCTCTCCGCCGCGCGGCAGGGAGGTGGTGGGGGCAGGGAAGGGGTGGTGATGCGCGGCATCTTCCAGGTGATCGTGGACGAGGCCGACAGCGTCCTGATCGACGAGGCGGTGACCCCCCTGATCATCTCCAGCCAGCACCCGGACACCTGGCTGGATCAGGCGGCGCGCGACGCAGTGCAACTGGCCGGGGCGCTGCGAGCCGGGCAGGAGTATACCTTGCACCGGGCCTTGCGGAATGTCTCGCTCACCGGGGAGGGGGAAGTCCGGGTCGAGGAGCTGGCGCGTGCGCTTTCTCCCTTTTGGCGCCATCGCGACCGGGCGCGCGAGCTTGTCGAAATGGCCCTGTATGCCCGGGAATTCATGATCCGGGATCAGCATTTCGTGGTGGATGACGACAAGATCGTCCTGGTGGACGAACTGACCGGACGGCTGGCGAGGCAACACACCCTCTCCCTGGGCATGCAGCAGATTCTGGAAGCCGGGCAGGGGTTGCCGATCTCACCGCCGACCGAGGTGTCGGCGCGTTTGAGCTTTCAGAGGTTTTTTCAGTTGTTTCAGCGGATCGGCGGCATGACCGGGACCGCCGAGGAGGCGCGTGGGGAGTTTGCCAAGGTGTATCGGCTCACGACGGTGCGCATTCCCACCCACCGTCCGGTGCGCCGGGTGATGTGGCCGATGGTGGTGCTGTTCGATGGCGAGGAGAAGCATACCGCCATTTCCCGCGCGGCGCTTGAGGTGGCGGCGGCTGGCCGGGCGGTACTGATCGGCATGAAGAGCGTGCGTTCCAGCGAGGCGGTGTACCGGCGTCTGCGGGAACTGGATCCGCATGTGGCGGCGAACATTCTGCATGCGGTTCATCACGCGCAAGAGAGCGCGATCGTGGCCAAGGCCGGGCAGCCGGGCGCTATCACCATCGCCACCAACATGGCCGGTCGGGGCACGGACATTGCGCTGCACAAGGAGGTGCGCGACAAGGGGGGGCTGCACGTCATCATTGGAGAAACCAACGATTTTTCCAGGATCGACCGTCAACTGATCGGTCGTTGCGCCCGTCAGGGCGATCCAGGGACGGTGCAGCGCTTCGTGGCGTGCGACGAGGAGCTGGCGCGTCGCTTTTTGCCGGGGTGGGTGGTGGGGATGTGGATCTGGCAGCATCAATGGTTGTCGTGGCTGGATGGATGGTGTGGTCGGTTGGTGTTGCATGTGGCCCAGAGGCGGGCGGAACGGATGGCCTGGCGGCAACGGCAGGCGACGCTCAAGATGGATATCGAACTGGACAGGAGCGGATTTTGAACGGCGAGGCGCGGAAACTGGTCAACGTTCGCTGGGAGAGTTGGCGTCAGGTGGGGGAGTTTTCCGGTTCGCCGGAGGCCTTCTGGCAGGCTTGGGCGCGCGTGGTGACGGAAGGGTCCGGGGCCGAACTGGGGGTGCTTTACTACCGCCATGCCCCCCGCGAGGAGAGTGGGGTCGGGAGTTGGACGATCCTGACCCATTGGCCGGAGGCCCCGCTGGAGCAGTTGCCGGAACTGGAACGTGGCGTCGCCATGCCCTTGATCGAGGAGGCCCGGTTGCTTGGCGTGGCGCATGGTCCTTGTCTGCTTGGTCAATGGCGTGTGGGGCTGATCGGCCTGACACTGGACAAGGAGCAGGGCGAGGTGGTGCTGGTGACGCATCTGGGCGCTGGGGGTCTGGCGGAGAGCGATGCGCGGCACTGGCTGGGGATGTTTCGTGCCCTGCCGATTTTGTACGAGGCGCGTCGCGCGGCCCGGCAGGGGGAGCGGGATGCCCAGCGTCTGGCGCAGACCATCGAGTTGACCGGGCGGATTCTGGAGAGTGAGCAGTTCGATCAGGCGGCCATGGCGGTGGTGCATGAACTGTCGGAACGGTTCGCCTGCGAGACGGTATCGATGTCGTGGTATCAGGGCGGGGTGTTGCGGCTGCGCGCGATGAGTCATTCGGATCGGATCGACCGTCGATCCGAGTTGACTGCGCTGCTGGAGGAGGTGGGGCAGGAGGCGCTGACGCAGCGTGGCGAGGTGGCGTATCCCGGCCAGGGCAAACTGGTGACGCGTGCGCATCAGCAGTATTTCGAGTTGCAGCGTCCCGGTCATTTGCTGACTTTGCCGATATTTCGGGATGAGGAGCCGCTGGGATCGGTCACGCTGGAGCGGCGGCGCATGGCATTTTCCGGAGCGGAGCAGTGGGCATTGCGGTTGCTGTGCGACATGCTGCCCGGTCCCATGCGTTTTTTGGAGGAACGGGCCAGGAGTTTGCCGAAACGCTTGTGGGACGAGACCTGGCGCAGCGTGCCGGCGCGGTGGAAACCGGTCTCCGGGCCAGGCAAGCGGCTGGTGGTCCTGCTGGTTGTGGCCGGTATCGTCGGCTTGCTGAGTCCTGTTCCGTATCATGTGAGCGCCACCGGGATCGTCAAGACCGATACCATGGCCTTTATCGGTGCTCCGTTCGACGGTTATCTCGAATCCGCGTCGGTGACGTTGGGTGCGACCGTCAAGAGCGGGGATTTATTGTTTTCATTGGCGACGCGCGAACTGGTGCTGGAGAAGGCCGGGATATTGGCAGATCAGGCGCAGTATCATCGCGAGATGGAGAAGAAGCGTAGTGCCGGCCTGATCCCGGAGATGCAGATTGCCGAGGCCCAGGCGGCGCAGGCTGCGGCGCGCTTGAAACTGGTGGAGTATCGGTTGAAGAATGCCCAGGTGCGTTCTCCGATCGACGGGGTATTGGTGGAGGGGGAGCCGGGCAAGAATCTGGGGGGGCCGGTGCGTCGCGGGGATGTGGTGGTCAAGGTGGCGGCCCTGTCGGACCTGTATGTCGAGGCATCCGTGCGAGAGCAGGATGTGACCATGATTATGATAGCGCAAGCTGTAGAATTGCATATGCTCGCCAATCCCACTGAAAAACACTCCATGGGTGTTGCAAGAGTGATTCCTGTTCCTGTTGCCAAGGAAGGGGAAAACACCTTTCCTGTTCGTTTGCATGCATCGGAGAAACCACCGTCCTGGTGGCGTCCCGGCATGAGTTGCGTGGCTCATATTGATGTTGGATGGAAGCCGTTACTGTGGATTATTACGCATCGTTTTGTTGATTATTTAAGAATTTTATTATGGATTTAGTTGTTACGTATGTCAATCGACACGAAGCACTGCCCTCCTTTCCCCCCCCAGGCTCGGTCGGAGCGGGGGGCGAAAGCTTGCCGATGCGCATGGTCTCATGCGGCATGGCTCTGCCAGGTTGCCGCCAGTATTGATCATAAAGGAAAATCTGGACGTGGAGCCAAAAAGTGTGTCGTGGTGATCCTTCGCAACCATGGTGGCGATGAACCGGCCAGCACTTGCCGGAGCCTCTCCAACCATTCCATCCCGGTCACGCCGTCCGTCATCATGATGGGCATCAGGCCCATGCGGGTCACCCGTGCGGCGGATGGACCGCCAATCCGGGTCACGACCAATATCCGGGCATCCCGGATCATGGCGGTCCTGGCGAGCAGGTTCTCCTCACCCTCCAGGATCGCGACTTTCCGGTCCTCAACCCAGCGTATCTCTTCCTGGGTGACATCCCAGATCCCAAACTCGGCACAAGTGGCAAAATGGCCATTTCGTCCCTCAAGACCCTTGCCGCTCATCGCGACCCGCACGGCTCCGACCGCAGGCGCGGGCATTGCCGGCGGGACGCTTGCCGTCAACTGGACCTCCGGTTCCCAGGTCGTCAGCCAATGGAGCGCCGCCCGGAGGCGTTTCCCGGTCACTCCGGGCAGATCCTCCTGCAGCAATGGCTTCAACTCGCATGGGGTGATGGTTTGCATCCGTTCCGGGTTGGGAAAACGACCACCCGCCAGTTTGCACAACCGGCTGATCAACCTCCCAGGGGTCAGAGGCGCCAACTCCCGGCTGGCCAGACCGATCCTCAAGGCCATCTCCTCACTCAAGGCGTGTGTCATGCCATTCATGTCGTCACCTTGTGCGCGCGTGCCGTCAACGGCAGCCGTGGTCTGGCCGGCAGGGGATTGAGATGCAGGATTTCGCCATTGGCGAGATACAGCCTGCCCCCCCAACGCTCCTCCTGATCGAACTCCACCTCCCGCACCACGGCTTCGAGGTCTTTTTTGGGAACGTAACACAGCAGTTCCCCTTTCTCGTTGCGTCTGAGCATAATTTCAGGCATGACATCCTCCTAACGGATCAGATCGTAATTGTAATCGGTCTCGCCCATGGAGCGCGTCTCATCATCCAGCCGTTCCAGGACAGCATTGACCAGAGTGGTCAACAGATACATCGCCCCCTCGTAGCCAAGGGTGGAGTGGCGATGCAGATGGTGCCGGTCGAAGATCGGAAAACCGATCCGAATCAAGGGCACTTCATGCTCCTTGCCCTTGTGCAGGGTATCGCGCTGAATGAACTTGCCATACGAATTTCCAATCAGAAAATCCGGCTTCTTCTCGAACAGCAGGGAACGCAGATGCCACAGATCACGGCCAAAGTGAACCTCGGCGCCCTTGCCGAAGGGAGAGGCGGCCAGCATCTGCTCCATGGCCTTGCCCCAGCGCTTGGTGGCGTTGTGGCACAACAGATGAAGTGGTTCGGCCCCCAATTCCATCAGGAAACGGGCCATGCCCATGACGAAATCAGGATCCCCATACACGGAAAAGCGACGTCCATGCAGCCAGGCGTGGGAATCGGCCATCATATCCACCAGCCGTCCCCGTTCCAGTTCCAGTGACGCGGGCACGGGCCGTCCGGTCAACTGGGAGACGGTCATCAGCAAGCGATCCGTGGCAGCCAGACCATACGGGGCGTCCACCTGAGTCGCGGCGTGGTTCCAGGTCTCCTTGACGAATTTTCGGCTCTTTTCGATGCCCCACGGTTGCAGGAACAACGTATCGATGGCATTCGGGGCCTGTTGCACCTCTTCCGGAGGGGTGCCGCCCGCATACATTCGATACCGGCCATCCGCCGGGGTATCGAGTACGGCCTCGGGATCGGACAACAGCGTCGCTTCCACCCCCATCTCCCGCATCATCCGCTTGAGGAGCCGGAAATTGCCCAGGTAGCCGTCGAAACCCGCCACCAGGTTGATCCGGCCGCTCGATCCGGCTGTCTTGTCCGCCATGCTGTTGAGGGTGAAATATCGCAAAATCCCCTCCAGCATGTTATCCCACCCCGTCAGATGGCTGCCGATGAAACTCGGCGTATGGGCATAGGGGGTGGGAAAATCCACCGGGATCCGGCCTTCCTTCTTGGCATTGGTGATGAAGGCGTTCAGGTCGTCGCCGATCACCTCCGCCATGCACGTGGAGGAGACCGCGATCATTTCCGGCTCGTAGAGCGCCTTGGCGTTCTGCAACCCCGCGAACAGGTTTTTCTGTCCGCCGAAAACCGCCGAGTCCTCGGTCATGGAGTCGGAAACGCAGGCCACCGGCTCCTTGAAGTGGCGGTTGAAATAGGTGCGAAAATAGGCCGTGCAACCCTGACTGCCATGGACATACGGCAATGTGCCCCGAAATCCGAGGGCACACAGTACCGCTCCCAACGGCTGGCAAGCCTTGGCGGGATTTATGGTGAGCGCCTCTCTCTGAAAATTCAGCTTCCGGTACGCCTCGGAAGTGGTCCACTGGAAGGTCTCGTCGATCTTCTCCTGGGGCACGCGCGCCTCGAATTCGGCACTCTTGGCCTTGAGAAGCTCCCGGTATTCGGGTTGTTGAAACAACGGATAACACGGTACGATCGTTGCGGCGCATTGCGACATGGGTGGGGCCTCCTTTCCAAGTAATGAGTGTTCAACGCCAGGGAGGGGTCATCATTTTCCAGCAGGGGTTGTTGATCGTCATGTCCATATCCCTGGCGAAGATGGCATAGCCGTCATACCCGTGGTAGGGACCGGAATAGTCCCAGGAGTGCATCTGCCGGAACGGGATGCCCATTTTCTGGAACACGTATTTCTCCTTGATCCCCGAACCGACGAGGTCGGGACGCACCCGTTCGACGAATTTTTCCAATTCGTAGCCGGACGCGTCATCGTAAATCAGCGTCGTATTACTCAGATCTTCGTTGGTTCTCTCATAATCATCGTTATGGCCGAACTCGTAACCGGTTCCCACCACTTGCATGCCGAGGTCCTCATAGGCCCCGATCACGTGACGTGGACGCAACCCGCCCACATAGAGCATGACCCGCTTGCCCTCCAGACGGGGGCGGAAATGATGAGTGATCGCATCCACCATGGGTTGATGCCTGGCGATCACCGCTTCCGCCCCTTCCTGGATGCGGCTGTCGAAGCGCGCGGCGATCCGACGCAGCGAGTCGGCGATCCTGGTTGGGCCGAAAAAGTTGTATTCCATCCACGGAATCCCGTATTTGGCCTCCATGTGGCGACTGATGTAATTCATCGAGCGGTAACAATGGAGCAGATTGAGCCGCACCTGCGGCGTGCGTTCCATTTCGGCCAGGGTGCCATCTCCCGACCATTGCGCCACCACCCGCAATCCCATCTCCTCCAGCAGGATGCGGGACGCCCAGGCATCGCCGCCGATGTTGTAATCGCCGAGGATGGCCACGTCGTAGGGACCGGCCTCGTTGGCGGTGCTCTCCTGCCGGTCGAGGATGAAATCCCGAATCGTGTCATTGGCGATGTGATGCCCCAGGGATTGGGATACCCCGCGAAATCCCTCGCACCGCACCGGAACGACCGGTTTGCCCATTTCCGCGCCTTTTTGCTTGGCCACTGCCTCGATGTCGTCGCCGATCAGCCCCACCGGGCACTCGGACTGGATGGAGATCCCCTTGTTGAGGGGGAACAGGGCGTTCGCCTCGTCCAGCAGTTTGGCGAGTTTCTTGTCGCCCCCGAACACCACGTCCTTCTCCTGAAAATCGGAGGTGAAGTTCATGGTGCCGAAGGCGTTGACCCCGGTATGGCCGACATAGTAGTTGCGCCGTCCGGCCCGGGAGTACTGACCGCACCCCACCGGCCCGTGGGAAATGTGGATCATGTCCTTGACCGGCCCCCAGACCACCCCCTTCGATCCCGCGTAGGCGCAGCCGCGAATGGTCATCACTCCTGGTTGGGACTTGCGGTTGGCGGTAATGCCGCACGACCCTTCACCGGTTGCCTCCTCCACCACGGTGAGGTGTTTCGCCCGATCCGCAGCGGCATCGGGGGGATAGGCCGCCAGAACCTCCTCGATGAGTCGTTGTGCTTCTTCCTTGTTCAACATGGCTCGTTCTCCCGGTTCGATGTCACGCCACGGCCTGTATGGCTTCCTGGGCGGCGGTGCAGCCAATGATGCTGGTGTCTTCCTCTTCCAGGATGCCGAACTCCAGCAACAACTCCTCGAGTTCGTCCATGGAGAGCGGTTTGGGAATGACCAGCTTGCGGTTCTCCACGATCTTCTTCGCCAGGGCGCGGTATTCATCGGCCTGCTGGCAGGCCGGGTCGTACTCGATCACCGTCATGCGGCGAATTTCCGCCCGCTGCACCACATTGTGCCTGGGGACGAAGTGGATCATCTGGGTGCCGAGGCGTTCTGCCAGCGCCTCGATGAGGTCCGCCTCGCGGTCGGTGTTGCGCGAGTTGCAGATCAGACCCGCCAGTCGCACCTTGCCGGAATTGGCGTACTTGACGATCCCCTTGGCGATGTTGTTGGCGGCATACATGGCCATCATTTCGCCCGATACCACGATGTAAATTTCCTGGGCCTTGTTTTCCCGGATGGGCATGGCAAAGCCGCCGCACACCACATCGCCCAGCACGTCGTAGAAGACGAAATCGAGATCCTCCTCGTATGCCCCTTCCTCCTCCAGGAAGTTGATGGCCGTGATCACGCCCCGTCCGGCACACCCCACGCCTGGTTCGGGGCCACCCGACTCCACACAACGGATGCCGCCATAGCCGGACTTGAGCACATCCGAGAGTTCGAGATCCTCCACGCTGCCCGCGTCGGCGGCCAACTGCATGATGGTGTTCTGGGCCTTGGCATGCAGAATCAAACGGGTCGAATCGGCCTTCGGATCGCATCCGACGATCATGACCTTCTGTTGCGCCTCCGCCAATGCCGCCACCAGATTCTGCGTGGTGGTGGATTTTCCGATTCCGCCCTTGCCATAAATCGCGCATTGCCGTATTGCCATATCGAGTCTCCTTCGCTTGAGATTGGGCTGGTGAACTGAGCGCCATACGCGCTTGTCTTGTATAACGCATTTCGCAAGCCAATCCGGTTTGTTTGATATCTTGTTGATTTTATTTTATTTAATTCAGAAAATATCTGCTCTGGGATGGTCCGGAATGCGACAAGACAAACACGATTGTTCCGTTGACAACACAGGAATCGAGGCAGGCCCCTGGGTGCCCCCGGAGCATTCCTGGACCCGCTTCAACCGCTGCAATGTGCCTGCATCGGTCCTGGTCCGCCTGGAATTTCAGCAACTCCCGGAACCCCTGGAACTGGATGGCGTTGCGGTCATCCACAAGGATCTCTTCCGTCGTCTGGAAACCCTGGACGATCCGCTCGCGCGCAGCAGACAGTTCATGGATTACATGACCGTCCATTTTTCCCTGAACAGGCCGGAAAATGCCGGTTTCGACGCCCATGCGCGTATCCGTCGCCACCGGGCCGACTATTTGAGTCTGCTGCGCGGCTGGCTGTTCGATGCGGAGGGGCGTGAAGGCGCGGTTCTGAAAGGGTGGGTCGCTTCGCGGTTCGGGTTGCCGCCGCGCTATTTCGGAGGACGTATGGCTCTTGAAAGTCAGGAATATCAACGTTTCCTTGGTATGCAGAGCATCGGGATCTACAATGCCAACAACCTGGAAGGGCAGCTCGATCTGCTGTATGCCTACTGCCAATACGAACTGGCGCGGCAGCGTCCCGGCCTGCGGCATGTCACCCTCTATCGCGGGGTGAATCGGCTGGAGGAGCACGAAATCGTGGGCAGGATCGACAAGAAACGGTGCGTGGTCCTGTTGAACAATCTCAGCTCGTTTACCGGCAACAGGGAACGGGCCGATGAGTTCGGCGACCGGATTCTCGAAACGGAGGTCCCCCTCGTCAAGATTTTTTTCTTCAATGCCTTGCTGCCCGGCATTCTCAAGGGAGAGGAAGAGCACCTGGTGATCGGGGGGTTGTACGAGGTAACTCAGTGGTGCTGACGGGGAAAGGCCCGGCGGCTACCAAACCCAGCGCTTGCTGGACGCACGCCTCGGCAATGGGCGGATACAGCGCATTGAGCCAACGCGAGGGAATCGCCTCCACCCCATGATAGGCTCCCGCCAGCATGCCGGCGATGGCCCCGGTGGTGTCGGCGTCCCCACCCAGATTGACGACCCGGATCAGACAATCCTCAAAGGAGTCGGAGTCGAAAAAGCCCTGAAATACCGCACGCAGCGTTTCGGCGATGAAACCGGAGGGATGGGTGATCTCCTTGCGCGCCCGGAACCGGAAGATCGGATGATCGGCGATCAGGTCCGCGACGGGACCGGCCAGCATGGCGGGAATCTCGATCCCGTCCAAGGCCATCCGGACCAGACGCGCCATGCACAGGCTGCCCGCCTCGGCCAGGGGATTGTGATGGGTCACCCGTCCCTGATGGAGCACGGCACGTTCCAGGTCGGCCTCGTGTCCGCCGTGACAGGCCAGGATCACCGGCAATACCCGCATGCAGGATCCGTTGCCGGCATCCTGTTCGTCGGGCGGGGCCACCGGCGTGCCGGTACGCCGGAAGTGCAGAATGCCCCGCCGTACCGTATTGCCGATGTCCACCGGTTTGGAGCGCATCCAGTCATCGAAAGCCCTCCCGATCACCAGAGGATCGATCCGCCTTTCACACAAAATGGCCTGGCCAAGAGCCAGACTCATGGTGGTATCGTCGGTCACCCTCCCCGGCGCCAGATGCAGCCAACCGCCTCCCGTCATCTCCCGATGCACGCCGTACCGGGCGCGGATTTCGTTCGGGGTCATGAACTCCACCGTCGCACCCAGGGCATCGCCCACGGCCAGGCCCAGGAATGCCCCGGTCGCCCGTGATTGCAAGTGGGACCAGCGACGCGGAATCATCATGTCTCCGGACCAAAGCAGTGGTCGTAATCCCGGCAGATCGCACAGGACGGTGCTTGACACAAATGGAGATGTTCCGCCTCGCACAACTGCTTGTAAAAGAATTTTTTCCACTTCATGTCTCGTGTGTTCCGGTTGGCCAGGGCAGCGAATCCATGCCGCAGCAACCCGGAGACATCCTCGCGCGACCAGAGGCCCAAATCCTGCCACAGATGGTCATCGCCCATGGAGCCATCGGCGAGGATGCGGGCGAGCCAGAGGTCATCCGGTGACTCCAGCGTGGCATGCATCAGGAACAGTTCGATCAGGGAGTCGCGCTCCATCCCCCGCGTGGGGTCTGGAGAGCGTTGGAGACGTGGTGGCTCCGGGAGCCTCAGACCCGGAAAATGGCGCGCCAATAACGCCTCGAAGCCGTCAGGCGTCAGCCCAAGCCAGGCGGGCAACACCGAGTCGCCATGCCACCATGAGGCGATGATGCGCGCCAGCCAATGTCCCAGTGGAGGATGAGACACCGCATTCATCAACATTGAACAGATGTCTCGATGATGGGCATGAATGATTACATGGTTAATTTGTGCAGGCATGGTTTCCAACATGTGCCACCTCCCAATCCAGTCCGGCCAATGATCCCGGCGGGGACATCCATCTCCCGTCGGCGGTGATGATCGCCCCTTCCACAGGGCATATTTCCACGCACTGCGGCGGGTCGTCGAACCCTTCGCACTCCGTGCAGGCATAAGGATCGATCTTGAAGCGTTCATGCGCGACCAGGATCGCCCCGTTGACACAGAGTGGTTCACATGCCCAGCAGGCGATGCATGCGGTGGTGATGGACAAAGCCATGATGATCTCCCCTTGAATTCATCCGGCCAGGACCTGGCGTTCCCGATCACGTGTGGCGGGATCGCGCAGGCGCAGTGCGGTCTGCCATACCGCCTCCACGACGGGCCGGCTGGCATGACGGTTGACGGGTTCCACGCCGCGCGCCAGAAGTGCCTCCCATGGCGTATAGCCGATGCGGCTGCAAATCACGGCGCGGCAATCCCGCAATGCTTCCAGATGACCGGCAATGGCGCTCCGTTCCTCCACGCATGTGTCGTCACCAAGGCAGAATTGCGCCACGGAGCGTTCCTCGACGAATTCGACCCGTGATTCATGAACCCTGTAGACCTGAAACGAGCGGGCGTGCCCAAAATGGAGGTCAACCAATCTTCCATCGCTGCTGGCCACCGCCAGGAGAATTGGCGCCTCCCCCGCAGGCCGCGCGCCTTGCAGGATCGGAATGACGCGGGAGTGTTCCCGCCGGAGGCTGGCGTCATCCTCGCCCAACAGACCGACGGCATCGGCGCGACATTGACGGCAATGAGTCATCAGCCGGGCCGACCCGGCGCATTGGCCTCGCACCTCGTTCAACCGCGCCTCGGACGGTCCCATCACCCCCATCCGCCCGAAGCAGGTGCCGTGCTCCGGGGCGCTGATCAATGGCATGACGTTGTGACTGAATACCCCCGCGCGACTGACCAGTTGGTTGATCCGCGCCACTTCCTCGTCGTTGAAATCCGGAATCAACACCGTATTGATCTTGACCAGGACGCCGCGCGCGATCAGGGCGGCCATCCCCGCCAATTGCTGTTCGATCAGGATGCGCGCCGCCTCCACCCCGTACCGCCTCCGGCGGCGCCAGAAGATCCAGGAATAGATGCGCGCGCCGATTGCGGGGTCGAGGGCGTTCACGGTGATGGTGACGTGACGGATGCCATGCGCGATGATGGCATCGACCGATTCCGGCAACACCAGACCGTTGGTGGAGAGACACAATTGCAACCCGGCATGGCTGGAGAGCAGGGTCCGGCAGGTGGCGAACACCCGTTCCCGGTTGGCCAGGGGATCGCCGGGTCCGGCAAAACCGATCACTTTCAACTGGGGTAATTGCTGCACGGCGGCATCGACCCGCAGCGCGGCCTGTTCCGGCGTCAGCAGGGCGGAGACCACGCCGGGACGGGACTCGTTGGCGCAATCGAATTTGCGATGGCAGTAGCGGCACTGGATGTTGCAGGCCGGCGCGACCGGCAGATGGAGCCGTGCATACCGATGCGACGCCTCCTCCGAATAACAGGGATGCTCCTGGATCGATTTCTCGCATGCCGCGTGTTGGATCATGTTCATGCTCCGCGCTCTTCCTCGATGCCGGTTGGGGGTGAATGAGGCGTTCGGGGACAAGGCGTCAGCACAGGCTGTGCCGAGATTATTTTATTGTTTTTGATTGAAATTTTTTTTCTGTGTCCGACTCGTGACCGGACAATTGTCCGAAACCGGACCAGAATGGAATTCGCGTTCGGTTCCGGACAGGGATAAAAAACTATTAATTCAATAATATCAAATAATTGTCTATGGCACAGCCGTTGCTCCCTAGGGGTTGAACCCACCATCGCCAGGAGGAAGGCCATGAAACGTTCCGAAGTCGCCCAATTGCTCGACGAACCCGCCTGTAGCCACAACACCCGGGACAAGGTGACCTGTGGTCGTTTGCAACCCGGAGCGACCGCCGGAGGGTGCAGCTTCGACGGCGCCCAGATCACCCTGTTTCCCATCAGCGATGCCGCGCATATCGTGCATGGCTCTATTGCCTGCGCCGGGAGTTCCTGGAATGGTCGCGGGTCGCTCTCCAGCGGTCCTGACTGGCACCGCCTGGGTTTGACCACCGATCTTTCCGAACAGGAGATCATCATGGGCAAAGGCGAGAAGAAATTGTTGTTCGCCATCAAGGCAACCGTCGAGCGATGGCGGCCGGCAGCGGTGTTCGTCTATCAGACCTGCATCCCCGCCATGATTGGCGACGATGTGGAAGCGGTCTGCCGTTCCGCCACTACGGCGTTCGGGGTTCCGGTCATCCCGGTGGATGCCGCCGGGTTTTACGGCACCAAGAATCTGGGCAACCGCATCGCCGGGGAAACCATCCTGAAATACGTTGTTGGCACCCGTGATCCGGAACCGGCCCCGCCGCGCGACGGGATGCGCATCCACGACATCAACCTGGTCGGGGAGTTCAATGTCGCCGGAGAGTTCTGGCATGTTGCCCCTCTGCTGGACGAGTTGGGACTGCGTCCCCTGGCGACCCTGGCGGGGGATACCTTTTTCCACGAGGTGCAGAGCATGCATCGGGCCGAGGTGACCATGCTGGTCTGCTCCAAGGCGCTGATCAACGTGGCGCGCAAACTCGAAGAGCGCTACGGCATTCCCTGGTTCGAAGGGAGCTTCTACGGAATCGGCGACACCTCGCACGCCTTGCGCTCCTTTGCCGCCCGGATCGGGGACCTGGACCTGACGGCACGCACCGAGGCGCTGATCGATCGGGAAGAGAAGAGGATCAAGGAGTCCCTGCGTCCCTGGCTGTCACGCCTGCAAGGCAAACGCGCCCTGCTTTATACCGGTGGGGTCAAATCGTGGTCCGTGATCTCCGCGCTCCAGGAGTTGGGGATGACCGTGGTGGCCACGGGAGTCAAGAAGTCCACCATGCAGGACCGGGAACGCATTCTGGAACTGATGGGGGAAGAGGCCACCCTGATCGAGGAAGGCAATCCACGCGTGATGCTGGATCTGTGCCGGCAAAAGGGAGCCGACATCCTGATCGCCGGAGGACGCAACATGTTCACGGCACTGAAGGCACGCCTGCCATTCCTGGATATCAACCAGGAACGGGAACACGCCTACGCCGGCTATGAAGGGATGCTCGAACTGGCCCGGCAACTGGTCATCACCATGGCAAGTCCCATCTGGGAACGCGTGCGGCGCGCGCCCCCCGGAGAAGACACGCACCCCATTGAAGGAGAAGGAACGTGGGTAAACCATTGACCGTCCGCCCCTTGAAAAGCAGCCAGACCGTAGGCGCGGTCCTGGCGATGCAGGGGATGGCCAACGCCATGCCTTTGCTGCACGGCTCCCAGGGGTGCAGCGCCTTTACCAAGGTATTGTTCGTCCGGCATTTCCGGGAACCGATCCCCGTGCAGACCACGGCCATGGAGCAGTCCAGCACGATCATGGGCGCGGACGACAACCTGATGGAGGCTCTTGTCACATTGTCGGCCAAAAGTGGCGCGGAAATCATCGGCGTGATCCCAACCGGACTGGCTGCCACCCAGGGCAGTGACATCCGCCGGGTGATCCGTGGATTCCGCCAGGAGCACCCGCAATGGAACGAGGTATCGATCATCCCCATCGACGCCCCGGATACCACAGGCAGCCTGGAGAGCGGTTTCGCGCTGGCGGTGGCGGCCATGATCGAGCAGTTGCCGACTCCAAAGCGTGCGGAAGGGGCATCCCTGGCGCGGGTCAACGTGCTGGTCGGCTCCAGCCTGACACCGGGAGACCTGGAGGAGTTGCGCGATCTGCTTGGCGCTTTCACCCTGGAAGTGGCGTTTCTGCCCGACATCTCCAATGCCCTGGATGGACACCTGGGGCGGGAGGCACATCGAGCGGTGACGGGTGGGGGAACTGGCAAGGGCTTTTTCGACGCCTTTGATAAGGCCATGGCCACCCTGGTGATCGGTCGATCGCTCTTCGCGGTGGCGGATGGCCTGCGCAAGCGATCCGTCATGCCGGTCCTGAGCTTCGAGCACCTGATGGGCCTGGATGCCACCGATGAACTGGTGACCCAACTCTGCTTCATGACCCGGCGCGCCATTCCAGCGCGCGTGGATCGCTGGCGCCGGCAGATGCTCGACGCCATGCTGGATGCCCATTTTCATCTGGGGGAAAAACGGGTGGCGCTGGCCGGAGAGCGTGACCTGGTTGCGGGATTCCATGACCTGCTGGCCGAAATGGGCAGCCACGTGGTCGCCGCAGTGATCCCGCACGGCGTGCTGCATCGTCCCGACATCTCCGCTGTCGTCGGAGACCTGGATGACCTGGAAACCCTGGCGAATCGCCAAGGAGCCGAATTGTTGATCGGGAATTCCCATCTCGACTCCTCTGCCAGCAAACTGGGAATTCCATTGCATCTTGCCGGCTATCCCATTTTCGACCGTCTCGGAGAGTTCCGGCGCTGCCGGATCGGTTACCGGGGGGGACGAGACACCTTGTTTGCCCTGGCCAACCTCATGTTGGCGCGACCACGGCGCATTGTCCCTTATCGGAGCACACTGCGCGCCTGTTTCACCCACTCCGGAGCGATGAACCATGACGCAAGGCTGGTATCCAATGGACATTTTGCACACGGATGACTCGCGTGGAGAAGCGTCCCTGCTGGCGGCCTTCGCCACGCTGGACGGGAAACGGGTCGATCGACATTTCGGCAGAACGCCGCGTTTCGATCTCCATGTCATCGACAGGGATGGGAGCCGGCTGCTGCGGATCTTGCGCTCCAGGGAGTCGGAAGAACATGCCGGACGCATCGCCGAACGTGTCGGCATGCTGGCCGGATGTCAATTGCTGTTTTGCGCTGCCCTGGGGGAATCCGCCGATCGGGCGCTGCGTGGCGTCGGGATTCTGGCCGTGGTCGTTGCGCCCGGCACGCCGATCCCCACCCTGATCGAAGGGGTGAGGTCACGCAGCCAACTTGGGATGCCACCCCCCAGGGACACCGGGGAGGCACGCTTTGCGGCCATGCTGTCCAATGGTTGGGACGGATAACACTTTTAAAAAAAGGAGTTGTGAAATGGAAAATTGGGATGCGATCCACCTGGACGACGCGGAATCCCTGCTGGCCACGGATTTTTTCCAGGAAATTCGTCGGCAGATGTTGGCGCATGGCGGCATTCAGGAAGGCACCTCCATGACCAGGATGTTGGAGCCTTTTCTGCTGACTGCGGAGAAACGGCGCGCCATTCCTGTCGTTGGCGATCCTTCTGCGGCCACGCTTGCCCGTCTGCGCTGTTTTTTCAATGCCATAGCCGTGCTCATCGAAAAGGAGTGCGGCCTGATGGCGCGGCCCGTGATCGAAATGAACGCCGAGGGGTTCGGCACGGTGCTGATCGTGGTGGGCAAGCTGGTGGCCCTGGAAAGGGTGGTGCGCGATGCGCATCGTTTCGGATTTGCGGACCTTTCCCGCATGAAGCACGACGCGGACCAGTTGCTTTCGGTAGCCCTGCAACGGATCGGGGCGCATGGTGAGGTGGCGGGAATGTAACCGAACAGTCGAGGAGAATCATGCCATGAGCGAAATCTGTTTTACAAGCGTGACACGCAGCGGCTCCCTCTGGACACCCAATTTCATCGTCAGTCTGGAAGGGCGCCGCTGCATCGGTTGTGGTCGCTGTTTCAAGGTCTGCCCGCGCATGGTGTTCGACCTGATCGAGCGCGAGTCGGTGAGTGGCGCCTCCGGCGAGGAGTCGGAAGAAGATTGGGAGGTGGACGGCTTCGCCGATGAACCGCACATGGTGATGATCATCAAGGATGCCGGCGATTGCATCGGATGTGCCGCCTGCTCCCGCGTCTGTCCGAAGCGGTGCCATCACCATGCCCCCATGCCCATGGCCGCCTAGCCGAAGGAGGCATCATGTCCGCGCCACGGGTGATCATCGATGACACCACCTTGCGGGATGGTGAGCAAAGCGCCGGCGTCTCCTTCACGCTGGAGGAGCGCTTGACCATCGCCGCGACCCTTGACGCCATGGGGGTGCCGGAGTTGGAGATCGGCATTCCCGCCATGGGGGAAGAGGAACGGGAGGAGATTCGGGAGGTGGCCGCTCTCGGTCTGAAGGCGCATCTGTTGGTCTGGTGCCGCATGCGTCCGGAAGAGATCAGGCTGTGCCGTGACTTGGGGGTGGGGATGGTGGATCTGTCCATTCCGGTATCGGATCAGCAGATTCGTCATAAGCTGGGATGCGACCGGGAGTGGATTCTGGCGCGCATCGACGCATGCGTGCCCATGGCGCGTGAGGCGGGGCTTATGGTCTGCGTCGGCGGCGAGGACGCCTCGCGGGCTGCGCCCGATTTTCTGCTGACCGTGGCGGAACGGGCACAACGGGCGGGTGCGCAACGCTTCCGCTTTGCCGATACACTGGGGATCATGGATCCCTTCGCGCTCCACGACATCATGGGGCGTTTGCGGCGCGCGGTGGATCTGGAGTTGGAGATGCATGCCCACGATGATTTGGGTCTTGCCACGGCCAACACCCTGGCTGCGGTACGTGCCGGGGCCACCCATGTCAACACCACGGTCAATGGACTTGGGGAACGGGCCGGCAACGCCCCATTGGAGGAGGTGGTGGCGGCGCTGACCCGTCTGCATGGGATCGGCACGGGCATTGATCTGACCCGGTTTCCAGTGGTGTCGCGTCTCGTGGAACAAGCCTCCGGCATGCGGCTGTCGCCACAAAAGAGCGTGGTGGGCGAGCGGGTTTTCTCGCATGAGGCGGGCATTCATGTGGACGGGTTGCTCAAGGATCCGCTCAACTATCAGGGGATCGATCCGCGCAGCGTGGGTCGGGAGCATCGTCTTGTGTTGGGCAAGCATTCGGGTCGTCACGGCATCCGCCGGGTGTACGCCGAGCTTGGCATTGCCATCACGGAGCAAGAAGCGGAACGGATTCGCGGTGGTTTGCGCAGGTTTGCGTATCGCCACAAGCGCATACCGGCGCCGGAGGATCTGAAGCAACTCTACGATGCGCTTAGCCACGCATAGGGGCACGTTTTCAGAAGGTTTTTGTTTCAATACCAAATATTTTTATGCGATAGGCGATCTGACGAGGTGTCATTCCCAACAGACGCGCCGCCTTGGCCTTGACCCATCCAGATGTCCGTAATGCGTCGATAATCCGTTCTCGCTCACCGGTATCGGCGGGAGCCGGTTCCTCCTCCTCTTTGGGGAGAGTGGGACGCATGCTCTGGATCGGAGAGTTGTCGGTCAGTATGTCGGAAATGACGATATTTGCGGCATGCACGATGTTGCCCTCGCTCATGACGGCGGCGCGTTCCAGGCAATTTTCCAGTTCACGCACATTGCCGGGCCAGTCGTATTGCACCAGGATTCGCAAGGCTGCGTCGGCGAGCGCCATGCGTCTTCCTTGTCGTTTGGAGATGCGTCCAAGCAGAAATCGCGCGATTTCCGGGATATCTTCCTTGCGGGCGCGTAACGGCGGCAGCGTGATGGCCATGACGTTCAGGCGGTAATAGAGGTCTTGCCGGAAGCCGCCGCGGCGTACTGCCTCCTCCAGGTTACGATTGGTGGCGGCAATGATGCGAACATCCACACGTTGGCTCTGTTCTCCACCAACCCGTTCGAACTCTCCCTCCTGCAAGACGCGCAGCAGTTTGGCCTGGAAAGCCGGCGAGATTTCTCCCAACTCGTCCAGGAACAGCGTGCCAGTATTTGCCAATTCGAAGCGACCCCGGCGTGTTGTCACGGCGCCGGTGAAGGCGCCCTTTTCGTGTCCGAACAGTTCCGACTCCAACAGGTTATCGGGCAGGGCGGCGCAATTGAGTTTGACGAAGGGAGCCTTGGCGCGTGGCGAATTGTAGTGAATGGCGTGGGCGATCAACTCCTTGCCCGTGCCGGATTCGCCGCGCAGCAGGACAGTGGTATTCCATCGCGCCACCAGGCGGACTTGTTCGAACACATCACGCATCGCCTCCGACCGTCCGACAATATTGTCGAATCCGTAGCGATTACGGACCTCCATCAACAATTGATCGCGATGTTCGACGATGTTGCGTTTTTGGTCTTCCAGTTTACGGGCCAACAGGATGCTTTGGACCAACAGATGGCTCACCATTTCCAGAAACCAGGCATGTTGCAACAGGAGTGTTTTACGCATCGGGATCGGTTGGGCCGCCAGTACGCCGACGAGTTCTCGTTCGCCGATGCGAATGGGGACGCCGATGAAGGGGAGAGTCCGTTCCAACAGTCCGCATTTGTTCAAGAATTTTGGCTCATCCCCGGCGCGTGGCACGAGGATTGTGCGTCCTGCGGACAGAACGGCGCCGAGCACTCCTTCTCCGGAGTGGTAGCAGACGTCATCACAGCGGGAGTTTGGTCCCATGGGCGCTACTGCGTTGACGAACAGTGCGCCTGTTTTCGGATCTAGAAGGGTGATTGTGGCGATTTTGATGTTCGCGTGGCGGTGCAATGCATCCACAACGCCCTGCATGGTTCGTCTGGGTTCTCCTGAAAGATGCAAAGCATGCGAGACATGATAGAGAGCGAGCAATAGCGGACTGGCATCTGGCTCTACTGGACAGGGGCCATCCTTGCTCCAAGGTGACAGAATTTCCATTGGATGCTCCCATCGCCATGCGGCTTTACGTGCCATTACCAAGTGGTGAGGCAACACATTGAATATGTTTGTAAGTAAAGCAACCCCCAGGCCATATAAATTTTTAATATAAAACAATTAATTGTCTTATTGTTGTTATGTATGAGTCGGTGCAGGTGTTTATTTTTTAATCATCAGCGATCTCTTTTTGATCGTTCGTGATTAAAAAATATGCAACGATTGGTCGCCACGAACCATCCCAGACATCAGAATGGCAATTCCCAAACGTCGGTGTCCGATCCAATGGTGCTTGGTTAAGAGAATTCTTTTCTGTTTCAATTGAATATGACATATGTGTTGGTTTAGCTGGACATGGAGTTTTTGATAAAATCTGTTAGCTACAGGTTGCCTCAACCATTGCGGGGACTCTGTCCCCGCACCCCTGGGATTTTTCGCTTTTTTGGCCAAAGCAGGAGGGAAAAGCAGAACCGGGAAGCCTTTCGACTGCCCAGTTCCTGTTTCGGCCCCTGAACGGCGCTCGGGTTGCGTCCCCGCATTGCCCTATCCTCCGTCAGGCTGAAAGCAAGTTTATACTGTTTCTGTCGGCATTTTCAGTACTTTTCTGGATTCAGTCCTGGCCAGGTTGCGACGCTGTATTCTGCGCGTTCGTGCTGCCTCCAATTTCTGGTTCCTGGCCTCCTGAACTTCCGTGTGCCGACCTGCAAGGCGATCCGCTGGCGTCACGTATCCGATGGCAGAATGCAGGCGCACCGTATTGTAATGCTCGACATATTGTCCAACGATCCGCAGGGCGTCTTCCAGTGTCAATGGCGTCTGCGGACGAATGCACTCCGACTTGATCGTTCCATGCCAGCGCTCGATTTTCCCGTTGCTCTGCGGATAGTACGGTGACGTTCGCACATGTGTCATGCCAGACAATCGGATAAACTCCTTGAAATCCCTCGCAATAAATTGAGGGCCATTGTCCGAGATGATCCGAGGGCGCGCTTCGGGGAACTTTTCGTGCGCCCTTTGCATGATGGTCCCTACATCCCGTTCCGTCATCGCCTCACGGATTTCCCAATGCACCATGAACCGACTGCACCCATCCAAGACGCCGCACAGATAGTAGAACGTCCCGTGTATATTGACATACGAGACATCTGTGTGCCAGTGCTCATGTGGTTGGAGAGGTTGCACGAAGCCCGTTCCCTTCTTGTTTGGTTCCGTGATGCGCTGGCCGATCAGACCGGCCTTCTTGAGCACCCGGTAGACACTGGACGGACTCACCGCCACAATGTCATCATCGATCATCATGAACGCAATACGTCGATATCCTTCCAGCCGATGTTGACCATAAAACTCAATAATTGCAAGCCGTTCCCATTCTTCCAGCCAAAAATCCCGGGGAATTTTGCCATTATGCTCATTGCCACGCCCATACCTCTTCCGCCAGTCGTAGAACGTGCTCTCTGGCAATCCAAGCCACCCGTACAAAATGACCGCCGACATTGCTGTTCGATCTGACCAATATTTCACATAATCAACAATTTGGTCTCGAACATTATGGGGGACCCAGATGCCGGTCAGAGTCCCCCATTCCTTTTTTTTAAGGCAACGTGCTCCTGCATCAATTCGGCAATCACTTCGTTCTTGGCCGTCAATTGCTTTTCCATCTCTGCAATCCGCCTATCACGAGATAGTAGTTGACTTTTGGTTTCGGAAGTCCCTTTGAATGCCAATATACCGTTTTCAAAAAATTCTTTCTGCCAACGGTAAAACATGGTTGGATGCATACTGTGCTGGTCACACAAATCCGATATGGGGGTCTTCTCCAGCAAATGCATCCTCAAAATGGCCACCTTCTCTTCAGCCGTGTAGTGTTTTCGGGTCTTCTTTTCCATCGCGTTCTCCATGTCAGTTCAGTTGGAGCTAACGCAATCTTATCAAATCTCCATGTCGAAGAGAAGCAATACACTGTATTGGTTCAGCGGGACATGGAGTTTTTGATAAGATCTGTTAGCTACAGGTTGCCTCAACCATTGCGGGGACTCTGTCCCCGCACCCCTGGGATTTTTCGCTTTTTTGGCCAAAGCAGGAGGGAAAAGCAGAACCGGGAAGCCTTTCGACTGCCC
>PDZX01000005.1 GCA_002753185.1 Magnetococcales bacterium WMHbin3
GAGGGGGCGGCGGAGGCGGGGGCGGGGGCGGCGCCACCTTCGGAGCCGGTTTCGGAAAGTCCGGCAACGGATTCGGCAAGACCGAACGGATCAGGCGCGATCCCTTGGCCTCGGTCATACCCCACTGCTCCTGGACAACACGGTACTTCTCCCCGGAAATCCGCACCAGATCGTCGTAACGGCTGGTGATCACCGGGCGAATGAAGACCATCAGATTGGACTTGCTCTTGGAACGGCTGGTCTTCTTGAACAGCTCGCCCAGGCCGAACACCCCGCCGAAACAGGGGACCATGCCCACGGTTTCGCTCTGCTCCTCCTTGATCAGGCCACCCAGGACCACGGTCTGACCGCTCTTGAGGTTGACGGTGGTCTTGATGGAGCGTTTGTTGGTCACCACGCCGTTGCCGGAGGCGTTGGACTCCAGTTGCTTGATGCTGGCCGGGGTGACGCTGGACTGCTCCTGATAGATCTTCATTTCCAGCCATTCGTTTTCGATCACCCGCGGAGTGACGCGCAAGGTCAGGCCGACGTCCTTGCGTTCCACGGTCTGCGAGGTGACCCCAGGGGTGGTGTTGACCGCCCCGGCGCTGGAGGTGGTGGTCCCGGAGACGATGGGGATGTTCTGGCCGACGATGATCTCGGACTCCACCCCGTCCATGGTGACGATGTTGGGCGTCGCGAGAATGTTGACATCCCCGTCGGACTGGAAGGCGCGAATCAGGGCCGGCATGTTGGGCAGCACCGTGCTGCCCCACTGCAACGAACCGCGCATCAGACCCACGGCCATGCCGTTGCCGGTGTCCAGGGGATTGGTGATCGGCGTGCCGAAGCTGGAATCGGCAAAGCCGGTCAGCGCCTTGGAACCGGCGGCGGGGAGATTGCCGAAGCGCCACTCCACGCCGAATTCGGCGGCCCGGTCGGCGGTGACCTCGATGATCAGCGCCTCGACATGCACCTGCAACCGGCGCATGTCCAGTCCCTGGATGATGGGCAGCAGGATCTGGTAGTCCGCCGGGGTGGCGGCGATCACCAGGGTATTGGTGGCCTTCTCCCCCACCACGTTGACCGCGCGCATCAGCTCCAGGGGTTTCAGTTCGTCGCCGGCCTTGCCGGCGGCATTGGAGCCGATCAGGCTGGTGAGCACCTTGGCGATGGCCTCGGCTTCGCTGTTGCGGGGATAGTAGAGATGGAGGTTGCCCTCGCTGGTGGCCACCGGGGTGTCCAGACCGGCGAGGAGGTTTTCCACCTCGCGCATCTGCTCCGGGGCGCAGACCACCACCAGGACGTTGACGCGGGAGTCGGCGAAGGCCTTGACCCCCAGGTCCTCCTTGCGGCGGCGGCTGTTGAAGTCGGTATAGATGGCGTTGACCAGCTTTTCGGCCATGGTGGCGCTGGCGTGTTTCAGGGCGAAGACCTTGCGGGACGCCTCCCCTTGCGGCACGTCCATGGACTCCACCAGGGAGCTGACCTTGGCCACGGTCACCGCCGCGTCGGTGATCACCAGGGCGTTGGTGGGGACATGCACGGCCAGGGAACCCCAGGGATGCAACAGTGGCTTGAGGGTGGCTCCCAGGGAGTTGGCGTCCACGTAGCGCAGATGGACCAGGCGGCTCACCACGCTCTCTTCCCTGCCGATGCGTTTGGCGTCCTCCACCGGTTCGCCCCCCTCGGCCACCCCCAGCTTCTGGGAGACGATCTTGAAGGCCCCTTCCCGCTCCACGATGGAGAGTTCGTGGACGCTCAGGATCGACTCGAAGATCTTTTCCGCTTCCTTGATCGTGACCGGGGCCGGGGTGACCACCGTGACCTTGCCCTTGATCTGGGGATCGAGGACATAGTTCTTGCCGGTCATCTCCGCGACGAAGCGGACCACCTGCGCCAATTCCACGCCCTGAAAATCCATGGTGACCCGATCTCCGGGACCGGGCATCACCCCGGCGACAGGGGCAGGCGCGGGTTCCGCCGCGAGAAGCGGGCAGCAGAAGAGCGCAATGAGCAGGAAAATCAATGACCTCATGGTTCTCTCGACCGGGGAATGGATGCATTGCCTTCCACCGCCAGAAAGACAATCTGGCGCGGACATGACCGTCCGAGGGATTCAAGCAAATTCCAAGCCGATCCGAGAAAACCGTGGAAAATCTATTTCTCGATCTGGAGTTCGATGGTGGCGGGCTGATTGTCGCGCATCAGGTCGATGCGCACCGAGGATTGGGTTTTGAGTTGGGCGGCCAGTTGGGTGATGCGGGGCATGTCGGTCACCGGGATGCCGTTGACCTGACGGATCACATCCTCGCTGGCCAGACCGATCTTTTGCAGTTCGGATTTGTTGTCCGGAAACTTGACCCGATAGCCGGCGGCATCCTTGCCCTGATAAAACGGCGAAAGATTGACCCCGGTGAGCAGTTCCATGCCCTTGGCCAGCATGGCGTCATACTCGGCGCGGGGGAGGAGCCGGACGTTGGCGGAGCGGGAGGCGGGAGCGGCGGCTTGCGCCGTCATGGGGGAGGGATCGGGTTTGCCCACCGGATCGACCATTTCGATCCGCTCCAGCCGTCCCCGGTTGTCGAACAGGACGGCGCGGCGTTCGATCTTTTTCAGGGTGGCGCCATCCACCTCCTCGCCCACCTGGAGGACGATCTGGACGTTGGGATTGGCCTTGCGGGTGAGCACGGCCCAGGAGAGTTTCGGCAGAATCATGGCGCCGATCAGGTTCAGGTCCAGTGAGGAGGCCACCGGCGCCGGGGGGGCGGCCTGGACCGGGGGCGGGACCGGTTTTTCCGCGACCCTCTGGACATTTTCCCAGGGATTGAAACGCCGCAACCCTTCCCGCGCCGCATCCGGGGCGATGACCGGCGCGGCGGGTTTCGCCTTCCGCTCCGGCAGGGCAACAGCGGCATCCGCGCGTGGAGCCGGGGCCGGCAGCAGCCGCCAGGTCAGGCCGGCCAGTTGCAGTCCGAGCAACCCGGCCAGGAGAAAGGGCACGACCCGCGCGCCCCACTGGTGGAATGCGGAGATGTAGGAAAGACTACTCACCCAACACCTCTTCCAGGCTGTTGAAGTGCAAAAAACGACGGCCCCATCGTTGCAGGCTCGGCCAGTCGGCAAAATGCACTTTTTTGCGCAGCGCTTCCGGGAGTTCGCCAAACCTGTCTTCGAGTTCAATGATCAACAATGAGGAGGCACCTTCATTGAACAATCTCTCGTGTGCACGAGGCAGGTTCGGATCAAAATTCAACATTTGCAGGATCTCCCTGACCGGATGCGAACGCGTGACATGCCAGGCTGTGAAGATTACTCACCAAACACCTCTTCCAGGCTGTCCGTACGCAAAAGACGATGACCCCATCGTTCCACGCTTGACCGATCCGCGAAAAACACTTTCTCGCGTAGCGCTTCCGGCAGTTTTCCAAACTTATCTTCAAGCAGGAATAAAAACAATGAGGAGCCACCTTCTTTAAATGCTCGCTCGGTGGCACGAGGGAGGTTCGGATCGAAATTCAACATTTGAATGATCTCCTCGACTTTGAGTGCATGAAAACGTTCCACAGCAAACAAACCCAAAATCTCCAGCGCTGCCTGATACCGATCATCTGGAAAATTTTCCTTTATCGCTTGCCGCCAAACGTATCCCTTGTGTTGCAACTGCTCCGGTTCGATATGCGGATGCATGGTCAATGGTGCCATAATCAGCAAACGGGGATCAATCTCTTTCAACCGTTCTTCGGAAAAATCGGAGAGCACCACCTCCACGAAGCACTCCTCGAACCGGCATCCCTGGCCCCTGACCATGGGGGTCAATGGCAGGGCGGCGTTGCGAAAGGGCGCATCCGTATAGATGATGCCCGCCAGGACAGGGCCGGGGTAGTTCTCCTGCATGCAGGTCATGAACACTTTCGCGGCAGTCCGATAGCGGACGAAAGGGTCCGCATAGCCCTGGAATTCCAACAGAATGCGCGGATGTTCCCCGGACACCAACGACCATCCCTCGACATCCGGAAAGAGGCGCTTCTGTTTCAATACCGTGGCGCGAAACTGGTAAGTCGAGGCGATTTGCGCATCCATCCCCAACAGTTTCAACAAGGCATCGCCGCTCAAAGTCATGAGCTTGAGAAAAACCTCATCCGTGCCGCGCTGGCCGAATCGCTCGTCGATCATGCGCCGCCAGCCAATCGCTTGCGCCTTGCCAGCCAGGCCAGCGCCAGGGCGGCCAGGAACAGGGCCTGCGCCATGCCGGGGGCTTCCAGCAATAGCCAGCTCAACGCAATGAACGGCAGCAACGCCACCCGCACCACGGCACGCCAGCCGTCGTGGCCGCGCAGCCAATCGGCCATGCCGGGGGAATAGGTGTAATAACGGTCCACGAACCAGGCGCCGGGGGAATTGCTCAGCAGGAAACGATCCCGGAAGCGACGCAGCAGTTGCACCTGCGAGGCGTCATAGGAACCGTAGGCCGCCGTGGCGATGAAGCAGCCGCCCTTCTTGCCGCTGTCGCTGCTGCCGCCACCGCCGCCTCCCCCCGTGGAGGCGGCAGGGGTATCCACACCCGGCACCACCACGGAAAAGTGCTTCATGTTGATGGTGACCTTGCCGGTGGCCGGGTTGTAGGTCGCGCCGGTGAGGGTCTCGACATTGGTGTTGGCGAGAAAATCCTGCAACGTGGGCGCGGTATAGATCCGCAGTTTGCCGTTGATGGTGCTCACGTCCGAAGATCCGGCGGCGCTGATCAGGGTATCCACCTTGACCGGAATCTCGACAGGGATGCCAACCTTATCATTGATAAGAGTGTTGCCGGAACCGGTGGCCAGCAGCGAACCGCTCTTGTTGAAGGCCACCAGGTCGATCTCCACCACCTCGCCGCCGGTTAAAGAGGTGCGGCTGGCGGTGGTGGCACCGGCGGTGGTGGTATCCAGTTTGGCGGCGCGCACCGAGGTGAAAACCTCGGCCACGTCCGAGGATGCGAAGGCGTTGGCCGGCACCTCGACCTTGACACTCTTGACCGTGGTGAGATTGGCGGCGGAAGAGAGGTCGAAGGAGGCCGGGGCCGCGCCCGCCACCATGGCGGACGGCGGCGCGGTGACGATGGCCCCGCTCACCATGGCGGTCTGGGCCGTGGAGAGGGGCTGATGGACCACGGGCGCGGAGACGATGGCTCCGGTGGCTGGGTCCTTCATCACCAGGATGACCGGATCGTTGGCCGAGGCCGTGGAAGTGGCGGACTGGGGCTTGGCGGCCTTGGTTCCCGCCAGACCCGTCGCCGCGTCGGTGAAGGTATCGGCGAAATCGGAGGGTTTCTTGGCGGCCAGGGTGGCGATTCCCTCCTTCTGGGCCGTGGTGATGACCGGGATTTTCTTCAATTCGAAGGTGTTGCCGCCGAACGACCCCTGCCAGACATTGCCGCTCACCGCGACACAGGTGGTCTGGGTGGTCAGGGTGGTTTGCGCCGTACCGCTGGCGTTCACGCAGCCGGCGGTGGCGTCGGTGACCGGTCGGCTGACCAGGATGGCGTCGGTGGCGGTGACGTTGATGCGCACCGGGGTGAAGGCAGCGGTATCGAGCCACAGGGTGAAGGTGGAACCTTCGATGCTCCCCTCGACCACATTGCCGTTGGCGTCCAGCGCCTTGACCGACGGGGAAGCGCCGGAAGTATTGACGAGGGTGCCGGTATACTTCATGGGCGCGCTGATCTTGCGCAGGGTCACGGTGCCGGAGGTGTTCGGGTAGGTGATGGTGAGGCTGCCCGACTGATGGGTGGTGGTGGAGACGGGCACCACCTCGAAGGAGTAGGTTCCGCCGGTGGGCAGGTTGATGGTGGCCTGGCCGTTGGCGTTGGTGGGATCGATGGCGATGGAGGTCAGGCCGTAATCGCTGGCCTGACCCTTGAGGGTCACCTTGGCGTTGGCCAGGGCGACTCCAGAGGTATCGTTGACCTGAATCGTGTAGGTGGCCATCGGCAGGATGGTGATCGAATCCGAGGTGACGCTCGCCCACCCCTCGGTGGAATCGGCATTGCCGGCCTGGAGAACCGCCTTGACCTTCATGCGGGTCTGGGCGGTGAGGGTGTTTTTCGGCGCAATATAGGCGGTGGCCGGATTGCCGGAGGCGCTCAGGGTGGTCGAGGCGCTGCCCCCGGCGGTGGCGGCAAGCCCCGCGATGGCCCCGGAGGTATCCGCGACGCCGTTGCCATCCAGCACCGAGAACTTGAAGGCGTCGCTGGCGGCCCCGCCGGTCACGGTGACATAATTGGAAGTATCCGTGCTCAACTGGATCGCCTCCTTTACTGCGATCTTGAACGGCACGTTGACGGTGATGGTCTTGGACAGGCCCGCCGAAGCGTCGCTGACCGTGATGGTGTAGGTCCCGGCGAAGGCCCCGGTGGAGGGCGCGGTAAAGGTATAAGCGCCGTCGCTGCCCGCCGTGAGGGTGGCCGCATAGCTGCCAGGTCCGGAGATGGTCACGGCATAGCCGCTGGAGCCGCCCGCCGGGGTGAATTTCAGCCCGTCGCCGCTGGCCACGGTGCGCGCGGAGGAGATCTCGCCAGCGGCATCCGTGACGGAGAGCGGTCCCAGCACGACGACGGTCAGGGTCTGGGTGACATCGGTGAGATCCTTGTCGGCGATGGTGATGACCGTGGAGCCGGTGGCAACCGCCGTCACCACGCCGGTGGAGGAGACCGTGGCCGCAGCCGGGGTGGCGGAGGCATAGGTGAACCCGTTGCCCTTGCCGCCGCTGGCGGTGATGGTATAGCTCTTGTTGGAATCGGTATCGAGATAGACCTTGCCGTCGGTAGCAGTCTGAGAGGTGACGGTGATCCCCTGCACCACGGTGATTATTTCAGTAGTTTTTTCGTTAGCAGTTTTGGAAACTCCATTATAGGTGGCGGTATCGGCCACCTTGACGGTAAAACTCCCGGCGGCGACGGCGGTGATGGTGCAGGTGCTGCTGGTGGCGGTAGCGGTGACGGTGGCCACGGCGGTATCGCTGCTGGTGCAGGTAAAAGAACCGTTGCCGCCGGTAATGAGCAGCGGCAGGGTCTTGCCGATGACCATGCCGGTGGCCGAGGTCACGGAGGTGGCGACCGGGGCGTAGATGGTGATGGCAGCCGATGCGGATACCGCGCTGCCGCCGATGGTGTCGGAGGCGGTGAGGGTATCGGTGGCGGCGGCGGATCCGGCGGTATAGGTGACCGAGTCCCCGGTTGTGGCGCTCAGGGTGCCGGAGGACTTGCTCCAGGTGGTGGAACTCCCTCCCCCGCTGGCGGTAAAGACCTTGGTATCCCCGCCCACCAGGGTGACCGAGGTGACGGAGAGGGAAAACGGGGAAAGCGTGACCTTGACGTTGGTGGCGTTGACCGAGCCGCTGGCGGCGCTGACGGTGATGTCGTGGGGGGTGGTATCGGTGACAGCCACGCTGGTGAGGGTGGCGCTGGCGACGCCGTTGGTTGGGTTCACCTGCTTGGAGGTGGTGCCAGCGGTGTCGAAATAACCGTAAGTGGCGGCATCGATGGAGAAGGCAACCGCCGTGGTCGCGTTGGTCGCCACGTTGCCGTAAGTATCCTTCAACGTCCCGGTGAGGGTGACGGCGGTCGAGGTGAAGGAGCTGACCGAGGAGGTGCTGGCGGTCAGGGCGAGTGTGGTCGGGGTGGCCGGGTTGGCGGTGATGGCGAAGGTGGCGTTGGTCAGGGTGCCGTAGCTGGCGGTGACCGTGATGTTGCCGGCGGTTTCGCCCAGGGTGAGGGTGACCGAGGCCAAGCCGCTGGCGTTGGTGGTGGCGGTTTTGCTGGTGGTGCCCGCACTGTCGAAATAAGCCCCCTTGCCACTGGTGGAACTGGTGTTGGAGGAGATGGAAAACGTCACCGTCTCGTCGGCGAGCGGGATGGCGGTGCCGTTGGCGTCCTTGATGGTGGCCTCCAGGGCGACCGTGCCGCCGCCCACCGTGGCCGAGCCGTTGTTGCCGGTGGTGGCCGCGATGCTGGCCGGGGCATACACCGTGATGGCCGCCGTGGTGGAGACCGACTTGCCGATGCTGTCGGTGACGGTTAGGGTGACGGCCTTGCTGGTCCCGCTGATGGAACTGGGCGCGGTATAGGTCCCCCCGGTGGAACTGCTGGAACTCATGGTACCGGAATCCACCGACCAACTGGCCGCGCTGGTGCCGCCAGTCAGGGTGAAGGCCTTGCTCTGGCCGGTCATCATGGTGTGGGTCGTGGGAGTCAGATAGAACGGCGTGAGGCTGATGGTTTGATCCGTCACGCTGGAGGCGGCGATGGAGGTCGTGGAGGCGTCCGCCGTGATGGCATGGCTGGTGGTGTCCGTGGTGGCCAGGGCCACGCTGGTCAGGGTGGTGGCGGCGACGCCGTTGCTGGGGGTCACCTGCTTGCTGGCGGTGCCGGAGGTGCCGAAATAGCCGTAGGTGGAGGCGTCAACGGTGAAGGTCACCACCGAGGTATCGGTGGTGGCGACATTGCCGTACTGGTCCTTCAAGGTGCCGGTCAAGGTCATATCGGTGGCGTGGTAGGAACTGACCGTGCTGGCGCTGGCGCTCAGTGCCATTTGGGTGGCCGATCCCGGATTCGCCGTGAGGCTATAGGTGGCGGCGGTCAGGCTGCCGTAGCTGGCGGTGACCGTGATGCTGCCGGAGGTTTCGCCCATGGTGAGGGTGACCGAGGCGACACCGCTGGAGTCGGTGGTTGCGGTTTTGCTGGTGGTCCCGGCAGTGGTGAAATAAGCCCCCTTGCCGCTGGTGGAACTGGTGTTGGAGGTGATGGCGAAGGTCACGCTGCCGTCGGCCACCGGAATGGCGCCGGAGGCGTCCTTGAGGGTGGCCGTCAGGGTGACGGTGCCGCCGCCGACCGTGGCCGAACCGTTGTTGCCCGTGGTGGCATCGATGCTGGAGGGGGCATACACCTTGATGGCCGCCGATGTGGAAACCGACTGACCGCCCAGGGTGTCGGTGACGGTCAGGGTGACCGATTGGGGAGAACTGCCGGTGATGGTGGCAGGCGTGGCATAGGTCCCCCCGGTCGCGCCGGTGCCGCTCAGGGCGCCGTTGGTGCTCGCCCCCACCGACCAACTGGCCGCGCTGGTGCCGCCGGTCAGGGTGAAGGCCTTGCTTTGGCCCGCCAGCAGGGAGACGGTTGCCGGAGAAACCGAAAACGGCGCCAGTGTCACCGTGAGGTCGGTCACGCTGGAAGCAACGATGGCCGTGGTGGAGGCGTCCACGGTGATGGTATGGCTGTCGGTGTCGCTGCTGCTCAGGGCCACGGACTTCAAGGTGGCGGTAGCGACGCCGTTGGTGGGGGTAGACTGCTTGGTGGTGGTGCCAGAGGTATCGAAATACCCATAGGTTGCGGCATTCACGCTGAAGGTGACCGCCGAGGTGTCGGTTGTCGCCACATTGCCGTACTGGTCCTTCAAGGTGCCGGTCAGGGTGACATCGGTGGCGGTGTAGGAGCTGACCGTGGAGTGACTGGAACTCAAAGCCAGTTGCGTGGCGGTTCCGGGGTTGGCGGTGACGGTATAGCTCGCGGCGATGAGGGTTCCGTAGGTGGCGGTGACGGTGACCGATCCGGAGGTCTGCCCCATGGTCAGGGTGGCGGAGGCCACGCCGCTGGCGTTGGTGGATGCCTGTACGCTGGTGGTCCCGGCACTGGTGAAATAGGCCCCCTGGCCACTGGTGGCGCTGGTATTGGAGGTGATGGTGAAGGTCACGGTGCCGCCGGAGACCGGAATGGCATTGCTGGAACCGTCCTTCAAGGTCGCGGTCAGAGCGACGGTCCCGCCGCCCACGGTGGCCGATCCGCCGTTGCCGGAGGTGGCCCCGACCGTGGAGGGCATATAGACGGTTATGTCGGCGGTTTTCGAGACGGATTGTCCGCCAACCGTATCGCTGACCGTCAAGGTAACCGACTTGGAGCTGCCGCTGAAGGAGGTGGGCGCGGTATAGGTGGCCCCGGTGGCGCTGGTATTGCTCAAGGTGCCGTTGCCGGAGTCCACCGACCAGGTGGGGGAGTTGCCGCCGCTCAGGGTAAAGGTGGTGCTCTGCCCTGCCAGCAGGGAGATCGTGGTGGGACTCACGGCGTATTCCACCACGCTCAGGCTCTTGCTGCCCGTGGTATACTCCGCTATCGTTGAGCCTTTATTGTCGGAAACCGCGATGAATTTCGCGCTGACCGTGGAGTTGCCCACGGTGGCGCCAGTTTTGGCCACTAATTTAACGGTAAAAAATTGATAATTGGAGACGACCGCGCCGCTTTGGTTGAAACTCCCGGTGCGGGTGTAGTTGACATAGGCCTGTCCTGAAGTCCCATACAGGGGATCCCCGCTCGCATCGCTATCGGAAAGGCGCAGTTCCATAAGGTCCGATGCGGCAGGAGTCCAGATCATGGTGATGCGGCTGTTGTCGTCATTTTGCTTGTTGCCGAATTCACCGTCCAGATAGGCCGTGGCATGAGGATCATTGTCTCCCGCCGTGCCCAGGGTGGAAGAGCCGTCGAGGGCGAAGACATTCTTGTCCCATTGCAAGACGATGCCCGCCGAGTTGAAGCTGGTGGCCCCGGAGGCGTTGGCGGAAACGGCCACGGTCACGTTCACCGTGGAGCCGATGGCAACCGAATCCGCGCTGCTGGTTACCGAGAGGCTCCCTCCCGTGGCCGCCAGGAGATTGCCTGGCAAGAACAAAAAAGATAACAATATAATAAAATAACGGATGATCATGGATTGTCCCTCATTTGATGGCATCAATCGTACTCCGCACCGTGGTATTCGTTTGTCCGGAAGGGAGCACCACCCCGGTGGTGATGGTGGATGCCCCGTTCAGACGCCGCAGAATCAACACGCCGTCCGTGGCGTTCACGCCCCCGCTCTTGTCCACATCCAACCCCAGGGCGAAGCCATCGATGGTGGCCTTCACCGTGGTATTCGTCTGTCCCGATGGCAGCACCACCCCGGTAGTGATGGTGGAGGCCCCGTTCAGGCGGCGCAGGATCAGCACGCCGTCTGTAGCATTCGATGTGCCACTCTTGTCCACATCCAATGTCACGCAGGTGCTCCCCCCGCTGTAGGTGACCGTCACCGATGAGGCCGCGCTGCTCTGCTTGCCGTCGCTCACGACTAGTGAAAACACATAATCCCCATTGCAGACTGGTGAAAAAATGGGTTTTTGCTCTGTATTGGAGGAAAGAGCAACAGCGGACCCCGGCGGCTGGCTGGTGACGGTCCAGGCATAGGTCAGGCTGGGGTCGTCCGCGTCCGAGGAGGAAGAGGCGTCCAGGGTGACGGTGCCCGGCACGGTCACGGTCTGAGAGGAACCGGGATTGGCGACCGGCACATGATTGGTGATCACCGTGACCGTGGCGGGGGTGGCGCTGGCGAAAAGCCCGTCGTTGACCGTCAGGGCAAAGACCATGGTGGCGGCGGTGTTGGGGGCAGTGAAGGTCGGTTTCACCAATGCACTGGAAGAGAGCGTCACCGCCGGGCCGGAGGTCTGGGACCAGAAATGGTTCAGGGTGGTCCCGGCGTCCGCGTCCGAGGAGGCGGAACCGTCCAGGGTGACGGTGGATCCAGGGACGACATACTGGTTGGCCCCCGCGTTGGCCACCGGACGGGTGTCGGCGGTGATGGTCACGGTGCTCGTATTGGTGCTGTTTTGCAGACCGTCGTTGACCACCAGGGAGAACACATACGGCCCCGCCACGGTCGGCGTGAAGGTGGGATTGGCGGCGCTGGACGAGGAGAGGGTCACCACCGGCGAAGCGGGCGCGGTCTGGGTCCAGGCGTAATAGCGGGTGTCGCCGTCCGCGTCATAGGATCCCGTGCCATCCAGGGTGGCCACCTCCCCCACCGCCACGGTCTGGGCGGACCCGGCGTTGGCCACCGGCGGGTTGTTGGCCGTCACGGTGACGCTCTTGGCCTCCGAGACGACCTTGCCGTCGTTGACCACCAGGGAGATCACGTAATTCCCCTTCACGTCCGGGGTGAAGGTGGCAAGGGGCGGGCTGCCCTGGCTGATGGAAGACAAGGTCGAGCCGGTCGGCTTGCTGACAATGGCCCAGGTGTAAGTGGTAAGCGTATCCCCGTCCGGATCCGAGGAGTTGGCCCCGCTCAAGGTCACCGGGCTACCCGGAACCGCGAAAAAATCGCTGCCAGGATTGGCCACCGGGGCGTTGTTGCTCCCCGCCGCCGCGTTGACCGTGATGGTCAGCGAGGCCGATGCGCTATTATCGTAACCATCGCCGACCATAAGAGTGAAAAGATAACTGCCGGCGGTCTTGGCCACCACGGTCTGGGAGACCCCGGACAGGGTGGCATTCACCCCCAGGGCCACCCCGTTGGCGCTGATGTCGGCATTGGCCGGCATGGAGGTCAGGGTCCAGGTGTAGGACGCAACGGCATCCCCGTCCGGGTCGCTGGAGGCGGAACCATGGAAGGAGACCGAGGCCTGGCCATTGCTTAAACTCACGGTCTGATCCCCGGAGGCCGTGGCCACGGGGATCTGGTTGGTGGAGGTATATTTTTCCAGTGTTGTCGCCGTCTTGGACCAGGGCAGGCCGTTGGTGACCTTCAGGTCATAGACCCCCGGCGCGGTCCCGGCGGGGACCGTGGCGGTAATCTGGCCGGAGTCGATCACGGTGACGTTGGTCAAGGCCACTTCCGCCAGGGCGACCGGACCACTGGGAGTGGAACGCTTGCCGTTCACCAGCCGGAGCGTGGCCCCGTTCATGAAATTGCTGCCACGCACCGTGACGTTCTGGGCGGACGGGTGCGCCCCGGAACCGGGCGCGATGGGGGTCGTGGCATCCAGGGTCGGCGCGCTGTCCAACGGATACGGACCGGCGCGGGTGATCCCGGTGGCACCGACGATCCCGGAAGCGTCCGCAGCCCGAATGTAAAAATACCAGGTCCCGTCCGCCTGATCCGGCAGGGTCAACGTGGTGGCCCCGAAGAGCAGACCACGCTGGTTTTCGAAGGTGACGGCATCCATGGTGGCGGAACTGCTGATGGCGTATTCATAGAAGATCCCCGATTGATCCGAGGTGGCCGCAGTCCAGGAAAACCCCATGGCGCTGTTGGACGAGGCAACCGAGGCCGTATGCGTGGTGCTGGTCACCCCGTTGACCGACGGACCATTGGTGATCGCGGCCCATGCCCCGGAAACTGGCGGGAGCATCAACAGCAACCCCAACAATGCGGATGTCACTCGTCGCGCCGACATTGTCCCGAAACCAAATCGAACTGGTGAAAAGAGGAAAAATTTGCCCGCTGGCGGGGCACACGACCAAGATCAATGCATCTTCCAGGCCAGAGACCACAACCCCTCAAGGCTGCCCGGAACGGGTTGCCCGCTCCTGGGCACGGCGGATTTCGAGTTGCCGCATGGCGGCCCGCTGGTCGGCCTCGTTGCGCGCGCGACGGGTGACCTCGCTGCGTTGCGCCGCCTGATCGCCACTCACGAGGGCCTGCCCCCGGTTGGCCATCTCGCGCTCCGAGGTCTGTTGCGCAGCGGGCGTCGCGACCTGGGCCAGCGTCGCTTCCAGACGTTGCAGGTTTGCTTGCTCCACCAGCAATTGGGATTGCGCATTCCGCTCGCTGCGCGCCTGTTGTCGCTCCAGGGTGACCCGTTGCTCCAGCAACACCCTGGCGTCGCCCTGACCGGCAGCCAGTTCGCCACTCACGCGGGAGATTTCGTTTTGCAGGGCGCGCCGTTCCCCCTCGGCCTGGCGCTGAATGGCCACGATGCGTCCCCGTGTCGCAACGATGGCCGCCATCACCCGCGCCGGCGCGTTTGCCGCCAGGGGATCGATGGACTCGATACGAGCCGCAGATCCGCCACCGGGAGCAGGAGAGGGTCCCGATGGCGGAGTCTGCGGTCGCGCTTGCGGAGGTATTGAATGTTGGACAGGCGCGGCCACCATTGGTTCCTGAAAATGTTCCGGGCCGATGCGCTCGAAACGCCCCGCCTCGGCAACCCCACTGCGCAACACCTTGACCTGCCGGATGATCAGCCGTCCAGACGGATCCCTGCCATACAAAAAGCCATGGCTGAAGCCGGACAACAGCCGCCGCAACCCCTGCAACAACGGCAGATCGGCGAAACGAACCGTCACGCTGGCCTGAATCGCCGGATCGAGCAGAAACACCACCCCGGTCCTGGCCGCCACCCGCTCCAGGGCGCTACGCAACGGCGCCTCCCGCAAGGTCACGCCCAGCCGGCCATCGGCATAAACCACCCCGTCGTCCGCCCTGGCCACCCCCACCAGGCCGAACAGGGCCACAAGCAACCCAAACCAGCGCATGTCAGTTCAACGTCAGGTTCAAGGTGGTCCCGCCCGCCACCGCCGTGGCCCCGCCGGAGCCATACCCGCTGGCGGCACTCCAGTTGCCGGCCTGCACCTTGGCCGACGAGAACGCCTTCAGGGTGTAGGCCTGGTTCGGATTCAGGCCGTCCAGCCGGTAAAGGCCGGCCCCATCGGCCACGACGCGCTTGCGCTCCGCGCCGCCTGAGTCATAGGCGATCACCATGGCCCCCCCCGCGCCACTCCCGCCCGACAAGCTCACCGTGCCGGAGATGACCCCGCCCGCCTTGGCCAGGGTCATCGCCACCCCCGTCCGATCGGCCCCGGCGAGGGTCAAGGTGGCGGATGCCTCCCCTTCCCCATTGCGCACGTCCACCCGGTAGTCGCCATCGGGCAGACCCTCGATGGCGAACGCGCCACTGGCGTTGGTGAGCGCGCTCCCCCCCACGCGCCCGCCGTCGGACCAGGCGTTGACCACCACCCCGCCCGCCGGGCCGCTGCCGCCGGTCACGCTCCCGGCAATCGCATGACCCGGCGTCATGGGGATATTCAGCCCGGTGGTGTCGCCAGCCACCGTCACCGTCCCCATGACATTGGCGTCACTGCTCCAGTTCACCGTGCTCACCCGGTTGGCCGACACGCTCACCGAACCGGTATGCTTCGTGACATAACCGGCGGCTCTCACCTCCACCGTGTAGTTGCCCGCCGGCAAGCCGGTCAGGGTGAACTCGCCATTCCCGGTCAAGGCAGCCGTGGCCCCCGCCGTGGCGGACCAGGCGCGCACCTCCACCGCCCGATCCCCGCTCATCTCGCTCACCGTGCCGGACAGGGTGTAAAAACGGTTGCCCGTCAGCGCCACGTTGAAATCGATGCCGGTGGTGACATCCCCCCCGCTCACCGTCACCTGGGTGTGGCCGCTCCAAACCGGAGTCGCCCCGCCGCTGGCGTAAAACACCCCCGCATTGCCCCGCCACACCCCGACCACGTAATCCTCCCCCGCCGGCAGCCCGCTCAAGGCATAGGTGGCCACGCCGGAGGCGTCGGCCAGGGCGCTCCCCACCACCCGCACGTCCAGGGATGGGGACCAGGCGTCCACCCGCACCCACTCCCTGGCGTTCAGGCCGTTGATGCCCCCCGTGATCCCGCCCCCGGTGGCGGCGCTGAAATTCACCTCCGTGGCCGGCGCGCTCACCCCGGTGCGCTTTTGCGGCAGATAGCCGTCCGCCTGGAAACTCACCCGATAATCCGCAGCCACGCTCAACCCCTTGACGGCATAGGCATCCGACCCCTCGATGGCGCTGCCGCCCCAGGAGTAGGTGGCATTGGACCACGCCTCCACCCGCCCCGGCCTGCCCTTGGCCACGCCACTCACCGTGCCTGAGATGGAACTCCCGGAGGCGACCGCCATGGCGATGGTCCCATCCCCGTTGCGCAGATCCACCAGAACGGCGTTCTTCCAATCCCCGACCGGCTGGCCCTCCCCGGCATAGGCGCCATTGGTCAGCGTCTCGCCCCGGATGGAGACCCGGTAATCGTCCACCGCCCGCAACCCCTTCAACACCACCTGTCCGTCCACCACCTCGCCGCCGCCGGAAGCGCCGCTCCGCTCGGAAAAGGCGTCCACCCAGGCCCGCGCCCCGCTGGCAAGCCCGGTCACCGTGACGGTCAGCTTCCGGCCAGGCGAGACCGCCACCGCCACATAACGATCGCTCGCCATGTCGAGCAGGGTGGCCCGATCCCGACCCACCAGGCCGCCAGGGGTGGCCGGATAAGTCGTGGCACTCACCGTGCCCTGGAAATTCCCGCTGGCAAAGAGCGCCCCCGGACCGCCGACGAACAACCGGTAGTCGTTGCCAGCCGGGTCCAGCCCCTTGATCTCGGCCACGGCCACCCCGGAGGCGTCCGCCGTTACCTGCCTGGAGCGACCCTTGTTCCACTTCTCCGACCAGACGTTGAGGTCCGCCGCCGCGCCCGCCTCCAGGCCGGAGACCTTGACCCGCAAGGTCCTGGTCGTGCTGGCGGCGAGGTTGATGGCCACCCCGGTCACGTTGCCGGCCAGGGTGTTCAACGCCACCGCCTTCTCCCACCCCACCGGACCCAGCCCGGAACCGCCGTAATAACCGCTCGGCAGATCCTCGGCGGCCCCGCGCCACTCCAGCCGATAGTCGCTCGCCTGCACCAGCCCGGAGATGGTGAAGACATCGCTCCCCGACCCGCCGCCGGTCACCTCCGCGCCGCCCCAGGCCTGCTCGCTCTCCGACCAGACCGACAGCCGCACTTTGGCACCGGCACTCAACCCGGCGATGGTTCCGCCGATGGAGGCCCCGGAGCGCAACACGAAATCGACGCCCCCAGGATTCTTGCCCGCCGATGCATCGATGAGGGTGGCATCCCCCTCCCGGCCCGCATTATTGAAATAGGTCGTGCGAAAGCGGCCATTCATGCCCCACACCACCCCCAGATAATCGCTGCCCGGGGCCACGGTCACCTTGTAATACCCCTGGGCGTCGGTGTTGGCCCCGTACCAGCGGCTGCCGTCGCGGGCATGGATGTCCACCCAGACCCAGGGCAGGCCGGCGTTGTTGGCGTCGGTCACCCGCCCGGAGATGACATTGCCGCTCGACACGGCGAAATCCACCGGCACCCCGCCCCGTGGATCCCCCAGCAGGATCGCGCCGGCCAGCGGCTCTCCATTCCCGCCAGGACGCCCCTTGTCGATGGCATGCACCGCCACCACCCCGGCCTCGGTGACCTGCACCATGACCGGAGCGGGGACCACCAGCCGATCGCTCCACAGGTTCACCTCATACCAGACCGATACCCCGGCAGCCGGCCTCGGCACCTGGATGGCGTAACCGCCGTTGGCGTTGGTGGAATCCCCCGCGCCGATCCCGGCGGCATGGGACCAGGCATGGACCCAGACATTGGCCGCCTTGGCCCCGGATTGCGCGTCGGCCACCGTCCCCTCGATGGTGATCCCGGCGCGCACCCGCACCCGCATGCCGGTCTTGTCGTAGTCGAGCGCATCCGCCGGCCAGTCGCTCCGGTTGCTGGCGAACGCCTGCGCCCGCACCCCGTCCAGGCCGAGGGTATAACCGAGCGCCGGATCATGCGTGACATACCCCCCCAGAAAACCGCCCCCCTGCGTGCCGGGGAAGATGCGCACCTGAAAGGTGGGTTTGTTGACCAGCGTGGGAATCCGCAACACGAACATGCCGACTTCATCCGTCATCGCGGCGCCAAAATCGCCGCTCACCCAGGCATTGCCGATCCCGTGGCCGAGATCGTCCACCACCTGGCCATCCAGGGCCAGGCCCGCGTCCACCCGGACGACGATGCTCAAGGCGCGATCCAGGCGGATGGTGGTGGGATTGCCCCCCTCGACGCGCGGGGCGACGGAGCCGCTCACCCCTTCCGGGGCGACGCTGGCCACCAGCAAGGGATCGGCATTCGCCCAGACCCCGCCCATGAAGGAGGCGGTACACGGAGCCGTACAATCCGCCGGCCAGATCTCGGCCTGATACTCCAGGCCCGGAATCGCCTGCAATGCGAATGCCCCCTGATCGTCGCTGGCTGCCCAGAAATTGACCCGCCAATCCGTGGAATGGAGATGGATGCGGGCACCAGCGACCAGTTGATCGGCGGCGTCGCGCACCACTCCGGCAAAACCCACCCCGGCGGGCAGCACGGCGTTGACCGTTTTGGCGTCGGTGACACGGAAAAGCGCGGCGGCCATCCAGTCGTGGACCACGCCCCCATTGCCGTCGGCGAACCCGCCGATACGCCCGCCGGGAGCGTTCACGAACTCCAGCCGGTAGTCGCTGGGCTGAACCGTGAAGGCGTAATTGCCGTTGGCATCCGTGGTGGTCTCCCCCCAGGTGCCCGGCACGCCGGAGACGGGATGGGCATCCGGTTGCAGGCGGACCTTGACCCCGGCGATGGGGGTGGACCCATCGGAAGTGACCTTGCCGGAGAGGGTCAGACCGGCGGCAAGCCGCGCCGTCTTGAGAATGGTCTCCCCGGACCAGGTAAAGGATTGCGCCTTGGCCGGATCGCTCGCTACGCCGGATTCGGCCACGGCGTCGGCAAAACCGCTCAACGCCGCCACCTTGACCTGTTTTTGCGTCTGCCAATCCCAGTAATCCGTATTGAAAAAGACCCGATACGGCACGCCGGGCTTGACGAAGGCGACAAAGGCGCCATTGGCGTCGGCCACGGCTTCCACGTAGGGGGCATCGGCCCCGCCGCTGGCCAGGAGGTCTGGCTGGAACGCGACGCGCACCTGCGCCAGGGGGGCGCTGGCGGCATCGGTCACCAGGCCGGAGACGCGGACCCCACCCGGCATGAGGGCATCGAGGGTGGCGGGCTGATCGAAGTGGAACAAGCGGGCATTGGCCGCAAGATCGGTGATCTTGCCGGTCCCGTCGGCGAAACCGCCCTGACCCAGCACGCCGGCCACCCGCACGAGTTGTCCGTTGGCATTCTGGTATTCGGAGTGGAAGCGCACCCGGTAGGAGCCGGGATAGATCGCCGCCGCATAACGGCCGGCGGCGTCGGTGATCACCGTCACCGCGTCCACGAAGGTGGTGTTGGCGGCATCGGGATGAAAGACGACCTGGATGTTGGCCAGCGCCCCGGCAACGCCGGTCACGCTCCCGGAGACGACGATCCGGGCGATGCCGGGATCGAATCCCCCCTCCAGCCTGGCCAGCACGGGCCGGAGCACCAGCGCGGCGGCATCGGGGAGCGAATAGGTCCCGGCGTCGGCGCTGCCGCCCAGGGCGACGAAATCCCCGCTGCCGTTGGCCAGTCCGCCGCGAAACCCATGGGCGAAGAACTCGATGCGATAGGAACCGGCGGGCGCCCACAAGGCGAAGTTGCCCTGGCCGTCGGTGACGGCGGCGAAACTCCTGGCGGGGTCGTTCGGGTCGAAAAGGCGCACCGTAGCGTTGGCGACCGGCGCGGCGCGATCATCGCTCACCTGGCCGGTGACCGGATGGGCATCCACGCCCAGGGCGTCGGTGATGGTCAGGTTGAGGACGCGGGTGTCGTACATGGTCAGGGGCGCCAGGGCGACGGGATCGGCGACCAGGGTCTCGTAGCCGTCCACATACCCCCGATAGAGCTTGCCGCTCCCGCTGGCCTCCACCCGGACACGGTAATCGAGGGACGGCGGCAGTTGCGCGCTCCAGGCCCCGGCGCCATCGGTGGCCACGCGGGTGGAGAAAAAACCGGGGGTCAGCGAGTCGATCAGAACCGTCGCCGGCCAGACGACCCGCTGGCCGCTGGTGGCGTCGCCGATCGTCCCGGAGAGGGTTGCGGTGTTGACCCGGAAGGCATGGTTCAGGATCACCGGACCGAGAAACATGTCGGTGTGAATGGCCAGGGTGGCATTCGATGTGGCGGCGAGGGTATTGACCGCCCCGCTGGAGGCGAGCCAGGCCTGATCCACATAGCCATCCCCCGTGTTGCGGAACTGAAAGCGATACTCGCCCACCGGCAGATCCATGGCGAAGGCGCCGGAGGCATCGGCGTGAAACAGCAACGGTTCGCCCCCGTTCTTGGGATAGGCCAGGATCGTGGCATTGGCCAACGGCTGGGTTCCATCGGTGAGCAGACCGCTGACCCGCCCGCGCGCCGGGCCGAGGTCGCGTCCGGCCACCAGTTGGAAACTGGTCTGGGAGGCGGAGACGGTGATCGGCAGACCGGCGAAACCCGACTCCGGGGCCAGGATGTTGAGCAGGCCGTAGGCCCTGGTGGGGTCGAAATGGCCGCCGATGAAGGCACGGGGATCGTTGGGCCAGAGGGCCAGGCAGTGCTGGCCGTCGGCGATGGTGAGGGTCACCGTGCCGGCGGCGGAGACCTCCCGGTCGATGCCGCCGGTCCAGTCGCAGGCGCCGTTGCGGTAGGGATACCGGCTCAACCTGGCGTTGCCCAGCGCCACCCCCTTGTCGTCCTTGACGGTGAGGTTCACCTGACGGCCCTGCTGGGCGGCGGTCAGAGTCAGGACCATGGGATCGGCATTGGTGAAGGAATAGCTGGCGATCCGTTGCCGTTCGAACCCCTTGGCGCCATGGGTGAGGGTGACCACATCGTCGGGGTCCCAGGCGGGGGAGGCGGAAAAGGAGTAGATCCGCAAGGCGGCGCTGTTGCCGCCGGGCGTGGCGTTCCACACCGCCTGCCACTGGTGGGAATGACCCGTGTGTTCGACGCGGGCCTCCACGAAGGGATTGGTCAGGATGACCCCGGCCGGGGCGTCGATGCGGAAATTCCTGGCCTTGACGGCGCGGCGGGTCAGGGAGGTCAGGCTGCCGCCGCTCTCGGTGGCGACCAGGGCGTTGCGGGAGAGTCCATCCCGCTCCCGCCAGGATTCGTAGACGATCCCCACCCCTGGCGCCAGATAGAGGTCGCCGCTGGAGACCGCGCCCAGCGGATTGCCGGGGAGAAAGCGGGTCTCCACCAGATGGATGCGCATCACCCTGGTGAGGGCGGACAGCAGGGCCGGATCGGTGATGGCGTCGCGCCACTGGGCGAAGAAGCGGTCTTCCAGCAGATCGGTTGGCGGGGTGGCGGCCAGCAGATTGATGTTGCCGGACACCCCGGCCTCCTGTTTGACCACGGTCCATTGACCGGAGATAGGGGCATTGTTGGCGTCCAGTTGGTACTCGACGCGGGCCTCCACCCGGTTGAGGCCGTCGCCGACGAAGGCGGGCAACAAAGGGGATGGGGTGGTCAGGTTGGCGGCGGCCACATCCTCGGCGCGGGCGCCGCTGGGAAAGGCGAGGTTCGGCGGCGCGACGAAGCCGTACCAGGCGAAACGTCGCACCTCGTCGCTGGCCGGGTCGTAGCGCTTGCCGCCGTGGAAGGCGAGGCCGCTGGCGTCGAGGGTGAAGTACTGCTCCCCGTCGCCGGCCAACACCGAGACGGTGCGGTTGAGCCAGGTGGCGTTGCCCGCCGGTTGCATCCACTCGAAGGAGCGGCTGGCCGGGGAACCGGGCGCATCGCCCTGCCAGAGGTGTTCGTTGACCATGCTCCTGCCGGGCAGGAAGAGCGACTCGGCGAGCGGCAGATCGCCCGTGGCCGGGTCGAGGGGGGCGACGCAGTTGACCACGGCGGAGGCGGAGACCTTGGCGTCGATGACGGTCACGGTGGCCGAACCCGGCGCGTCGCAGGTGACGGTGGCAAGTCCGCTGGTGGTGGTCAGGGTGGCCACGCCGCTTTCCGGGGTGATCATGAGCGATGGCGGGCCGACGGCCAGATCGAAGGAGACCGGCCTTGTCTGACCCACGGCGAGGTTGATGGGCGCCACCGTCAGGGAAGGTTCCGGATTGCCGTCGCCGCTGCCGTCGCGGGTCAGGGAGACGAGGTTCGAGCCGGCACACAGCATGGTGCCGTTGTTGCGGACCCAGCGGATGGCGCCGGCCATGGAGTCGGGCGAGGATTGCAGGAAGCGGAGGATCGACTCCTCGTAGGTGGCGCCACCCTTGCGGATCTTGACGGTAAAGATCCCCCCGTCGATGGCGCCGAATCCGAAATCGGTATCATTGACGGAAATCAGAAAAGTATCGAGGATGCGGATAAAGCCGGTGGGCAGGTTGCGGGCCGGTTCGGCTGCGCATCCGGCGGCGGACAAGGCGGGATCGAGCTGGTCGGCTTCCAGGCGCATGGTCCAGGTGCCGGACACCGGCAGGACGGAGGGCAGCGCGCGGGTCAGGGTCACGGTTCCGGCCTGTTGACAGACGGTTCCGCCCTGGGTGTTGTTGGGCCAGGTCATGCTGGCGGTTCCGCTGCCCGCGTCCGTGCTGGCCAGGGTGAAGGAGAGGTTGCGGGTGGCGCCGTCCGCCAGGGTGGCGTTGTAGGCGTAGTCTGCCCCGGAGACGGTTCCGGAGACCGGGGTTTCCTGGGTTTCGGTGGCGGTGAAGGCATCGCCGGTCTGGGCGATGGCGATGACGAAGGGTTCCTCCTGGGCCGGCAGGCACCCTGGCGTATCGGTGACGACGGGCGGGTTCGGGGTGAAGGTGACGGACCAGCGCCCGTTGGCGTCATAAGTGGCGGCCCTGGCCTGCCCTGCGAGCAGCAGGAACAGCAGGGTGAAAAACAGGGTCAATGTCCTTGTCGGGCGCGATGTTCCGGACACTTCGGCCTCCGTGATCCCTCGAATGATCCATGGATGATACTTCAGGATCCATGCGCAAACAGCATGCCAGTCAGGATGGCGGGACCGCCTGAAAAAATCAACAAAAAAATCTTTTTTTACATTCAGTTACATTTTCATGGCCGGAGGACGCGGCAATTTTTGCCCCCCTTGGGCAGGAACGGATGTGCCGGCATTTGCCATTTTTCGGGGACTCTGCCAGAATGACACATTCCCATGAAACTCATGATGATGCCGGAATGGAGACGAATGTTACTCTCATCCCAGATGGAAGCCGTGGGCCATGCACCACAAATGGCCATACGCAAGCCCTTTCTGCATTGTCTTCACCTGCGCAATGTACGCTGTTTTGAATTATTGCGTATTGATTTCATTTCTGGACCAGATGCGACTCCGCGCATCTTCACACTGCTGTTGGGGGACAACAATGCGGGCAAGACCACCATTTTGCAGGCCATTGCCCTGGCAACTGCGGGTCCAGACGCCTTTATCGAACTGCTGGGCGAAAGGCCGGAGGCGTGGATTCGTCACGATGCCGCCGCGGCTGGCATTGAAATCCACCTGTTGGCGCCGGATGGCCAGCCGTTTTCCCTGACCATCGAAATCGTGCGCGGTCACAGCGTCAGCCAGGCATACGACCACAACCGGCATGCGATGGAACGCTTCGCTCAGTGGGTCCGTGCCGATCCAGGCCATTTTTTCACCAGTGGCTATGGGGTCTCCCGGCGCTTGAGTCCCAACCCCCTGGGGGCCGGGGACCGTCTGCTCTCCTTCAAACAGATGCGCTCCCAACGGGTGGCCACCCTCTTTTCCGCCGACGCGCTGTTGCGTCCCCCGCAAAAGGTGGCCATCGATCTGGCCGGCCTCGACCCGAACCTGGGACGCCAAGCCTTTGCCAAGGCATTCCAGGGGGTCCTGCAGGGACTGACCTATCAAACCGTGGATCGTGAAAACTACGACCTGATCTTCACGGATGGCGACCAGCGTCCCTGGCGTCTCTCCCAACTGGGCGCGGGCATGCAAAATGTGGTGGCCTGGTGGGGGGACCTGTTTCACCACCTCTGCGCCATCAACCCGGCCGCCGCCCTGGAGAAGCCGGATTACTCCCCCCTGACCCTGCCGGGCCTGCTCCTGCTCGACGAGATGGATCTCCACCTCCACCCCACATGGCAAAGAGGGCTGCGACGCTTCCTGCGCGCACGTCTGCCGAACCTGCAAATCGTGGCCACCAGCCACTCCCCGTTCGTGGTGCAGTCCCTGGAAAAGAACGAACTGATCTGCCTCGATCCGGGCGTCGATCCGGAAAACCCCTACGCGGACAAAAGCATCGAGGACATCGCCATGAACCTGATGGGGATTGAGGTTCCTCAGCGCAGCGAACGCTTCCAACAAATGATGGAGACTGCGGAACGATATTACCTCTTGCTGCAACAGGCCAAAAAAGCCCAACCCGAAGAACTGCGCGACCTGAAGGCCAGGTTGGATGCATTGGCCCTGCCCTACAGCGACAACGTGGCCTATCACACCTTCCTGCGCATGGAGCAGGAGACCTCCGGCATCCCCTGGCCGCAGGGACGAGAAAACGCATGAGACCCATCCGGCGTGGGGAAAGTCCACAGGAAAATTACAACAGCTATCTGGATGCCCGCATGGACCTGCGCGACCGGATCGGTCCCTATTGCGTCTATTGCGAGTGCTATTTCGCTCCATCCGCCGGCTTTCCGCGTGTAGATCACATCCACCCGCAATCCCGCCATCCGGAGCGGATCAACGACTGGCAAAACCTGCTCTTCGCCTGTGACTCCTGCAACGGCGCCAAAAAAGCGTTCGATCCCGCACAAGAACTGCCGGTCTTCTGGCCGCACCTCGACAATACCTGGCGCGTCTTTTTCTACCGGAACGGATTTGTCATGCCCCATCCCGACCTGGAAGAAGAGGAGCACGCACAGGCCTCACGCACCCTGGCCATGGTCGGTCTGGACCGCTTCGACCCATCGAATCCCCCGAAACCAGGCGGCAATCCCGCAGAAATCCTCACCGCCCGTCTGGATGCCTGGAACCTTGCGGCGCGCATGAAAACCAAATACGACAAGGCCGATCATCCCGAACAACTGGCAAACGATATTCTGGAACTGGCAAAAAAAACCGGGCACTGGTCCTACTGGATGACTCTTTTTCAGAAATGCGACCCCATCCGTGAAAGACTGATGTCCACTGCGCATTTCCCTGGCACGCGCCGGGAGTGTCTCGAACCTGGCCCCCTCACGCAAGGATGATCATCATGCTGGCCCCACCCCCGCCCTCGCGACATCCGCGAGCACGCCCAGCAGGTTTTTTTTGCTGATGGGCTTGACCAGATAGCGGTCACAACCCGCTTCCCGGCTGCGCTCGGCCTCGCCCTCCATGGCATGGGCCGTCAAGGCGAAGATCATCAGGGGGGCACGTCCGGATTCCGCTTCCCACTGGCGTATGTGACGCGTGGCGGTATAACCGTCCATGCGCGGCATTTGCACATCCATGAGCACGACATCGAACCCCTCTTCCCGCACCTTGGCAAGGGCCTCCAGGCCATCATGGACGATGACCAGACGGTGAGGACTCTTCTGGAGATAAGCGGCAATCAACACCTGATTCTCCTCGATATCCTCCACCAGCAGGACGTGCAGATGGTCTGGTGCGGGCACGGGGGAACGCTCGCGGGCAACCTGGTCGAGCAGGGCCAGCAGATCCTTTCTGCCGATGGGCTTCGACAAACAGGCATCACACCCGGCTGCCCGGCTGTCCTCCCTGACATCCGGGATGGCCAGGGCAGACAAGGCGATAATCCTCAGAGGGGCACGCCCCTCCCTTCTCTCCCACTCGCGGATCCGGCGTGTGGCGGTGTAGCCATCCATGCGCGGCATGCGCACATCCATGAACACCAGGTCGAACGGCTCCTCGCGCACGCGCGCCACCGCCAGATCCCCATCATCGACCATCACCAACCGATGCGGGGTGCGATTCAAATAGCCCGCGAACAGCATCCGGTTGATCTCCTGATCCTCCGCCAGGAGGATGCGCAGACTCTGGCTGCCGGTTGCAACGGCTGGCGGCGCGGACGGCGCCGCAACCAGGACGCCATCGGCAAGCCGCGCGGGAAACGAAAAAGAGAATGTGCTGCCATGACCCGGCCGGCTCTCCACCCAAATCCGGCCTCCCATCAACGCCACCAGACGCCGGGTGATGGCCAGTCCCAGCCCGGTGCCCCCGTAACGGCGGGTAATCCCCACGTCGGCCTGGGTGAACTGCTCGAAAATGTGTTCCGTCTGTTCCTCCGGGATGCCGATCCCCGTGTCGGTCACCGTGAACAACAGCGTGTCCGGCGCGTGCGGGAGAAGCGTCAGGCCCACGTCCACCCGGCCCCGCTCGGTGAATTTGACCGCGTTGCCCAACAAATTGATCAGGATTTGGCGCAGCCGGCCATCGTCGCCAAGAATGGCCGGCGGGATATCCGCCGCCACCCGTTCTTCCAAAATCAGCCCCTTTTCATCGGCGGCCATCTGCATCAGATGGACGGTCTCTTGCACCACCTGCCCCGGCGAAAAGGGCAGGCTGACCAGGTAAATGCGCCCGGCCTCGATGCGCGAAAAATCGAGGATGTCGTTGATCACCCCCAACAGTGCCTTGCCGGCGTGATGCATGGTCCGCGCGTAGCGGTGCTGTTCGGCGTCCATGCCGGTTTCCAGCAGCAGTTCCGACATGCCCAGCACCACGTTCAAAGGGGTGCGGATCTCATGGCTCATCGCGGCCAGAAAATGGGATTTGGCCTGATTCGCCGCCTCGGCCTTCTCCTTGGCCTCCTGCAGCGCCCGCCCCATCTCTTCCCGCTCGGTGACGTCCAAGGCCATGGACAAAACGCCCTGGACCCGTTCCTCCTGATTGCGCAGCGGGACATTGAACCACAAGCAGGAGATGATGCGCCCATCCTTTGTGACGTTGTTGCCAGGCACCGAATAGCCCGCCTCCTGGCCGTCCAGCAGATTGGCCATCGCTGCCGCGACCGGTTCCATGGCTTCGGGCGGCACGAACAGCTCCAGAGGGGTATGCCCCAGGGCCTCGGCCTTGGCATATCCGAAGATGCGCTCGGCCGCCTGATTCCACTCGACGGCACAAAAATCGGTATCCCAGACGATGAAGGCGACGGGCATGCGCGCCATCGACCAGGTGAGGCGTTCGTTTACCGTCTGAAGCTCTTGCGCCTGACTTTTTACCATACGCATAATGCGCAATAGAATATAAACCACCGCAACAGTAACGAAGAGTGACGTAACAAAGCCGGTAAACATGAAATCCAGACGAATGCGACCATGCAACGCCAGGCTCATCGTTGCCACCACCAGCGAGGTGAGCGTCTCGGCGAAGAGAATGCACACCAGCATGATTGGCAACGACCGCCATTGGATGATGCGGAAAATGAAACGATCAACAGGTTTGTTCACGATCGGTCAGGGAGGGGGACGAAATGGGGTGGAATCGCGCACGAGCGGTCATGTCGGGTCCTCACGCCTTTGCCCCGGCACGCGACGGGCCGCCCTCACGAGGCGATGATCATCAGGCTGGCGTTGGGCCGGACGATGCGCCGGCAGCCGTCGCCATCGATCACGCACTCCTCGCAGGGTTTGATGGTGTCGTCCCCGACCAGGTCGAAGAGATGGCTCCAGTCGGCGCTGGCGTGACGGATCTGGTCCTTGCAATGGATCAGCTTGACCCCGACCCCCTTTTCACGGGCGGCGACAGCGATGTCGGTCAGGACGCCAGAAACCCAATCCTTGGAAATATCCAGTTTATTCATGCAAAAAACAATATTGGACGGATTCTCCTGAGCGAGCAGTTCCTTGACGCCCAGGAACTCCACCATGTGATCCTGATCACGCAAGGAGACCACGACACCACAGTCGGTACGATTGATAATCATTTTTTTCTCCTGTGGTCCCGAAAATGGATGACAAGACCTGACAAGGATTTTAACAGAAGCCTCTGGCCATGGGCAAAAGAAATCGCGCGCGGGACTGGATTCAGGAGGGGGCGGGTGACGCCACGACCCCCGGCTCCAGGAGTTGCAACTCCTCGAAAAAACGCTTGGAACGGCGCGCCACCCGGCACATGACCACCTCGCCCACCAGCGGATGCTCCAGAAACCGGTAAAAGAACTCCCGCGAGAACTCCAGCAGTTCCACCTCCCCGGCCCCGGCCCGCACCGTGGCGGAACGGGGGAGATCGGCCAGCAGCGCCATCTCGCCCACCAACTCTCCGGGATCGATGACAAAATCATGGGTGGAGGTCAGCCCCTCGTAGCGGATGGAGCCGATCACCCGACCGCTGACCAGGATGTAACATTCGCCGCCCGCGTCCCCCTGACGGAAGATCACCTCGCCAGGGCCGTAAATCCGGTAGCGCAGCATCCCGGCCAGAAGGCGGACCTCCTCCGGGGTCAACACCGGCCTGCCGGGGGTCGCCTCCAGGGTGCGCTCCAGGAAACCGCTGGCCAGCAAAAGGCGTTCGTTGCGCGTCGCGTCCGGCTCCTGCCCGGTCAGGGCGCCAGGGACGCACGCCACCGACAGATCGCCACCCTGGGGAAAGGGGATCGCCAGTCCGCGCCGCCGCAATTGATACCAGATCCGCTCGCGCACCGTGCCCTCCAGGCGGGTGCGGTCGTGATAGGTCCGGCTCCAGAAACGGACCAGGTAGACCACCCCGTAATCCCGGTACTCCTGAATATAGGCATCGGGGGTCTTGCAGCGGTCCACCTCCTCCACGCCCAGGGCCGCCTCCACCAGGGCGGCCTTGACCTCCAGGGGGTGGGAGTCGAACATCAGGGTGACCGACAACTGATGGCGCCGCACCGGGGCATGCCAGGTCATGTTGTTGATGATCCCGTTGGCCAGCAGACCATTGGGGACGATCAGGATGTGCCCGCCGGTGGTGCGCAGGCGGGTTTCGCGCCAGTTGCGCTGGATGATCTCCCCCTCCTTGTCGCCGACCGCGATCCATTGGGAAGGCTCCACGGTGCCCACGAGATTCAGGGAGACCCCGGCCAGGAAGTTGCTCAACACCTCCCGCAGGGCGAAACCGACCACCGCAGCCACCACCGCCGTCGAGGTGAGCAGATGGGAGGTGTCGAAATCGAGCACGAAACGGAGGATCAGAAAGGCCGTGACCCCGATCAACCCCATGCGCAGCAGGAACACCAGCATCCCCGAAACCGGGAAACGACGCTTGCGGACATGATAGAACAGTCGCCCCAACGCCTCGTTGCCGTTGAGGAACAGCAATGTCAGCCAAAAGAGGTACCAGGCCTTGATGTAACGGAGATCGATGACCGGATCGCCGAATGTGCCGGGATGGTCGCGCACCAGCCGCAGTGCCAGCCAGGTCAACAACAGGACCGCAGTCGGCTTGGCGATACTGCCGGCCAGGATGGCGAACCAGGATGCGTCGTCCGCGCTCCCGTCCCCCGGTGGACGGCTGTCCGGAGGCAGGGCCGGCTGCCCCTTGACAGCCCCCCGCAAGACCAGCGCGAACAGCGTTGTCAACAAAAAAACCAGCAGAAATCCGCCCAGGGTGAAGGCGATCAGGGTCAGGCCGTCCATGCCCCTACCCTCCGGACAATTCGACGCCGGGCAGGCCGCCGATCTCGCGCAGCTTGTCGATGATGGTGTTGAGGGCATCGTTGATGCGCTTGAAATCCCCGTGGAACTCCCCGCTGAGCTTGTCCGGGATCTCCCCCTTGCTGATCCGGTCGATGCGCCCGGCGATGAGGCGCAGGTCCTTCAAGCGACCGATCATCTCGTTGAGGGCATTGGCGATCTTGCGGAAATCCCCGTGAAAGTCCACCTGGATTTCGTCCGGCAGCGCGCCGCGTCCGATCAGGGCCAGGATCATCACCATGCGATCCGCGATGAGCCGGATGGCCCTCATGCGCCCCACCATCTCCCGCATCACCACGGCCAACTGCCCGATCTCGTCCCTGCTGGAGAGGGCGGTTTCCGCCTCCAGGTTGCCCCCCGCCACGTCGTGGCCGTAGCGCCACAGTTCCCCGATGGAGCGCACCAGCGAACGCACCATGTGGATCGTCAGGAAACCGCACGCCAGGATGGTCGCGATGCTGCCCAAAAGAATCCACCAGGCGGCCCGCTCCGCGAAACGCCGGGTGGTCAGCGACTCCTCGTCGGCCAGGCGCCGGGCCAGGGCCTCGATCTCGTCGGCCAGAGGCTCCACCATGTGCACGGTCTCCAGGAGCAGCGTCATTTTGCCAGCCAGCTCCCGATCCAGGGCAACCAGCCGGGCAAAGGCGGCCCGGTACTCCTCCAGGCTCTTTTGCGCCCACTCCAGATCGCCGCCGGTCCATTTGCCCTCGCGCAGCCTGGTGGCCAGGTTTCCGGCCCGCCGCTCCACCTCCCGGACGAACGCCTCGTCCTGACGCAGCAGATAATCCTTCTCCATGCGGCGCATGTGCAGATAATCGATCATGGCCTCCCGGTCATCCAGGGATTCCAGAATCCCCTCCAGGGCGTGGGCCGCCTTGCGCAGGGCGCCCTCTTCGCCAACGTCGGGCTGGAGGCCACGGGTTTGCCACAGATCGACCACCCCGGAGAACAGCTGCCGATAGCGGTCGAGATGGTCCACAAGCGCCAGCTTTGGCTCGATCTCCCCCCATGATGGATGCTTGCGGCCCAACCGTTCGATGATGCGCGCCTCGACGATGGCCCGCTCCACCCCCCGCTCCACCAGGGGGGGCATGCGGGGATTCTTGCGCAACAGGAAATCCTTTTCCGCCCGCCGGGCCTGCAACATCTCCCGCACGACCCCCTCCGCCGCCTGCCGGATCTCCAGCTCGTGGGTCACCAGATGCTCGTAGAGGGTGATGGTGCGGTTCAGGATCAGGGTGTAGAGCAGCACCACGCCAGCGAACAGGAACAGACCGGTGCCGATGGTGAACGGGAGTTTCAGGCGGATGGGGATGTCGTTGAGCGGCATGCGTGTCACTCCTGATGCGAGGGGGCCGTGGACGATTTCCGAAGCAAACAATATACCGGAAATCGTCACATTCGGCCACTCCTACCAGGTCACCCATGGGCGCAGCGATTTTCTTCAGGTATCGAGCGGGTCGCATACCGCATGTTGCTGGAGGCGTTCGACGAGGCAGGCTGCCTCGCTTGGGAGGGTCAAGTCATCGAAGCCGAACTGGTGGCTGCCGGATTCGTCCTGAATCGTGATGGCAATGACGCGCAAGTCCACTGCCTTGGGAGGGGCATGTCCGATGCGCTCCCTGGCCGGCAACGACAACAGGCCCGAAGCGCGCACCAGATCGACCCATTCCTGTCCCTCCTCCCGGTTCATGCCCGCCGTGTCAATGGTACAGGCACGCTGCAATCCGGCGAAGCCACCGGAGATTCGAAAGCGGATCCACATGAGACGGCGTCTCCTTGCAAGGATGAGGTTCGACACCGGCATAGCATAACAGGCCGGTGTCGAACCCTGTCAATCCCGCTTGTGCCCGGCAGTGGGGTCAGCGCGGCAACCCGACGCTTTTGAGCGCGGCACGCACCGACTGGGGAGAACCGAGCGGCACCTTGCCCTGCGCGACCTGGTTGCGGGCCACCCTGACCAGAACAGCGACCGCATCATTGAATTTGGCCGTGCTCCAGAGTTTCCCAAGAGTCTCGAACCAGATACCGGCAGCCGCTGTGGTCCCGATATCCATGGCGACCAGGTAGAAGACGCGATTCATGATGCCGCTGTTGATGTGCACGCCATAATTGTCGTTGGGACCCGCGTAGTATTGGTCCATATGGGCGGGCTGCGGGTCCTTGCCCATCAGGTTGTTGTCGTAGGCGGTACCAGGATATTTCATGGAGCGCAAAGCCTCGCCACGCAAGGTGGGTCCCATGATTTCGTCACCGATCAGCCAGTCGGCGTTGCCCGCATTCTGCTTCTTGATGATCTGTTGCACCACCGATCCGAACACATCGGAAAAGTGCTCGTTCAAGGCACCCGGCTGACCTTTGTACACCAGGTTCGCGGTAAACTGGGTGACGCCATGAAACAGTTCATGGGCGACGACATCGGCGGATTTGCCGAACGAGGTGAAGACCTGGTTGTCCCCATCGCCGAACACCATCTCATCCCCGTCCCAGAAGGCGTTCATGAAATTCGTGCCATAGTGGACGTTCAAAACCAGGTCCATACCGTTGTTGTCGATGGAGTTGCGGCCCAGAGTCTTCAGATAGTCGCGGGTATTGCCTGCGAAATCGTACACCTGATTGACGATCGGATCCACAACCACAGCGCCGCCCTCGCTGCGGACCAGTCTGGTCGGCACGTGCAACGCGGTGCCATGGCCGCAATCATACACCTTCCGTTGGGCAGTTCCGGTTGCCCCTGCTGCCGCAGCCAGTGGTTGGCCGTCGGGATGCAGTTGGCGAACCAGATTCACCGTTCGCTCGTCGCGCCGCAGACGGTGCGCCCTGGAAATCTCCAGGCTGGCCTGCGCGCCGTCGTGGCCATTCTTGGCCATTTCCTCGATCACATGAGGCGGAATGAAGTGACATCCACACGATAACGACATTTTTTTCCTCCATTGTTTTGTTAGATGTATGGTAACGACACACAAACTGCCATATCTCACCACATGGAGACGCCAATCCAAAACGTGCCAGACCCACGCCCCCAGAGATGGTTCGATAAAAAATAACATTTTTTGGTTATAATATATAACCTGATCAAATTATTTGCGATATTGTTTCTAAAAAGACTACATAATTCGGCAAAACGTGTCAACATAATAATTAAAAAAAATATTAATTATAATAAAAAAATAATAATTTACGTAAATATTTTTTTATTAATGAAATCACATTGCAGACCAAAAAAAACAACAAACCGTACGTCTTCAGGCAGACAATCCTGTCCCGGCCATCCTGAAGCAGGCCGCGAGCCGCAACCGGTTTGACAAGCAGGCCGTGCAACGGGTAATTTCTGTGATCTCCTTCATCAAAAAGCCAATGCGCGAAAATTGGGAAAAAAGGAAAAAAAATGTCCGAGAAAGTCTTCATCTTCGATACCACGCTGCGGGATGGCGAACAGTCGCCGGGGGCCTCCATGAACGTGGAGGAGAAACTGCGCATCGCCCGGCAACTGGAAAAGCTGAAGGTGGACGTGATCGAGGCGGGATTTCCCATTTCGTCGCAGGGGGATTTCGACGCGGTGCGCTCCGTGGCCGGACTGGTGAAGGAGTGCAGCGTGGCGGGCCTGGCGCGGGCGCGCTTCGAGGATATCGACCGGGCCTGGGAGGCGCTCCAGGGCGCGGCGGATCCGCGCATTCATCTGTTCATCGCCACCAGCCCCATCCACATGCGCCACAAGCTGAACATGGCGCCGGATCAGGTCCTTGAAGCCGCCGTGGCCGGCGTGCGACGCGCCCGCAAATACACCGCCAACGTGGAGTGGTCCGCCGAAGACGCGGGACGCTCGGAGATCGATTTCCTCTGCCGGATCGTGGAGGCGGTGATCGATGCCGGGGCAACCACCATCAATATCCCGGACACCGTGGGCTACACCCTGCCCCACGAGTTCGGCGAGCGAATCCGGCAATTGATGACCCGCGTGCCCAACGTGGGCAAGGCCATCCTTTCGGTCCACTGCCACAACGACCTGGGATTGGCGGTGGCCAACTCCCTGGCCGCCGTGGTGAACGGCGCCCGTCAGGTGGAGTGTACCCTCAACGGCCTCGGCGAACGGGCGGGCAACGCGGCCCTGGAAGAGATCGTCATGGCCATCCGCACCCGCCGGGACATCATGCCGTTTCATACCGACGTGGTCAGCGAGGAGATCTCCGCCGCCTCGCGACTGGTCTCCCGCGTGACCGGCTTTCCCATCCAGCCCAACAAGGCCATCGTCGGGGCCAACGCCTTTGCCCACGAATCGGGAATCCATCAGGACGGCATGCTCAAAGACGCCTCCACCTACGAGATCATGACCCCGGCCTCGGTGGGCCTGTCGGCCAATCGCCTGGTTTTGGGAAAACACTCCGGACGACACGCCATGCAGGAGAAGCTCAAGGCCATGGGGTACGAGATCCCGGACGCCCAACTGTCACGCATCGTGCAGCGCATGAAGGACCTGGCCGACAAGAAGAAAATCCTGTTCGACGACGACATCGAGGCACTGGTGGAGGACGAGGTGATCCGCGAGGCGGACCCGTACAAGTTGGAACGCCTGCACGTGGCATCGGGAACCCAGGATACCCCGGTGGCGGCCGTGGAGATCCGCATCGACGGCCAACCGGTTCGCGGGGCGGGCTGGGGCGAGGGGGCGATTCACGCGGTGTTCAACGCCATCGTCCATCTGGTGCCGGGCGCCCTGGACGTCAAGCTGCAACGCTACGAGGTGCGGGCCATCACCGGCGGGATCGACGCCCAGGCCGACGTGATCGTGAACATGGAACGCCATGGCCGCTCGGTGCAGGGCCGCGGGGTGGACAACGACGTGGTGGTGGCCTCGGCCCTGTCGTTCCTCAACGCCCTGGCCAAACTGGCCCGCAAGCCGCGCGTCATGCACGGCGGAGTCTGAAACGGCGGGTCAGCGGAACCCTTCGCCGATGTCGGAGTGATGCCACAACTCCACCCCCAGGGAACTGGCCAGTTGCCGGGCAGAGGTGACGAACGGCTCGTTGGAGATGACCACGGCATGGGTGGCGCCCACGCCCTCCTTGGCGTCATGAATCAGATTCACCCCCCGGTTGCCCACCGGGCGATCCGCCTTGCGGATCTGAAAGGCCACCACCATGCCATCCTTCTCCCCCACGAGGTCGATCCCTTGCGGACGCTCGTCCGGGGGCAGGAGGCGGGTCTGCCAGCCGTCCACCTTCAGCAGGGTTGCGCAGAAGGCCTCGTACTCCGCCTGGGTCATGGCGTTGTCGTACTCCACGAACAGGCTCGCGTTGTTGCGCCGGTAGCGGGTCGCCTCCTTGCGAATGATGTCGAAGAGCTTTTTCCGTTCGTGTTCGGTCAGTTCGATTCCCAGTTTCCCGGCGATGTTGTTGTCCACGAAACGGCCCATGTCCCGCAAGACGGCGGAGTGGTCCTCGTTGCCGTAATCGTCTTGCTTGACGAGGCTCTTCTGGTTGACCGCGAGCATGTGGATGTTGGCGAGGATGGCCTGTTTGGCGGTCTGGGCGATACGCGCGCCCCGCACCTTGACGGAACCGCGATTTTGGCGCGTCTTGAGGACGATCCCGATCACCAGAAAAACAATACAAGCAAAAAAAATCGGCAATGAAGCGGAGAATGATACCATCTCAAAGGAATGAAAAAGCCAAAGAAAAGGCAACACCCCGACAATGATTGCGACAAGTCCTTGCATGATGACCGGTTCCTTCCTGATTGCCAAGCGACGCACGCGATCGACCCGAACCAAAGACCGATCCAGCGCGTCACCAACCGCTTGCGACAAAATAATGCACATTGCATGCCGCAAGCAGAAAAGATGGTCCAGGTTTTGCTAATTTTTCTCTAGTGTCAAAGTTCGCTCGCCCAGCGGACATACCCTCGATCGAGTTGGATAGCCATGAAATCGTCTCCCAATCGCGAACAGCTCCTGTTTCTGGCCACCGGAGGCATCATCCTGGTGCTGATCCTGGTGGTGGTGATCTTCAACATGGTGCGCGGCCCCGGCGATTTGACCGCCGAGGAAGAGACGGCCGCCGCGCCGCAAGCCAAGGTCGGCGACCGCGCCCCGGAAAACAACAGAGGCTCCTGGCTGACCCGTGTCTCGCCAGCCCCGATCTTCAACTCCTGTACCAAGCCCGCCGCCGAGACCGTTGCGGCCAAACCGGCTGCCAAAACCGACGAAAAATGGAACTCCAAGGAGGCATCCTCCATGGAAGTGTCCCGTTTGGAGAGCAAACCCGCGCCCAAGGAGAACACCCTCTCCCAAAGCAAACCGCCCTCGCCCCTGCCCAAGAATCCGCCCGCCCCCACCAAGGAAACCCGCGCCGAGGCACCCCCTCCCCCACCGCAAAAGGGCGCCACCCCCGCCGCCAAGCCGGGAGAGGTGGACGACTTCCTGGAAGTGGAACCTCCGGCCAAACCGATGGTCGCCAAGGGAATGGAAAAACCCGTGGAAAAGCCCTTGGAAAAGAGCGTGGCCAAAAACGACCCCCCCCCCAAGCCCATCGAACCCCCCTCGCGCAACAAAAAGCCCGCCGAGGAAGAAGCTGCGGAACCGGAAACCGCCAAGCCCGCGACCAGGACTCCCGCCGCCACGGAGGCCAAGGAGGCCACGCCCGCAGCGACCATCGCCAACCAGAAAGGACGCTACGTGGTGCAGATGGGCTCCTACACCGACAGCTCCCATGCCACGGAAATGGCGGTCAAGCTCTCGCAACTCCTGCTCGATGGCCGCCGCATGCCGGTGCATAAGATGTATCGAACCATGAACAAGAAAACGGTCTATCGCGTCACCCTGGGTCCGTTCGGTTCCCTGAGTCTGGCCCAGCGGGCCGCCGATCTGGCGCAAACCAAGGCTGCGGTCAAGGGCACCGTGGTCAGCGCCAGGGAGTGACGCATGCCATCCGAAGACTCCCCCCAGCCGACGGAGGTGGTATCTCTGACCGGCGCGCATCACCGTTTCGGTCGTCAACATGTCCTCAAGGGGGTCGATCTGACCGTGCGACGCGGTGAGTGCGTGGTCCTTTACGGCAGCAACGGCTCAGGCAAATCCACCCTGCTGGCGTTGCTTTCCACCCGCTACGCCCTGCGTCAGGGGAGTTACCTCCTGGACGGCATGGACACGGCCCGCCACGGCGACGAGACGCGCGACCGCCTGGTCTTCATCGGGCACCACACCCACCTGTACGGCCATCTCACCCCGGTGGAAAATCTGCGCTTTTTCGCCGATTTGCGCAACCTCTCCCCCAGCGAGGCCCGCCTGCGCGAGGCGGTGGCCGAGGTGGGACTGGCACGGGTGGCGGACAAGCCCTCGCGCTGGTTTTCCGCCGGCATGCGCAAACGCCTCGCCCTGGCCCGCATGCTGCTGGCCAATCCGTCGCTTTTGCTGCTGGACGAACCCTATTCCGCCCTGGATGCCCAGGGAGTCGCCTGGCTGAACGCCATGCTGATCCGCTATCAGGAGCAAGGCGGCGCGGTGGTGATGGCCAGCCACGACCCGGATCGGGTGGCCGTCTTGCGCCATCTGCCGCATCATCTGGATCGTGGCATCCTCACCCCCGCCCCTCCCCCGCCGCGCCACGAGGAGCCGCCACCTTGCTGAAAGCCGCCTATCGCATCGCCTGGAAGGACGTGGCCGGAGATTTCCGCCGCCGGGCGACCCTGTCGTCCATGCTCTTTTTCGCCATTTCGGTGCTGGTGGTGTTCCAGGCCGCGTTCGAACCGGATCGCAAGGAGGCCCTGCGCCTGCTGCCCGGCCTGCTGTGGGCCACGACCCTCTTCACCACCCTGGTGGGACTGGGACGGGTCTTCCAGGCCGAGGAGGAGGACGGGGCGTTCGAGGGGCTGTTGCTGGCCTCGGTGCCGCGCGGGGTGATCTTTTTCGGCAAATGGTTGGGAAATCTTCTCTTGACCCTGCTGGTGGAACTGATGATACTTCCCCTGACCATGGTGCTGTTCAACGTGGATGTCTGGCGGCAGGCCGGGGAGATTCTAGGAATCCTGACGCTGGGAACCGTGGGTCTGACCGGTCTGGGCACGCTGCTGGCGGCCATGACGCAAGGAGCACGCTCCCGCGAGACCCTTCTGGCCCTGCTGTTGTTGCCCCTGACCGCGCCGCTGCTGATCGCCGGAGTGCAGGCCATGGCCGGAATCCTGACCGGCGGCGAGGTGACCCCCTGGATCCGCCTGATGGTCATTTTCGACGTGATCTATCTGGCGTTGACGCCCTGGGCATTCGGCTGGCTGGTAGAGGAGTGACGATGAAATTTCTGGCGAGGATGCAGGCGCCTCTTGGCGTCCTGACCCTGATCGCCCTGGCGGTCGGGTTGTGGATGGTCTGGAACGCTCCGGCGGATTTCCAACAGGGAGGGGCGGTGCGCATCCTCTACCTGCATGTCCCTTCCGCAAAGATGTCCTTGTTCTGTTATGTCTTTTTGACCATTGCCTCCATCGTCCACCTGTGGAAACGCTCCGAAACCGCCGACATCCTGGCCGAGGCGGCCACGGCGGTGGGGATCTCCTTCACCGGGATCACGCTGGCCTCCGGGGCGATCTGGGGCAAGCCGATGTGGGGAACCTGGTGGGCCTGGGACGCGCGCCTGACCTCCATGCTGGTGCTGCTGATCCTCTACAAGGGGCTGATGGTGTTGCGTCACTCCATGGACGACCCGACCAAGGGGGCGAGGGCCACGGCGATTCTGGCCATCGTCGGCGCGGTGGATCTGCCCATCATCCACTATTCCGTGGTGTGGTGGCGCACCCTGCATCAACCCCCCTCGCTGGCCGCCGCAGAAAAATCCGGCATCCACATCTCCGGGCCATTGCTTCCGCCATTGCTCGCCATGTCCGTGGCGTTTATCCTGATGGGAGTTTACATGCTGACGCTCAAGGCGCGTCAGATCGAGGCGCAACGCAAACTGGACGCCCTGGAGGCCGCGAGATTGCACCATGAATGACTACGGACCCTACGTCGCCGCCGTCTACCTGCTGGCCCTGGCGGTCTATGGCGGCTACATCCTGCGTTGGCAAGTCAGCTTGAAACGGCTCACGACGCAACTGCACCAATTCGACGGATCCGGCCCATGAAGAGCACCGCCAACAAACGGCTGTTTCTGATCCTCACGCTGCTGGCGGTGATCGGCGCCCTGGGAACGCTGATCTTCTCGTCGTTCACCGGCGCGCTGGTCTATTTTCACACCCCCTCGGAAACCACAGCCAAGGGCACCGAGTTGAACGGCAAAAAAATCCGCATCGGCGGCATGGTCCAGGCCGGTTCCCTGGTCAAGGAACCGGGCACCCAGAAAATCCGCTTCCTGGTGAGCGACGGCAAAAGCCACCTGCCGGTTCGTTACGAAGGGATGGTTCCCGATCTCTTCCGGGAAGGTCAGGGCGTGGTGGTGGAAGGCGTCTGGCGCACCGGCCAGGATTTCGACGCCGACACCATCCTGGCCAAACACAGCGAAGACTACGTCCCGGTGGAAATGAGCGAACAGGGAATCGCCAACTCGCAGAAGTCGTTATTGAAATCGTTGCAATAAACAGGAGTTTGTCATGGAAGAAAGTCAATTTAACGATGCTTTGCAAACAAGAGAAGACTATGAAAAATCCGAAGAAATTCTTGATGCTATAAAAACAGACCTGAATGATATATTTAAGGGTTACTGCACCCTCGAAACTCACCTTAAAAATATTCCAGATCTGCTTGAGATTGACGGCAAAGATCAATATTGCAACAGTCCAGAAATCCAAAACAGCGCAGATTCCGTTCGCTTGCAAATTCAAAAGGACGGCAGAGATAACGATCCGCACGGGTTACTTTACGATCTAAGACTTCGTTCATCACCAATATGTATTGAGTATTTTTTTACTGATTATGCTACCATAACAACCTTGCGCAGAAATAATGATCTGCCTAAAATTATTAGTGCATCTGCGGTCGTACACTGTGACCCTCTAAGGGAAATCGTCCTCCATATTCGCAATAAACATTCCTCTACATATCCGGAATGCCTACATACCCTGGGCGGTGCATTCAAACCAAAAATAAAAGATAAAAATTTTGCTTTATATGATAAAAATATTGCTATGACAGCAATCCGGGAAATCATGGAAGAGAGCGGACTTGCAATACAGTGGCAACCCAATATGCCACTGTGGTGGCTCCATGAAGAAAGAACAGGCTTCAGACAAATGTTCGTGGCAGGTGCCCCGGTCACGAAAGCAAATATAGAAATCATGGAACCCTCTTGGGAGGGCCATCTCATACGACTTTCTTTCGACGATTTGGCCGATGCCATCCTGCTCAGAGGTGCCTTTCGGCACGAAGGACCATCCTCTCAGCCACTGAAATGGACACCCACTGGTTTATTGAGTGTTTTACTGTGGGTGGCAAACATAACTCCCGATAGAGACATTAAATTCAACGGTTCCTCTCCAAGTCAATTCTTTTTTGAAATGATAAAAGAATTAAAAATCCAAGGCATCGAAAATCTTCTCGGAACAGAAAAAAGGGAGTGACCCGTCAGGCCATGTGGATCGAAATCGCCCATTTTGCCACCCTGTTGGCACTCTTTCTCTCCCTGGTGCTGTTCGGCGCGCCGTTGGCGGGCATGCACTGGAAAAACATGGCCTGGGTGCGGGTCGCACGACAGGCGGCCTTCTGGATCTGCGGGCTGCTGACCCTCGCTTCGGCGGGGCTGATCGTCTCGTTCATGACCCATGACTTTTCCGTGAAGTATGTCGCCGAACACGCCTCCCTGAAACTCCCCACCTTCTACCTGGCCACCGCCATGTGGGGCGGACACGAAGGCTCCCTGCTGCTGTGGGCCTGGTTCCTCTCCCTGTTCGTCGCCATCGCGGCCTGGCGCCACTGGGAGACCCATCCGGTCTCCATGCCCTGGGTGCTCTCCATCCTCGGCTCTCTCCAGGTGGGCTTCCTGCTGCTGGTGGTGTTTCTCTCCAGCCCCTTCGTCCGCCTGCTCGACCCGCCCCTGGATGGCCGCGACCTCAATCCTTTGCTCCAGGACCCCGGCATGGTCTTCCACCCGCCGTTCCTCTACATGGGCTATGTCGGCTTCGCCATCCCTTACGCCTTCGCCATGGCCGCCCTGATCACCGCCCAGGGCGACGGCGAATGGATCCTGGCCACCCGGCGCTGGACCCTCTTCTCCTGGATCATGCTCACCATCGGCATCGTCTTCGGCGCCTACTGGGCCTACTACGAACTGGGCTGGGGCGGCTACTGGGCCTGGGACCCGGTGGAAAACGCCTCCTTCATGCCCTGGCTCACCGGCGTGGCTTTTCTCCACTCCGTCATGGTCCAGGAACGGCGACGCATGTTCAAAACCTGGAACCTCTTTCTGATCATCACCACCTTTGCCCTCTCCCTGCTGGGCACCTTCCTGGTCCGCTCCGGCGTCCTCTCCTCGGTCCACGCCTTCGCCACCGATCCGGGCCGCGGGGTCTATATTTTGATGTTCATGACCGTTCTGCTGCTGTTTTCCTTCGGCCTGCTCACCACGAAATCCGATCAACTCCAGGGCGCCACCCAACTGGAAAGCCCCTGGTCGCGAGAGTTCTCTTTTCTTGTCAATAACCTGTTTCTGGTGGCCGGGGCCTGCACCGTGCTGCTGGGCACCCTCTATCCCCTCGCGGTGGAAACCCTCTCCTCGGCCAAGGTCTCGGTGGGGGCGCCCTACTACAACAAGGTCTTCATCCCCATCATGCTCGGCATGCTGCTGCTGATGGGCATCGGCCCCTGCATCCCCTGGCGCGCGGCATCGCTCCAATACCTGCGCCGGGAGTTCCTCGTTCCCGCCATCATCGGCCTCGCCGGTCTGCCTGCGGCCTGGATGGTGGGCATCACCCACCCCTTCGGCCTGGCCGCCCTGGCCTTGATCCTGTTCGTGGGGACCACCCATCTGCGGGACTTGACCGGCAATGTCCGCCAGCGCATGAACCGCGAGTCCATCTCTCCGCAAGTGGCCTTGATGCGCCTGGTGGGCCGCAACCAACGCCGCTACGGGGGGATGCTGGTCCATTTCGGCATTCTGGTCATGGTGGCCGGCTTCGTGGGATCCGGACTCTTCCAGGAAGAGCGCAACCTGTTGCTGTCACCGGGCGACTCCCTGCGCCTGGGCGACTGGAACCTGACCCTGGAGTCCATGGGCCAGACCGCGCGCCGCAACTGGCAGGCGGAAGAGGCGGTCATCCGCGCCGAACGCCCCGGCGAAACCGTGCTGCTCAAACCCCAGAAACGGGTCTACAACGAACACTCCCAACCCACCACCGAGGCGGCCATCCACACCACCTGGCGCGAAGACCTCTATGTGGTGCTGGGTGAACCGGTCAAGGCTGGAGTGTGGGCCTTCCGCGTCTACCGCAATCCCCTCATCGCCTGGATCTGGTTCGGTTCCGGCATCGTCACGATCGGGGTGCTGCTGGCCATGCTGCAAGGGCGCCGGGCGCGGCGCCTTGCCACCTGAACGGACTTTCGATGGAGCGATCATCCATGAGTGGAGCCTGGAAAATCATCCTGTTGGGGGCCGTCATGGCCATTCTGGGGCTGTTCGCCCTGGGGCTGGACAACGACCCCCGCAACATCCCCTCGCCGCTGGTCAACCGCCCGGCCAGCGACTTCACCGCCCCGGCGCTCCACGGAGGACCGCCGGTCCAGCTTTCCGCCCTGCGCGGCAAATGGGTGCTGGTCAATTTCTGGGGATCGTGGTGCGTCAGTTGCGTGGCCGAACACCCCTACCTGGTGGAACTGGCGAAAAAGGTCAAGAACCGCCCGGATTTCGTCATGATCGGCGTGGATTTCCGCGACACCCCCGAAGCGGCGCGCGACTTTCTGGCCCGGCACGGCAATCCCGGCTATCCCCACGCCATGGACCCGGAACAAAAAATCGCCATCGACTGGGGCGTCTACGGCGCCCCGGAGTCCTATCTGGTGGACCCGAACGGGACCATCCGCATGAAACACACCGGCCCGCTCTTCCCCGGCTGGTTCGAGGCGCGCGCCCTGCCCTTGATGGAAGGAGGCAAAAAACCATGAAACTCCCCGCCACATGCCTGCTGGCGGCGCTGCTGCTGGCTCTGCCGGTCGGCGCGGCCACCCGCGACGAGGATCCCAGCGAGGCCATGGTCCGGCAGATCGCCAAGGACCTGCGGTGCGCGGTGTGTCAGAACCAGTCGGTCTACGAGTCCAATTCGGATCTGGCCAAGGACATGCTGCGGGTCATCCGCGACAAGGTGCGCGAGGGACAAAGCGAAGGGGTGATCCGGGACTATTTTCATCAGCGCTACGGCGATTACATCTACCTGGAACCCACCACCGGCGGGATGAACCGTCTGTTGTGGCTGGGACCGTTCGTCGGCCTGCTGGCCGGGGGATGGGCGCTGCTGGCCGCCATGCGCAAATGGCGCGCCAAACCCCCGCAAACCCCCGGCGAGGCTCCACCCTCTGCTCCGGACGCGGCCATGCAGGAACGAATCCGGCGTGAGCTTGAGCAGGTGCGGATGTAAGCGCTAAAAAATCTCTCCGAAGAAGCGGCGCATCAGGGCAAAGGCCCGCTGGGCGGTGCGTTCGTGGTATTGGGAACGGCCTGGGGTATTGGCGTCCGGGTCGGTGAAGGAGTGGACCGCACCGCCGAAGCTGACCAGTTGCCAGTCGATGCCGGGTACTGCCTTCATTTCGGTCTGGAAGGCCGCGAGCTGGGCATCCGGGACCACCGGGTCGTCGGCGCCGTGCAAAACGAGCACGGCCGCCTTGATGTTGCCGGCATCCTTGGGATTCGGCGTGTCCAGGTTGCCGTGGAAGGAGACCACCCCCTTCAATTCCCGTCCGCTCCTGGCCAGTTCCAACACCGTACCACCCCCGAAGCAGAAGCCGATGGCGGCGCTCTTGCCGGCATCCGCGCCCACCTTCTTGCCGGCGGCAAGCATGGCATCCATGGCGTTGTTGGCGCGCGCCCGCAGCAGGGCGCGGTCGGCGCGCAGGGTGGATGCGGCCTGTTTGGCCTCGTTGGGATTTTTTGGCCGGACATCGACGCCGTACACATCCGCCAGCAGGACCACGTAATCACGCCCCGCGATCTGTCTGGCCATGACACGCGCCGCCGGGGTGACCCCCAGCCAGTTGGGCACCATGAGCACCGATGGCCGGGAGGCCGGGCCGCTGTCGTCGTACACCAGGACGCTCTCCATGGCCACGCCGTCGAGGGTATGGCGAACCGGCTCCTCCACCATGGCGCTCCAGGCGGCTCCGGGCAGCAGGGTCAACAAGAGGGACAGGACGAATCGCATGGACATGGCCAACACTCCCCGAAAGCAGGTGAACAAGGATCTTTCCATCCGAGCATATCGCCCCACCATTTGGAGTACAAGGCATGCCCAATGCGTCAAACAGCGACAAACAGCCAAACGACCAGTTCGATGTCCCCTGGAAGGAGATCGTGGAAGGCTACTTCAGGGAATTTCTGGCATTTTTTCTGCCGGAGGCGCATAATGACATCGACTGGGATCGTGGCCATGCCTTTCTCGACACGGAACTGGCCCGGATCACCAGAGAGGCGGAGATCGGCAACCGGCGCATGGACAATCGACCTGTTTCGCTTCATCGACTGGGTGTTGCACTTGCCCAAGGAGTTGGATATCCGGTTGCAGGAAGAGATCGTCGCCTTCGAGGAGAGCAAAAAAATGCCATATATCTCAAGCATAGAACGTATCGGTGAAGAGAGGGGTCTGCAGAAAGGCCAGGCCGGTCTGCTGATCGAGATGCTCCAGGAACGGTTCGGTCTGGTGCCGGAACCGGTGAGGCAACAAGTGGCCTCCGCCGCTTTGGATGAGATCCATGCATGGGCGCGCAAACTCTTCAAGGCCGACTCGTTGCAGGCCGTCTTTCAATGAGCGGGAGATGGCTGGCGCTCATCCCTCCTGTGAATGAATAAAGTCAATCCATCCGCGCAAGAAATCGCGGAACTGCTGCAAAACGCCATCGAACGGCACCAGGCGGGAGAGAGCGCCGGGGCTGAGGATGGCTACCGACAGGTGCTTCTTTACGCCCCGGATCATCCGGACGCGCATCACAATCTGGGCATTCTGCAACTCGTGCGCGGCGATGTCGAGCCTGGCATCGACCACCTGCAAACCGCGCTGGCGCGCAATCCGGGCAATCCGCAATACTGGTTGAGCCTGATCGATGCCCTGCTGGCCAACGGTTTTGCCGAAGCTGCCATGCAGGTGCTGGATCAGGGCAGCGGTCAGAGACTGGGGGAGATCCTGCGCGAACGTTATCAAGCCCTGGTGACCCATTGGCACCGTGCGGGGGATCCCGCGCAAGCGCAAGCGGTCTGCCTGCGACTCACCCTGCTTTGGCCCGACGATCCGCGCTGCCATTACGATCTGGGGGTTCTGTCCGCCGAAATTGGCCAGTTGCGCGCAGCCGAGGCTGCCTATCGCCAGGCACTGGCAATACAACCGGAATACGTTGCGGCCTGGAGTAATCTGGGGGTGGTGTTGGCCAACCAGGGACGGCCCGGCGAGGCGGAAGAGGCCTATCGACAGGCATTGCGCCTCATGCCGGACCATGTGGAGTCCCACAACAACCTGGCGGTGCTGCTGGCCCGCTTGCGGCGCTTCGCGGAGGCCGAGGCGGTCTATCGGGCGATCTTGCGCCTGCGTCCCAATGCCGACGCCTTGTGCAATCTGGCCATTTTTCTCAAGGAGCGCCATCTGCCGGACGAGGCGGAGGCCATCTTCCTGGAGGCGTTGCGTATCGATCCGGACTGGATCGAGGCCAAATGGAGCCTGAGTCATCTTTATCTTGCGCAGGGGCGTTTCGCGGAGGGGTGGCCGCTGTACGAGGCCCGTTTTCATCCCCGCAAGCGGGAGCGCAACGTCCACCCCCCCGATCTGCCGTTTCCCCGCTGGCAGGGAGAGGATTTGACCGGCAGGAGCCTGCTGATCCTGCCGGAACAGGGGATCGGCGATCAATTGCAGTTTTGCCGCTATGCCGAATTGTTGAAAGAACGCGGGGCGCGATGGATCACCCTGGTGTGCGATGTGTCGCTGAAGGCGCTTTTTGCCACATTGACGGCGGCAGACCAGGTGGCCACCCCGGACGAACCTCTCGCGATGCACGACTTCTGGACCTTTCCCCTCTCCTGCCCGCTGCATTTCCGAACCACCCTGGCGACCATTCCGGCGCGGATTCCCTATCTGCGCCCGCCTGCGGAGCGGTCGGCGACCCAACTGCCCGAAGGCGTGCGGGTGGGTCTGGCATGGAAAGGCTCGCCCATGAACACCAACGACGCCGCCCGTTCCCTCCCCGGTCTGGCGCTGTTGGCCCCTTTGTGGTCCCTGCCCGGCATCACCTTCGTTTCCTTGCAGAAGGGGGCCGGCGAGGAAGAGGCCCGCCATCCCCCCGCCGGACAGCCTTTGCTGAACTGGAGCGCCGGAATCCACGACTGGGCCGATACGGCGATTCTGGTGGCGCGGTTGGATCTGGTGATCGCCATCGATTCGGCCATCGTCCATCTGAGCGGGGCGCTGGGCCGGGAGTGCTGGGTGTTGCTGCCCGCCTGGGGCACGGATTGGCGCTGGCTGCGCGAGCGGGAAGACTCCCCCTGGTATCCGGAGCGGCTGCGCCTGTTTCGCCAGGGTGCGGAGAACGCATGGGGCGATGTGGTGCAACGGGTGACGGAGGCGTTGCAGGTTTGGCGGATGGAGCGGGCGGTGCATCATTATCATCTCGCCCTGGAGATGGAGGAGACTGGAGAAAAAAACGTGGCGGAGGCCGCCTATCGGGAGGCGCTGCGCTGGCAACCGGATCTGGTCCCGGCCTGCACCAATCTGGGCAATCTGTATCAATCGCAGGGCCGTCACGGCGAGGCCGAGGCCATCTATCGGCAAGGAATCCGGGCGCGTCCGGACGCCTCCGATGTTTTCAACAATCTTGGTAATTTATATAAATATCAACGCCGTCATGCCGAGGCCGAGGCCGCCTACCGGGAGGGGCTGCGCATTCAGCCGGAGTCGTTGGCGCTTTTCAACAATTTGGGCAATCTCCACGAGGAGCGGGACGACCCCGTCCAGGCGGAGCGCTGCTATCGGGAGGCCTTGCGCGTGGCCCCCGGCAACCCGGACGCGGCGTGGAATCTGGGGTTGTTGTTGCTCTCCCTTGGCCGTTTCCAGGAGGGGTGGCCGTTGCACGAGGCGCGCCTGCATCCCGAAAAGCGGGGCTGGCGGATCGTGCTGCCGGAGTTGCCTTATCCCCGCTGGCTGGGAGAGTCATTGGCAAACAGAAGGTTGCTGATCTTGCAGGAGCAGGGGAGCGGGGATCTGTTGCAGTTTTGCCGTTATGTGCCGCTGCTGCGGGATCGGGGGGCCATCTGCCTGATTCTGGTCTGCCAGCCGGAGTTGGCCGATCTGATGCGGACGCTGCCAGCGGTGGATCGGGTGGTGACCCCGGACGAGAGTGATGGCCCGCCGGAGGCCGACTGTTGGACGCCGATTTTGTCGATCCCCTGGCTGCTGCGCACCGATGAAAAAACCATCCCCGCCGCCCTGCCCTATTTGCACGCCCCCCAAGAACGCCTGGCCCATTGGCAAAATCACCCCTTCCCTCCCGGCTTGCGGGTTGGGCTGGTGTGGAGGGGCAATCCCGCCCATGAAAACGACCACAACCGCTCCCTGCCCGATCTGGCGGTATTGGCCCCTCTGTGGCGTGTTCCGGGTGTCGTTTTCATCAGTCTGCAAAAGGGCGCGCCAGATGTTTTTTCACCCGTTTCTCCCCTGCTCGACATGGGGGCCAGGCTGCGCGATTTCGCCGAAACCGCAGCCTTGATCCAGCAACTGGACCTGGTGATCGGGGTGGACTCCGCCGTGATCCATCTGACCGGGGCTTTGGGAAAACCATGCTGGGTGATGCTCCCCTGGCGGGCGGACTGGCGCTGGCTGCGCGATCGCCCCGACTCTCCCTGGTATCCCTGTGTGATGCGTTTTTTTCGCCAGTTCTCTCCTGGCGACTGGTCCGGGGTAGTTGATCGCATGAGCGAGGCCCTGAGTCCTCTCGCGCGGGGGCGTGCCGGCGAGGACGATCACTCCTGAAATTGCGATTGCGTGTCATGCAATCCCCCCTTTACATGACAGACGCGTCTCGGCTACACTTGACCGGTTTCTGGAGGTGATTGGCCATCGGGGTGGTTGTCACGGATGCTTTCCACACGGCATCCCGTCTTGAAGTCTTGAAACATGAATGCTCCGCCAGCGTTTGCGCGCCGGATGGCCGGGTTGGTCATCCTTTTTTGTTGCCTGCTGCCCCTCTCCCCGGTTCATGGCAAGACCGGTGACACGGGAACGGCGCCCGCCAAATACGACACCCCCAGCTTCACGCCCCATTTCCTCTATCCGGGCGGCGAGGTGGTCCTGAGCGTGGATGCCCTCAACCTGCCGGAAGAACGGGTCATGGCCATCACCTTCGACGACGGACCGGACGAAAAAGACCTGGAAATCTCCGCCCTGATGCGCAAACACGACATCCCGGCGACCTTCTTCTACATCGGCAACAAGATCAAGGCGCATCCGGAAGTGGTCAAAACCGTGCATGCCAACCAGCACGCCATTGGTTACCACTCCTTTCGCCACCAGCGCCTGAGCGGTTTTTCCTCTGCCGGCCTGGCCGAGGAGATGCGTCAAGGCAAGGAGGCATTGTCCGCCTTGGGGGTGCAGCCGGCCCTCTTTCGCCCCCCCTATGGGGATTTCAACGAAAGGGTGGTCCATGCCGCCAAGGATCAAGGCATGGAGACCGTCCTGTGGACCATCGACTCCCGCGACTGGACCGGCGTCAGCCCGGCGAACATGGCCAAAAACGTTATCCGACAATTCCATCCCGGCGCGGTCCTGCTGTTCCACAGTCAGCACGCCGCCACGCTCCAGGCCCTGCCGACGATCCTGGAAGCGGCCGCCAGGGAAAATTTCCGCTTCGTCTCGCTGGGGGATTGGCGCCAGATCGTTCTGGCCGCCAACTGCCGCGCCTCCGGCAAAGGCTCCTGCCCGTCCGCGCCGGTTGTGGCCGCCGCACAACCCGCTCCCAAGGAAAAGAGTCCGCCGCCACCCGCGCCCGCCACTCCGGAGCCTCCACGAGAGACCACCGCCACGCTGCCGGTGGTAACACCAATCCCGGAGTTGGAGCCACCCTCCGCCACCGAAAAAAAGGCGTCACCCCCCCAGGAAGAGATCCCGGTGCTGACGGTCGCGGACACCCCACCCCAGGAGAGCCGACCCGCCCCGAAACCCGCCATCCGGGCCGAGGAACTCCCAGCCCCGCCAACCCGGCCCGCCCGGACGGAAAAAATCGCCAAGGCCGAGGAGACACCGATAAAACTCAAGTTAGACGGCAGACCGCGCCAGACAGCCCCAGGCAACATCACCCCCGTCGAACCGGCCTCCACCCCCCCACGCGAGGGCGTGACCGATCTGGCCAAGGTGGAGACGCTGCCCAAAACGGTCAGCGAACTCCCCCCTGCCCCACTGCCGCTACCGGCCTCGACCCCGCCAGCGGTTGTGGAATCCCTGGTCCCGGTGCTGGTCCCCATCTCCACCGAGGAGGCGGATCGCCTGCTCTCCCACGCCCCGCCCGCCGACCCTGGAGTGGATCCGCTCCCCACCGCGATTGCCAGGCCCGCAGATGAACTGGTTCAGGTAGTGCCCGTGGCCTCGGAGTTGTAATGCCCCCTTCAGGCCCGCTGGATCAGGCGTTCCTGCTCCATGCCAACGGGCTTTTCGCCGCGGCCCTCGCCGAGGCGCAACGGATCCTGGCCACCCAAGGCCAGGACCCGCTCTTGTGGCATCTGATCGCATCGTGTCATCTGGATCTGGACCGTCCGGAGCAGGCCGCCGCATGCTGGCGCGAGGCGACGCGTCTCGCCCCGGAGTGGGCTGCGGCCTGGTTCCATCTGGGAGTGGCGTTGGCCACGCGGGAGCGCTTCGACCTGGCCGAGGCGGCCTATCGCGCAGCGGTGCGTCTGGATCCGGGGCATGCGGAGGGGTTTTACAATTGGGGCGTGGCGTTGGCCGCGCTCCAGCGGGTCGCGGAGGCCGAGACGGCCTATCGGGAGGCAACGCGCCTGCAACCGCGCCTGGCGGACGCCCATTACAACCTTGGTGTGGTACTGGCGGAGCAACAACGCCCCGACGAGGCCGAGATCGCCTGGCGGGAGGCGCTGGCCGTGCAGCCCGATCATCCCGAAGCCTGGTACAATCTTGGGGTACACCTGCGCGACCGGGGCGAGGATGCCCATGCCGAGGCCGCCTTGCGCGCGGCGTTGCGCGCCCGGCCCGATTTTCCCGACGCCCTTTGGGACCTGAGCCTGCTGCTGCTCGCCCAGGAGCGCTTCGCCGAGGGGTGGGCCGGATTCGACGCCCGCCTGGACCAGAACAAAAGCAACCTCAAACTCCCCCCGGTGGAACTGCCGTTTCCCCAGTGGCGCGGCGAACCCCTGGCGGGGCGCTCGCTGATGGTCCTGCCCGAACAGGGGTTCGGGGATCAACTCCAATTCTGCCGCTATGTTCCCTTGCTGAAACAGGCCGGGGCCGGCATGGTCACGCTGGTGTGTCCGGCCCCCCTGGTGCCGTTGTTCGCCACCCTGGAGGGGGTGGACCGGGTGGTGGCAGAAGCCGGGCGGGATGCCTGTCCACCCCACGATTGCTGGATTCATCTGCTCTCCCTGCCCCACCGCCTGGGGGGGGTGTTGCCGAACACCCTGCCCTATTTGCGTGTGCCTGGTGATCGCCTGGCCTTCTGGAAGGAGCGACTGCCCGCTTCCGGCATCCGTGTGGGTCTGGCCTGGCAGGGCAACCCCTCGCACCCGAACGACCGATGGCGTTCCCTGCCTGGCCTGGAGACCCTGAGGCCCTTGTGGTCGTTGCCGGGGTTGACCTTCATCAGCCTGCAAAAGGGATCTTTCCCCGCTGTGCCGGAGTTGCCCCTGCTGCAAACGGGTGATGCCTGGCGGGATTTCGCCGACACGGCGGCCATCGTCGCGCAATTGGACCTCGTGATCACCATCGATTCCGCCGTGGCCCATCTGGCTGGCGCCTTGGGCATTCCCTGCCGGGTGCTGCTGCCGGCCAGAGGGGTGGACTGGCGTTGGGGGCGCGGCAGGTCCGAATCTGTCTGGTATCCGAAAATCATGCGTTTGATACATCAATCCCGTCCCGACACCTGGTCAGATGCCATTGCATCCCTGACCGCATGGCTTTTTTAACGCTTTGATTCCCAATCCATAAACCAATAGAAACGCCGCATTTTCTATATTAATTTATTCCATGCGGCCAGTAAATTATTTTGTTGACTATCTGTGCAAACCGCATCATATTAATCGCTGTTCATGCGTAAACAACACACAACGAAACATGACGTTCAGGACGGACTCTTTCCAGGGGCGAATGGCCCATCAACCACAATGGAGGAACACTCATGAAACGGAAACTGTCGATGCTGTCGTTGGTGATGCTGCTGGTGCTGACGAGCGTGGCGTGGGCCGAGGAGAAGCCGACACCGCCAACTTTGCCCGGCGTGGAGACCGTGAATACGGACTACGTGATGAAGGCCATGGAGAGCGGTGCGGCGCTGATCGTCGATGCGCGCAAGGACAGCGACTTCGCCGGCGGTCACATCCCCGGCTCGGTCTTGTGCACTTCGACCGGTTCGACGGACATCGCCGACGCCGAGGTGGAGGCCACCCTGGAGTTGACCAAAAAATGCGCCCAGGTGACCGCATGGGACAAAGCCAAGCCGATCATCGCCTACTGCAACGGAACCGCCTGCTGGCGCAGCCCGAAAACCGTGCTGGCCCTGGTGAAGATGGGCTATTCCCAGGTCAAGTGGTATCGCGACGGCATCGCCGCCTGGAAGGCCCAGGGCAAACCCATGGAGTAACCCGACACGAGGGGGGGAATACCGTCTCCTCGCGGGGCGCCGGAGGGTAAGCCGACGCCCCGCCAGGCAGGGTTGGAATCCATCGATGACAACCGAAGAAAGGAAGATACCCGTGCCCATCCCATCCATGCACAAGAGCCTCTCCCTGAGTGTCAAGCTCAACCTTGCGATGCTCATTCAGTTGACCCTCACGGTCAGCGGATTTCTGGTCGTGATCTTTCTGGCGCAAAAGACCAACCTGGACATGGTGATGCGCGAACGGATGGAGTCGTTCGACAAGATCTGGGCCTCCCAGGTGGAGAAGGAGTGTCTGCGCATCACTCCGGTCAATGAGATGCTGCGCGCCGATCACTCCACGGTCAAGGCCATGAAGGGCATGGACAAGGCGCAGATCGACACCACATCCAACAATATATGGAATCAGGCCAAGGCCCACATTCACGGGTTCTATTTCTGGAACCAGGCAGCGCAACCCCGCAAGGTGTTCTATTCCATATCGAGGAACGGGGAATATGCCGCGCCCGAAGCCTTCGAGACCGGCATGCTGCAAAGGGTGGCGGCCAACAAGGCGGCCGAATGCGGCCTGGAACACGCCCCGGACGGCGTCGTGCGGCCACAGGCGGGTTTTCCCTATTTTCCAGGGCCTGGCAAGCCGTATAATGTGGCGGTATTCACCTCTGAGATCGACCCCATGGTGACCCGGTTCGGGGAGAGCGTGGGGGCGGCAGCCCTGTCGTTTGGCCTGGCCGGGACGGGGGAGACGGGCTGGAGGATTTCGTATCGCCACCGCAATGCCGAATTCTGGTTTCCGGTCGTCAACCGTGACGGGGCGGTATTGGGGATGATGCGGGGGGAACTGGACCTGACCGCGCTGTTGCGGGAAGTCGTCACGGTCCTGGCAATGGATCTCGGCGTGATGCTGGCGTTGCTGTTGCTGGTGACGTTCGTCTTCACGAAGAGCTTCGTGCGGCATGTTACCGACCCCATGAAAACCTGTCTGAACAATTTCGACCAGTTGGCCCATGGCAACCTGATGGTGAGTTGCCACATCGACCGGGAGGACGAGTTGGGCAATCTGATCCGTGGGGTGATGCGCATGGCGGGGCATTTGCGCAACGTGGCGGAACCGATCAAGGCGGGCGCGGTTCAGGTGGCGCACATGGCCGAGGAAATGGCCCAAGGCGCCGAAGAGTTGTCGGAGCGCAGCGCCAGGCAGGCGGCCTTCGTGCAGGAGACTTCGGCCACCATGGAGGAGATCACCGGCAATATCGAAAAGAATACCCGTTACGCCCAGGAGACCCAGCAGATCGCCAGACGCGCCTCCGAGGACGCGGTGCAAGGCGGAGATGCGGTGCGGGACGCAGTGACCGCCATGCGGCACATTGCCGGCAAAATTTCCATCATCGGCGAAATTGCCCGCCAGACCAACATGTTGGCGCTCAATGCGGCCATCGAGGCGGCACGCGCCGGAGAGAACGGCAAGGGATTCGCGGTGGTGGCCGCCGAGGTGCGCAAACTGGCGGAGCGCTCGCAGGGAGCGGCCAGTGAAATCACCGGCCTGGCCGGGACCAGCATGGACGTGGCGGAAAAGGCCGGGGCCATCCTGTCGAAACTGGTGCCCGACATTCAGCGCACCTCCGAGCTGGTCGAGCGGATCGTGACCTTTTCCAGCGAACAGAATCAAGGGACCGCCCAGGTCAATGCGGCCATTCGGGAGTTGGACGGCGTGATCCAGGAGAACGCCATGCTCGCATCGAACATGGCGAACACCGTGGCCCGCCTAGCCGACGAATCGGCCAATTTGCAGGAAAAGGCCGCCTTCTTCAAGACCTGAAACAGGAGTGGGATCACGGATGCAGGAAGCGTTTCAGATGATTAGCCCCCCCCATTGACGTTGCAGCCGATGCGCACGACTCACCAACAAGGGCGATCGCGATCGACGGACACGCCGGACTCCTGGTTCGCCTATGGCGTGCGCCTGGCCGGGGCCGGGCAGGACGCACAGGCGGAGGCGGCCTTTTGCCGGGTGCTGGAACTCCTGCCGGAGTGTTTCGAGGCATTGAGTCAATTGACGCTCCTGGCGCGGCGGCAGGGCCGTCACGCCGATGCCGGGCGGTTTGCCGCAAGGGGGGTTGACGCCCACCCGGAGCGGGCCGAGGCATGGCTCAATCTGGGCGCGGTCCTGATGGACGAAAACGAACACGAACGCGCCGAACGGCTCTTGCGTCAGGCGCTGGGGCGTTGGCCGGAACGGGCCGATATCCACTTCAATCTGGGTTTGATCCTGCAAAAGGAGCGACGGGACGCCGAGGCCGAGGAGGCCTATCGCCAGGCGGTGCGATGCGGTTGCGGCAGCGCCGGGGCGGGCAACAATCTGGGGGTCCTGCTGAAGGCGCGGGGCGCTCTGGCCGAGGCCGAATCGGTCTGGCGCGAGGTGGCGCGATGCCATCCGGGTCATGCCGAAACCTGGTATAATCTGGGCAACCTGCGGCGGGAGATGGCACGACCCGACGAGGCCGAGGCCGCCTACCGGCACACCTTGACGTTGCATCCCGGTCATGCGGATGCCCTCAACAACCTTGGTACGTTATTGCTGGAACAAGGCGATCCGGACGGAGCCGAGGCGGCCTACCGGGAGGCGTTGCGCCAGCGGGCCGATTTTGCCGACGCGGCCAGGAATCTTGCCGTGCTCCTGCTGTCCCTGGGACGGTTCGCCGAGGGGTGGCCGCTGCACGAGGCCCGCCTGCATCCCAACAACCGCCATCGGCGGAGCATGCGTTGCATCCCTCCCGACCTCCCTTTTCCCCAGTGGCGCGGGGAGGATCTGGCGGGGCGGTCGCTGTTGGTCGTGCCGGAGCAGGGGTACGGGGATCAGATGCAGTTTTGCCGTTATCTCCCCCTGCTGAAGGGACGGGGGGCGGGCACGATCACCCTGCTGTGCGATCCCCCCCTGCTGGCGCTGTTGACCGGACTGGACGGGGTGGACCGGCTGCTGTCAACGGAAGCCGTGCTGGCGACCGGCTATCCGAGGCATGATTTCTGGGTATTTTTGCTATCGCTGCCCATGCATTGCGCAACCACGCTGGAGACGATTCCGGCGGATCTGCCCTGCCTGCGGGTTCCAGAGGAGCGTCTGGCGTTCTGGGGGCAACGGCTGCCGGAGCCTGGCGACGGGTTACGGGTGGGTCTGGTCTGGAAGGGGAATCCGCGCAATCTCCACGACGGCTGGCGTTCCCTGCCCGGAATGGCGACCCTGGCCCCGTTGTGGCGGGTCCGTGACGTGACATTCGTTGCGCTGCAAAAGGGGGCTGGCGAGGAAGAGGCGGCGCATCCCCCCCCGGAGCAACCGTTGTGGTGGCCCGGCGAGACGGTGCAGGATTTTGCCGACACCGGGGCCATCGTGGCCCATCTGGACCTGGTGATCAGCGTGGATTCGGCGGTGGCGCATCTGGCTGGCGGGTTGGGGGTGCCCTGCTGGTTGCTGCTGGCCGCGCGCGGCACGGACTGGCGCTGGCTGCGCGACCGGGAGGATTCGCCGTGGTATCCGGAGACGATGCGTCTGTTTCGCCAGACCCGCCCCGGCGACTGGAAAGAAGTGGCGGAACGGGTGACGATGTGCCTGCTGCAGGCGGTCATGGAGCGGCGATTCGAACAACTGGCCGCCCTGCTCGAATCGGGCCGTCTTGCCGAGGCCGAGGGGGTGGCGCGCCGGCTTGTGGCGCTCGCGCCGGGGGAGGCGCGCAATCATCACAATCTGGGTGTGATCCTGCGTGGGCTGGGCCGATCCGGGGAGGCCGAGGAGGCCTTGCGCCAGGCCGTGGCCTTGGATCCCGGGTTCGCGCCGGGCTGGAACGAACTGGGACGGAGCCTGCTGGAGCGGAGACGCTGGGAGGAGGCGGCGGCCTGCCTGGCGGGGGTGAGCGACGCCGTCTCTTGCAACCTGCGTGGGGTGGCGCTGATGCGTCTGGAGCGGCCAGGGGAGGCCGAGGCGTGCTTCCGCGACGCGTTGCGCCTGCGACCGGACCTGGTGGAGGCCATGACCAACCTGGCGCTGAGCCTGGCCGCGCGCAACCTGGACGAGGAGGCCGATGCGTGGCACCAGGCGGCCCTGACGCAAGAACCGGAACGGGCCGAACTCCATTTCAACCGGGGTGTCCTGCTGGAAAAGGGCCAGCGCTGGCGCGAAGCCGAGGCGGCCTATCGGCAGGCGGTGCGTTTACGGCCCGATTACGCGGAAGGCTGGGAGAATCTGGGCAATCTCCTGAAGGGATCGGATCGGATCCGCGAGGCCGAGGCGGCCTTGCGCGAGGCGCTGCGCCTGCGGCCCGATCACGCCGACACACGCTGGAATCTGGCGCTGTTCAACCTCTCCCTGGGGCGGCTGGAGCCGGCATGGCCCCTCTACGAGGCGCGCATGCATCCCGGCTGCTCCATGCGACGCGCCATGGGGACCGTCCCGGTCGAGGCGCCGTTTCCTTTGTGGCGCGGGGAGGATCTGACGGGCAAATCCCTGCTGGTCCTGCCGGAACAGGGCTACGGGGATCAGATCCAGTTCTGCCGTTATCTCCCCCTGCTGCGTACACGGGGCGTGGCGCATGTCACCGTGGCGTGCCTGGCGCCCTTGACGGCATTGTTCGCCGGCCTGGAGGGGGTGGACCAGGTCATGGAGGTGGATGATGTCGGCAAGGAGTCCCCCTGGCACGACTACTGGATTTTTCTTCTCTCTCTGCCGCATCGTTTCGCCACGTCCCTGACCACCCTTCCGGCCAGCATCCCCTATCTGCGGGCGCCTCCGGAACGGCTGGCCCTGTGGGGGGATCGCCTCGCCGCTCTGCCGGACGGGTTGCGGGTGGGGCTGGTCTGGCGAGGCAACCCGGAAAACCCCCTCGATGCGCACCGTTCCCTGCCCGATCCGCAGTTGCTGGCCCCGCTCTGGCGGATTCGCGGGGCGGTATTTGTCGATTTGCAGCGGGAGGAAACGACGCGGCTGCCTTCCGGGTTGTTCCTGGCCCATCCGGGCGGGGCCATCCGGGATTTCGCCGACACAGCGGCCATCCTGGCCCACCTGGACCTGCTGATCACCGTGGACTCCGCGCTGGCCTTTCTGGCCGGGGCGCTGGGCAAACGGTGCTGGGTGATGCTGCCCGCCCGCCATGCCAATCCCATCTGGATGCGGGACCGGGAGGAGTCCCCCTGGTATCCCGGCGTGGTGCGGTTGTTTCGCCAGGAACATCCTGGGGAGTGGAACGGCGTGGTGGAACGGGTGGCAGAGGCATTGGCGGAAAGATGCGGATAAAACGATCCTCCGCTGCGCGGGTGGCGGAACTCTATGGCGCGGGACGGCTGAAAGAGGCCCTGGCCGAGGCCGGGCGCGCACTGGCGCATGGCAGGGAGGATCCCTACCTGTTGAACCTGGCGGCGGCCTGTCACATGGGGCTGGGCGACGCACGGGCGGCCCTGCAGTGCTGGCAACGGGCCGTGGCGGTGGCCCCGGACTTCGCCGAGGGTCACAACAACCTGGGGATCCTGCTCATGGAGTTGCGGCGCCTCGACGAGGCCGAGGCCGCCTTCCGCGAGGCCCTGCGCCAGCGGCCGGACTACCGCGACGGCTGTTACAACCTGGCCATGCTGCTGCTCGCCCGCGACCGCCGCCAGGAGGCCGAGCCGTTCCTGCAACGGGTGGTGCGGCTCGATCCGGGCCATGGTTTGGCGTGGAACAATCTGGGGGTGGTCCTGAAGACGCGCGGGGCGTTCGCCGAGGCCGAGGCCGCCTATCGTTGCGCCATTGCCCTGCTCCCGAACGGCGCGGACAACCACTACAACCTGGCCAATCTCCTGACAACGGACAAACGGCCCGCCGAGGCCGAAGCTGCCTTCCGCCAGACCCTGCGCCTGGCCCCGCGCCATGCCCGCGCCATGACCAACCTGGGGGTGCTGCTGGCCGGAGAGCACCGCGCCACGGAGGCCGAAACCCTCTACCGCCAGGCGCTGGCCATCGAGGAGGACGAGGAGACCTGGTACAATCTGGGCATCCTGCTCAAGGAAGAGCAACGACTCCCGGAGGCCGAGGCCGCCTATCGGCGCGCCCTGGCGCTGCTCCCGGACTCCTGCCGGGTGATCTGGAACCTCTCCCTGCTCCTTCTGTCGCAAGGCCGTTACGAGGAGGGGTGGCCCCTCCACGAAATCCGCTACCATCCGCGCAAACCCGACCCGGCCGCCATCCCCATCCAGCCCGGTTACCCCATGTGGCAGGGGGAGGAGATCGTCGGAAAATCCCTGCTGATCGTGGGCGAGCAGGGGTGCGGGGATCAGATTCAGATGGCCCGCTTTCTTCATGCTCTCAAAAAGGCGGGCGCCGGCATGCTCACGCTGGTCTGCGCCCCGGAACTCACGCCCCTGCTGGCAACCCTCGCGGACGCGGACCGGGTGTTGCCCAAGGAGGAGGGCATGGTCCATCCCCGGCACGATTTCTGGGTCTTTTCCGGCTCAGTGCCCTATCGTCTGGGGGTAACCCTGGCGAACCTGCCCGCCCCCATTCCCTGTCTCCAGCCCCCGCCGGGACGGGCATCCGTCTGGGAAGCGCGGCTGCCGGAGCGGGGTTTCCGGGTCGGGCTGGTCTGGAAGGGCAACCCCCGCCACAAGAACGACCCCCACCGCTCCCTGCCCGGCCTGGCGACCCTGGCGCCCTTGTGGCGGGTGCCAGAGGTGGTCTTCGTCTCCTTGCAAAAAGGGAGCGGGGAGGAGGAGGCGCTCTCCCCTCCGGCAGGGCAGCCCCTGCTCCAGTGGGGGGAGGCGTTGACGGATTTCGGGGAGACGGCGGCCCTGGCCTCCCGGCTGGATCTGGTGATCACCATCGATTCCGCCGTCGCCCATCTGGCCGGATCCCTGGGGATCCCCTGCCGGGTGATGCTGCCGGCCCACGACAGCGACTGGCGCTGGCTGCGCGACCGGGAGGATTCCCCCTGGTATCCGGGGGTGATGCGTCTGTTTCGCCAGTTCCGGCGCGGGGAGTGGCAGCCGGTGGTGGAGGCCGTGGCCGAGGAACTGGCCGGGCTGGCCGATCCCCGGCATGCCCATGAAATTTATAATCATGCCCTGGACCTGCACGAGGCCAATCGCCGCGCCGAGGCCGAGGCGGCCTATCGTTTGGCGCTACGCCTGGCCCCGGAGATGGTGGAGGGGCTTTGCAATCTCGCTGCCCTGATGCAGGCGGAAAACCGCCCGGACGAGGCGGAACGGTTGTGGCGCCGCGCCCTGGCTCTCGCCCCGGAGGATGTGGATCTTCTCAATAATCTTGGCAATTCATTGGCCGGAAGCAACCGGCACGAGGAGGCCGAACCCCTGTTGCGCCAGGCGATCCATCTGGCCCCGGAGCGCGAGGATGCCTGCATCAATTTGGGAGTATCGTTGAAAAACAGCCTGCGGGACGCCGAAGCCGAGGCGTTGTTCCGGGGGCTATTGGCCCGCAATCCGGGGTGTGTGGCCGCATGGAACAATCTGGGCAACCTGATGCTGGCGCGCTGCCGATACGCCGAGGCCGGGGAGATGTTCCGGGAGGCCCTGCGCATCCGTCCCGATGACGTGGACACCTTGTGGAACCTGGGGCAACTCCTGTTGACCCTGGGGCGTTTTCTGGAGGCGTGGCCCCTGTACGAACTGCGCGCCCCACGGCGGAAGAGGTCGCTTCCCTTTCCAGAGTGGCGGGGCGAGGATCTGGCGGGGGGATCCCTGCTGATCCTGCCGGAACAGGGGTGCGGGGATCAGATTCAGTTCGTCCGGTTTTTGCACACGTTACGGCACAGGGGGGTTGGTTTCATCACCCTGGTCTGTCATCCCGGTCTGGTCCCCCTGTTCGCCGGCCTGGCCGACCGGGTGATTGCCGAGGGTGAAGCCTATCCGGCCCACGACCGTTGGATCTTCCTGCTCTCCATTCCCCATCGGCTGGGGGTGACATTGGAGACCATTCCCCCATGGCGGCTCCCCGCGCCGACGCCCCGGACCGGGATGCCGTGGCCCGTCGGCTTCCGGGTGGGCCTGGCCTGGAAGGGGAACCCCAACCATCGCAACGACGGCCACCGTTCCCTGCCGGGCCTCTTTGTGCTGGCCCCCTTGTGGGAGGTCCCCGGCGTGGTGTTCGTCAGCCTGCAAAAGGGGCGCGGGGAGGAAGAGTCCGTCGCCCCTCCCGTGGGGCAACCGTTGCTGGCCATGCCGGAGGCGTTGACGGATTTCGCCGCCACCGCCGCCTGGATCATGGAACTGGATCTGGTGATCGCGGTGGATTCCGCCGTGGCGCATCTGGCCTGCTCGTTGGGCAAGGCGTGCTGGATTCTGCTGCCGGCCCGGGCGCCCGACTGGCGCTGGCTGACCGACCGTGCGGACTCCCCCTGGTATCCGGGTGTGGCGCGTCTGTTCCGGCAGGCGCGACCGGGGGATTGGAGCGCGGTGGCGGAGCGGATGCGGGACGAATTGTCGCTAATGGTCCGATAATTGCCTGCCTTGCTTTATGACACTCACATTTTGACACCGACAAAGGGGTAAGACCATGACCGAACAGGCCCAGGAGTTCATCGCTTCGCTGGAGGCGCAAAACCGGACGCTGATGGAGATGATCCGCCATTTCGAGGAGGATCTCGCCATTGAGGAACGCCGCGCCCTGCTGCGCTACCTGTAACCGCCATCCCCCGAAGACGCGGCTGGAAGGACGCCATCCGCGTTTTCCGTTTTTTTTTCATCAGTTGGTCGGAAGAAACTGGTCCTCAAACTGTACTTTTTTACAACTATTTATATGTAACATGAACCGAAAATATTACACGCGAATCGTCAATACCCCCGTCGCCGCATGGCCATCAGCTCGTCCATCTTGGCGCGCTCGTAAGCGGTGAGGAGTACGGCGTTTTCCGGGGTGGGACTGGAAAAATAAACCCGCAGGATCCGCAGCCGTTCGATCTCCGCCGGGTTGAGCTTCGGCTCCCAGGGGCGGATCACCAGCAGGTTGGCGGCGATGCGGGGCAGCTTTTCACGGACCGGATAGTCGCGGTACGAGGGCATGCGCATGGGGCCATACGGCACGAAACGCCGCTCGGCGACCAGTTGGGTCGCGCCCGCGCCGCCCTCCGGCAGATTGATGGCGCCTTTGCTCCAGGCCGACCAGACCACGCTTCGACCGGCGTCCTTGTAGCCGTCGAGGGGGGCCACCCCCCCTTGCGGCGTCCGGCCGGGCGAGTCGAGCACGAAGATTTGACCTTGCCATTGGGCAACCAGGATTACATGATAGACACCATGCCGGTCATCCGGCGCCAGGGTGACGATCCTCAGCTCGCTTTCCGGGAATCCCGCCTCGCGCAACAAAAGCAGTTTGGCCAGGGCATAATCCTCGCAATCCCCGCCGTCGCGATAGGCCTCCCCAGGGGAGAGCCAGATGTTATCCGGGTCGTCCCGGTAGGTGATCCGGCGGTTGACGAGATCCTGCGCGGCGCGCAACTTCTCCGGCATGGCAAGCCCCGTGACCACCCGCAGGTCCGCCTGCCACGCCATCGGTGTGTGCCGTGCATGCCGGTCCATGGCGCGCGCCATTTTGTCGCTCCGGCCGGAAGCGTCCGCTTCCGGGGGCTGCTGGCGAAACAGCGCCGACGACGACAACCGCTCCGCCCCGATGGCCGGTGGCATGGCCAAGGTCAAGGCGAACAAAACCCACGCATGTTTGATAAAGTATCGCATACCCAAGGAGAGTGACACATGACAGGCGGCAACAAGGATGGACGCGGTTACACGGTTTCCATGGAGTTCGAGACGATCTCCCTGCCCCCCTTCCGGGACATCATGGTCCTGGCCAGAAAATGTCCGGTGGGGATGATCGGCCTGAGCAAATGCATGGGCCTGATGGCCCCGGACGGCTTCGAAATGGTGGAGGTCGAACACGAAACCGTAGAAGCCATCCTGGTCAGCAAACAACTCATCAAACGTCTATCCGTGCTAAAAATTCTCGAGATTCTCAACGAAAAAGTGTTTCCATTCATCTCTCATGGCGAGATTATCAGAATCCAGTTTCATGTCAAGATTCAGTATGATCGCATCGAGGGCAGCCTGGAGTAAAAAAGGATGACCATCGAGCCGCTGATCCGCCGCGACTGCCCGACGGTCGATGCCTTCGCCGGGGTGGACGCCGTGGAGACCGAACTGCTGCGGCATGGATTCCTGGCGGTGGTACGGGACGGGACATTCCATGGCCTCCTGGTGACGGACGACATCATCGAGCGGCACCATAACCTGGTGATCGACTGCCTGCGCCCCAAACCCGTCGTCGATCCGGACGCTCCGGTGCGCCATGCCTTCGAACTGATGAAAAGCCATCATCTGACGGTTCTGCCCGTGCTTCTGGATGGCCGCCTGCTGGGGGTGATCACCCAGATGGCGATCCTCGAGCATCTGGCCAACACAGGCGAGGCGTTCGAACGGCAGATCGCCGACCAGTTGCGGGAATTGCTGGCCATCAACGAACAGTTGCGCAGGGAAGTCCAGGAGCGCACGGCGGCGGAAGCACGGGCACGGGCAGCCAAACAGGCCAACTCCACCTTTCTGGCCAATATCAGTCACGAGATCCGCACCCCCTTGCACATCGTCATCGGCCTGAGCCAAATCCTGGAGGAACGGGCGGCGGGCATGACGCCGGATCAGGTGACCGAACAGTTGCACAAGATCCAGGCCGCCGGACACCATCTGTTGGCATTGATCAGCCAGATGCTGGATCTCTCCCTGGCGGAAATCGACCAGGTGAGGATCCACCCGGAGCCGTGCTCCCCCAACCGCATTCTGGAGACGCTGACGGCGATCTTCCAGTACGAGGCGCGCCGGAAAGGCAACCGCCTCGATTGCGCCGGCGACGAGCGCATCGGCATGGTGCTGGCCGATTCGTTGCGGCTGCGGCAGGTGTTGTTGAACCTGCTCGCCACCGCCAATCACTTCACCGAAGAGGGCGAGATCTCCCTGGGCGCCCGGCTGGAGGAGAACCGGGACGGCAAGACGCGCATCGCCTTTCATGTGGAGGATACGGGCGTGGGAATTCCCGCCGGAGAACTGGCCACCCTGTTCGAACCCTTTGGCCAGGGGACTCCCGACGAGACGGGCCGGTTGGGCGGCATCGGCCTGGGACTGGCCTTCAGCCGCGTCCTGGTGGAACGGATGGGCGGCAGGATCCAGGTGGAGAGCCACCCCAACGAGGGCAGCCGCTTCCGTTTCACCCTGGAGTTGACGACCGTGCCTGGGGAGGAGGCCAGGCACTCCATGGCCCCGGCGGCGTCCGCGCAACCCACGGCGTTCATCCTGTTGATCGAGGACGACGCCATGAGCCGCGCGATGCTGGAGCAGATGCTGACGATGGACGGTCACCGGGTGGTGGGCGTGGAGTACGCCGACGAGGCCTTCGAGGCATTGGCGCGGGAGCGGTTCGATCTGATCCTGACCGATCTGCGCATGCCCGATATCGATGGCATGGAGGTGATCCGACAGGTGCGCGCCATGGCGGATCCCGACCGCGCGGCCACGCCGATTCTGGTGTTGACCGCCGATGCCGCGCCCCAACGTCTCGCCGCCGCCCTGGAAGCCGGGGCGAACGCCGTGATGACCAAGCCCATGGAACTGCGGCGGCTGCGCCAGGTCATGGCGCGCATACACGCGGGAGAGACCTTTGCCGATGACCGGGAGAGGCCACGGGAACACGAAACCAACGCCGCCCCGTTGCTGGACACGGAGGTGTTGACCCATGCCCTGCAATCCCTGGGGCGGGAACGGGTGGAGCGGATCTGCCGGCAATTCCCCGCCTCCAGCGCCAGGATGCTGGCATTCCTGCAGCAGGGGCTGGAGGGCGAGGATCGGGAGGCCATGGCCCTGGCGGCGCATCGCTTCGCGGGAAGCGCCACCCATCTGGGGATGCGCATGGTGGTCGCCCTGGCGCGCGAGATCGAGGAGCAGGCCCGGCTGCTCCCCATGGCAGCCGTGGCCAGGCTGGTGCGACAGTTCCAGCAGGCGGTGGCGGATTCCCAGACGCAATTGGATTGCTGGTTGACTTCCATTCATTAAGAAAGGCAGAGAAAAACGGGTGGAAAAACGTCCCTATTTCATCATCGGTGACCTGATTTCCAACGCGGCGGCGGCAGCGCTGGCCGCCTGGGTGGCGTCGCTGTTGCCCACCGGCTGGCCCATGGCCGTGGAGATGGTGGCGGGCATGGTACTGGGCATGCTGGCGGTCCTTCTGGTTTCGCCGGTTTTCATGTTGTTTTTCGGGGCATTGGAGGTGATGGTGCCCACCATGCTGGGAAGTATGCTCGCCAGCATGCTCCCCAGCATGCATCCCGTCTTGCGGGAGGATATGGCGCACATGTTGTCCTGGGGCGCCGGGATCGGGGTGGGCTGCTGGCTGTTCACCCAGGCGGCGCATTTCTTCGTGCGGGGGGAGAGGCGGCATGGCTGACGAAAAAACACAACGCCGTTGGGACGGCACGGCCCTGTTCTACGACCTGCTGGCCCATGGCGCGGAAAAACGCTGGGGGCCGGCCAAGCGCGCCCTGTTCGCCCGCATGCGGTCGGGGGGACGCATTCTGTTCGCCGCCCTGGGCACCGGATTGGACATCGCCTGTTTCCCCCCCGGCATGGAGATCGTGGCCATCGACATCAGCCCGCGCATGCTCGCGCGGGCCGCCCCCCGGCTGGCGGACTACCCCGGCCGCATCGAGGCGCGACAAATGGATATCCTGGACCTCGATTTCCCGGAGGATCATTTCGATCAGATCTTCACCGCCTGCACCTTCTGCTCGGTGCCGGACCCGGTGCGAGGGCTGGAATCGTTGCGCCGGGTGCTTGCGCCGGGCGGCGAACTGGCCATGTTCGAACACACCGGCAGCCGTTATCTCCCCTTCAACTGGCTGCTCGACATGTGCAATCCCTTGTGCCGGCACATCGGACCGGAGATGAACCGCGATACCGTGGGCAATGTCGAAAAGGCCGGTTTCGATGTAGTGTCGGTCAATCATCTCTTTTTGGATGTGGTCAAGACGATCACTGCCAGAAAACCGACCGGCACGCCACGCGGTTGAAAGGGTAATGCTTTACATTGCCATGCCCGTGGCCGCACAATGGACGAGGCAGGATGACATTTACCCAATTGCGAGGAGATTGCCCCATGCGTCGTTTCGTTATGCTGTTCGCCGCCGCCCTGTTGCCCGCCGCCACGCTCCTGGCCGCCGATCTGGACGTCAAGGAGGGGATGTACGAGGTCACCATCAAGACCGTCATGCCCGGCATGCCCATGCCGGACCAGACGGTGCGTGACTGCGTCACCCAGGCCGACCGGAAGGACCCGCAACGCATCATGAAGAAAGGCGGGGGTGGCGACGACTGCGCGATCAAGGACTACAAGCAGGAGAGCAACCGGATCTCCTTCGCCATCTCCTGTCCCAAGGAGCAGGTGAACGGCAAGGGGGAATACCGCTTCGCGGGCGATTCGTATGCCGGGGCCATGCAGATGACCATGGCCGCTCCGGGTGCTCCGCCCATGTCCATGGACGTGCGGACCACGGCCAAATGGGTGGGTCCGTGCAAGTGAACCGGGCCGGGGTCGCGTGATGGTCCGTTTCCTCCTGTTGCTGGCGATCTGGCTGGCCGCCTGGCGGGCCGAGGGGGCGGCCTTGCCGGTGGAGCGGGTGCCGGAACCCCTCAAACCGTGGGTGGAGTGGGCGCTGCACGGACAGGAGGAGGCGCAATGCCCCATGGCCTTCAACGACGCGGCCCAGCGGATCTGCCAGTGGCCGTCGGGTTTGACCCTGCGGCTGGAGAAAGGCTTCGGCAGGTTCGTCGGGCAATGGCGGATGGCCAGGCCGGGCTGGGTCCCCCTGCCCGGCTCGGCGGATCGCTGGCCCCAGGAAGTGAAGGTGGACGGCAAGGCAACGCCATTGCTCGCCCATGATCAGACCCCAGGGGTGTGGCTGGCGGAGGGGGAGCATCAGGTCAGCGGGGTGTTTTATTACACCACCCTGCCCGACTTCCTGACCGTCCCGCCGGAGACCGGCCTGGTGAACCTGAACGTGGAGGGGACGCCCCTCCCGCTGGCCATGCCCGATCCCCAGGGCCGCCTGTGGCTGCGCGGACGCGACACGGAAAAACGGGTGGAGGACCGCCTGGAAATGAACGTCCACCGCCTGGTGCGCGACGGGGCGCCACTGACCCTGGAGACCCGGATCGAGTTGCGCGTGGCGGGCAAGCGGCGGGAGGTGCGGCTCGATCCGTCGTTGCGGGAGGGGTGGATCCCCCTGGCCCTGGAGACCACCCTGCCCGCGCGCATGGATGGGGATGGCCGGTTGCGGTTGCAGGTCCGCTCCGGGGTGTGGGAGGTGACCTTGCGGCAACGCCATGCCGGCCCGGTGAGTGCCATCACCCTGCCCAGGGAGCGGAGTTGGCCCTGGCCGGAGGAAGAGGCGTGGGCCTTCGCCGCCCGACACGACGTCCGACTGGTGAACATCGCCGGGGTGGAGGCCCTGGACGCCCGGCAAACCCGCCTGCCCCAGGAGTGGCGGGAGTATCCGGTCTACCGGGTCCGGCCCGGAGAGGCGATGCGTTTCGAGGAGCAACGGCGCGGCGCCGGGGAGCCGCCGCCGGATCAACTGAACCTGACACGCCACATGTGGCTGGATTTCGATGGCGGGGGTTGGACCTTTCAGGATCTGCTGCAAGGATCCGCGCCCCGCGCCACGCGGCTGGAGATGAATCCCCCCATGGAACTGGGACGGGTGGAGATCGATGGGGAGAATCAATTCATCACCCGGCGCAGCGGTTCGGACAAGCGCGGCGTGGAACTGCGGAACGCCGAGCCGACCGTGCGCGCCGAGGGGCGGCTGCCCATGGCCAAGGGCGTGGTCCCGGCCACGGGCTGGGACATGGATTTGCAAAAACTCTCCGTCACGGTGCATCTGCCGCCGGGGTGGCGTCTGCTGCACGCCGCCGGAGCGGACGCGACGCGCGACACCTGGCTGGGACGCTGGACCCTGCTGGACATCTTTTTGGTCCTGATGACCACCCTGGTGGTCTCCCGCCTGTGGGGACGCGGCTGGGGCGGGATCGCCTTGACGGCCATGGTCCTGGTCCATCCGGAACAGGGGGAGATGGCCTGGCTGCTGCTCGCCGCGATGGCCGGGGTGGCCCTGGGGCGCGCCGTGGGGGGCGAAGGGCGCTGGCTGCCGGGATTGACGCGGCTGTGGCGGCTCGCCTCCTTGACAGCGCTGTTGCTGATGGCGCTGCCGTTTCTGATCGGTCAGATCCGCACGGGTCTCTATCCGCAACTGGAGATGCCCCATCAGGTCATGCCCGCCCAGGTCGCGGAGATGCCCATGCCATCCTCGGCTCCTCCGGTGGCGCAGGCCATGGAGATGAAGGCGGACGCCGTTGCGCCGATGGCAAAACGGAAAGCCGCCCCGCTTGCCCGCGCCTCCAACATGGCTGCGCCGCACGCGCCCGCCCCCCCGGTCAAATCCGCGCTCACCCGTCTCGACCCCTCGGTGCTGACGCAGACCGGCCCCGGCTTGCCGCAATGGGAGTGGCGCGCGGTGCGGATGATCTGGAGCGGGCCGGTGGAACGGGGACAGGAGTTGCGGCTGCATCTGCTCTCCCCAATGGCCAACCGGATCCTGATTGCGGCGCGGGTGGGGTTGTTGCTGATGCTGCTCTGGCGGGTGGCGGAGATCGGCTTGCGGCCTTTGTCGCTCAGGCGGGCCGGGGTGCTGCTGCTGGTCGGTCTGGGGCTGTGCGCCACACCGGCGATGGCCACCGAGATCCCGGACCAGGAGACGCTGGAGACCCTCAAGAGCCGCCTGCTGGAACCGCCCGAATGTCTGCCCGTCTGCGCCGATCTGGCCAGGCTGCGGCTGGAGGCGGACGGGGAACGCCTGCGTTTGCATCTGGAATTGCATGCCGTCCGGGAGACCGCCGTGCCCCTGCCCGGTCAGGCGGGCCACTGGCTGCCCGGCGAGGCGAGCCTGGACGGTCGGCCCGCGCCCGCCTTGCGACGTCGGGCCAACGGGGATGGCCAGGGCGGCACGCTCTGGATGGGGCTGCCCGCCGGGGTCCATGCCGTGGTGCTGGAGGGGCCGCTGCCCTCCCGCGAGACGGTGCAGATTCCCCTGCCCATGCCGCCGCGCCGGGTCAGCGCGGAGAGCAAGGCGTGGCGGGTGGAGGGGCTGCGCGAGAACGGCACGGCGGACGCCAGCCTGCAATTGCGCCGCAACCAGCCGAGCCTGGAAGGGGAGAGCGACGATGCGCCGGGGGATGCCGCCGTGGTGGCCCTGCCCCCCTTCGTGGAGGTGGAACGCCTGTTCGATCTGGGGTTGACCTGGGAGGTGGTGACCCGTGTCCGCCGCGTCACCCGACCGGGGGCGGCCGTCATGTTGGAGTGGCCGGTTCTGCCCGGCGAGACGGTCACCGCCGCCGGGGTGCGGGTGGTCGGAGAGAAGGTGCTGGTCCGGCTGGAGCCGGAACAGACCGAACTGGAGTGGCGTTCCACCCTGGATGCCCGCGAGGAACTGACCCTGCGGGCAACGGAAGGGACGCCCTGGAGCGAAGTGTGGCGGCTGCGGGCCGGTCCGATGTGGCATGTGGTGGCGACCGGGATCCCGGCGACCGGCCATGCGGACGAGGCCGGAGCGCGGCGCACCGAGTGGCGTCCCTGGCCCGGCGAGACGGTCGGCTTGCGCATCGGCAAACCCGAAGGGGTGGCGGGGCCGACTTTGACCCTGGAAAAAGCGGAATTGGAGGTCACGCCCGGCGAACGGGCCACGGATGCGCGCCTGACCCTGCAACTGCGCGCCAGTCGTGGCGGGCAGCATGCCATCCGGCTGCCGGAGGGGGCGGTGCTGCTGTCCGCCCGCATCGATGGCCGGGAAGAAAAACTGCGTCTGGAGGGGGATCGGCTGGTGCTGCCCATCGCCCCCGGCTTGCGGAGCCATCAGGTGGTCTGGCGGCAACCGGGCGGCCTGGAGAACCGTTTCGTCACGCCACGGCCAGACCTGGGGCTGGAGGGGGTGAACCTGATCGTCCGGCTGCATCTGCCCCCCGAACGCTGGATCCTGTGGACCTGGGGACCGGCCATGGGACCGGCGGTGCTCTACTGGGGGAGTCTTGTGCTGATTCTGCTGGTGGCGCTGGCCTTGGGCCGGGTCGCCTGGTTGCCGTTGCGTTCCTGGGAGTGGATGGCGTTGGGGGTGGGACTGAGCATGGTGGAGGCTGGCGCGGCGCTGGTTCTGGCCGCCTGGTTTCCTCTCATGGGGTGGCGCGGGGCGCATCCGGAGACCGTCGGCCGCTGGCGTTTCAATCTGCGCCAGATGATGCTCTTCTTCTGGACCCTGGCCGCCCTGGCCGCTTTGGCCGCCGTACTGCGGCACGGTCTGCTGGGCTATCCCGACATGTGGATCGTGGGGAATCGCTCCAGCGCGCGGCTCATGCAGTGGTATCAGGATCGCGGCGGCGCGCTCTTCCCCGTGGCCGGACTGCTCTCCCTGCCGATCTTCGCCTACCGGGTGCTGATGCTGGTGTGGTCCTTGTGGCTGGCCACCGCCATGCTGGGCTGGATCCGCTGGGGTTGGTCCTGTTATGCCACGCAAGGGTTGTGGCGTCACAAGGAACCGCCGGCGCAGGTGAAGGAGGAAACCGCTCCGGCGCCCTGAACCGTCTCACGCCACGGGTGGCGCGGCGGAATCCCGTGGGGTGGCGTCGCGGCTCTTTTCCTTGAGCAACCTGGGATATTCCCTGGCGATCAGGTCCAGAATCCGCTGGTCGGGCAGGAAGTCCTGGCGGTTCCAACGCATTCCCAGCCAGACCATGGCCAGGGCGAGCATCGCCCCACCCACTGCCCCGATGGCCTGGGTCCAGGAGAGCCAGCGGGTGGTTTCCCGACGCGCCGAAGTCTCCTCCCCGCCCAGGGGCGGACCCTCCTTGATGGCTTTTTCCAATGCGGTCACCCGTTCGACCAGCACCCCGTTGTTGGCGGGACTGTTTTCCAGGGCGGTGAGACGCTCGTTCATGCGCGTCTGCTGCACCTGCGTCACCTTCACCATCTGCGTCAACTCGTCCAGTTGCGTCTGCATGCGGACCAGGACGTTCTCCAGGCCCGAACCCGACACCACGGGTTGCGCGGAAAAGATGACCGTTTCCGGCTCCCTGGCCTTGGCAACAGCAGCCTGCGAGGCGGCAGTGCGCTCCTTGAGATGGGTCTGGCTCAGCAGCCTGGCCTCCCGATCCGGGATGGCGCGCATCTCCTCCAGGGAAGGAACGCGCAACGTGCCTCCGGGGATCGGATCATGCATGTTGCCATGCCGAAACCGATCCGGATTGTGCTGAAACAAGGCCGCCATGACCTGCGGCGCGGTCACCCCCTTCATCCCAAGGGAACGAACCACGGCCTCCAGCCCCTCGCCCTCCGGGATGCGCACCTCCTGGGGCACGGGCATCTCGTTGCCCAGGGTCTCCACGGAGGTCTTCTTCTCCGGGGTCTCCTTTTTCGGGGTCGAGGCCAGCTTCCTGGAGATGACCGGCGTGATGCCGGGTTTGAGGGTGAACAGCCGAACCTCCTCCAGCTTGTCGGAGGCCACCACCACCAGCAGGGGCACGGGTTTGTCAGGCAGGGGCCTGGCGAAGGTGATGCGGGTATGGGCCTGGGCGTCGGCGATGCGCGTGGCGGTCTCGATCCCTTTCAGGAAAGCGGGCAGGGCGGTCTTGAAGTGCTTGTACTCCGCCGGCTTGGCCAGCCGGATCGACAGGATCCGTTCCCGCGGGCCGGCTTGCACGAGAAGTTCCGCGCGCGGCTTGCCGTTGGGCGCATCCAGCACGGCCAGATGCCCCACCTCAAAGGCGTGGGACTGCGGGGACCAGGCGAGGATCCAACCCGCGATGCCGGCAATGATGATACGACGCTGCGAATCCACTGCGAATGGTCCTGATTCCTTGGCGTAAAATGGCGCTCCCGAGAGCAAAAATGCACGGATCATGGGGGCGGATGCAAGATGCGAACCCAAAATCAGGATGATTGAAACATCATAACGATATCGCCCGCTTGCAAATCCACGATCACGGGGAGTGACCCGGCGGCAGGATCACCGATGACGGGCCGGATACGAAAGGCGAACGACGCCCCCGGCTGCTCTCCTCATCCTGCTCCCGCACCGGGGTGCCACACCCGGACAGACCGGTCAGCAGCACCACGATCACCAACAGACCCACCCACTGTTTCACGCGCATGCCCTTTGCTCCCGTTCGTCGTCGCTCCACGTCCCTCATCGGGACCGCCGCGAGCGGCTGCGCCGCTCCACTTCCTCGTCCCAAGCCCGCTCCTCCTGCGCCTTGGCCGCCTGGCGGGCGCTCTCCTCCCTTGCCCTCTGCAGTTCGGCCTGCACCTGCGCGTCATCCACCGCCGACGGCGGGGGTTGTGCGGCCACCACCGGCGCGACGGGCGGCGGAGGGGCTTCCAGGCGTTTGATCTCCAGCCGGGCCAGATCAACATACTCCCCGTTGGGGAATTTCTGCAAATAGAGCCGCAACTGGGCCGGATCGCCGCTCTCCTTCACCGATTGCCAGAACAGGACGTCCTGATCCTGGGGCGCGGCAGGGGCTGCCTTTTTCGGCTCCACGGTCACCGTCACCTTCTGGTCGGAAGGGAGCGTGAAAAAGAACGAACCGGTGGACTGGTCGTAAATCGCCGGGGTCTGCGCATGCCCCACGGCCTTGGCCTGGGTGATGACCGACTGGCGCACGTTCTCCACCGCCGACTTTACGGTCACCCCCGGCTCGCGGATCGCCTTGAGGAACTCGCGGGTGAACAGGCCATTGGGATCCCGGTCCCGGTCGTCCAACCGGTCCAGGGCGCGCTGGTTGGCCCCCGCCGAATAGACCACCATCACCCCGCTGGCATTGGTGGCAGGCTGCGCCAGCCCCCGCGTGTTGCCGACGCCACGGGTCGCGCTCCCCTTGAAGGGGTTGTCCCGGCAGGCATCCAGCACCACCAGCGAAAACTTCGCCTTGGAGTCAGCCATCATCTCCGTCACCCGCCCCACATCCAGGGCATTGTTGAGGATCTGGCTCTCCTTTTCGGCCTGCACATCCACCGGGATCAGATAATTGGCGCTCTTGATCTGCACCCCGTGGCCGGCATAGAACACCAGCCCCACCGCCTCGGTGGAGAGTTTGCCCAGAAACTCATCCACCGCGTCGTTCATCGCGTTGCGGTCGGCGTTCTGGCGGAAGACCACGTCGAACCCCAGACGCGCCAGTTCCTGCTTCATCGCCTTGGCGTCCGCCACCGCATTCTTGAGCTTTTCCACATGGGTGTATTCGTTGTTGCCGATCACCAGGGCGACCCGTTTCTCCCCGGCGGGAATGGCCCGCCCGAATCCCCTGGTATCCGCCGCCCAAGCCGGCAGACAAAGCAGGGCGATCGCCAAAACCATCCATGCAAGCGCGAACTTTTTCATCGGTCTTCTCCCAGATGGTTGCTGTTGAGATCATTCTCCTCCTTCCTCAGAAAAATCGCAAGCATTTCATTGGCGCACACCCGCGCCCCGTGGTAACCTGAAGGCCATCGATCCTTATCCATCAGACGTGGGATACGCCATGCGAACCCTTATGCAACTGCTTGTCTTGTGCCTCCTGCTCTCCCCCTGGACGGCGGCCCTGGCCAACCCGAAACAGGTGGCCCTGGTCATCGGCAACGGGGATTACCAGCACGCCACCCGTCTGCCCAACGCCGCCAACGACGCCCAGGCCGTGCAACAGGCCCTCCTGGAAAAGGGTTTCAACGTGATCTTCCGCAAGAACGCCAGCCGCGCCGAGATGAACGACGCCATCGATGAATTCATCGGCAAGCTCTCGTCGGACAGCATCGCGCTGTTTTATTACATCGGCCACGGCGTGCAGGTACGCAACAACAACTACCTGATTCCCGTGGAACTGCGGGCGGAAAAGGAGAATCACATCATCCACAACGGCATCGAGATGACGCGGCTGGTGGACCAGCTCAGCGAGGTCCAGGCCAAATTCTCCCTGGTGATTCTCGACGCCTGCCGGGAAAATCCGTTCAAGCGCGATGGCCGCGCGCTGGGCGGCGAACAGGGGCTGGCCCCGCCCATCAACAGCGCCGACGGGATCATGATGGTCTACTCCGCCGGGGTGAACCAAAGTTCGAAAGAACCGGCGGGCAGCGGCAACGGCCTGTTCACCAACGAATTCGTCCAGGCGCTCCAGGAACCGGGCGCCAGCGCCAAGGGGGTGGTGGAAAACGTCAAACAGCGCATTCTCGTCAAGACCAAGGCGTCCGGCGCGCTGCAGACCCCGACCATCTACGACCAGTCCTCCGGGACCTTCCAGTTCTCGCTGCCCGCCGATGGCAAGCTGACCGTGACCCTCGAACCGCCCGCCCCGGCGGTGAACCGGGAGGCGCTCTTCTGGCAATCGGCGCAAGCCAGCGGAGACCCGGCCCAGATGCAGGCCTATGTGCAAAAATACCCCAAGGGAGAACATGTCCGGGAGGCCCAGGCGCGCATCAGGGAACTTTCCGCCAAACCGGCCCCCGCCCCGGTCGCGGCGGCCCCGCTGGGGACGGTCGCGGTCTCCTGGAACGATTTCGTGCGGGTGCCCGGCGGGACCCTCACCCTGGCGTGCGATGCGGCGAACTGCCGCAATGCCGCCAAGTCCCCCAGCGTGACCGTGGAGAGCTTCGAGATCGGCAAGTACGAGGTGACGCAAGGGCAGTGGCGGGAGGTGATGGGGAGCAACCCGTCCCGTTTCGCCTCCTGCGGGGAGGGCTGCCCGGTGGAGCAGGTTTCCTGGCAGGATGTCCAGGCGTTTCTGGCGCGGCTGAATGCCAGCGGTCGAGGCCGTTTCCGCCTGCCCACCGAGGCGGAGTGGACCTTCGCCTGCCGCTCCGGCGGTGGGGACGAAGGCTTTTGCGGCGGTGGCGATGCCGACACCATCGGCTGGCACCAGGGCAACGCCCGTTCCGGCCCCCGCCCCGTGGGCCAGAAGAGCGCCAACCGGCTGGGGATTCACGACATGACCGGCAACGTGGCAGAGTGGACCTGCTCCGAGCACGGCAAGTTCGACGACGGCTGGAACGTCCACGCCCGCTGCTCGGACAAGGAGACGCAAAAGGTGACGCGCGGCGGCAGTTGGGCCGACGACCGTGGCCATCTCCTGGCCGCCAGCAGGGGCATCGGCGACCCGCACACGAAGAATTTCACGCTGGGGCTGCGACTGGTGCGGGAACGATAGGTTCCGCCACCGCGACCCTTCTCGCCATCTCAACAAAAAAGCCAAGCAAATCAAACCAGACAAAGGGCATGCCCCTTCGCGGCCATCAATCTGCGCGTTGGCCGAAAAATACGCTTGACTATATATTCGGATCGGTGTATATACTTTCAACAGAATATGAGGTGCCCATGTTGACTCCTGAAATCCTGATGCAATCCTTGGTGGATGAGACGCGGTTGCGGTGCGTGATGCTGTTGTTGGCCGAAACGGAATTGTGTGTTTGCGAGTTCGGTTACGCGCTGGGCGAGGTGCAGCCAAAAATCTCGCGTCACCTTGGAAAATTGCGAGAAAACAAGGTAATGCAAGACCGTCGCGCCGGGCAGTGGGTGCATTACAGGTTGCATCCGGATCTGCCGCCTTGGGCCGGAACCATGCTGCAGGCCATTGCCCAGGGTCTGGAAGGATCGGAGATTCATCGCAGCGATCTGGAGCGGTTGCGCGCCATGCCGGATCGGCCGGGACGATGCTTCGGAACCGGAGCGGGGGATGCCGCGCCGGATTGATATTCATCCATTTCCAAGGAGATTCCATCGCCATGTCCCGCTTCCATGTGTTGTTTCTGTGTACCCATAATTCGGCACGCAGCCTGATGGCGGAAGCACTCCTCAACCACTGGGCGCAAGGCCGCATGCAAGCCTTCAGCGCCGGCAGCCACCCCAGCGGAGCGGCGCACCCCTTGGCGTTGCAGGCACTGGCGCAGCGGGGTATCGCCACGCAAGGGCTGCACGGCAAGGCATGGGATCTCTTCACCCAGCACGATGCCCCCCGCATCTCCCTGGTCATCACGGTATGCGACAACGCGGCAGGCGAAATCTGCCCGATCTGGCCTGGCGCTCCGCTCAAGGCGCACTGGGGCGTGGCAGAACCAGGCAGGCTGGCGGCGGGAAAAACGACGGAAGAAGCCCTGCGCGCTTTCTCTGACATTCTGGAGCAATTGGAGCGTCGCATCCTCCGTTTCCTGGAACTCCCCTTGGAAGGGATGGATCCCCTATCCATCAAAAAGGAACTGGACGTCATCGGACGCATGGACTGAAATCAGGCATAAGCAAAGGACAGGAATGATGCAAAACGATAATTCTCCAATCTGTAAGTCTCAAACCGCACCCACCCCCCTTGAAGTGGAACGCAAATATCTCGTCCACCGTCTTCCCGATGCGGTTGCAGACCTGCAGGGTATCCACATCGTGCAGGGATATCTGGCCGTGGAAAACGGTGGCTCCGAGGTCAGGCTGCGTGACAAAGCCGGGAACTGTTTTCTCACGGTCAAAAACGGTTCCGGCCCCATACGGGGTGAGGGAGAGATTGCCATCAGCCGCGAGCAATTCACAACGATCTGGGGCTTCACCCAGAATCGCCGGGTCATCAAGGATCGCTATCGTATCCCTGTGAGTGATGGTGTGATCGTGGACCTGGATCTTTACCATGACCGTCATGCCGGTCTGATGACAGCAGAGGTTGAGTTCACCTCGACAGTGGCGTGCCAGACATTCACGCCCCCTGAATGGTTCGGTCGCGAGGTGACATGGGACGAAGGTTTCCACAATCGCAATCTGGCGTTGCATGGCATGCCATCCGTGGTGCAGGCAGCCGCCAATCCCGCTCCGGCATCCTGCTGCTGACATCGCCAAGGAAACAGTATGAGCAGTCAATGTGAAATCACCGCCCGCCAACATGCGGGCGCCTCTTTGGGATTCTTCGAGCGTCATCTGTCGATCTGGGTGGCCATCTGCATCGGGGTGGGCATCCTGCTGGGCCACGCGCTGCCCGCGCCTTTCCAGGCCATCGGACGGCTGGAGATCGCCAGCGTCAATCTGCCCGTGGCCCTGCTCATCTGGCTGATGATCATCCCCATGCTGCTCAAGATCGACTTCGGGTCGCTCGCCCAGGTGCGGACGCACTGGAAAGGGATTGGCGTCACCCTGTTCATCAACTGGGGGGTCAAGCCGTTCTCCATGGCCTTGCTGGGATGGCTCTTCGTCCGTCACCTGTTTCATGCCTGGCTGCCAGCCGGGCAGATCGATTCGTATGTGGCCGGTCTGATCATCCTGGCGGCGGCGCCCTGTACCGCCATGGTCTTTGTCTGGAGCCAACTGAGCGACGGGGAACCGCATTTCACCCTGAGTCAGGTGGCCCTCAACGATCTGATCATGATCGTTGCGTTCGCCCCCATCGTGGGATTCCTGCTCGGCCTGTCCCACATCGTCGTGCCGTGGGCAACGCTGTTTCTGTCCGTGGTCCTGTTCATCGTCGTGCCGGTGGCCGTGGCCCAGGCGTGGCGCATGCGACTGTTGTCCACGGGGGGTCAACGCGCGCTCGACGCGGTTCTGACCAGGCTGCATCCGCTCTCCCTGAGCGCGCTCCTGACGACACTGGTGCTGCTGTTCGGGTTCCAGGGCGAACAGATTCTGGCCCAGCCTCTGGTCATCCTGTTGCTGGCCGTGCCGATCCTGATTCAGGTCTATCTGAACGCCGGTCTGGCCTATCTGCTCTCCCGCCGGTTGCGGGTGGCCCACTGCGTGGCGGCGCCCTCCGCCCTGATCGGGGCCAGCAATTTTTTCGAGTTGGCGGTGGCCACCGCCATCGGCCTGTTCGGCTTCGAATCCGGTGCGGCCCTGGCCACGGTGGTCGGGGTGCTGGTGGAGGTGCCGGTCATGTTGTCGGTGGTGCGCATCACGCAGCGCACCAAGCATTGGTATGAGACCGTTTCATAAATCCATTCATCTTGCAAGGAGAACTAATAAAATGACAATCCGGGTGGGTATCAATGGTTTTGGGCGCATGGGACGACTGGGATTGCGGGCGGCCTGGAGCCGTTTTCCGGAACTGGAATTCGTACACGTCAACGAAATCCTGGGAGACGCCACCTGCGCCGCCCATTTGCTGAAATACGACTCGGTCCACGGCAAATGGGATCACGAGGTGACCTCGGACGGCGCGGGCATCGTGGTGGATGGGCATCGCATGCGTTATTCCGGTTCCGCCACCATCGGCGGCGTGGACTGGAAGGCGCTGGGCGTGGACCTGGTGCTGGAATGCACCGGCAAATTCAAGACCATGGCCGCCTTGCAGCCCTATTTCGACGGGTCGGTCAAAAAGGTGGTGGTCGCCTGCCCGGTCAAGGAGGCGCAAGCCCTGAACGTGGTGGTGGGGGTCAATCATCACCTCTACGATCCCGCCGTTCACCAGGTGGTCACCGCCGCATCCTGCACCACCAACTGCCTGGCGCCGGTGGTCAAGGTCATGCTGGACAAAATCGGCATCGTGCGCGGCTCCATGACCACCATCCACAACATCACCAACACCCAGACCATCATCGACCTGGGCCACAAGGATCTGCGCCGGGCGCGGGCCAACTCCCTCTCCCTGATCCCCACCTCCACCGGTTCGGCCAAGGCCATCACCCAGATTTTCCCGCAACTGACTGGTAAAATAAACGGCACGGCGGTGCGCGTTCCTCTGCTCAACGCCTCGCTGACCGACATGGTGTTCGAAACCCCCAGACCCACCACCGCAGAAGAGGTCAACGGACATTTCAAGGAGGCGGCGCAAGGAGAATTGCGCGGCATTCTCGGCTACGAGGAGTTGCCCCTGGTCTCCATCGACTACAACAACGACACCCGCTCCTCCATCGTCGATGCCCTCTCGACCATGGTGATCGACAACACCCACGTCAAGATCATGTCCTGGTACGACAACGAAGTGGGTTACGCCAACCGCCTGGTGGAACTGGCCGCCCAGGTGGCCCGCTCCCTGTAACGGCAACTCCCGGTATCGAGGCGCTCATGGCAACGGAATCGTCACCCACGCTGGGTTTTCGCATCTACCTGATCATCACCCTGGCCTACTGGGCCTTCACCCTCACCGATGGCGCCATCCACATGTTGGTGGTGCTCCATTTTCACAAGCTGGGTTTTTCGCCGATCGCCATCGCCTTTCTGTTTCTGTTCTACGAGATCTTCGGCATCCTCACCAACGCCGTCGGCGGCTGGATCGCCAGCCGCATCGGCCTGAACCGCACCATGATCGTCGGCGGCCTGATGCAGGTCTTCGCCCTGGGCATGCTCGCCATGGATCCCTCCTGGCTGACGGTCACCTATGTCATGACCGCCATGGCGATCTCCGGCATTGCCAAGGACCTCAACAAAATGAGCGCCAAGGCCGGGGTCAAGCTGGTCACCCCCAAGGGCGCCGACGCGGAGTCCCTGCTGTTCCGCTGGGCCGCCATCCTCACCGGCTCCAAGAACACCCTCAAGGGGGCGGGATTCTTCCTCGGCGCGCTGCTTCTGCAACTCTTCGGTTTCCAACTCACCCTGGCGGCGCTCTCCGGGACGCTGCTGGTGGTCTACCTGCTGGCCTGGTGGGCGCTGCCATGCGGCATGGGCATGGCCAGGAGCAAGGCCAAAATCACCCAGATCTTTTCCAACAACCGGGCCATCAATGCCCTCGCCGCTGCCCGCTTCTTCCTGTTCGGCTCCCGCGATGTCTGGTTCGTGGTGGGGTTGCCGGTCTTTCTCCAGTCGGTAGTGGGCTGGAGCCATGTTTATGTGGGCAGCTTTCTGGCGCTGTGGGTGGTGGGTTACGGCCTCGTGCAGGCGGGTGCGCCGCTGCTGCTGCGCGGCCGCTGGCATCCGAACGGCGGGACGGCCCGCAACGTCGCCTTTTTGCTCGCCATCCTTCCGGCGGGCATCGCCCTTGCCCTGCAACTGAATGATGACCCCACCCTGGCCCTGATCATCGGCCTGGCCGCCTTCGGGGTGGTGTTCGCCATCAATTCCTCGGTCCACTCCTACCTGATCCTCTCCTACTCGGACAACGACAAGGTGGCCATGAACGTGGGCTTCTACTATAGCGCCAACGCCGCCGGACGCCTCACCGGCACGCTGCTCTCCGGCTGGGCCTTTCAGACCCAGGGCTTGACCGGCTGTCTGTGGTGGTCCGCCGGATTCGTGCTGGCCGCCGCGCTGCTTTCCATCATGCTGCCAAAAGAAAGCCAGCCGACCGGGGCCGCCCCATGAACCCCCGGATCCTGATCGTGGATGACGACAGCGCGGTATGCGATGCCGTCCGACTGATCCTGGCCAGCGCCGGGTTCGAAGGTCTGGTCGCCACCAGCGTACACGAGGCGCAGGCCCTGCTCAGGAATACCACGCCGGGTCTCATTCTGCTGGACTGGGTCTTCCAGGGCATCTCCTCCGGTCTCGACTACCTGCGGGTGCTCAAGCAGGACGAAGCCACGCGCACCATTCCGGTCATCATGCTGACGGTCAAGGATGGAGAAGCCGACAAGGTGAACGGACTGGAGCAGGGCGCCGACGATTACATCACCAAGCCCTTCTCGCCCCGGGAACTGCTGGCCAGAATCAGGACGGCCCTGCGCCGGAGTGCGCCGGATCTCCAGGGCGAGGAGATTCGCTATGACATTCTGGTGATGAATCCGGCCAAACACGCCATCATGATCCGGGATTATCCGCTCCACTGCACCCCCATGGGATATCGCCTGCTGGGTTTCTTCATGAAGAATCCGGATCGTGTCCATTATCGCGATCAACTGCTGGACCTGCTGTGGGGACCCAGCGTCCCTGTCGGCGAACGTGTCGTGGACGTGCATGTGAGGCAACTGCGCAACCTGTTGAAACCATTTGGCAAGGACGTGCTCCTGCAAACCGTGCGTGGGGCGGGTTATCTTTTTTCCACCAGATGACTTACAGAATAACAAAGGAGAAACAAATGTCGAAACTGACCATCCGACAGCTCCATTTGTCTGGCAAGCGGGTGATGATCCGGGTCGATTTCAATGTCCCTCTGGACGAACATGGCCAGATCCGGGAGGACACGCGCATCCGTGCCGCGTTGCCCACCATCCGGCTGGCCTTGGAACAGGAGGCCAGGGTGATCCTGGTCTCCCATCTGGGGCGCCCGAAGGGTCAACCCGATGCGCGATACACCCTCAAACCGATCCAGGAGCGCCTCGCCCAACTGCTTGGCCAACCGGTGGCCCTGGCCCCGGAATGTGTCGGAGAAACGGCAAAGGCCATGGTGCGCGCCATGCGCCCCGGCGCGGTTCTGCTGTTGGAAAATGTCCGTTTCCATCCCGGAGAGGAGCAAAACGACCCGAAGTTCGCATTGCAGCTTGCCGCCCTGGCCGACGTGGTGGTCATTGACGCATTCGGGACCGCCCATCGGGCACACGCCTCCAACGTCGGCATCGGACGATTCATTCAGCCCATGGTGGCGGGGTTGTTGCTGGCGGATGAGTTGGCCTGTTTCGAACGCAGCGTGCGACACCCGGAACGCCCGTTTGCCGCCATTCTGGGCGGTTCCAAGGTTTCCACCAAAATCGGCGTCATCGAATCGCTCACCGCCAAGGTGGACAAACTGCTGATTGGCGGTGGCATGGCCTTTACCTTTCTGGCGGCCATGGGCAAACGGGTGGGCGCCTCTCGCGTGGAACCGGAGATGTTCGCAACCGCCCGGCGGACCATGGAAACGGCCAGCCAGCGTGGCGTGGAACTGCTTCTCCCCATGGACGTGGTGGCCGCCCCACACCCGGAATCCACCCTGACCAGCCAGAAATTGTTCATGGACGAGATCCCGGACAATTGGATGGGACTTGACATTGGTCCGGTTACGGTGGAGCATTTCATCCATGCCCTCAACGGAATGAAAACCATTCTCTGGAATGGTCCCATGGGGGTCTTCGAAAAGGAACCCTTTGCTGCCGGCACCATGCAGATTGCCTTGGCGGTGGCCAAAAGCGGTGCGCTATCCGTGGTCGGCGGCGGTGATACCGATGCGGCCGTGCGTCAGGCTGGCGTGGTGGAGCGGATTTCCCATATTTCCACTGGTGGCGGGGCTTTCCTGGAACTGCTGGAAAAGGGCGATCTGCCCGGCATCCAGGTTTTGACGGAGGCATGATCCATGTCAATTTCAAGAATGATAGGATGATGAGATGAAACTGAGTCATAAAATGGGGGGTGGCTTTCTGGTTCCTTTGGTGATCGGTTTTGCCGGACTGTCCGTGGTTTTGATTGTATTGATCTCACGTCAGTTCACGGCCAATTATGAGGCCGGCATCGATCAGAGGTTTCAAAGCATCGCCACTTCGTTCCAGGCATTGGGCACGGAGTTGCTGGGTGATGCCTATGTGCTGTCTGCCATGCCGGGGGTTGGCCCGGCGCTGAAGGAAGCGGATCGGAAAAGGTTGCGGGAGATCATGGTGCCGGCTTTCAAGGGACTCAATGCCATTCATGACGCGATCAACACGGTGGAAGTGACGGACGCCAAGGGGATCGTGTTGATGCGTGGGCATCATCCCGACAAATTCGGGGACGACAAGTCAAAAACGCCTCTGTTCGGCAAGGCCCTGCAGAGTGGCAAGACGCAGATCGGCATCCAGGTCTCCACCACCACTGGTCTGTTGAGTCTGGATTCCATTCATCCTGTTTTCCATGAAAACGTCCTGGTTGGTTTGGTGAAGGTGGGGTCTTATCCGAAGGAAGAGGCGTTGTTGGGGATGAAGTCGGTAATGGGCGTGGAGATCGCCGTGTGGAATGAAAAATTGAAAAAAATCATCGGAACAACCATCAAGGGCATCGAAGATCATGTTGTTGCTCGGGATGACAGCATGCGAGAGGTGACCCTGGGTGGCAATCTGATGTTCGCCAAGAAACGTCCCCTGAAATTTCGCGATGAAGCCGTGGAGGACACCAGTGTCGTCGTTCTGGTCGAAGCCTCCGACATGTTGCGCATGACCTCCTTCGTGACTCGCAGCATCGGAGCCGTCAGTCTGGTGGTGTTGTTGGTCATGGTCGCGGTGACGTTGTTTTTGACACGCACGATTGTCGGTCCCATCATCGATTGTGGAGAACGCATCGCCCGCATGGCGGAAGGGGATCTGCGGGTCTCTTTCATCCAGAATCGTCAGGATGAAATCGGGGCACTGTTCGCCTCCCTGGCCGCAATGGTGACCAGATTGCGGGAGGTCGTCTCTTGTGTTCAGGAAACGACAGAACGCGTTTCCTCGGGCAGCGGAGAGTTGTCCGATGCGGCACGCGGCATTTCGGAAGGGGCGACAGATCAGGCGGCCAGCATCGAGGAGACATCCTCTGCCATGGAACAGATGACCGCCAATATTCAGCAGAATACCGACAATGCCCAAACCACGGAAACGATTGCCAAGGCGGCTGCCCAGGATGCCGCAGAAGGCGGCAGGGCGGTCGGTCAGGCGGTTGCCGCCATGAAGGAGATCGCTTCCCGCATTTCCATCATTGAAGAAATTGCCCGTCAGACCAACCTGTTGGCTCTCAATGCCGCCATCGAGGCGGCACGGGCTGGAGAACACGGCAAGGGATTCGCCGTGGTGGCGGCCGAGGTGCGCAAGTTGGCCGAGCGCAGCCAAAGCGCCGCTGGAGAGATCAATCAACTCTCTTCATCCAGTGTACAGGTGGCGGAACGGGCCGGGGCCATCATGAACAAACTGGCCCCGGACATCCAAAAGACAGCGGAGTTGGTACAGGAGATCGCTGCGGGTTCCAGGGAGCAGGCCCAAGGGGGGCAGCAGATCAATGCCGCCATTCAACGTTTGGATCAGGTGATCCAGCAAAACGCCGGGGCATCCGAGGAGATGGCATCCACGGCAATGGCACTCTCCGGACAAGCGGCGTCGCTCAAGGAACTCATGGCGTATTTCAAACACGACGGGCAACATCGGAATGTGATTCCGGAGCGGAACGGCAGTCACCATTCCAGTCGTCCGCAAGAGAGTTCACGCCAGGCAAACTCAACGCTCGCTTTGCCGATGCGGGCCAAGGTAGCGCTACTGCCCGCTCCGGTCAAAAAGGCGTAAAAGAAAAACGAGGTAAACATGCTCGAAGGTTTCACGATACTGGCGGATCGGTTGGTCTTTCAAGGCCTGGGATTGGCGCCGGAAAGCGCCTTGGGACAGGCCGCGCACTTTTTTGTGGAAGATGGCGCGAAGATTTTTTTCTTGTTGGCTGTCATTGTCTTTGTGATCGGCTTCTTCCGGTCGCTGATGACACCGGAACAGGCCAGGAGGATCATCGGCGGTCGTTCCCGCTGGCGGGGCTACGTGCTGGCGGTGTTGTTCGGGGCGGTGACGCCTTTTTGTTCCTGTTCCTCGGTGCCATTGTTCATTGGTTTCCTGGAAGCCGGCATCCCGCTGGGAGTCACCATGGCATTTCTCATCACCTCCCCCATGGTGAACGAAGTGGCGATGGTGATTCTGATCTCCACCATGGGTTGGAAGATCGCCCTGGCGTATCTGGCGACCGGCATGCTGGTCGGCCTGATCGGGGGCATCGCCTTCTCTTCCCGCCGCCTGAAAGGGTGCGTGGAGGAGTATGTCTGGAAGATCCGCATGGGAGCAACCGCCACCCTGGCCGTGGATCACTCCCTGAAGGGACGACTGGGTTATGCCGCTTCCCAGGTGCGGGAGATCGTCGGGAGGATTTGGCTCTACGTTCTGTTGGGGGTTGGGGTTGGTGCGGGGCTGCATGGTTTTGTGCCAACCGCCTTCTTTGCCGCTCATGCGGCGGCAGACAACCCCTTCGCGGTGCCAATCGCGGTCCTGGTGGGGATTCCCCTCTACTCCAACGCCACCGGCGTGATCCCCATCGGCGAAGCCCTGTTGGCCAAAGGCGTCCCCATCGGCACGGTGCTGGCCTTGATGATGAGCGTGGCGGCCATCTCCCTGCCGGAAATGATCATCCTGCGCCGGGTGATCAAGCCGACTCTGATCGCCTTGTTCACCGGCTACCTGTTCGTCGCCTTCGTGGCGGTGGGATATCTCTTCAACTGGGCATTCGGCGGATAAGGAGAATGATCATGAAAACGTTTCAAGTACTGGGATCCGGGTGCCGCAATTGCGACACCACCGCCAAACGGATCGCCGAGCAGGCACAGCGCTGCCAGGTGCCCGTGACAGTGGAAAAAGTGACCGACATGGCCGCGATCCTCGGTTTTGGGGTGCTCTCCACCCCCGGCGTCGTGCTGGACGGCAAGGTGGTGCATGCCGGTGGCGTCCCCACGGCGGAGCAGGTGACGCAATGGTTGACCGGGGGGTGAATCCCCATCGGTTATGCCCGTTCGTATCTGGCCAACGCCGCCAGCAAACGCGGCTTGGTGATCGGCTTGGTCAGATGTTCCGAACAGCCGGCCTCCAGGGTCTGCCGCTCGTTCTCGGCAAAGGCGTGGGCGGTCAGGGCGATCACCGGGACGGGCGCAAGGTTGCGGGAGTTCTCCCAGGCGCGAATCCGGCGCGTGGCAGTGTAACCGTCCATCACCGGCATCTGCACGTCCATCAACACCAGATCGAACCGCTCGCCGGACATGACCTTGGCGACCGCCTCCTCGCCGTTGTGGGCGAAGATCAACGTGTGCGGACTCTTCTTCAGGAAGGCGCGCACCAATAGAATGTTGTCCTCCGAGTCGTCCACCACCAGGATCGACATCCCCGATCCGGCGGCAGCCGTTTCCAGCCGCTCCCTGGGCATGGCCTTGACGCCACCGGCCAACGTGGACTGAATGGCCTCCCACAACTCCGAACGCTTCACCGGCTTGAGCAGCATCCCGATCCCCATGGCCCGGCCACGCGCCAGATCCCCTTCCTGATAATAGGAGGTCACCGTGATCACCGGCAGATCGGGCTGCCCGCACTCCTGGCGCAAACGGCGGATCCGCTCCAGCAGCGCGATCTCCTTTTCGTCGCAGGCCAGCACGACGAGCTGACACGGGCTGCCGGCCTGACGCGAGACGCGCAACGTGGACGGAATCCGCGCGCACTCCGACACCATCTCCACCTCGGCCCCCAGGGCGGCCACCATGCGGCTGAGCACCAGCCGGCTGTCCGCCTGCTCGTCGGCCACCAGCACCCGCACGCGGCTCGGATCCAACCCCGACGGGGCTTCCTTCCCCTCCTCGCCCGGCAACCGCGTCACCTCGAAGCGGGTCGTGAAAAAAAACGTGCTCCCCCTGCCCGGCTCGCTCTCCACCCGGATGCTCCCCCCCATGAGGTCCACCAGTCGCCGCGAGATGGCCAGCCCCAGACCCGTGCCCCCGTACTGCCGCGTGGTGGAGGCATCGGCCTGGGTGAAGGCATCGAACACGGCGGAAAGTTTCTCCCTGGGAATGCCGATCCCGGTATCCTGGACCTCGAAGCGCAGACCGCCGGGCGACCGCTCCGGATCCGGGGCCACGCGGATGGCGATCGCCCCGGCGGGGGTGAACTTGATGGCATTGCCGATGAGGTTGATGAGCACCTGACGCAGCCGTTTCGCATCCCCCTTGAGATGATCCGGGACATCGGGCGCGGTCTCCAGGGTGATCAACAGCCCCTTTTCTCGTGCGCGCATGCCCATGATGTCCATGATGCGCTGCAAGGTCTCGCTCAATTGGAAGGGGGCGTGATCCAGCTCCATGCGGCCCGCCTCCACCTTGGAGAGATCCAGGATGTCGTTGATCAGGTCCAGCAGGCTGTCCCCGGCGCGCCGGAAGATGCTCACGTATTGCCGCTGCTCCGGGGTGAGTTCGGTCTCCTCCAGGACCTCCGCCATGCCGACGATCACGTTCATCGGGGTGCGGATCTCGTGACTCATGGTGGCCAGGAATTCGCTCTTGGCCCGGTTGGCGTCCTCGGCCTCCAGCTTGGCCTCCAGGAGGGTGGCCTCGGACTTTTTGCGCTCGGTGATGTCCATGGCCATGGTGATGATCAGATGGCGGGGATCGTCCATCACCCCCATGGGCCGCGAACGCACGATCCACACCCGCCGCTCCGCGCCGGGGGGCTGAATGGTGATCTCCCCCTCCTTGAACGGGGCGTCTGCGGAGAAATTCGCCCCCAGCAACTCCAGCGCGGCCTCCCGCTCCTCCAGGGGCAACAGGTGCTCCACCCAGGCCGTCAGGGTGGGAATGGAGCGGGTGAGGCCGGACAACTCGATCCAGCGCCGGTTGACCAGGAACACCGCGCCATCCGCCGTGTGGATCATGATGGGAATCGGCGCGTACAAAACGGTGCGCCGCAACCGCTCCTCGCTCTCGCGATGGGCGCGGGTCATGGCCAGGGCCTCGTCCCAGGCGCGCTCCCGGCTGGCGATCAGCGACCAGGTCGCCACGCCCAGCGCCGCGCTGATCAGCCCGCCGGCGATCAGAATGATCACCGGCCCATAGCGGGGATGGTACTGAAAGAAAAAGCTCCCCGGCGTGAACCGGTAGGTCCACACCCCGCCATCGCCGCTGCCCCGCGCGGTTCGGGTCCACTCCGGATCCGGTTCCTCGTCCCCCATCTGGGGGTGGGAATCGAAAATGCGGGCGGAAGGACGCAACGCGGGTCCGTCGAACACCTCGATCCGCACCTGGGCCAACTCGGTGCCGAACAGGTCCTGGAAGAACGGCCGGACGCGATAGACCGCCGCCACCCAGCCCAACAGCGACCGCCGCCGCTCCGTGGCGTCGTCGAGGGCAACCCCGGCGCGATAGACCGGCGTGAGACGCAACAGACTGATTTCCGGGACGCCGTCCGCGCCGTTGCGCGTCACGGGAGGCGCGAAGAGCGGCATTCCGGAATCCCGCACCAGTTGCGCCGCCTGCCGCCGCCGTTTTTCCGCCGCCAGGTCCTCGCCGGGCGGAAACAGCGCATCCGCCGGATCCACCGCGTAGTGCAACGAGACCGTCAGGGCGGCATCCTCGGACTCCGTGGCGTTCTCGACGAAGAACAGCTCCCGCAGGCCGAGATGAAGACTCGTCGGTGCCACGACCCCGGCAAAAGCCCGCCAGTTCGCCGCAGTGACCTTGCCCTCGAACAGGTACCAGACCGCCATGATGCGGGAAAGATTGGCATGGTTGTCCAGACGGTGCTTGGCCGTCTCCTGGAGGCTGGCGGAGAGCCGCAGCAACTGCTCCTTGGCCAGATCGCCGTTGCGGCTGGTTTCGTGATGCCAATACAGAACGGTGAAGGCGATTCCCAGCAAAAAGAACAACCAAGGCTTCACGCGCGAATGGATCTCGACGGAACGTAAATTATCCATGTCTCGTCATGCCGAAAAGAGGAAAAAATGCCATCCTCCCGATCATAGCGGAAATGCACGCCGATTCCCACTCGAATTTTCCGTGCGCATCGGCTGAAATGCCGCACATGGTCCTGGCCCGCGTCAAAACGCTACCTTGGTCCGATATCATGATTCCTTGCATCGCGAATTCGAGGTTGCCAGGCAATGAATGGACGCGGACACCCCGCCACGCGGCGGTTTCAGGAAGATATGGCGCGACTGGGCGAACAGTTGCGCGGGGAGATCGAAGATCGGGTCACGGGCTTCGGATCGGGCGTGACGGCGACCCGCCAGCGGCGCGAACGGGTGGCCGGCTCCTTGCGCTTTTTCGCCAAGAACTACTTCCCCCACTACGTCTCGGAGCACGACAGCGTGATGCATGCCTGGCTGTTCGAGCGGCTGCCTGGTCTGGATGGGAGGAAGGGGTGCAAACTGGCGCTCGCCGCCCCGCGCGGCGAGGCGAAATCGACCCTGATCACGCAGATATTCTCCTTGTGGCGGGTGATGACGGGACGCAGCCGCTATATCATCATCCTGATGGACGCCCATCATCAGGCCTCGGCCATGCTGGAGGCGGTCAAGGTGGAACTGGAGGCCAATCCCCGTCTGCAACGGGACTTTCCCGATGTGTGCGGGGCGGGAGCGGTATGGAAGGAGGGGGTGGCGGTGACCCGCAACGGGGTCAAGCTGCAGGCGGCGGGGTCCGGCGCCCGCTTGCGCGGCTTGCGCCATGGCGCGGCGCGACCCGACCTGGTGGTGTGCGACGACCTGGAGAATGATGAAAACGTGCGCAGCCGCACGCAACGCGACAAGCTGGAAACCTGGCTGAAGAAGGCGGTGTTGAAACTGGGACCGCCGGATGACTCCCTGCATGTGATCTACGTGGGGACGATCCTGCATCACGACTCGGTGCTGGCGCGCATCATGGCCAACCCCTTGTGGGAGTCGATCCGGTTTCAGGCGATTCTGCGCTGGCCGGACAACATGACGCTGTGGGACCAGTGGCAAAAGATTGTGCAGGAAGAAGGAGAGGCGCGCGCCGACGCCTTTCATGAGAACAACCGCGCGGCGATGCATGCCGGAGCGCAACTCTCCTGGCCTGGGGTGAGGAGCCTGGAAACCTTGATGAAGATACGCCTGCGGGATGGCGCCGACGCCTTCGACGCCGAGTTGCAGAATCAGCCGATGCACGAAAACGCCCCCTTCGCGGAGGTGACCTTCTGGAACGCGGAGAACCCGGAGTGGCTCTACTTCGGGGCGGTGGATCCGTCGATGGGCAAGTCCGGCCGGCAGGGGGATCCCTCGGCGATCCTGGTAGGCGGGTTCGACCGTGCCAGCGGGGTGCTGCACGTGGTGGAGGCGGACATCCGGCGGCGGCAGCCGGATCGGATCATCGAGGACGTGGTGGCGATGCAGGCCCGTTACGCCTGCCGGCTGTGGGTGGTGGAAACGGTGCAGTTTCAGGAGTTCTTCAAGGACGAACTGATCCAGCGCGCGGCGCGCATGGGAGTTCCGGTTCCGGCGCGGGGGGTCAAGCCGACGCGGGACAAGGGGCTACGCATCGGCGCGCTGCAACCCCATGTGGCCAACGGCCTGATCCGTTTCCGGCCAGAGCAGAAAACCCTGCTGGACCAGTTGCGTCACTGGGGGGAACCGGACGCCCACGACGACGGACCGGATGCCCTGGAGATGCTGTGGCGCGCCGCCACAGAAGGGTCGGGCCGGATCGGGGAGTTTCAATCCCTGGGGCAGGCCAGGAGCGGGATGACCTCTGGCGGAGAGGCCGGCTTCGGCAGCGTGGGCGGCGGAATGGGGTGGAACGGCTTTTGACGCCCGCTCACGCCCTGATGGGATCTTGCGAATCGTCGCGGCCCGGCGCCCTATCCTGGCCTTTTGCTGGCATCTTCCGCAAAAATCTGTCAAACTGTTGCCAAGATCGACACCAAAGGAATGTGTTGGAGGAGACCATGTCCGATGCCACAACCGCCGCAACGCCTGCAACCGTTGATGATGTATGGAAGGCGTTCCTGGAGACGGATCGCAGGATGCGAGAGCAGAGTGCGGAGACGGATCGCAGGATACGAGAGCAAAGTGCGGAGACGGATCGCAGGATACGTGAAATGATCTCGGAGACGGATCGTCTGCTTCACGAGTCGGATGCGAGATCAGAGAAAAAGATCAAGGAAGTTAGTACATTACTCGATAGACTGGGCAGTCGGCTGGGCGAGTCGGATGCGAGATCAGAGAAAAAGATCAAGGAAGTCAGTATATTACTCGACAGACTGGGCAGTCGGCTGGGCGAATTCGTCGAAGGCATGGTGGCCCCGGCCTGCAAGACTTTGTTTGCGCAATGGGGGATCCCGGTTCACAAGGTGAGCCGTCGGGTGGAGGCCGATCTTCCGGGCGGTCGGCACATGGAGATCGACCTGTTTGTGGTGAACACCGATGCCGTCTCGTTGGTGGAAATCAAGAGCAAACTCACGGTGGATGATGTGCGGGAACACATGGCACACATGGGCGAGTTCAAGGAGTTCTTCCCGGAATATGCCGACAAACGTGCCTTTGGCGCAGTCGCCGCCATGGTGATCGAGGAGAATGTCAGCCGTTTTGCCATCAGCCAGGGTCTATTCGTGATCGAGCAGGCAGGCGACACGTTGCGCATGGCCAATGACGAGGATTTCGTGCCCAAGGCATGGTGAGGCACTGGGCTTCCGACTGTTCCAGATTCCCTCGACGGACGCCGGCAGAGGCTGTAATGCCCCAGGATCCGCCAGGTCCCTGAGTGGCCCGCGACACAGCCGGAACACAAGCCACCCACCAGCCGCCAAACAGGGCATGCAGGGCCAGGAGCGGCCTGTTCTCCGGCGGGGAGGGGCGCGGGGAGCGTCAACCCCAGGCCCGCCGGAGACGAAACGATCCGTGGCTTACGGATTGGGCGCGGTCGGGGTGCCGCCCTGTTTGTCCTTCAAGACCTTTTCCCGATCGTCCAGTTTCTTGCGCTGCTCCTGGATCCGCTTGAGCTGCTCGCCTTGTTGACGGGCCTTGTGGGCCTCGTTGCACTGCTTGACGTCCGCCGGGGAGTTGGCCGCCTTGATGCAGGCGAGCCGTTCTTCCAGCATTTTCACCATGCTGGCCTTGTGGGCCTTGAACTGCTCTTCCTTGTCGGCAGGAGCGCCCTTGCCGGGGGGGGCGTCCGCAGCCCAGGCCGCGCCCAGCGCCATCCAGGCAGCCATTCCGGCCACGCCAAACATCCGCATGTTCATATCGATCACTCGCCTCCGCAATGATTTTCGAGACAAAATCCAACCAAAGCCCATGATGCAACAACCGACGGCACGGCGTCAACCGGAACTGTTGCCCCAGGGCAATCGCATCGAAAATTTGCCTACATGCACCTGAGACCGACAGACGCCTTGACGCCTGAAACGCTTTGCTAATTCTTTATGGCAACTTTTTATAATTTATAGTCTGCATGAAAGAATAAAGAGAATTTGCAATAAGTCACTATAAAAACAATGAGACAGGATTAAATGTTATTTAAAATTTCAAGAATAATTAATTTTTTGGACCAGAGGCGATTTTTTTTATTGCTATCCCATGAGGGATATGATTATATCAAAGTCAAACTAGATCGCTTTAAGAGGTCTTACTGTCAACAGCCTGATAACGGTTGAAAGTTATAAATTTTATAATTATCCTTAGATTAAGCAAACCGAAACTACCATCAACGTACAACATTCTGTTGTGTTGGAGGTTAAATCATGATTTATACTGGTTTTTTAAATATAAACATAAATCTAAATTTTCATATTGCAGCCAATCAAAACACAAAAGGATCAGATATTGCCACTTCTGACCCTCAATTAAATACGCATTTACAAAACACTTCTAAACAAAATATTGCTTCAGATTCTATGAGTCGTAAGGATCCTGTAACACTTCAATCCGTTCCAAACGACAAAGTTTTACCTTACACATCGCCAGAGCCGCATAATGGAGAGAAAATAGATTCACCTTCCGAGTCGTTGAATCGTAAGGATTTAGTTACACTCCAATCCGGTCCAGGCAATAATGTTACACCTTACGCATCACCAGAGTCGCATAAGAGAGAGAAAATAGATTCACCTTCCGAGTCGTTGAATCGTAAGGATATAGTTACATTCCAATCAAATCCAGGCGTTAAAGTTGCACCTTATCCATCGCCAGGGCTATACAATAGAGAAAAAACAGATTCACCTTCCGAGTCGTTGAATCGTAAGGATACTGTTACGCGTCAATCTGGTCCAGGTAAGGATAATACCTCCTATTTGTCACAAGAGTTGACTTATCAACCGATCAATCATAACGAAAAAGGAATTAAGCCGCCAAATTTGTTAAATCTCAAAACTAACAATAAGGTTCAATTTGATTATTTAAGTAATTCAAAAAACACAAACAATCAAAACAATGTCAGTAAAGAAACTGGTATTAAAAACATCACAGTGGAAAAGAAAACAATTGAAGAGGAGGGGGCTAATTCAATTATAGTGATAGAAAAATCACGTCGCGTATATACCATCAACGGAGAACGAAACACAAGCCCAGAATCAGAAAGAATAATTAGCATCATTAAAAAACAAGATCAATTATCATCATATCAACCCACCAAGATTAACAAAATGATCGAGGCTTATAATAAAAGACGTTAATATTTAATTATAAATCTGGTTATGTTATATAAATTTATCTTGTTGTTATAGAAAATTATATTATAAAAAGAATACACATCCGTTCGATTGATAACCCCTGGAAGCCGGAGACGTCATAATCCACACAAACAGAGGACAAAAATAACGGCTCCTTGCTAAAGTGCAGTAGCGAGGCGTTGGAATAGCCAGCAGATTGCAAATGCGCCTGCCCTGTGTTGACCGCATGCCTCATGGCAATAAAAATGCTAGAGTGTCATGATCATCCCCCAGCAAGGCACGCGAGCCGATGAAATTTGACACCTTGCCACCCGGAATGCCACAAGCGCTCCTGTTGAGTCTGTGGATCGCCAGCACCGGCCTGGCGCGCGCCCAGGACGAGAATCCCCTCGCCTATCGCCCGCTCCCCGCGCCAACCGGAACCACGGAATCCACGCCCATGACCCGGCTGCTGCTCGCCCCGCTGGGATGGTATTCCGAATTTCTCAGCCCCGTGGACAGCGACCGCTGCCCGTCCCATCCGAACTGCTCCCAATACGCCCGCGAGGCCTTGACACGCCACGGCGCCATCCCCGGCCTCTGGCTCACCGTGGATCGCCTGATCCACGAACGCACCGAAATCCACCGCCCGGATCGGGTCCTGCTGCCGGACGGCACGCCACGCGTCCCCGATTCCCTGAACAGCAACGATTTCTGGTTCCATCAACCCGACCAGGAGCACCCCTAGATGAAACTTCCCTCCCCTGCCCGCGCCGCCGGCTTCACCCTGATCGAGGTCATGGTGGTGGTGGTGATCCTCGGCATCCTGGCCACCCTGATCATCCCCAAGATCATGAGCCGCCCGGACGAGGCCCGCCAGACCAAAGCCATCCTGGACATCCAATCCATCGGCCAGGCCCTGGACCTCTACCGCCTGGACAACACCCAATACCCGACCTCGGAACAGGGATTGAAGGCGCTGACGGTCAAACCGGAGATCGAACCGGTGCCGAAACGCTGGCGCGCCGAGGGGTATCTCCCCAAACCGCCGCTGGATCCCTGGGGCAACCCCTACGTCTACCTCTCCCCTGGCCTGCACGGACAGTACGACCTGCTCTCCTTCGGGGCCGACGGCATGCCGGGCGGCGACGAAAAGGGCGCCGACATCACCTCCTGGAACCTGGACCGCAAGCCATGACCCGTGCTCGGACTCCGGCGGGGTTCACCCTGCTGGAGGTGATGGTCACGCTGTTCGTGATCTCCATCCTGATGGCCCTGGTGATGCCCCGTCTGGCCATGGACCCGCTGGAACCGGCGCGCGCCGCCGCCATGCGCATGCGCAATGTCCTGATCTGGTTGCGGGATCAGGCCGCCTCCGGCACGGACGAATACCGCCTGCGCCTGATCCCCGGCCAGGGCTTCTATGCCAGCGAGGTGCGGCGTGGCGACACCTTCGTGCCGGTGGACGACCCGCTCCTGCAACCGACGGTCATCGATCCCGACCAGGCGTCCCTCTCCTGGCAGCCCCCCCCCGGAGAGACCGGCGGCGGGGACGAGACCATGGTCCGCTTCACCCCCTTCGGCCCGGAGCGGGCGATCCTGATCCGCTTCGCCACCCGCGCCAGGGGGGAGGGTTACACGGTCTCCTACCGCCCGGAGTGGGGCAAACCCCGACTGGAGGCGGGACTGGGCGCATGGGAATGACCCGCGCGCCCGGCTTCACCCTGCTGGAGGTTCTGGTCGCCATGGCCCTGCTGGGCCTGCTGCTGGTCGGCGTCGGCACGGTGTTGGAACGACAGGCGCACGCCCAGTACCTGCTGGAGGAAAAACTGGCTGCGGCGCAAGTGTCGAGCAACCTGATGGAGCAGTTCCGGCTGGAGGGGGCCTCCCCGACGCCGGAATCCCGTTCCGGAAGCATGGAGATGGCCGGACGGGACTGGGAGTGGCGCCTGCGGGTCGCCCCGACCGGCGAAAAAAACGGCCACGAGGTGACGATCCGCGTGGGACCGGAAGCCGCGCCCCTGTTCGAGGAGCGGATGCAATGGTAGCGCGCTCTCCGGCCGGCTTCACCCTGCTGGAGGTCTTGATCGCCTTGACCATCTCCGCGCTGCTGCTGAGCGGCGTCTACCGGGTGACCGGGGCGAGCCTGGCCACGGCGCGGGCCATCGAAACCCGCGCCGAGACGCTCCACGAGTGGATCCATCTGCGCCGGGTGCTGGGCCGCGACCGGGAGTTTTTGGCCACCGAACCGCCGGTGGCCGGCATCGTGGTGGAAGGCAGGGAGACGGTGATCCTCAAGGCCAGCGGGGAGGTGGTCCCGGAATGGCGTCTGGGTCCCTGGGTGGAGATCCTCTACCAATGGCGGCCCAACCCGTCGGGCGACGGGGTGATCTGGGAGCGGCGGGTGCTGCCCCTGGGCGGCAAGCGGGAAGAGGCGGAGTTGACCTTGCGCATCGACCAGGGGTTGACGCGGGTGGAATGGGAGATCTATTCCGCGCAAGGGTGGCATCCGTTCGGCGAGGGGGGCAAGCCGCCCTGGCTGGGGATGCGCTGGCGCTTCGACTGGCGGGTGATCGGCGACTGGCGGCTGGTTTTGCAACTGCCCATGGGGGGCGTCGGTCATGCCGATCCCGCCTGAGCGACGCGGCGAACGGGGCATGGTCCTGCTGGTGACCCTGGCCGTCCTCGCCCTGCTGATCCCCCTGGTGTATGCCGGCGTGGAGGCGCAACGGTTTCATGCGCGCCAGGTGCAGCGGGAACTGGACCTGATCGCCGCCCGCCGCAACGCCGAATCCCTGCTGGCGCGGATCGTCCGGCTCCTGATCGAGGATGGCGCGCAGACGCGCTCGGATCATCTCGGAGAACCCTGGGCCATGCCGGTCGCCATGTCCGGCCCGGACGGCGAGGAGGCGGCAGGGGTGACGAACGACCTGGAACGGTTCTGGAACCTCAACGGCGTGCGTCTGGCCGATGGTCAAATCGATGACGCGCTGCGCGGGGTCCTGGTCCGGCTGTGGCAACGGGAGGGCCTGGCAGCCGATGCGCTGGAGGGGGTGCTGAAAGCCCCCCTGCCCCTGCGCGCCCTGGAGCGGATTCCGGGCTGGGACCCGACCACGGACCGCAAGGCGCGCGCCCATCTGCTGGCCGAGGCGGAGTGCCCCTCGCGCCGGCTCAACATCAATACCGCCGCCCTGGCCACCCTCGAACCGGTCAACCCGGAACGGGACTGGACGGCGGTGGTCCGCATGCGGGAACGGGAGCCGTTCGGCCAGGTGGCGGATCTGAGCAAGGCTGGCGTGACCCTTGCTCCGCAGGAGAGCCAACTGCTCGGCGTCAACAGCGCCTGCTTCGCGGTAACGATCCGCTCGCGGGCGCATGGCGCAACCGGCGCCCTGACGGCCCTGCTGGTGCGCGACGGGGGACGCATGACCATTCGCAAGGTGAGATGGAACGGATGAAATCGGCTGCCACATGGGGGGTGGTGCATACCCCGCGACAACGCCTCTGGACGCGCCTGACCGGCCGCCGTCCCCTGACGTTCGCCTGCGGCCAGAAGGTCCCCCCCGGCGGAGAACGGGGCGTGGTGGCATCCCTCTCCGCGCTGGAGATGACCGTGCGCAAGATCCGCCTGCCCTTCACGCAGCGGGAACAACTGTGGGAACTCCTGCCGCAAGAGGCCCAGGACACCCTGCTGCACCGGCCCGACGATCCCCGTTTCGCCATGCAGTTCGCAGCCGACGGCCAGGAGAGCGACGTGCTGTTCGCGATGTGCGAGGGGCGTCTCATCGACGGTTTGCTCGCCAGTTTGGCGGCCAGCGGCATCACGCCGATGGGGGTGGTGATGGCCGAACTGGGGGCCTGGCCCCTGCTGGAGGCGGCCAACCTGATCGTGCCCGAAATCCCGACGCTGGTGGTGGACGCCTCCCTGGCCCCGGTGGCGCTCTACACCCTGGTGGAGGGACGGGTGCGCGACCTGCGCCTGGTGGCCCCGGAGGTCACGGAAGAGAACGGCCTGTTGGACGAGGTGGATTGGCTGACCGGGGAGTTGATTGCCCGGCTGCCCAATCCGCAAGCCGGAACCATCAAGGTCATCTGCCTGGGCGCCAGCCGCGCCTTCTGGCAGCCCTGGTGCCAGGCCAAAGGGTTTGTCCAAAGCGCCCTCCCGACCAGCGAGGCACTCGGCGCGGGGCTGAACGGCTGGGAGTGGCTGCGCTCCGCCGGGCTGGCCCTGACCGCGACGCAGGGGAGCCATGGGCGCCTGCTGAATTTTCTCGACGGCGGCGGCGAACGGGAGTGGCGCTCCTGGTGGCATCCCTGGCGGCCCGCCGCGCTGCTGGCCGCTGCCCTGCTGCTGACCTGGAGCGGCCAGGAACTGCTCCGTTACAGCCAGGCCAAAAGCCGCTTCGAACAGACCAGGAGCGCGACCGAAACCGCCTTCCGGGAGGCCCTGCCCCACATCCCGGTCATGGTGGACCCGGTGGCGCAGTTGAAACAGGCCCTGGGCCAGGCGGGACAGCGGGAGGGTCATTTTCCCGGCATGGCCACCTGGATCGGCATCATCCAGAACGCCGTGCCCGCAGAAACCCAGGTGAAATGGCTGCGGCTGCGCCATGAGCCGGGCGAGGTGCAACTGACCGGCGAGGTCCCCTCCTACAACCACCTGGACCAGGTGCGCGCCGCCTTGAAGCAGGCGACGGGTGGCAAGGAGACGCGCATGGACGAGGCGCGCATCCTGCCCGAAACCAAACAGGTCCATTTCCGGCTGGGGTTGTTATGAATGCCACGCTCAAACGCCGCCTGACGCTTCCGGGACTGGCACTGCTCCTGGCCGCGCTGACGATCAACGGCCTGGCGTGGATCGACGGCGAGGTCCGGCGCCAGGAAGAGAAGGCGCGGACACAAGAGGCCATCCTGCGGGAGGTGACCCCCCTGGCCGCCCGCGTCAAGGAGGAATCCTCCGGCGGCAAACCCGCACGCGCCGCCGCTCCGGGCGGCGAGGAGGTCCCCTCGCTGCTCCCCTGGCTGGAAAAGGAGAGCGCCGCCTTTCAACTGACCGACAAGATGCAACAGATCGCGCCGATTCCGGTAAAAGGGAACGAAGGCGGATTCCGCGAGAAGGCGGATCTGACCCTCAAGGCCATTCCCATGGAGACCGCGTTGCGCTTTTTGCAACGTCTGGAGTCCGTGCCCCGGTTGCGCGTCGTGCGTGGCGAGATCAAGCGGGCGGAAAAGGATGGCGTCGGCATCGCCCTGGCCCTGGAGATCGGACTGCTGTGAACAGGAACACCGCCATTGCCCTGTGCGGGGTCATGCTGATCGCCTATCTGATCGGACTGGTGATCCTGCTGCCCGGTGACAGGGTGGAAGGGTGGCTGAGGGAGGCCACCGGCAACCGGATGAGCTGGCGCGCCATGACCGTGGGCTGGGACGGGGTGACGCTGGAGGAGGTCCGCATGCATCCGCCGCTCTTTTCCCAGGACAAACCCATCGAACGGCTCGCTGTGCGTCCCCGGCCCTGGCCCCTGCTGCTCGGTCGGCTCGGCGTGGATTATCGCCTGCGCCTCGAAACGGTCGAAGCGGTTGGGGAAGCGGCCTGGAACGGGCGCGAGGGCCGTCTGGAGTGGCGGGCGACAATCGGGGATCTCTCCCGTCCGATGGGCCTGTGGCTCGGCCCCATGGCCGCAGAAATCCGGGGACGCGGGGAGGGCAACGGCTGGTTGAGCGGTGTCACCGACGCCACGCACATGGACGGCGGCTCCTGGGAGGTCGTGCTGCGGGACGTGACGGCGTTCGGCGCCCGCATGGATCCCTGCACCCTCACCGCCACGGTCAGGGAGAAGGACGTGATGGAGATCAAGCTGGCGGGCAAGGGCGAAATCGCATTGACCGGCCAGATCACCCTGCGCGCGGCCTGGCCGGACCCGCGCGCCAGCCGGGTCGAGGGGGAGCTGCGGGTACAACCCATCAAACCGAATCCAGGCGGCTTGATGGGTCAGTCCCTGGCCCGCGGGCAACCCATTGTCGTGACCCTCTCCGGCACGCTGGAAAACCCGCAATGGCGGATGCCGTAAACCGCGCCCTGCTTTACCGAAAGCATGCGGCAGCGATTGCCGACCAGACGCACAAACCCCCTTGCCATTTCAGCATATGATAATATACCGTTGTCGCCTCGCTTTCCCAACGTACCACCCACAAGCCAGGAGATCGGATCGTGAGCAATGCCTCTTTGGAAGCCGTAGTGGACCCGGATCACGTGCAGGGCTGGATCGACGCCATCGGATCCGATGCGTCCGCCGCCGTGCCGCTGTTGCAGGCCATCCAGACGGCATACGGTTACCTGCCCCGCAAGGCGATGAACCTCGTGGTCGAACGGACCCGCATCAACGCCAGCCAACTGTTCGGCGTGGCCACCTTCTACGCCCAGTTCCGCCTGAAACCGGTGGGACGCCACATGATCAAGGTGTGCCACGGCACCGCCTGCCACGTGCAGGGCGCGGATCGCCTCAACACCTCCCTGCGCCACGCCCTGGGCATCGGGGATCCGGAACAGGATACGGCGACCAACGGCTCCTATACCGTCGAAAACGTGGCCTGCATCGGCTGTTGCAGCCTGGCGCCGGTCATGCTCATCGATGGCCAGGCCTTCCCGAACCTCAAAGGCGCGGATGCCCAACGCCATCTGCACAAACACGCCCGCGAGCACAACGAAATCCTGGCCCTCCAGGAATCTGCGGAATGATTATGGGAGATGCCTTCATGAGCACCGGACAATGGATCATCACCATCGGCGAAGGGACCTGCGGCATCGCGGCCGGCGCCCCGGAGATCACCGACCTTCTGAAAAAACGGTTCCCAGAGGCCACGTTCAAGAGCGTCGGCTGCGTGGGCATGTGCCACCGCGAAGTCATGGTGGAAATCACCAATCCCACTGGCCATAAATACCTGTGGGGCAACCTCACCAAAAAGAACCTGCCCAAGGTGGTGCAGTTCCATCGCGGCACCGGCGACCTGCCGGCGGCGCTGCTGATCCGCTCCAGCGAGGACCCCAACGCCGAGGGCGGCAAGTATCTGGCCATGCAGACCCGCATCGCCCTGCGCAACGTCGGCCAGTTGAATCCCACCTCCCTGGAGCAGTATCGGGCACGGGGCGGATATGCCGCCATCGAAAGGATTCTGCGTTCCGGCATGACCCCGGAAGCGGTCATCGAGGAGGTCAAGACCTCGAAAATCCGTGGCCGCGGCGGCGCGGGCTTCCCCACCGCCACCAAATGGGGCTTCGCGCGCAACGCACCCGGAGAAGTGAAATATCTGATCTGCAACGGCGACGAGGGTGACCCCGGCGCCTTCATGGACCGCTCCTTGCTGGAAGGGGATCCCCACAGCGTCCTGGAAGGGATGCTGATCGCCGCCTACGCCATCGGGGCCTCCAAGGGCTACGCCTACATCCGCGCCGAATACCCGCTGGCGGTGCAGTTCTTCGGCAAGGCCATCGAGGACGCCCGCGCGGCGGGATTCCTGGGACACGGCATCCTGGGGACCGGCTTCGATTTCGACGTGCGCATCAAGGAAGGGGCCGGGGCCTTCGTCTGCGGCGAGGAGACCGCGCTGATGGCCTCCATCGAAGGCGAACGCGGCATGCCGCGCATCCGGCCACCGTTTCCGGCCATCAAGGGTCTGTTCGGCAAGCCCACCATCATCAACAACGTGGAAACCCTGGCCAACCTGGCCTGGATCATCAATAACGGCGGCGCGGCCTACGCGGCCATCGGCACGCCGGCCAGCTCCGGGACCAAGGTGTTCGCCCTGGCTGGCGCCGTGGCCAGGGGCGGCCTGGTGGAGGTCCCCATGGGGGTGACCATCCGCCACGTCATCGAGGAGATCGGCGGTGGCTCGGCCTCCAACCGGCCCCTGAAAGCGGTGCAACTGGGCGGACCGAGCGGCGGCTGCATCCCGGAACGGCTCTTCGACACCCCCATCGAGTACGAGGCGATCAACGCCACCGGCGCGATCATGGGATCCGGCGGCATGGTGGTGACCGACTCCAAGTCCTGCATGGTGGACCTGGCGCGCTATTTTTTGGAGTTCACCCAGAACGAGTCGTGCGGCAAATGCACCTTCTGCCGCATCGGCACCCTGCGCATGAAGGAAATCCTCACCCGCATCTGCGACGGCGAGGGGACCATGGCCGACATCGAGACCCTGGAGGAGCTGGCCCCGCGCATCAAGACCGCCACCCTGTGCGGCCTGGGCCAGACCGCGCCCAACCCGGTGCTCACCACCCTGAAATACTTCCGCGACGAATATATCGCCCACGTTCAGGAGAAGCGGTGTCCCGGCGGGGTGTGCAAGGGACTGATCACCCACACCATCCAAAACGACAAGTGTACCGGCTGTTCGATCTGCCAACGCTACTGCCCGGTGAACGCCATCGCCGGCACCCTGAAGCAGCCCGACAGCTGGGTCATCGACCAGAAAATCTGCATCAACTGCGGCATGTGCGTGGAGGTTTGTAACCCCGACGCCATTCTCGCGGCCTGATCGAGGAGAGAGGCTCATGAGCGACAAGATCTCCATCACCCTGAATGGCCGCGCAGTGGAAGTGCGCGCCGACGCCACCATCCGCGAGGCCGCCGAGGCCCAGGGGATTCACATACCGACCTTTTGTCACGACGACCGCCTGAAACCCTTCGCCTCGTGCTTTTTGTGCGTGGTGGAGGTGGAAAAGGCACGCGGCCTGCTGCCGGCCTGCGCCACCCGCGTGGCCCCCGGCATGGTGATCCGCACCGACAGCGAGGAGGTCAACAAGAGCCGGCGCATGGCGCTGGACCTGCTGCTCTCCGACCACGCCGGGGACTGCATCGCCCCCTGCGAGGCGACCTGTCCGGCGGGGATCGACATTCAGGGCTACATCGCCCACATCGCCAACGGCGACTTCGATGCGGCGGTGCGGCTGATCAAGCAGCGCAACCCCCTGCCGGTAGTCTGCGGTCGCATCTGTCCCCACCCGTGCGAGTCCCAATGCCGGCGCGGACTGGTGGACGAACCGGTGGCCATCAACCCGTTGAAGCGGTTCTCTTCAGAATACGATCTCTCCCATGGCCCGTTCGTGCCGCCGCCGGGCAATGCCACCGGCAAGCGGGTGGCCATCGTCGGCGGGGGTCCGGCGGGGTTGTCCGCCGCCCATTTCCTGCGCCAGGCCGGCCACGGGGTAGAGATCTTCGAGGCCCTGCCCGCCCTGGGCGGCATGGCCCGCTACGGCATTCCCCGCTTCCGCATGCCCTGGGACATCATGGACCGGGAGATCCGGGCCATTCTGGACCAGGGGGTGACGGTCCATTACAACCAGAAGCTGGGGCGTGATTTCACCCTGAGCGATCTCAAGGCGCGGGGGTTCGAGGCGATTCTGCTGGCCATCGGCGCCCATCTGGCCAAACCGATGCGGGTGCCCAACGAACATGTCCCAGGGGTGATGGGTGGGGTGGATTTTCTGCGCAAGGTGGTGCTGGGCGAGCCGGTGGAGACCGGTCGGCGGGTGGCGGTGATCGGCGGCGGCGACACGGCCATGGACTGCGCCCGCGTGGCGCGGCGTCTGGGCGCGGAGGTGACCCTGGTCTACCGGCGCAGCCAGAAGGAGATGCCCGCCCTGCCGGTGGAGCAGGAGGAGACCCACGAGGAGGGTGTCGAATTCCGCCTCCTGACCGCGCCGGTGGAGGTGCTGGTGGCCGATGGCCGGGCCAACGGGCTGCGGGTGGTCACCATGACGCTGGGCGAACCGGACGCCTCCGGACGCCGTCGTCCGGTGCCGTTGGAGGGCAGCGAGGAGGATCTGCCCTTCGATCTGATCATCGCGGCCATCGGCCAGGATCCGGATCTGAGCTGCATCGAGGGGGAGGCGGAAAAACCGCAAACCACCCGCTGGCAGACCTTCGTCTATGACGAAAAAACCCAGACCACCAGCATTCCCGGTCTGTTCACCGCCGGGGACTGCGCCTTCGGGCCAGACATCCTGATCCGCGCCGTGGGCGAGGGACGCCGGGCCGCGCTGGCCATGGATCTCTATCTGCGCGGCGCCGAGGTGAAACTGACAAAACCCTACGCCATCTCCCGCGGACGGTTGCAGGACCTGGAAATGGCCGACTTCGCCCCCCGTTACGTCCACAAGAAGCGTGCCCTGGAAAGCACCCATCCGGCGACGCAGCGGTTGGCCGGGGACGGCTGGGCGCCCATCAACGTGGGTCTGGACCAGGTGCGGGCCATGGCCGAGGCGACGCGCTGCATCGAATGCGGCTGCACGGCCCGTTTCGACTGCGACCTGCGCAACTACTCGACCCACTACGGGGCCACCGAGCAACGGCTGGCGGGCAAGAAGCGCCAGTATCTCCCGGACAACCGTCATCCGCTGGTACGCATCGAATCGGACAAGTGCATCACCTGCGGCTCCTGCGTGCGGGTGTGCGCCGAGGTGCGCGACATCCATGCCCTGAGCTTCATCAATCGTGGTTTCGTCACCCGCGTGGGTCCGAACTTCGACGACCCGTTGCAGGAGACCGGCTGCGACGCCTGCGGCATGTGCATCGACCTTTGTCCCACCGGCACGCTCTCCAACAACTCCGGCAAGGAGGCCGGACCCTGGATCTGGGACGCGGAGGAGACCACCTGCACCCGTTGCAGCCGTGGTTGCGGCCTGCGGGTGTATGTGGCCGAGGGCCGGGTGGTGAAGGTGAGTTCCATCGACGGCGACCCGGTCAATGGGGCGGTGATCTGCGCGGAGGGTCGTTTCTCCCATCGCCGGATGCGTCAGGCCAACCACAACGACGCCGACGCCATGGCCGGGGCGAGGTCGCTGCTTTCCGGGGCGCGGCAGCCGGCGGTGGTGGTGTCGGCGCGGCTTACGGTGGAGGAGACGTATGCTGCGGCGCGGCTGGCGCGGCAGTACAACGCCGGCTTTTATTTCACCAGTGGGGAGGCGGTGCAGCAACCCGCCAGGCCTTATGGAAAGATCCGGGGCGAGGCCAATATCGCCTTGTTGACCCGGTTGGGCGCGACCCCCTGGAAGGCCACGACTCCGGTGGATTGCCTGGTGGTGGTGAATGTACCGGTGGCGGTGGAGCAGAAGGCCAGGGTGATCGCCATCCATTCCGGCGAGCCGGTGGAACTGGCGGAGATCAATCTGGCCATGAGCGATTCTCTGCAAAGCGAGGGTGCCTTCCTGAACCGGGATGGGGCATTGACCATGTTGCGCAACGGGCTGCCGGACGCCAGCGAGCTGAACGGATATGCCGTGCTGGCGGCCTTGGCCGGGGAGACGGAAATGGCCACGTTGACCGCCTTGCGTCGCGAACTGGCCGCCGAGGTGGCGGAGTTGGCCCCCTTGATGGCGCTGACGGTTGGCCGGGTGATTCCCACCGGGCTGGTTCCGCAGTTGGCCGCAGTGGCCGCCGATAGCCGGGAGCTGGCCTTTGGCGCGTTCATGCGCGAATTGCAACTCCCGTGGAGCTGATTGAGAGGAGACGAGATCATGCACAGCTTTGAAGAGATCATTCAATTCGCCATCAACCACGAGGAGGAAGAGGCGGCCTTTTATCGCGAGATGGCGGCCCGCTCCAGGACCGCCGACCAGCGGGATATCATGGTGGCGCACGCCCGCGAGGAGGAGGAGCACAAGCGGCGCCTGGAGGCGATCCTGGCGATGGGCAGGTTGCCGTCGGGGGGCAAGCGGCGTTTTCCCGATCCGGACCTGAAGCTCGCCGATTACCTGGTGGCCGAGGAACGCGCCGACGGTTCGATCGGATACGAGGAGGCGTTGTTGTTGGCCGCCAAGCGGGAGAAGAAGGCGCAGCGGCTCTACCGGGAACTGGCCAGCCAGGTCACGGAAGAGGAGGCACGCACCGCGTTGCTGTTCCTGGCCGAGCAGGAGGGCAAGCACGCCAACGCCCTGGAACGGGAGTATGACGACACTCAACCCTGACTTGAACGTCATGCGTGCCCTGGTGTACGACCAGGGCCGCCTGACATTCGATTGTTTTGCACCAGTGCCAACTCCGCTGGCAGGGGAGGCGTTGATCGCTCCCTCCCTGATGGGGGTATGCGCCACGGATCAGGCGATCCTGAACGGGTATGGCGGGTTTCGTGGGGTTTTGGGTCATGAGTTCGTGGGCCGGGTGGTCGCGGCCCCCGGCCATCCGGAATGGCAGGGGCGCCGGGTGGTTGGGGAGATTTCTATCACCTGTCACGTCTGTCCTGCGTGCCGGCGCGGTGACTTTTCTCATTGTTTGCAGCGCACCGTTTTGGGAATCCGTGGCCGGGACGGAGTTTTTGCCCAATTTTTCACACTTCCCATCGCCAATCTGCATCCGGTTCCCGACGCTCTGCCCGACGAGGCGGCGTTGTTCACGGAACCCCTGGCCGCCGCTTTGGAAATCTTGCAGCAGGTACATATTCCCCCCGACGCGCGGGTGGCGGTGGTGGGGGATGGCAAGCTGGGGCTGCTGGTGGCGCAGGTGGTGGCCCTGACCGGTTGCGAGTTGCTGGTGATCGGTCGTCATCCGGAGAAGTGGCGGGTTTTGCAGTCGCGCGGCATTCCGGTGGTGACCACTCCTCAGGCCGAGGGGGAGTGGGATGTGGTGGTGGAGTGTTCCGGTTCCCCGTCCGGTTTTGCCCTGGCCCGGCGTCTGGTGCGCCCCCGTGGCCGGATCGTGCTCAAGAGCGCATTGTTGTCCCCCCTGCCCCTGGATCTCGCCGGGTTGACCGTGGATGAGATCACCTTGACCGGTTCCCGTTGTGGTCCCTTTCCCGCCGCGTTGCGTTTGTTGGAAAGAAAACTGGTGGCCGTGACCCCGCTGCTGACGGCGATTTATCCACTGGAGCAGGGAGTGGAGGCGCTCCGGCAGCAGGTTTCCGGGGCATCGGTCATCAAGATTGCCTTGCGGCCTTGATTCTCACACCGGCACGGCATGGAGTTTGATGCCCAGTGCCCGGATCACCTTCATGACGGTTGCGAAGCGGGGTTGCGCGCCAGGGGTCAAGGCCTTGTACAGGCTTTCCCGGCCCAATCCTGTGCTTTGGGCAATTTTGCTCATGCCGCGCGCCTTGACGATATGACCGAGGGCGCTCATCAACTCTTCCGTGTCGCCGTCTGCCAGAACTTGAGAAATATATTCTGCGATCATCTCTTCGTTGTCGAGATAGGCGGCTGGATCGAAATCGGAGATAGTGGTGTTCATGATGCCAGTTCCCTTGCCAATTGATGCGCCAGCTTGATATCCCGTGTCTGGCTGGATTTGTCGCCACCGCACAAGATCAAAATCAGAATCTGCCCGCGTCTGACAAAATAAATCCGGTAGCCAGGTCCGATATCGATGCGCATTTCCAACACCGATTCGCTGGCTGATTTTACATCTCCAAGATTGCCTCGCATCGCCTGAGCCAAGCGACGCACTATCGCCGCCTTGGCGCGCAAGTCCCGCAGCCCGGCAAGCCATTCCGCAAAGATGCTGGTTTGTTGAATGGTATACATGGCATATAGTGTATCAGATTGGATACAACAAAGCAATACCCTGTCTTTATTTTTGTCGCATGAACGCCCCCCTCTTGCCATTATGAAAAGTATAGGCTATCTTGATTATTCAAATCAATCATCAGGCCAGGGTAGAGTCGAGCGAAGATGCGGACGACAATTGCCCAGGACCATCTCAAGACCGGTCGCTTTGCGGACAAGCGACAAGAACTGCTGATTCTGGGACGCAAAATTTCGAACATCAAATTTTACCACTCATCCATCCGATAACTCATTGACCGCGTGACGAAATTTCAGGATGAAATCAATCAAACTCCTTGCGAACTTGCAGACCGACTGTGGGTGAAAGATTCTCTGGATCCCGAAGTTGAAAAACTACGCATCCCAAAATAGGTACGGTTTATCCCATACCCACCTCCGAACCCACGGCGACGGAGGCGGCCAGCCAGAATCAAACGGCTGGTGTCGTCTATAAAAACACGTCTGCATGCACCCGAAATCGACGCGCCAACCGTTTGGCGATCTCTTTGCTAATGGAACGATGGCCGCTCAAAATGTCGGAGATTCGGCTTTGCGGCGCGCACTCCTTCAGGTCGCCCTGCTTGAGGCCGTGCTGCTCCATCAGCAAGCGCAACACCTCGCGCGGTTCGGCCTTGGGAATGGGGCAATGTTCATCCTCGTAGCACTGCACCTGATCGGAGAGCAAATCCAGCCAGTCGGCCAACGGATGCGCTTCATCGTCACCGGTCACGGTGAGCAGTGAATCGATCATGGCGCGCGCATGCTCATACTCCTGACGGGTGTGAATCGAAGTCACCCCCACGAGTGGCTTGAAGGGCATCCAGAGTTGCAGGATGGCGTTGGGTTCAGGCATTTGTCAATCGTTATACAACTCGGCCAGGCGCGCATCCCGCCCGCTGCCCGCGCGATACATGCCATAGCGCAAGGGATTCTTTCGATAGTAATCCTGATGATACTCCTCGGCAGGCCAAAAACGGTCCAACGGCACGATCTCCGTCACCACCGCCTCGGCAAACGGCTTGACCCGGTTCAACTCCGCCAACGACGCCTCGGCCAGCCGCTTCTGCTCCTCGTCCTCGTAAAAGATGACCGTCCGATACTGGCTGCCCACATCGCAGAATTGCCGGTCCCGCGTGGTCGGGTCGATGTTTTTCCAGAAAACCTCCAAAAGCTTCCGGTAGTCGATCCGCAACGGGTCATATTCCACCCGCACCACCTCGGCATGCCCGGTCGCCCCGGAACAGACCGCCTCGTAACCCGGATTCGCCACCCGCCCCCCGGCATAGCCCACCGTGGTGGACAAGACCCCCTCCAACACATCGAACGGATGCTCCATGCACCAGAAACACCCCCCCGCGAAAGTCGCTCCACGCAGTACCCCCAAGCCCACTTGCTCCATTGCGCCTCCGTATCGTCAAAAGGTCAGCTGAAACATCCCTTAATAAAAAAACCGTTTTCACACCATTTTTTCCTTGCCCACCAAAAAAAATCGATGGATTCTATAGCCAGATAATCCGGCTTTATCAGGAAACGGCCGGGAATCCATGGCTCAAACGCCGTGAGGATGGGGTCGGAACCGCACAGCCGGTTCGAGTCGCCCATCGTTCCCCAAGCACCAGGTGGCGCGGGGGGAGGATTCTGAAGTTTCCACCTTTAATGGAGTTGAAGATGGACATCGCATTATTCGGGAAGCTGGTGGCAATTCTGGCGTTGGTGGCGGGCAACGCCTTCTTCGTGGGCGCGGAGGTCGCCATCACAGCCGCGCGACGCAGCCGCATCAAACAGTTGGCCGACATGGGCGACAAGAATGCCCAAATCGTCAAGCTGCTCCACGAGGAACCCACCCGCTTCTACGCCGTGACCCAGATCGGCATCACGCTGGTCTCCATGGCCCTTGGCTACATCGGCATGGATGCCTTCAAGGAACTGATGGCCCCCGGCTTCACCGCTCTTTTCACTGCTTTCATGTCCGCCGAAGGCGCCGCCACCTGGGGCAACCTCACCGGGTTGGTCATGGGGTTCATCATCGTCTCCTTCCTGCACGTCGTCGGCGGGGAACTCGCCCCCAAGGTCCTGGCCTACCACAAGGCGGAACTCCTCAGTTGTGGCGTGGGCTGGATCGTCAACGGGCTGTACGTCGTCTGGATTCCGGTGATCTGGCTGATGAACAAGGCCTCCAACTGGCTGCTCACCGTCTGCGGCCAGGGGGATATCGTCGGGTCGGGGGGCGGCCACGGGGAATCGGGATCCATGTCCCTGGACGAACTCACCGTGGTGGTCAACGCCAGCGCCAGCTCCGGCTCCATCCATCATGACCTGGGCCGCATGCTCATGGGCGTGCTCGACCTGGACGAGGAGCGCGTGGAAAACGCCATGATCCCCAAACCCGATGTCCGGGCGCTGGCCGCCAACGCCACCATCGGCGACGCCCTGGAGATCTTCGCCAAGACCAGCCACTATACCTACCCGGTCATGGAAGGCGACAAGGTGATCGGCACCATCTTCATGAAACGGCTGGTGCGGCTGATGGAGGAGAACCGCGACACTCTCGCCGCATTCCTGCAACAACCGATTCAAACCCTCATGCGTACCGATCCGATCATCCTCCCCTCCAACGTCAAGCTCAACCAGGCCTGGAAGGAGTTCCGCGACAACCGCCGCCAGTTCGCCGTGGTGGTCAACGAACACGGCTCGCTGGTGGGCATTCTCACCCCGGCGGATATCATCTCCCGCCTGATGGGCCGCTACCCAGGCGACGAACTCCTCACCAAACCGGAAAACATCCGCAAACTCAAGGGAAGCCAGTGGGAAATCTCCGGACAGACACGGGTCTCCGATCTGGAACTGCTCCTCAACTTCCCGTTCCCCCGCGAGACCGGCTACGTCACCATCGGTGGCCTGGTCTTCAGCCGCCTGGGCCGCATCCCGGAAGTCGGCGACGTGGTGAAACTCGACAATGGCCGCCTGCAAATCCTCGAAATCGAGGAGATGCGCGTGGTCAAGGTGCTGTTCCAGATCCTGGCGGTCAACAACCAGGGCGCCTGGTCCCTGGCCGATGCGGACACTCCCCCGGACGCCTGATCCCCCTCCTTGCCATCGCCCTCCCCCCGGTCCGCCGGGGGGAGTTTTTTTTTCACCGGTTCCATCAGTCGGCCAGGTAATGAAACATCCTCACCAGGCTGTCGGTGCCAACATGAAAACTGGGGAGATGAAAATTCTCGTTGGGGGAGTGGGGGGCGCTGTCCGGCAGGCCGAAGCCCACCAGCAGGGACGGGATGCCCAATAAGGCCTGAAAGTCGCCCACGATGGGAATGGAGGCCCCCTCGCCCACCAGCAGGGGTTCCTTGCCGAACGACTCGCGCAGCGCCCGTTTGGCTGCGTCCAGGGCGGGCAGACCGGGGGGCAGACGCCAGGGCAGTCCGCCACCCGCGAGGCGGCGCACCTCCACGGTCACGCCCGGCGGGGTGACGGCATGCAGATGGCGCGTCACCCGCTCCACGGCCAGGTCCGGGGTTTGATCCGGGGCCAGCCGCATGGAGAGCTTGGCATGGGCCTGCGCCGGCAGCACGGTCTTGACCCCCGGCCCGGAATATCCGCCCCACATGCCGTTGATCTCGATGGTGGGCCGCAACCACAACCGCTCCAGCAGGCCGTAATCCGCCTCGCCCCAGTCGGTGGCGATGCCGATCCGTTGGCAATACTCCTGCCGGTCGAAGGGAATCGCCAGCAAGGCGTCACGATCCCGATCCGAGGGCCGGAACACCTCGTCCAGAAAACCGGCAACCCGGATCCGGCCCCGATCGTCCTTGAGGGTGGCCAGCATGCGCGCCAGCATCTCCACCGGGTTGGCCACCGCGCCGCCATAGGTGCCGGAGTGGAGATCCCGATTGGGGCCTGTGACCGTCACCTCCAGGGCCACCAGGCCCCGCAGGCTGGTGGTGATCGCCGGGATCCCCTCGTCCCACATGTAGGAATCCGACACCACGGCCAGGTCCGCCCGCAACAGCTCCGCGTGGGCGCGCAGGAAATCGGGCAGGCAGGGACTGCTGATCTCCTCCTCCCCCTCGATGAGAAAGACCACGTTCACCGGCAGACGCCCATGGGTCGCCAAGGTGGCGGCCACCGCATGGAGATGCATCAGGACCTGGCCCTTGTCGTCCATCGCGCCGCGGGCAAAGATCCGATCGTTGTGAATGCGGGGTTCGAACGGCGGCGAATCCCACAAATCCAGCGGGTCCACCGGCTGCACGTCGTAGTGGCCGTACAACAACAAGGTGGGCCTGCCGGGCGCGCCCCGCCAGGAGGCGGTGACAATGGGGTGACCGGAGGTGGCATGCACCCGCGCGTCGTTCAGGCCGGAGCGCGCCAGGAGATCGGCGAGCCACGCCGCGCACTCCCCCATGGCCCCGGCCTGACCGGGATCGCAGGAGATGGTGGGAAAACGCAGGAATTCGCTCAACCGTGCCACGCTTCCGTCACGTCCGGCGCTCAGGGATTCCAGGATGGCCTTCATTCGGCCTCCGACACCCCGGCCAGTTCACGGGGAGAGATCAACCGGGTCAGGGTGGCGCAACCGGGCGCCAGACGGCCCCAGTCGTCCGGCATCCGCAGATGGGCGATGGTGGCGGTCTTGATGACCCCCATCTCCTCGGAAAAGGCCGACTCCTCTGGCGCCTTGCGCTCCACCAGATAGGAATAGAGCATCTCCAGACCGGGGTTGTGGCCGACGATCATGACGATTTTGGTCCCCTTGGGGACTTCGCCCAACACCTCCAGCAACTCCTCGGTGCCGGCGCCATAGATGCGCCCGTCCCACTGCACCGCCTTCTTTTTGATCTCCAGCACCTTGCAGACCGCCAGAATGGTCTCCTTGGCCCGCTGGGCCGGCGAGGCGACGATGAAGTCCGGAATCAGGTCGTTGTCTTGCAGCCATTGACCCATTCGCGGAGCGTCCTGCATGCCCCGTTTGGCCAGAGGACGATCGAAGTCCGAAAGGGCATCCGTATCCCAGGCCGATTTCGCGTGACGCATGATGATCAATTGACGTGCCATGTCGTTTATCGCCTAATGAAAGAGTTTGGAAGGGGCGGGATGGGTCACGATAGAACCCGTGCCCCCGTACTGTCAAGTCTTTCCAGCGTTTGTCAAGGGTGACCCCTCAATGGACGCACTGCCCGGTTTGCTGCACCACATCCTGCGCGACCACCCCGACGGCCTGCGGGAATACGATCTGGTGCAACTCCTGAAACGCCGCGGGATCGCGCCCTTCTCCGGTTGCGACCTCTCGGACGAATTGAATCTTTTTCGTACCCATTTCCGGTTGTTTCATAACCTGTATCTGCTGCAAGGGGCGTTGCGCACCCGCCAGGAGGGCGATGTGGCGATCCACTGCCTCTCCATCCGGCTGTTGCCGTGGCGCGACGACCGACTCCCGGAACCGGTCGATCCGTTGCGCGGCTATTATCTGGATCTCGACCGCCTGGCGGGAACCACCCGCGAGGAGGTAAAGGTGATGCTGGAGTGGTTCTGGAAACGGTTCGCCGGCGCCCAAGGCCGCGAGGAGGCCTTGACGGTCCTGGGGCTTGCCGGAGATGCCACGGCCGCCGGGATTCGCCATCGCTACCGGGAACTGGCGAAAATCCACCACCCGGATCGGGGCGGGGAGGCGGCCTCCTTCCGCGCCATCACCGAGGCCTATGAACTGCTTTGCGGGATGTGATCCGGCGATACGGAGCGTCGTCTCTCCTCAAGGAGGACGGCAACGGCACATGGCCTGTGTTTGAGCACCATTCCTCTTCAACCCTGCAAGGAGCGCACGATCATGCCCGCTTCTCTTCTATTGGAACGACTGGCTGTCGATCAGCCCACGACCATCGTGGATGTCGGCGCCAATCCAACGGATCCCACCGCCCACTATCAGCCACTGCTGCAGTTGGGGCGATGCCGGCTGATCGGCTTCGAACCCCAGAGCGATGCCTTGGACCGCCTCAATCGCGATAAAAGTCCATACGAAACATACTATCATCATATTATCGGCGATGGCGGGGTGCATGCACTCCATGTCTGTCGCGCCCCGATCATGACCAGCATCCTTGAACCCAACCAAAAACATTGCCAGGCGTTTCATCTGTTCGACAAATTCACCGAAGTGATCGAGCGACAGCCCGTCGTAACCAGAACCATGGACGAACTGGACGAGATTCCGTTGATTGATCACCTGAAAATCAACGCTTGCGGTTCCGAACGGATGATCCTGGCGCATGGCAAGCGGAAACTGGCCGAAGTGGCGGTGGTCCAATTGGAAGTCGTCTTCATCCCTCTGTATCACCATCAACCCACCATCGGGGAACTGGATGGGGAGTTGCGGTCCATGGGATTGATTCCGCACGCCTTTTCGTCGATCAAAAAATGGGGCGTCAAACCATTGATCATCAACAACGACTTGCGCGCTTCCCTCAATCAACTGCTGGTGGCGGAGATGGTCTATGTCGCCAATTTTCTCGACATGGAGTCACTGTCGGATGAGCGGCTCAAACAAATGGTGATCCTGTTGCACTATTGCTACCAATCCTACGACGTGGTCCTTTGCTGCCTCACCGAATTGGCAAGAAGAAATATTATCGACAAAAATCCTGATGAATGGTATCTGGCGTTTGTCAAACACGAACTAGAGACATGCCGATGAAATATTTTTTCAGTTTTTTACTCTCCCTCTCTCCCCGCAGCGCCCTCTGGGGACTGGTGGTCGGATAATCGTCCAACCAGAGGGCGCGCGGATTCCGGGGAGCGGTGAACACGCGATTGAATTCCCGGCGATCGGCGGCCTGCCAATACTGAAAGATGACGGACTCCTCCGTCAGCCCGATCATTTCGATCTTGCCACTGGGATGGGACATCACATAGCGCACCCGTTTCGCCAACCCGGAACAGTTGGCCTTCGCCTCGTTGAAGATCATGATGCCTTCCTCCAGTGGCACCGTGAAATGCAGGTTACCCCTTGCCGGACGACACTGAAAGAGATAATAAGCCGGCGCCCCGATCCATGCCAAACGGCGCAAGAGCGTGGCCAACACCCGCGCATCGTCATTGATGCCACGAATCAGGGGGCATTGATTGGCGACGATCATGCCATGACCGAGCAGCGCGTCCACACTCGCGATGGCCTGGCGGGTCAGTTCCCTGGGATGCGTGAAATGCGTGATCAAATAGATCCGCTTGTCGGCTTGGCAATGACTCCGCAGCATCGCCAACAGTTCGGGATCGTCGTTGATCCGTTGCGGCATGAAGGCTGGCATCTTGCTGCCAATGCGAATGATGCCGATGTGTTCGATCTCCCGCAGGCGGGTGAGGATCTCATCCAGTCGCCCGGTGGTGAGCATCAAGGGGTCCCCACCGGTCAACAGGATGTTGGTGATCTCCCGGCGCGCGCGCAAATACTCCAGCACACGATTGAAATCACCCACCATTTCCGAATGATGCTGCCGGAAGATGCGCTTGCGAAAACAGTACCGGCAGATGCTGGCGCATCGATTGGAGACCAACAGCAAGGCCGTGCTGCCATATTTGTGTTGCAGGCCAGGAATCGGGGTATGGGACGCCTCGCGCGAAGGATCATCATTACCCCACGCATCCAACTCCTGAGACGCGGGGATCACCAGGCGGCGAATGGGGTCGCGGGGATCCCGCCAATCTATCAACGAAAGGTAATAGTGATTGCTTGAGAATGCATGAATTTTTGTTACATCATTAAATACATCTTTTTCAGCATCGGTCATTTCCTGAACCTGTTCCAGACCGACAATCGGCACAGCAACGGTGTACGACATGGCCGCTCTCTCCTGAATCTCTTGCCATCGCCGACCTTGGCGGGCAGTGACGTTTGCACGATGGATCAACCTTACCTGCAAGGCAGAAGACATGCCAAAAGAATTATCAAGCAAAATCAATCATGATACCAGGTGATGGATTGCGAGCGCGCAACGGGCCACAGGCCATGGATTGCAGATTTGCAATAGACGATAAACATTCCTTCATATGACGAGACGGCCAGGGATAGCCGTTCGGGCAAGGGGTGGACGGTCTTGCGGGAGCAAAGACACGGTTCACGCTTTCTAAATAAAAGTTTTACAAGCCCTGCCCATTAAGGCGATATGTCGGCAACACCCTGGCGTCGGCCAGGCGGGGATAGGCGCGGTCCTTGTCGGAGAGGATGGGCCGGGTCACCCCGCCCCAGTCGATGGCCAGGTCGGGATCGTCCCAGAGGATGCCGTGCTCGGCCTCCGGGTGATAGAGATCGGTGGCCTTGTAGACGATCTGCGCCTCGGCGGAGAGCACGACGAAACCGTGGGCGAACCCGGCGGGCACCCACAACTGCCGACGGTTTTCCGCCGAGAGTTCCATGGCGGTCCAGCGCCCGAAGCGGGGCGATCCGCGCCGGATGTCCACCACCACGTCCAGGATGGATCCGCTCACCGCCCGCACCAGCTTGCCCTGGGCGTATGGCTCCTGGTAGTGAAGACCGCGCAAGGTCGCGTGCGTGGAGCCGGAATGGTTGTCCTGGACAAAGGCTGCGGTGATGCCCGCCGCGTGGAAGCGCTCCTGGTGATAGGTCTCCATGAAGAAACCCCGCTGGTCGCCAAAGACGCGCGGTTCGACGAGAATGACTTCAGGGAGTTCCGTGGACGTGAATCGCATGGGAGTCCTAATGCAGCTTGAGCATCGCGAACATGGCGCCGATGATCCGCGCGGCCTGGGCCACGCACATCCCGGCAATCCATTTGAGGATATCCACCTTGCAGACTTAGATCTTCCGTTTCAGGTTGGCTGCGATGGAATGATGGTACTCTAGCAGATTTCCAGGCCGTTCGCCAGCTTGATGAGACACTCTCCCAGCGCGCGGGGCACCGACTCGTCCTCGTAGAGCAGTTCCTTGCGACTGGCGATCCGTTCGGAGATCCCGGCGCGCAAGCCGGGTTCCAGGCCGAGCCGCACCGCCAGATCGACGAATTGGTCGATATCCCGCGCCACGGTATCCTCCACCCCGATGCGCCGCAGAATGCCCAGGGTGTGACGGCTGCGAAAATACCGGCCGGCCAGGGTCACGATCGGGACATCGAACGCCAGCGCCTCCAGCGAGCTGTTGTTGCCGGACCAGGCGATGCCGTCCAGGATGACGTCGGCACCTTTCGCCAGGCCGAAAAAGGCCTCCTGCCCCATGCGGGGCAGCAGCCGGCAATACTCCCCGGCATCCATGCCGAAGCGGGCGAAGGCGCGTTGCAGGCGTTCCCGGAACAGCTCCGCGACCCGCCCGGTGACCTCTATGAAAAAAAACCGGCTCCCCGGCACCTGGCGGGCGATGCGGGGATAGACCTCGTCGTGTTGCGGCAGCAGCTTGAACAGGCTTTGCAGGTTCACGTAATTGACCCGGCCCGGCTGCCACCCCTCCGGCGGACGGGCCATGGCGGTTTTGGGGCGGGGATAGCAGCTCGCCAGATTGGGCAGCCGCACCAGCCGCTCGGAATAGTGCTCCTGGCCGTTCTCCGGCTCCATCAGGTCACTGGAGAAAAACAAATCCACAGCTTCCACCCCGGAGGTGACCGGATGGCCGCCGCCATTGCACTGCAGCGGGGCCAGACGCAGAGCCGAGACGGGATGCAGGCGCGGGTCCATGCCCAGATCGGTATAAATCAACACATCCAGCCTGGCCCGGACAAGCGCCTCGATCAACTCCGACGCGGGCGTTGAGGGAGGAAAGTGATAAAATCCCTCCACCCGCTCCTGGATGAACTTCAGGGACAGATCATGGATGGTCCCGGTATAAAAGACAAAACGGTGCGCATCCAGCCCGGTGATCCAGCGACCGTGGGTCTTGAAGATCGAATGACCGTGCAGAAACGACGACACGAATCCCACCCGGAGTTTTTCCCCAGGGGGTCGCCGCTCCAGGGGTTGCGCAAAGGCCGGAAAGGCGGCCGTGGCCACTTTCGTCAACAGGCCGCCATACCGTGTCTGTTCCGCGAGGTCGTTGTGGTCGTGATAATTCAGATAAAAATGGCTCACCGCCGAGGCCGCCTCCCAGGCCTCGCGGATCTCCCCCGGCGTGACCAGGGGCGCCTCCAGGAGTTGCTCCACCCCGTCGCGCCAGCGCTGGCGCAAAGGCGCGATGCTCCCTTCCTCCATCACCAGGGCCGGCAGATCCAGCAGCATCTTCCAGCGGGCGCGGGCATAGCCGGGCGCGATGCGCCAGGCCGCGCGGAACGCCTCGTGCCCCTCCGCATCGCGGCCATCGTTGGACAACACCATCCCCAGATTATAATGGGCACGGAAGTGATCGGGCTGCAGACGAACCGTCTCCCGGTAGGCCGCTTCCGCCTCCTGGAGCCGCCCCAGGGCCTGACAGGCCCCGCCCAGGTCATAATGGGCCGCCGCCAGCCGGGGGTCCAGGGCAATGGCCGCCTGGTAGTGCTCCAGGGACTCTTCCACCCGCCCCGCCTCCTGGAGCGCGACCCCCAGATTCAGTCTCAGGTCGGGATGGTCCGGATCCAGCCGGACCGCATCTTGCAGCCGTTCCAGGGCCGGGGCGTTCCGGCCCATGGCGCGCAACGCCTGACCCAATCCGGCGTGCCAGTCGGCCCGGCGCGGACATGCCGCCAGCGCCCGTCCGAACCATGCCACCGCCCGCGCGTGCTCCCCGCGCCGATGGGCCACCGAGGCCGCGAGCGCCAGCAGTTCCGGTTCGTCCGGCGCCTGCTCCAGGGCCGCTGCGAAGGCCGCCGCCGCCTCTTCCAGGCGGTTTGCCGCCAGCGCCTCCAAACCGCGCCGAATCCACTCCCGCATCCGTACCATCTCCTTTTCGCGGGATGACACCCGCCAGGGGTTTGCGCTATGCTCTTCTCCATGAACGGCCTCCCCCTCTCCCGCCTGCCGCTGCTCTTCTTCTGCCTGGGAGGTTTCTCCCAGATCGCCCAGGCGTTGCTGGCGCGCGAGTTCCTGGTGGCGTTCCACGGCAACGAAATCAGCATCGGCGCTTTCTACGGCGGCTGGCTGGGCTGGATCGGCCTGGGGGCGTGGATGGGCACCCGCCGTCCCGCCGGGGATGGCATAGCCCCCCTGGCCGCCCTCCTCCCCCTCGCCCTGGCCGGGCAAATCGTCGCCATCCGCCTGATCCGCTTCCTCTGGGAGACCCCCACCGGGGAGTTCATCCCCCTGGGCAACCTGCTGGCAGTGGCCTTGTTGCTGACCGCCCCCACCGGCTGGATCCTGGGCCTGCTCTTCCCCATGGCGTGCAAGAATCAACCCAACACCGGGGGCGTCACCACCCTCTACGTCATGGAGGCCCTGGGCGCCCTGGCCGGGGCGCTGCTGTACGTCTTCGTCCTGGTGGAACATCTGCACGCATGGTCGATCCTGGGCATCACCGCCGCTGCCCTGGGCGGGGCCATTCTGGCCGCATCCCCCCCTGGCCGCCGGCTCGCTGGCGCGCTGACCCTGGCAGCGGGCCTGACACTCTGGCTGACCCCCCTCGGCCCCTACCTCCAGCAAGAGATGGAACGCCTGCGCTTCCAGGCGGTCCACCCCGGATTGCGCCTGCTGGCCTCGGTGGAAAGCCGCCTCGGCCACACCGCCCTGGGCGCGCGCGGCGAACAGTTCTCCGTCATCTCCGACGGCCGCATCGGCGCCAGTTTTCCCAATGCCACCCGCATGGCCATGGAGGCGGCCTTCTTCGTCTCCCTGGCCGATGCGCCACACCGGATCCTCCTGTTCGGCGGGGTGGCGGACGGCCTGGCCACGGTGCTCCTGACCCACCCCTCGGTGACACGCGTCGTCGCCGTGGAAGAGGATCGCACGGCGTTCGACATGATCCGCCCCCATCTCCCCTTCCCCCTCGACGACCCGCGCCTGAGCCTGAATTTTTCCGATGGCCGCGCCTTCGTCAACCGCATGGAGCCAACCGAAAAACCGGACCTGGCGCTGATCCTGACCGGCGACCCCTCCAGCGCCCGCGCCAACCGTTTCTTCACCAGGGAATTTTATGCCCGATTGCGCGAGGTCATGGCCCCGCATGGGGTGTTGTGTACCCGCGTCGGGGCGGCCTCCAACTATCTGGGCCGGGAGGTGCGCAGTTACAGCGGCGCCACCTACCATACCCTGAAGGCGGTCTTCGGCCATGTGATGGTGGTCCCAGGGGATCAGCACACCTTCTGCGCCTCCAACGGCCCGCTCGCCTCCGACCCGGCCATCCTCGCACAGCGCTACGAACGCAACCCACCGGCAGGAGAGACCCCCCCCGGAGCCTTCTTCGCCCAGTGGCTCCCGCAGGCGCGCACCACCCAACTCCTGCAGCGCCTGGACGACGAGGAGGCCACCCTCAATACCGATCTCAACCCGGTCACGTTCTTTTTGAACATGGTCCTGTGGGGCAAATTCACCGCATCGGGCATGGGGGAGTTCCTCGACCTGGCGCGCCGCCTGGGACCCTGGCCCTATCTGGCGCCGGTGCTGGTCTTTCTGGCCATGTTCCCCCTCGCGCCACCCGGCGCCAAACGGGACCGCCTGGCCATCGGCTTCACCCTGGGGATCCTGGGGGCGGTGGCCATGGCCATGCAACTCATGATCCTGCTCGGCTTCCAATCCCGCGTCGGCCATCTCTTCGGCCATCTGGCCCTGCTCAACGGGGTCTTCATGGCCGGACTGGCGCTGGGCGCCCGCCTCCCCTCCCCCGACGGACGGCCCGCGCCACGCCTGGCGGCGGCATTGACGATCATGGCCCTGCTCGGCTGGTCCTTCACCCCTCTGCTCCAGGCAAGCCCCACCAGCGGCGCGTGGCTGTTCTTCGCCATCTCCACCCTGACCGGCATCGTGGCCGGAAGCGGCTTTCCCCTGGCCGTGCGCCTGGCGGCGCAATCCAGCCCCTCCCCCCTCCAATCCGGTGGCCTGGCCGAAGCCGCAGACCACCTGGGCGGCGCCCTCGGCGGGCTGCTGGCCGGCGGGCTGCTCATCCCGACACTAGGCTTCGACGGCAGCGGCAGGCTCCTGGCGGCCCTCACCCTGCTGGCCATCGTCCCCCTCCTCCCCATGCCCGCCTGGTTCCGTCACCCCGCGCTCAAGCACCGCCTGCACCCCTCCTTCGCCAACGTCGGGCTGACCGGCATCGCCTGGTTCGTGCTGCTCACCGCCCTGCTGCTGGGAAGCGTCGCCCGGCAAACCGCCCCCGGCCCCCGCGCCACCTTCGACGCAAGCCTGCTGGGCCAGGTCAGCGGCTCCGCCAGCTTTACCCAGCGGGAAACCCCATTTCCCCACTACCTGGGATCGGGCAACGCCCAACCCGCCACCATCTCCCTGGCCACCCTGCCGGTGGTCCCGGAGGTGCGCGGCTTCGCCGGGCCTTTGAACCTCCTGATCGCCCTGGACGCGGACGGGATCCTGCGCGGGGCGCGCCTGATCGAGTCGCGGGAAACCCCCTCCTACATCCGGGGCATCGACGAATGGCTGGCCTCCCTGACCGGTCGTAATTTGCACCTTGGCCCGCTGCGCCTGGACGGCCTGAGCGGGGCCACGGTCACCAGCCAGGCCGCCTTGAAAACCATCAACCGCGCCACCCGCGCCGCCATGCCGGTAGGCTTCGGCACGCCGCCGCCCGACTGGCGCGACGCGGATGACCGCCTGCCACCGGCAAGCCTGGCCGCCCTGCTCCTGGTCCTGCTGGCCATTCCGGTCCACCTGCGGGGCAATCGCCGGGAACGCCTGCTGCTGCTCCTGGCCGCCCTGCTCATCCTCGGCCTGGCGCACAATTCGCTCCTGACCGA
>PDZX01000046.1 GCA_002753185.1 Magnetococcales bacterium WMHbin3
TTTTGAGTCTGCGATATGGCGTATACTCCCTGCATGATACAAACTTCGACCATAAAAATCAAGAATAAATTATTGTTCTGTAAGATTTTTTACCATTTTTTGCCAGGCACTATATAAATATTCAAGTTTGTTATGGAGGCATCAATGGCGTTTTTTGGTTTGTCGCTGGGCAAGGGCCACGAACGCGTTCCGGCCGTCAGGCTGCGCATGGAATCCCTGGAGCCACGCTGTCTTTTCGATGGCGCCCTGGCATCCGGTCTGGAGCAGATCGCCCAAGCCAGGGAGGTGGCCTTTATCGACACCGCGTTGCAGGATTATCAGCAACTGGTGGCGGGTATGCGTCCCGGCGTCGAGGTGGAGTTGCTCGATCACGGGACGAGCGGCCTGGAGCGGTTGAGTCAATGGGCGGCCTCCCACCAGGGCTACGATGCCATTCACATCTTCTCTCACGGTTCCAAGGGGCGCGTGGGCGCGGATGTCGTCACCGCCGCATCCCTGGCCAATCCCAAGGTCCAGGAGGAGCTGTCCGTCATCGGTCGGGCGCTCAAGCCGGAGGGGGATCTGCTGCTCTATGGCTGCGATGTCGGCCAGGGGGAGGAGGGCAAAACGTTGATCGATGCCTTGGCGCGGGTCACGGGAGCGGACGTGGCCGCATCGACCAATCCGACGGGGAGTGCCGGCAAGGGCGGGGACTGGACCCTGGAAGCGGCCAGTGGCGCCATCGAGAGCACCAGTTTGCGAATAGATAATTACAATCATTTAATGGCGCCAATCACTTTCAATTTTACTGGTGCTTCGGTGGCAGGAGGATCAAAAAGTGCCACTTTTACATCGGATGGTCGCAGTATTACTGTTGCTACCGTAAATAGCACTTTGAGTATCACTTCTGGACAGGGAGGCTGGGGAGATTATCTCAAATTTTCCGCGCCAACCGAAACCACTAGCGTTACGATTACTCCAGAGAGTGGTTATACTTTCACGGTTACTTCATTCAAAATCCTGAATGAAAATTTACAAACCACGGTCACCTACACCCCGACCGGTGGTGGCAGCACGTTGCAATCCGTCGATCTGGCGATCGGTGGGGACACTACCATCTCCCCTGCGGATTGGAGCAATCTGAGCAAATTCGTCATCACCGCGTCCAACGATTTCGCGCTCAGCATCGATGATTTGACCGCCACCTTTGCCTCTGCCTCCCCCAGCGTCAGCAGTGTTTCCATCGCGGATGGCGCCCGCAATACCAACACGACCTATCGCACGGGAGACACCATCAACGTCACCGCCAATTTCAGCGACAACGTGAACGTCACCGGCACGCCGACGCTGGCCCTGGACATCGGCGGGACCACGCGCACGGCCAGCTATGCTTCCGGAAGCGGCAGTTCGGCCCTGGTCTTTTCCTATACGGTGCTCAGTACCGACACCGATACCAACGGCATCGACGCCACCGCCAACGGCATCACCCTCGGAGGGGCCACCATCCGCAACACCGGCGACACCGCTGACGCCACCTTGACCTACAACCTGGTCAACAACACCAACGCCAAGGTGGACGGCATCGTCCCCACGGCCGGTACCCCCTCGCGGGAGGACATGAATGTCTCCTCCGGCACCTCGTTCACCTTCGATATCACTTACGCGGATACGGGCGGGTCCGGTCTCGACACCTCCACTTTCGCGACCAGTAACGTTACGGTCAAGGACCCGAGCAACAACGCCCTGACGATCAGCGGCAGGTCGGTCAACGGCAGCACCGTGACTTACACGGCCACACCGCCTGGCGGCAGTTGGGACTCCGGCGATGCGGGAACCTACACCATCGGCGTCGTGGCCAATCAGGTGCAGGATCTGGCCGGCAATGCCGTGGCCGTCAATGCCAGCGCCAAAACCTTTGCCGTGAGCTATACCCGCATCAACAACTCCCCCACCGGCGCGGTGACCATCACCAATTCCACGGACACCATCATCAGGGGTACTGGCAAGTTGCAGGAAGGGGATACCCTCGCCGTATCCAACACCCTGGCCGACGCCGATGGCCCGGCCACCTTGACGGTCGGCTATCAGTGGTTGCGCAACGGCGCGGCCATTTCCGGTGCCACCGGCGCCAGCTACAAGCTGGTCCAGGCCGATGTGGGCACGGGCATCTCGGTCAAGGCCAGCTATTCCGACAGCTATGGCACGGCGGAGAGCGCCAACAGCCCCGAAACCGCTGCCGTCATCAATGTCAACAATCTGCCGACTGGCTCACTGGAGCTCGTCAATGTCACCAGCGCCGATCGTGGCGTCCTGAAGGCTCAGGTGGGCGACACCTTGAAATACTCGATCGGGAGCGTCCAGGATGAGGATGGCATGCGCAAGAGCACCGACTCCTTCCGATACTCATGGAAGGCTGATGGCTCCGAGTTTTACGTCCAACCCTTTGTCACCTCTTATCTCTTGAACAGGGCCGATATCGGCAAGAAGATCACTGTCACTCTGACTTATGTCGATGACCTTGGTACAAAGGAAACGGTCACGAGCAGCACGATCACCAATGCGGTGGTGGATCCGAATGCGAAGATCACAAAACCAATTTTCGAACTTAGTGAGAACAGAAATCAACCAAATTTTAATGATTTTTTATCGTCTACAACTAATACAAGCTCAAAATCAAATACTATATCAACGCCATCCCTTGATTTGGCTGTAAAAACGAAGAATGAATTATCACTAATAACAGCTCTTGATCGAACGCAGATAAAAGATATTAGCAAGGACGTGGCGCTCCAAGTATTGACTCCGGATAAGATTGCTGCTGCATCAAAACCAAAATCCAACAATCTGTCTTTACAATCGTCATTCACATCGCTCAATTTTGAGAAACTTTCCGGAATTTCTCTTTCTGGACCGAAAAGTATTTATTCGTTAAATATAAATCAAAGTGAGGCTATAAAAGCCACCAATCCACCAGAAGGTTTAAAGCCATATTCTTTTGAACAAAATGATGATGGTAGCGTCAGTCTGCTGCCGGTAGATATCTTTTTGGTCAATAATTCTAATACAGAAACGCAGTTTAATAGCACAAATCTTCCGGGATGGCTTAAGATTGATGCACAGACCGGAAAATTGTCTGGTGCCCCCCCGCCAGGAGCAAAGGAATCCGTTACCATCACGATCATCGCCACGGACAAAAAATCCGGCCAGAAGGCGGCACAAACCATCACAATCAACTTTAATAAGCCACCACCCCCCGGTGGCCCGAAGCTCAAGCTGTAACATCCATGTCCCCTGGATTGCCCCGGCGTCGGCGAGTCGCACGGCTCCGGTTTCGTGGTTTGCAGGAATCATTTTTCCATTCTCATCCGAAAAGGTCAGCATGATGTCATTTCCCACTTTCCATCCCGGACGTTCCGTCAGCCTCGTTTTTCTGCTGGGGTGCGCATGGCTCTTTTCCGGCTGCGCGGTGCGGCCTCAACCCCTGGAGACCACGGAACTGCAACAGCAGCTCCAAGGCGACCGCGCGGCGATGTTTGCCCAAAACGACCAGCCGGATCACCCCCTGACCCTGCCCGAGGCCATTGCCCGCGCCATGCGGTTCAATCTGGAACAGCGGGTCAAGGCACTGGAGGAACTGCAGGCAAAAAAACAGATCTCCGTCTCCTCCCTCGACATGTTTCCCAAACTGCTCGCCTCGGGCGGATATACCAACCGTTCCAACGAAGGGGCCAGCACCAGCAACAGCTCGCTGGTCCCATCCTCCTCCCTGGATCGGGACCGCAACACTGCGGATTTGACCTTTTCATGGAATATCCTCGACCTGGGCGTGAGTTACTTCAATGCCAGGCAGGAGGCCAACCGGTTTCTGATCGCCCGTGAACGGCAACGCAAGATCGTCCGGCAACTGGTCCAGGAGGTGCGCGGCAAGTTCTGGCGCGCGGCGGCGGCGGAGGAATTGCGCCAGGATATCCAAGAAACCCTGACGCGGGCGGAAAATGCCCTGCAAAACGCCCGGCAGTCGGAACAGGAAGCGGTGCGCAACCCGATGGAGGCGTTGCAGTATCAACAAAACCTCTTCGACCAGATCTCCCAGTTGGAAGGAATCGCCCAGGAACTCGAAACCGCGCGGGTGGAACTGGCCTCCATCATCAATCTGCCCCCCGGCGCCCCGCTGACCCTGGAGTTGCCCAAGGATGGCCAGATCCGCACGCCCTCCTGGAGCATGCCCATGGAACGCATGGAAGAGACCGCGCTCCTGCTCAATGCCGACCTGCGCGAAAGCGTCCTGCAAACTCGCATCGCCGTGACCGAAACCTACAAGGCCGTGGCCAAACTCCTGCCGGGGGTGTCGTTCAACCTGGGGAGCCAATACGACAGCAACTCCTATCTGGTGGAACATGCCTGGCAGGAGGCCAGCGCCAGGGTTTCGTTCAACATCTTCAATCTGCTCACCGGGCCGTCCCAGATCAGCCTGGCCCACTCCGGCCTCGACGTGGCCAATGCCCGGCGTCTGGCCGTGCGCATGGCCGTCCTGACCCAACTCCACCTGGCCAACCATCAGTTCGCCTTCGCCAAGCACAATTTCCGGCGCCTGACCATGCGCCACGATGTCTCGCAACGCATCAGCCAACAGACGGCCAACCGCCAGCAGCAGGATGCCGGCAGCATCCTGGAACTGGTGGTCGCCCAGACCAGGGAGATCGTCGATCGGGCGCGGACCTATCTCGCCCTCGCCGAGATGCACAATGCCCTGGGCCGCCTGCAAGCCACCCTGGGGCTGGACATGGATCCGGGTGAGCCGTCCACCATGGATCTGCCCGCGTTGACCGCCAAAATCGCCAGCAGCCTGGAACTCATGAGCACGGGCGAAGGCGGGGCGCAGGCCAAACCGTGAAGCGTCTTGGTTGGTTGCTGGCCGTTGGCGGCATGCTGCCGGTCGCGACGCCGCAGGCCGGGGAGTTGAATGTCATGCCCTCCGCGCTGCGCGCCCAGTTGGTGCCCAGGCAGTTCACCACCCTCTCCGCCGAGGTGGCGGCCAAGGTGGAGAAGATTCCCTTTCGCGAAGGGGAGCGGTTCAAGAAGGGGGAGATCCTGGTCCAACTCGATTGCACGGTACACAAGTCCCAACTGGAGAAGGCCCGCGCCCTGTCGCACGGGGCCGAGAAGAACCTCGCCACCGTCCTGCGCTTGCAGGAGTTGAAATCCATCGGCGCCCTGGACGTCTCGCTGGCGGAAAGCAAGGTCGCCGAAAGCCGCGCCGAGGTCCATGTCATGGCCACCCTGGTGCAAAAATGCACCATCCCGGCCACCTTTGCCGGGCGGGTGGTGGAACAGAAGGCGCGGGAACTCCAGTTCGTGCAGACCGGCCAGCCGATCCTGGAGATCCTCGACGACCAGCACCTCGAACTGGAGCTGATCGTCCCCTCGCGCTGGCTGAACTGGCTGGGAATCGGGACCGCCTTCCAGGTGGCCATCGACGAGACCGGGCGGCGTTATCCGGTCAAGTTGACCCGCATCGGCGCGCGGGTCGATCCGGTCAGCCAGTCGGTGAAGGTGTTCGGCGAGGTACACGGCGCGTTTGCGGAACTGATCGCCGGCATGAGCGGTCAGGCCGAGCTTGCCCCGCCCGCGCCATGAACGATCCACCCCCCCTGGCTCTGCTGATCCATCTGCAACAGCGTCTGTGCCGGGCCGCCTCGCCGGAAGAGATCCGCTATATCCTCGTCAACGAGACCCATCCCCTGCTGCCCTGCCGCCAGGCGATCCTGTGGGACCACGCCGGGCAGGTGGCCGCCATCTCCGGGGTGGTGGAACCGGAACGACACGCCCCGTTCGTGCAGTGGCTGCGCAAACTCCATCCCGAACTGGCCAAAGGGATCGATCCCGCCGGGGAGCGTTGGGATGCCTCCCGGCTGCCCGATGCGCTGCGGGAGCGGTGGGCGGAATGGTTGCCGCCGGAAGGGTGGGCGCTTCCCCTGCGGCATGGCGCCGACAAAGGCGTGGCGGGTGTGTGGCTGATGACCCGTCCCGCCGGCGGGGAGTGGACGGAAATGGAGCGGACCATGGCGATTCATCTGGCCGAGACCGCGGCCCTGGCCCTGGCCAGCCAGCGGACCAGCCCGCCGTGGCAGCCTGGAGCGCGCATCGGCACGCGTCTTCTGAAACTCCTGGCGCTGGCCGGGTTGTTGCTGCTCCCCGTGCCATTGACAGTGCTGGCCCCCGCCGAGGTGGTGGCTGTGGACCCGGCGGTGATCCGCGCCCCCATGGATGGGGTGGTGGACGAATTCCTGGTGCGCCCCAACCAGGAGGTCGTGGCCGGGCAGCCCCTGTTCCGTCTCGACGCCACCACCCTCGATGGCAAGCTGGAGGTGGCGGTCAAGGCCCTGGAGACCGTGGAGACCGAATACCGCCAGAACGCGCAGCAGGCCATCCAGGATCCCGCGAGCAAGACCCGCATGGCGATCCTGGCCGGCCGCATTGAGGAGCAACGCCTGGAGGTGGGGCATCTGCGCGATCTGCTGGAGCGCATCCGCGTCAAATCACCGCGCGCCGGGGTGGCCATCTTCAATGACCCCTACGACTGGATCGGCAGGCCGGTGGTCACCGGCGAACGGGTGCTCGGCGTGGCCACCCCCGACGACACCGAGGTGGAGGCCTGGCTGGCGGCAGGGGATCTCATCCGGCTCGCCCCCGGCGCACCGGTCACGATGTTTCCCAATATCGATCCCCTCCATCCGCTGCGCGCCAGGCTGCGCTACCTGGCCTACGAGGCGGACAAACGGCCCGATGGCGCGTATGCCTACCGGCTGCGCGCCACCATCGATCCCGGCGAGGCGCGGCCCAGGGTGGGCTGGAAAGGATCGGCCCGCATCGACGGCGAGCGGGTCACCCTGGCCTACTGGTTGCTGCGCCGTCCGTTGGCCGTGACCCGTCAGTGGCTGGGCCAGTAGATGGCGGCATCGAGGCTTCCGCCGCTGCGGGAAGAGATTGCCGTGTTGCCCGGCCCGCGCGCCGGCGATGGCGCTCCCACCTGGACCCTGCACGACCCCGCGCGGCACCGCTTCCTGCGCATCGACCACGCCACCCGCGAAATCCTCGACCGCTGGCATCTGGGGGAGCCGCAGGCGATCCTCGACCGTCTCGACCGGGAGACCTCCCTGCGCCTGACGCAACGTGATCTGGAGGAGGTGTTGCGGTTTCTGCTCATCGAACAACTGCTGCGCGTCTCCTCGCCACGGGAAACCGCCGTGTTGCTCAACCGGGCGCGACTCGGCAGGCAGGGTTGGGCCACCTGGTTGTTGCATCACTATCTCTTCTTCCGCATCCCCGTGCTCCGTCCGGACGCCTTCCTGGAGGCCCTGCTGCCGCGCGTCGCCTTCCTGTACTCCCGCAAGACGTTTGTTTTATTAATGGTTTGTCTTGCCATTGGCATGACACAGTTGCTGCGCCAGTGGGATCTCTTCGTCCACTCCCTGCTCCTGACTCTGACCTGGGAGGGGGCGTTCTGGTATGGCGTCACCCTGAGCGGGGTCAAGATCGTCCACGAACTGGGGCACGCCCTGACCGCCAAACGTTACGGCTGCCGGGTTCCCACCATGGGCATCGGCTTTCTGGTGCTCTGGCCGGTTTTTTTCACCGACACCACCGAGACCTGGAAACTCGTTGACGCCAAACGGCGTTTCGCGGTTGCCGCCGCCGGGGTGATGGCCGAACTCATGGTCGCCATCCTGGCGCTTCTGGCCTGGAATTTCCTCCCCGACGGTCTGGCGCGGGGCATGGCCTTTCTGCTTTGCACCACCACGCTGGTCTCCACCCTGCTGATCAACGGTTCCCCCTTCCTGCGCTTCGACGGTTATTACCTGCTGTCCGACTTTCTGGATCTCCACAACCTTCATCAACGTTCCGGTGCCCTGGCACGCTGGTGGTTGCGGCGGCGGCTGTTCGCCTTCCCGGATCCGCCGCCGGAGATCTTCCCCCCCGGACGGCGTGCTTTTCTGATCCTGTTTGCCCTGGCCACCTGGCTCTATCGCCTGATCCTCTTCCTGGGCATCGCCATTCTGGTTTATCATTTCTTCATCAAGGCCGTGGGAATCATCCTGTTCCTGATCGAGATCATCTGGTTCATCCTGCTGCCCGTCCGGCTGGAATTGGAGGTATGGTGGATGCGACGCGCCGAAATCATCCATGGCCCCCGCGCCTGGGCCGCAATGCTGCTGTTGGTCGCCCTGCTGATGGTGTTCCCGTGGCAGACCCGGATTATGGCCCCGGCCATGCTGCACGCCGCGCGGCATGTTGCGCTTTTCGCCCCCCATCCGGGCCAGCTGATCGGCCTGGAGGTCAAGGAAGGGTTGCGGGTGGCCGAAGGGGCGTTGCTTTTCGAGGTGGCCACGCCGGATAGCGAGCACAAACAGGCCAAGAATGCCAAACGGCGTCAGGTGCTGGAATGGGAGTGGGCCGCAGCCGGCGTCACCCCCATGCTGCTGGAACAAAGCCGGGTGCTCTTCGGCCAGTTGGCCACCAACGTCGCCGAAGGGCTGAGCCTGCAACGGGAGGCAGCCCGCAACCGCATTCTCGCCCCCTTTGCCGGGCGCCTCGTGGACCTCGTGCCGGATTTGCGCATCGGCCAATGGCTCTCCAATCGGGAACGTCTGGGGACGATCCTCGCGGAGGGTCCCCCGGTGATCCATGCCTATCTCACCGAGGAGGGGCTGGCGCGGGTGACCACCGGCCAATCCGCCCGTTTTTATCCGGACAATCCCGACGCCGCGGCCATTCCTTGCCGCGTGACGGCGATCGACCGGGGCAGCGTGCGTCATCTCGCCGACCCGCTGCTTGCCAATGTCCACGGCGGCGAGATTCCGGTACGCGATACTCCGGACCAGTCGTTGCTGCCGGAGCAGGCCCTCTATCGCATTGTCCTGGCAGGGGAAGCCCCGTTTCCGGCGGAGAGCGGACAACGGGGAGTGCTGCGCCTGGAGGGCCAGGCGCGCGGCCTGGCGGATCGCCTGGGGCGGGCCATATTGGCGGTATTGCTGCGGGAATCCGGATTTTGACCCTCCCGCCAAGCGAAATGATGGCAACCATTTATGCAACAGCGATTTTTGGGCCGCCTCCTGCTTATTCCCCCTTGCGGATGGTAAAGGCGAAGACGCCGGACTGGCTGGAGCTGGCAAGCAGGGTGTGCCCGGTTTGCCGGCAGAGCGCCTCCATGTCGTTGGCTGAGCCGGGATCGCTGGCCAGGACCCGCAACGTGGTACCGGGTTGCATCCTTTTCAGAATCTGTTTCGTTTTGAGCACGGGCATCGGGCAATTGAGGCCGCAGGTATCCAGTTCCTGTGTGATTTCGTTCATGTGAAAACTCCTTACATTTGGGTTGGTTGGAAAAATACGCCTTGCTGCTCCAGCTTGAAGGTCTTCAGCAGCAGGTCCAGTGTCGGATTGTGTCTGGCGTTATGGTGGTATTGACGTAATGGCCTATAGAAACAAGGTCGTTCTGGCATGCAACGCCTCTTCCAGGAAGGTGGCCACACCACCCAGTTCAACTCCTGGGATCAGTTCCTCCCGCTGAATGCCCATGAGTTCCATGGCCATTGTGCAGGAGATGAAACGGGCACCCATCTCCCTGGCCATCTCCCGCAGTTCTTCCAGGGATGCAATGTTTTTTTCCCGCATCAGGGAGCGCATCATCGCCGGTCCCATGCCCAGCATCTGCAACTTTGAAAGTCCCATGGCGGCACTGTTGGCCGGCGTGAACAGGTTGAGCAGTCTCTGCTTGAACGCCTTTCCGTCGCTGTGGGTCGCCTCCCGAATGGCACTTAAGCCCCAGAAGGTGAAGTAGAGGGAGACTTCCATGTCCATGGCCAGGGCACCGTTGGCGATGACGAATCCGGCCAGTACCTTGTCCATGTCATCGGAAAAGACCACGATGGCCACCTTGTTGCGCGGCAGGCGCTGCTCCAAGGCAGTGACCGCAGCGTGTAACGGTGCCAGGGTGGCGTGCAATTGCCGTTGCACGGCGGCGTCAACCAGTGCGGCCAGGGCGGTATGCTGGTCCCCAGGCAGGTGGTGAGCGGTGGCCGAAGTGGGACCCGAGACGTTGGCAGAATCGGCGTTGTGGTGGGGTTGCTGAATCATGGTGCGCTCCTTTCATGTTTATACGAACAGGTCCGTTTATATTATGACGGCATGCTGCCGTCGTGCTGCGTGCGTTTTTCGTGCATAACCTGGCCAGTGGGCAGAGTATCGAAGCGCGAAGAGATTAAACAAACAGACAGATCTGTTTATAATAAAAAGTGCTCAATGGAGCACTTGTGGTGGTCCGGGATGGTCACGGTGGGACCGGGGCGGTGGCGCCACGCTGCAACATGGCCTCGATGTGGGCGATGACACCGTAGATTTCCCGAGGTTCCTGGGATGCCTTGTCCAGCACCATGGCCCCCTGCATCAGGCTCAGGATCATGCCGGCTCCCCGGTCGCAGTCGAAGGCGCGGGGGAGTTCCCCTTTGCGCACCGACTCTTCCAGAAGCTGCCGCAGGGTGCGGCGACGGGCACCCAGGATCTCCACCACCTTGAGCCGCACCGCTTCGCTCTCCACGCTCATCTCCATGGCGAAGTTGCCGAAGATGCAGCCGCGCACGTCGCATTCGTCGCCGTAGTTGGCGGAACGTCGGGCCATCATCCGCAGCATGGCCAGCAGCCGGTCGCGGGGGGAGGGAGCGTGGAATTCGGGCAGACTGTCCAGCTCTTTTTCCGCCTGTTCCCGGTGCCATTCCAGTACGGCCAGTGCCAGCTCCTCCTTGTTGGCGAAGTGGTAGAAGAAGTTCCCCTTGCTCACCTCGGAGACGCTGATGATGCGATCCACGCCAGTGGCATGGTAGCCGTTGACGTAGAAGAGCTCGGTGGCGGTGCGCAGGATCTTCTCGCGGGTCTCCTGGGCTTTGTGGGACTGGCGCTTCATAAGTAAACAGACCGCTCCGTTTAAAATGTTGAGATGAAGATTACAACCCCCGAATGTTCTGTCAAGCAGGTATTCTGGGCTATGTAGGGCGGCGCTTCATAAGTAAACAGACTGATCCGTTTAAAATGTTGAGATGAAGATTACAACCCCCGAATGTTCTGTCAAGCAGGTATTCTGGGCTATGTAGGGCGGCGCTTCATAAGTAAACAGACTGATCCGTTTAAAATGTTGAGGTGAGGATAACAGCACCCGAATGTTCTGTCAAGCAAATATTTTCGGCTTGTCGCCATCCCATGGCATTGCCAGCGAAAGCATTGCCGACGGTCAAACCGAGCAGGCGTATGACCGCCCATGATCTCCCAGGAATTTTGTCATACCATTCTCGCCATCCGCCAGATCGGCCAATAGCTGAATCTCTCCTGCAACACGGTGCGGGATGTGGTGCGGAGTCCGCAAATGGAGTCGGCGCAACTCAACGTCCGATGGCAGCCTCTGGTTGATCTGCTGCCGGAACTCTACCGGCACTGCCAAGGCAATGCCGTGCGCATTCGGGAGGTATTGCATCTTGAACACAATTTGGAGGTGCCCTACGGCACCCTGATTCGTCAGGAGTCGCTGCGCAAACAGTCGCAGCGCGTGTACGAATACCCGCGCACTGCCTGGGTCAATTTCCATGAGCGTCGACACGTTCATGGTATTGCCAGCAACGATCTCCATATCACCCCTATAGGTGATTGTCCTGTGACAAGCAATCTGCAATCATCCTCTCTCAGGCGTTGATCTCATCCAACCGAGTCTGTTTTTACAAGTGGTAGGATATTGGCAAACCATGTTTGACGAAGCCAGCCAACAGGCGTTTTTGCAGGAATTTTTTTCCGAAAATCGCGAGGCGTTGGACCGCATTGAACGAGGACTGTTGCAGTTGGAAGGCGCTCCAACGAATCGGGATCTATTGAATTCCGTCTTTCGCGATATGCACACGGTGAAGGGCAACTGCCGCATGCTGGGTTTTGAGCGGCTCGAAGAGTTGACTCATTCGGCGGAATCCTTGTTGGATCTGTTGCGTGACGGGAAATTATTGATTGACACCATGATCAGCAATTCGTTGCTGGAGGTGATGGACGGAGTACGCAGGACGCTACAAATCATTGAAAAAACCGGAAAAGAAGGCGAAGTTGACTTTGCGTCGCTCATTTTTCAGCTCGCACAATTCCAGGGCGAAGGATTGCAGGATCAGAAGGAAAATCCGACAGAGATGGCTGAGTCATCCCTGCACGTACTCCCATCGGATACCGGCGGATCCTCCAGGACCGATGCGGAATCATCCCCCGCCCGCATGGATTCCATTCGATTGCCTATCGAACGTTTGGACGGCCTGATGAACCAGGTCGGCGAATTGAGCGCCATGTTCAACCAACTCAAATATGCGATCACCAGAAACCCCGCACAGGTCGAACATGCGTTGGAAGGTCTGGAACAACAGATTCATGGCTTGCAGGGCGAGGTGTTGCAGTATCGTCTGCAACCGATCGGCAGGATTCTGGAAACCTATCATCGACTGGTACGGGATCTGGCGGTCGAGACAAAGAAAAAAGTGGTTCTCGAACTGCATGGCGAAGAGACCGAGGTGGACCGCAATGTCCTGATTGCCATCAAGGAGGTGCTGGGTCACTTGATTCGCAACGCTGTGGATCATGGCATCGAACCCCCTGCAGATCGCGTCGAGGTGGGAAAGTCACCAGTGGGACGCGTGCGGCTTTCCGCAGAACAAAAACAGGGACAGATCTATCTGGAGATTGTCGATGACGGACGTGGCATCGACGTCGCCAGGGTGCGCGCCAAGGCCATCGACAAGGGCCTGGTCACCCCGGTGCAGGCCATGGAACTGCAGGAGTCGGAGATCATGAAATTTATCATGGCACCAGGTTTTTCCACGGTGGAACAGGTCAGTAAAATTTCGGGACGTGGTACCGGCATGGATGTGGTGCAGGCGGCCATCGACAAACTGGGCGGTTCCATTGCCATCAGCAGTCAATATGGGGTTGGTTCTCGGTTTCGTTTGCGGATTCCGCAAACCATGGCCATCGTCCCCGTTCTGTCAGTCGTCGCGCTCGGTGAAACGTATGCCGTGCCGCAGATGAATATTATCGAGTTGATATCCTATTATGGTCATGAGGTCGCCAGGCATGTGGAGGGCAAGATGCAAGCGCCGATGGTGCGAGTCCGGGACCGCTTGTTGCCGCTGATCTCCTTGCGGCAAACCCTGACCCTTGCTGACGGCGAGCATGGGGAGACCTGTCTGGTAAAGCAACTGCAAGTCAGACCGGAATTGCATATTGTGGTATTGCAAGCCGATGACAAGATGTTTGGCCTGGAGGTGGATGGGATCAAGGAGCCATCCAATTTGGTGGTCAAACCTCTTAATAAAATTTTTAATAATATTTCAATATTGGCAGGTACAACTGTTATGCCTGATGGTTCGATTGCCTTTCTGTTGAATGTACCAGCCCTGCTTTACATGGAGTGACCCACCCCAATGTTAAATTTTCGTTTTATGGAGTGAATGAGTATGGATACCAAGACGGTTCTGATCGTGGATGACAGCAACCTGGCACGCATGATGGTGCGCAAAATTTTTGCTATCAGCTTCAAAGAGTGGCGGGTCATCGAGGCCAAGGATGGGGAAGAAGCCTTGTCCATGGCCACCTCGGAAATCCATTTGGCCTTGCTGGATTTCAATATGCCCGGCATGAATGGTCTGGAACTCGCGGAACGGTTGCTCGGGCAATGTCCAAAGATCACGGTCTATTTGGTCACAGCCAACATTCAGGAGCGCATGAGTCAGCGGGCGGAAAGCATGGGCATCGGATTCATCAAAAAGCCGATTTCGGAAAATAAAATTTATGACATCGTTAAAGGTGTCTTGTAAGAAACCCATAAACCAAACCATGAAAGCGGAAATGGCAAGGAGCGAAGATATGTTTTGTCTGAGCGAGATGGAAGAAGATGCCCTGAAGGAGTTTTTCAATATGGGGCTTGGGATGGCCGCTGCCTCGCTGAGCCAGATGGTCAACAACGAAGTGCTTCTCTCACTGCCTCAGCTCAAGGTGGTGCCTTATGAAGAGGCCACGCAAATGCTGGTGGACAATGAGGAGGACAAGCTGGTCGCAATTCGACAGAATTTCACGGGTGAGTTGACCGGGACTGCGTTGCTGATCTTTCCCGGCGCGGAGAGTCTGGAGTTGGTCCGCACGCTCCTCAACGAACACATGCCCCTGGAAGTCCTGATGGAGTTGGAGCAGGAAACGCTGCAAGATGTCGGAAACGTGGTCCTGAACGCCTTCCTGGAAAGCTTTACCCAGATGATGTCCATCCAGTTTGAATTCGAGGCCGCTGAATTTCTGAAAGGCAGCAGCAGTTTTCTGTTGGATATCAGTTCTCACCTGGCAGCGCAGAAACAGTCTCTGATGTCCGACGCATCGGGAGACAATGACCGCGCCTTTGTCTTGATGATGGATTTCAAGACCAACGACGAGGAAGATACGCAACATACCCTCAATGGATTCGTTGTTCTGCTGTTTTCGCAGCGTTCCATGGAAATCCTCAAGAAAGAATTGAAAATCATTCTTGCTAACCTGTAAATTATCCGATATTCCATGATACCATTAGATCGAGAACTGCTGAGCAGGGCGCTGGATGTCAGCGCAGTCGGGATGATCCTGCTCGATCCAGACCAGAAGATCGTCCTGTGGAACGACTGGATGGAAAAGGGATCACGTCTTCTGGCGGACGAGGTGATGGATCGCACTTTGCTGGAAGTGTTTCCAGAACTGGAAAACACACGCATCTCACGGGCGGTTGCAAGCGCCTTGCAGGCCGGGTTGCCGACCATGCTGTCGCATCGTTTGACCCCCACCCCTTTTCCTTTGTACACCGCGTCAGAAACCACGCGCTCAAGCCCCAGGATGAGCCAGATGGTCCTGATCAAGGCCATTCGGGATGCTGCGGACAGTCGTTATTGTCTGATTCAGATTCAAGACATCACGAACACCGTTTCCCGCGAACACATCTTGCGCAACCAGGCCAACGAATTGGAGAAGGCCAAGGAGGCGGCGCAGGAGGCGAACAAAGCAAAAAGTGATTTTTTGGCCAATATGAGTCACGAAATTCGCACCCCCATGAATGCCATTATCGGACTGTCCCATTTGGCTTTGAAGACCGCCTTAAACGAAAAACAAAGAGATTATATATTTAAGGTCAATGCCTCGGCCCAGTCACTGCTTGGCATCATCAATGACATTCTCGATTTTTCCAAAATCGAGGCGGGTAAGCTCGCCATGGAGTCCGTGCCATTCCATTTGGACGACGTCATGGACAATGTTGCAAACCTGATCGCCTTGAAGGCCGATGAGCAAGGCCTTGAAGTCAATTTCGACGTTGATGCACAGGTGCCCGCCAATCTGATCGGCGACCCCTTGCGACTGGGACAGATTCTGATCAACCTGGCCAACAATGCGGTCAAGTTCACCAAAAAGGGGAATATCCTGGTCAGTGTGCAAGCGGATCAATGGGAAGAGCACCATGTCGTGTTGCATTTCAAAGTCCAGGATTCTGGAATCGGCATGACCGAGGAGCAGATGGGACGGCTGTTCACGGCCTTCTCCCAAGCGGACACCTCGACGACGCGAAAATTCGGCGGAACGGGCCTGGGGCTGACGATTTGCAAACGTCTGGTGGAGATGATGCGCGGGCGTATCTGGGCGGAAAGCAAGCCTGGGGCGGGCAGTACCTTTCAATTTACCGCCCGCTTCGGTCGCAAGGACAAGGAACGACGGCGTTTCCGCCTGCCTTCGAAGGATCTGGTAGGTCTGCGGGTCCTGGTCGCCGATGACAACGCGGTCTCCAGGGAGATCCTGCAAAGGTCGTTTGAATCCTTTTCCTTTCAGGTCACCTGCGCGGCGTCGGGAGAGGAGGCCCTTTTCGAGATGGAAAGGGCAATCGCACGGCAGGAATCCTTTCATATGGTTTACCTGGATTGGCAAATGGGGGAGTTGGATGGCATCCGCACGGCCATGGAGATTGGCAGACGTTTCCCTCAGACAAAAATTCCTAAAATTGTTATGGTGACTGCTTATGCCAGAGAAGATGTCATGTTGGCCGCCAAGGGGGTTGGCATCGACGCTTTTCTCACCAAGCCGATCAATCTCTCGGTTCTGTTTGAAACGGTCCTGTCTGTATTGAATCAGAATCGGTCGCATCAGTCTCTTCTTCCCGGAGAGGCGTTTACCAAGGGCAAGGAGACGGGGTTCGACTGGCAGGGAGTGAAGGTCCTGTTGGTGGAAGACAATGAAATTAATCAGCAGGTGGCTCAGGAACTCTTGGAGGAAGAGGGTCTGAAGGTGAGTATCGCCGCCAATGGCGAGGAAGCGGTGGCGGCGGTCAAAGCGCTATCCTTTGATGTCGTGTTGATGGATGTACAAATGCCGGTCATGGATGGCTATGCGGCTACCCGCGTCATCCGATCCGACGCCCGCTTTGCCGCGTTGCCCATCATCGCCATGACGGCCAATGCCATGGCGGGGGACCGGGAAAAATGCGTGGACGCGGGCATGAACGATCATATCAGCAAACCGATCCATCCGCCCACCATGTTTGCCACCATGGCCAAGCATGTCAAGCCGCGTGTCTCATCCGCGCCTGCACGATCCGTCGAGGCGACAACGCGTGATGCCGCCCCTTCCACTCCATCGCCTCCCGTGGAAACGGAAAAACTGCCAGAGCAGTTGGACGGGATCGATATCGCCGCTGGTTTGCGCAATGTCAATGGCAATCGCAAATTGTACATGAAGGTGTTGCGTGACGTATATACCCGCAACAAAGAGATTGTCGCTCGTATCGAGACGGAAAGGACGCATGGCGCCCTGGATGTGGCGCAGCGTCTGATTCATACTTTCAAGGGGGTGGCTGGCACCATTGGCGCCAGGGAGGCGCATCAACTGGCCGGTCAACTGGAAGCGGCATTCATTGCCCAACATGCCGCGCAGGTCGATGAACTGACGCAGCGACTGGCTCCGGTGGTGGCACGGATGATGGCCGCCCTGGAACCGTATGCGACAGAATGTCTGCCGCAACCCATGGAGACCAACCATACAGCCGCCACCCAGACGGACATGCAACGTTTGCGGATTTTGTTCACCCAACTTGCAGGGCTGATCGACGAAGGAGACTCAGACGCTCAGGCCACGCTTGGCCAGGCCATGGCGGAACTGGGGAATCACCCCTGTGCCATGGATTTGCGACGCTTATCGGAGCAGTTGGATGATTATGACTATGACATGGCCAAAGAGACTTTTGGACAAATCATGACCGCCATGGCAATCCATATTTAGGGGAGAGGCAGAATGGAAACGACAGAGACGCAACCCAGGATTCTCATTGTGGATGACGAAGCGACCAATATTCATGTATTGACTTCGTTTCTGCGTCCTTTTTACCGCATCGTAACCGCAAAAAGCGGAGCGCAGGCCCTTCAGCGCATGGAAGCACATGCCTTGCCGGATTTGATTCTTTTGGATGTCAATATGCCGGAAATGAGTGGTTACGAGGTCTGTCAGCAGTTGAAGGGCAACGTTGACACACGCGCCATTCCGGTCATTTTCATTACTTCATACACCAGGGAGGAGGATGAAAGTCGAGGCTTCGAGGTTGGGGCTGTCGATTATATTGGCAAGCCCTATCACCCATCCATCGTTTTGGCGCGGGTCAAGACGCACATCGAACTCAAAATGACCAGGGACATGCTGGAGCGTCTGGCGATCCTGGACGGGCTGACCACGATTCCCAACAGGAGGCGCTTCGATCAATTTCTTGATTATGAGTGGGGTCGATCGTTGCGTTATTCCCACTCTTTTGCCTTGTTGCTGATGGATATCGATCATTTTAAATTGTTTAACGATCATTATGGCCATGCCCATGGCGATGACTGTTTGAAGCAGGTCGCGCAGGCCATCGCCAAGGCCATGCCCAGGAGCGTCGATTTGGCAGCGCGCTATGGCGGCGAGGAGTTCGCCTGTATTCTGCCCGAAACCACCAATGCAGGCGGAAGGATTGCTGCGGAACGCATTCTCGAAGCCATTCGTGCCCTGCAAATACCGCATGTCAAATCAACGGTCTCCGAACATGTGACCATGAGCATTGGAGTTGCATCGATCATCCCCAGGACCGAGCAAAGATCGCTGGATCTGATTACCATGGCGGATGGCGCCTTGTATCAGGCAAAAAATAATGGTCGTAATCAGGCGGTATGTTATGATCTTCAGTATGAATGTGCAGGGGGTTCGTCGTGAATGCGTTTATATATAAAATCTTGATTGTAGATGATGATAAAACAAATCTGGATGTCTTGATCGGTTTGTTGCGGGACCATTATAAGACCGTGGTGGCGAAAAGTGGCGAGCAGGCCCTGCTCAGGGCTGCTGCGGAGTCCCCACCCGATTTGATTTTGCTGGATGTCATGATGCCGGACATGGATGGCTTTGAGGTGTGCAAACGCCTCAAAAACGATCCGGCCACACAGCACATTCCCATCATGTTCGTCACGGCCATGGGCAATGATGACGACGTGACCAAAGGATTCCGCCTGGGGGCGGTGGATTATGTCAGCAAGCCCATCAATCCGGCTGTCCTGCTGGCCAGGGTGAAAACGCATCTGACCCTGGCCAACCATTCCCAGTATCTGGAGCAGCAGGTCATTTTGCGCACCCAGGAATTGGAAAAAACCCAAACAGCCCTGCGTGAGGCGATGGGCAATCTGTTGACCTTCCATATTGCGCCAGGTGTCATCTGGCTGCAAGTGCCGGAAGCAGGCCTCAACATCCTGTGCGGATGTCCGGCGGAAGTGGTGAAGCATCTGATGCGCAAAGGGTTCATCAGCACAGTCACCAAAAATGGCGTGACGTGCGAAACCGGTCCAAATGTCATTCTGCTCTCCGACCTCATGGTGCAAAACGGCGGCCTTGCGAATCTGGCGGAATTCCCGGTGCTGCAAATGCTGTATCGGCAGGGGATGATCCTGCCGAACCATCCCAACAATACCGGGGTCAAGCCGATGCTGATCGGCTCGTCCGCGCAGGTCAGGGCGCAAATGGCCTATATCTACCGTGGCAACTATGGTCTGACGACGAAGGAAGAGATCATGGCCTGCGGTGTGGATGAAACGATGGCGGAAGCCATGATGCGCATCAAGCTGAAATTTGCCTTCGGCCAGATCAAACCACCCTCCCAGTTCATCGACACCCTGGAGATCGAAGGCGAGGAGGTGGAAATCCGTCACGGCGTCAGGGTTCGTCGCATCGGCATCAATCAATTCCGGTTTTCCTACCGGGGACGACATGCCAACGTCGACCTCAATCTGGCGCCGGATCATGGCTACGAAACACCCTATCCCCTGGGACATCATCGGGTGCAACCGCATTACTTTGCGGTCTTGCATACCGGCGAGGGCGATGGCTGGGATATCAATCGACCATGTATGAGCAGTGTTATTATGTTTCAGGGACGCATCTACCTGATCGATGCCGGGCCGGGGATCGTCCACAGTCTGACCGCCCTGGGAATCGATGTCAGTGAAGTGGCGGGCATCTTCCATACCCATGCCCATGACGATCATTTCGCCGGACTGCCGGAATTGATTCATACCGACCGGCGCCTGAAATATTTTGCCACACCCCTGGTCAGATCCTCGGTCGCCAAGAAATTCTCGGCCCTGCTGGCCATCAAAGAGGAAAAATTTGGCCAATTTTTCGACATTCACGACCTGACATTCGATACCTGGAACGATTGCGACGGTTTGAAGGTGATGCCTTTTTTCTCTCCCCATCCCCTGGAAACGAATATTTTTTATTTTCAGGCCCTGGACGTTACCGGCAACCGCACCTATGCCCACTGGGCGGACATCTCATCGTGGCGGGTCCTGGACGGCATGGTTGGCAGTGGGGAGAAGGATGTCCCGGCTGAAGTGATCGACAAGGTCAAGGCCGATTATCTGCGTCCGGCGGATTTGAAGAAAATCGATGCCGGTGGCGGCATGATCCATGGTGTGGCAGAGGATTTCCAGAACGACTCATCCAGCCGTCTGGTCCTTGCGCATATCGCGCGTCCATTGACCTCCCAGGAAAAGCAAATCGGCTCGGAAACCTTTTTCGGGGCGCTGAATGTCTTGATTCCAGGTCAGCAGGATTATTTGAAGCAAAGAGCGTATCGTCTTCTGAGTACTTATTTTCCAGAGCTTAATAAAGATCATCTGCTGATGCTGCTGAACTGCCCCATCGTGGAATACAACGCCGGCACGATCATCCGCCGCCCAGGCGCCACCCTGCCCAACGTGGAGATGGTCCTGTCCGGTGTGGTATCCTATCTGGAAGACACGCATGGCGCCCACAAGCGTCTTTCCTACGGATCTCTGTTGGGGATTGGAGGGGTGTTCGGGGACGATGCCGGAACCGAAGGAACGTATCGGGCCATCTCCAATTGCAGCATGATCGGTTTTCCATTGGTGCAGTTCAAGTCATTTTTGGACGAGAAGGGTCTGCTCAGTCCGATGAAGCGGCTCATTGATAAAATTTGGTTTTTGCGCAAAACTCGTCTTTTTGGCGAACAGACGACCTTCTTTCGTTTGATTCCTCTGGCCCAGAGTCTGGAAACGGTTGTCGTCGCTTCCGGGCAGGCGATTGACATGACAAACACAGGTCCGCTCTTGTCGCTGGTCAAGGAAGGTCGGGTTGTTCTGCTGACCGGCGATGATCAGGTGTTGGAGGAGGTGGAAGCGGGTGGCGCATTGGGCGAAGAGAGCTACTTTGACGATGGAACCGCATGGCGCTGGCGAACGGAGACAGAGGTGACGCTTTACCGTCTGCGTGGCGGCAATCTGTTGGATATTCCGATCATCCATTGGAAAATGCTTGAAGCCTTTGAAAGAAGGAGAAATTTGTTCATTACGGATTGATTGGATGTCGTGGTTTGAGGTGCGGACAAGGGGATTTTTGGCATGGAAAATAGGAAGAAAATAATTTTGATCGTGGACGATGAAAAGATCAATCTTGATGTGGTGGTTGGACTGTTGCGAGATCATTACAAGATGTTGGTGGCCACCAATGGCGAGCAGGCACTGTCCAGAGCCACTGCGAACCCGCCGCCGGATTTGATTCTCTTGGACGTCATGATGCCAGACATGGATGGTTACGAGGTATGCAGACGCCTTAAGACGAACCCGTCCACTCAACACATTCCCGTTATTTTTCTGACGGGTATCATGGAGTTGTCCCTTGGCTTGTGCGGGGATGAGTCTGTCGGATTGACCTTGGGCGCAGTCGCTTATGTCCATAAACCCATCGATCCTGCCATCCTGTTGGCCTGTTTGCAGACTCATCTCACCATAGATTAAAGTTTTTGAATGTGGAGTGCGTCTGCGTATGGCCACGCGTCTCCGCACACACTGCAATCAAAGAATATGGAGATTTTGTATGTCGTTACTCACTGATATTGAAGAAGACGCCTTCAAGGAGTTGTTCAATTTAAGCTTTGGCAAAGTCGCATCCACTTTGAGCGAAATGGTGGACTCTGAAGTCGCGTTAAAGGTGCCATTTTTTTGCACCCTGCACGGACAATCCGTTTCGGCCTATGTGCAGTCTCTGTATGGCATGGCCATAAGTCTGGTCGGCATGCGCTTCCGGTTTGTATTTCCCCCGGACAATGCCATTGCCGGCATGGCCGTACTGATTCTTCGTGGTACAAAGATTGGCCACTTTCTGGATGCCTGGTATGGCGGTCATGTCCCGGAGGAGACGTTGGCTTATGTTGAGGAAGAGGCGATGCCACTGGCGGGTGATGTCCTGCTGTATACCTGTACCAGTTCTTTGAGCGCCTTGTTCGGATCCGATGTCGATTGTGAAAAACCGCAATTTTTCAAAGGAACCACCGAAGATTTGCCTGGCTTTCTTGCCTTGCCGGATCTTCCAGGGTTCTCACCCTCGGAACCGCAAGCTGAAGAGGACCGGTTGTTATTGTTGCGCGTTGACTTCTCTCTGGTTGGCAAAGATGTCGATGGCTCGTTGCTGACATGGATGGGGGGCTACGGTCTGCCACGCTTGAGATCCGAGATTGACCATTTCATTGCCACGCATATGGTTTAAGGTTGTAAAAGATGCATACCATCAGGCTTGATCCGGGTGAATTGTTCATCAGCACCGTTCCGGCGGAGGTACATACCATTTTAGGCTCCTGCGTCTCGATTGTCATTTACCATCCTCGATTGAAGCAGGGTGCCATCTGTCATGGTCGCAAACCGACCCGTGGCTGCGCCCACGCAGTTTGTGGCCTGAAAGTATGCCGGGAATTGGGCGATTATGTCTCGTGTTCCGTGGAGTTCATGTTGGCCTATTTTGATCAAAAAGGGACGCCCCGGCAGGAATTGGAAGTCAAGTTGTTCGGAGGCGCGATGATGTTCAACAACCTGCCTTCCACCATGGAAAATCCCGTTTTGGGCATGGGCAAACGCAATATCGATACGGCCATGGAGGTGATTCGCGCCAACCATCTTCATCTGACAGCATCGGATGTCGGAGGTCCATGGGCGCGGCAAATCCTCTTTTATACCGAAACCGGAGAAATCAAATTAAAACGAGTTCGTACGAGCGCCTCGGAATTGATGGGTTTGGAGGTTGAAAAATACGCATGATCGACATGGCTCCATTGCCGACTAATACAAAAGAAATTATACTCACACGTTTCAACAACCTGACCCCAAAACAGCGCGAGGTCTGTCTGTTGATGGTGGGTGGCGTCATGAACAAAAATATCGCCGACCAACTCGGCATGAGCATCAATACCGTCAAGACACATCGCAATGAGATCTTTCGCCGGATGGGAGCCGGTTCATTGCTCGAATTGGTGCGCCAACTCGATCATTTGCGCTCGGCCATGCATGCGGAGGAGTCATCCGACTCCGTACAGCCCGCGGCAGAGGAGGCCCTTCATGCGCTGCGCGTGATCGTGGTGGAAGACCACGCCGCCTTGCGACAGTCGATCGTGACAGCGCTCAATGCGCTCGGTCATCAGGCCCGTGGCGCCGAGGATGGCGCGGCCCTGGACCGTGAGTTGGTGTTGGCGCCCGCTGATATCGTGGTGCTGGATATTGGACTGGGCAGATTTCGCGAAAACGGCTTTTCCATCGCCGCGCGATTGCGCAATCATGTCCGGTGCGGTATCGTCATGGTCACGGCACGAGGGGAACTGGACGCCAGAATCCGCGGCCTTGAGGAAGGGGCGGATGCCTATCTTGTCAAGCCAATCGATTTCAATGAACTGTCCGCAGTCATGCGTAGCGTTGCGCGTCGCATGAGGTGAACCAAAAATGAATAAAATTTTTCATGGTTTGCTGACCGTTTGCTGCTGCGTCTGGATGAGCGCGGTCGCCACCGCCGATCCCCTGGAGTGCGGCAAGCAACCCATTTCGCTGGCGATCTTCAAATACGGGTTCGCCCTGTTTGACAAGGACGGCCAGGAACAAGGCTTCTTCAAGGATCTTGCCTCGGAGTTGCAGCGTCGCAGCGGTTGCCGATTCGTGCCGGTCGTTGTCGCCATCGCGCGCATGTGGGAAGATCTGGCCAACCAGCAGGTGGACATGTTGATTGCCGGTCGCCAGAGCGAGGAACGGGATCGCTTCGCCTGGTTCATCCCCTATCTGCATACCAAAGATTATGCATTGGTACATGCCTTGGTCGCACAACAGGTACGCAGCGCGGAGGACTTCTTCAATCACAAGGAGTTGCGCTTTGGCTTGCTGCGGGAACGGCTGCATAATCAGACCCAGCGCGCTTGGGTCAACCGACTGGCCGATGAGGGACGGGTGGAAGAGAGCGTTAACGCGGATATCCTTATGGAAAAGTTGCTGAAAAGACGTATTGATGGCTTTTTTATGATGCCTGTTGTTTATAGAAAGATAATTCAAGATTTAAAAGTGACCAACGATATCGTGGTGCAGGATTGGTTCCCGGACGACCCCGGGTACGCTGCTCATTTGATCCTGGCCAAAGCGCGTTTTTCTCGCGCACAGGTTGCGCAATGGGACAAACTGATGCAGGAAATGCGTCAGGACGGCACCCTCTCGACTCTGCTCGCCCGCTATGTGCCCGAAGAAGAGGCTCAATGGATGGCGACGTTCCGACCCACGGAAATCCATATCAAAGAGTAACCAATCTTTTCGCGCATCCGAACCGGTCGGGAGCATGCCATGACTTTCGGAAAATCCTTGACTGGCCGATTGTTCAGATTGATCTTTGGTGGTTATGTCGTTTTGGCCATCCTGGTTACGGTCACGCAACTGGCGCTGGAATACCGCTCCACCCGCCAGATGGTCGCCCATGACCTGGTTTCCCTTGGCCTGTCGTTTCGCGACAGCATGACCGGAGCCATGTGGGAATTGGATCGCCCGTTGCTGCGCACCATGGCCAGAGGGTTGGCCCAGTCCTCCATGGTCACCGGGGTCAAGGTCGTCGCCGAAAACGGCGAGGAGATGGCCCGGGTGGGCAAGATTCCCACCGAAATCGTTGCCGACCCGGACAGCCCGATGGCGCCATTCCAGTCCAGTCGGGAAGAACTGAACAAACAAACCCCCACCGGCCTGCGCCATCTGGGCGTATTGACCCTGTTTGCCGACCGCTCCGTGGTCCTGGAACGGATCAAACACAGTTTTTTTGTGATTCTCATTAACTCATTTATAAAAACTTTAGGATTGTGGATCATTTTTTTCCTGGTGATTTCCAAGACCCTGGCCCATCCGTTATCCCAACTGACGGAGCAGGTCTCCCGCATGGAGTTCGCCGCCGGCTCCCAATTCCCCCTGGATTATCCCCACCTGGATGAGCTTGGACGCTTGATGAGCGCCATGCGCACCATGCAGGAGCGCCTGTCCGCCTCCCGGGTGCAACTGGAGCAGGTCCATCACACCCTGGAAGAGACCATCGAAGAACGGACCCTGCATTTGACCGAGGCCTTGGAATTCAACAACCGGATGCTGCTGGACTCACCGCTGCCCATGGGCGTGTACGCGCAAGACGGTCACTGTCTGCTTGCCAATCAGGCCTATGCCAGAATGGTGGGCGCCACCCGTGAAGCGCTCCTGGCGCAGAATTTTCATCAGATTCACACCTGGCAAACCACCGGCCTGCTCAACGATTGTATCTTCGCCTTGACGCACATGACCCCGCAACAACGGGAGATCAATGTCGTGACGACCTTCGGCAAGGAAGTCTGGTTGGAGGCGCGCATCCTGCCAACCCACCTCCAGGGGGAGCGACTCCTGCTGATGCAGTTCATCGACTGGACGGAGCGCAAGATCTCCGAGGAGAAATTGCGTCAGGCCATGGAAGCTGCCGAATCGGCGTCACGGATCAAGGGGGAGTTCCTCGCCAACATGAGCCACGAGATCCGCACCCCGATGAACGCGATCCTGGGCCTGACCGGTCTGGTGCGCGAGAGCCGACTCGACGACATGCAGCAGAATTATCTGCGCAAGATCCAGGACGCGTCCAAGGATCTGTTGCGCATTCTGAACGATATCCTCGACTATTCCAAAATCGAGGCCAACCACCTGGATATCGAACAGGTCCCCTTTTCCGTGATCGAACTGCTGCAAAATTTGCGTGACCTCCACGAGGCGCGCATCCGGGAGGCAGGGCTGGCCTTTCATCTGGAGATCGACCCGGCCCTTTCCTGCATCGTCGCAGGGGATCCCTTGCGACTTGCCCAGGTGCTCAACAATCTGGTCGGCAACGCCATCAAGTTCACCGAACGCGGGAGCATCCATGTGCGGGCACGACATCAGGGGGAAGATGTCATGGGAATTTGGCTGGCCTTTGAAGTCAGTGACACCGGGATCGGTATCGACGCGAAACTGGCGTCCTCCCTGTTTCAACCGTTTACACAGGCCCACCGTTCCATCAGCCGTCGTTATGGCGGCACCGGTCTTGGTTTGGCCATCTGTGACCGGTTGGTGCGTCTCATGGGGGGCGAGATCCAGGTGCAAAGTGTGCCCGACAAGGGATCCTCGTTTACCTTCACGGTTCGGGTGGGACCACATCGGGACGCATGGCCCCCGGTGCGGGAAGAAATGCCGCCTTCCCGGCTGGCCGGTCTGCACTTTGCACAGGCCATGGTTTTGCTCGTGGAGGATCATCCACTGAATCAGGAGGTGGCGCGTGAATATCTGATGCGCATGGGCTTGAACGTCACCGTCGCCAACCATGGGGGCGAGGCGCTCGCCATGCTGCGACACCAACGCTTCGATGCCATCCTGATGGATCTGCGCATGCCGGTCATGGACGGCATCGCCACCAGCGAACAGATCCGGAGGATCCCGGAATTGGCCAATCTGCCCATCATTGCGACCACGGCGGCGGTGATGGCCGAGGATCGCGCCCGCTGTCTCCAGGTTGGCATCCATGATATCGTCAGCAAACCCATGGAGCCGGACGCGCTCAAGTGCGCCCTGGCCCGTTGGCTGCCCATGCAAAGCGCCGGGTCGCCCGCGATGACAGGCGGACCCGACCCTGCCGCAGGGGACAATGTGCTGGAATTGCTTGCAATTCTGCGGCAATTGATGCCGAAGGTGAGTCGTTTTGAATCGATCCCGTCAGACCAGACGCGTGCGCTGGTCGCATATACCCAACATCCGGAATGGGGGGTGGAGGTGCGCAATCTGTTGGAACAATTGAATTCATTTTCTTTTGAGGCGGCCACTGGCACGCTGAGCGCGCTTATCGGAAAAATATCATGAACGTGAACCAGGGACAGGCATTGTTGCTACTGGTGGATGACGCCCCGGCCAGTTTGCGGATTCTGGAACAGATCCTGGTGGACCATTATCGCCTCAAACTGACGACCAGCGCGACTTCGGCCATCCGGCTGGCCAGCCAGCGCAACGACCCCCCGGATCTGATTCTTCTGGATCTGCACATGCCCGGCATGGACGGAATCGCCGTGTTGGCCCGGTTGCGCCAGGATGATCAAACCCAAGACATCCCGGTGATCATGGTCACGGCGGAAACCAGCGACACCTTGGAGTCCGAGGGGATCGACCTGGGGGCCGATGACTACGTCACAAAACCGGTTATCCCGCATGTCCTGCTGGCCAGGATCCGGACGATTTTGCGTCGCAAGGCGGCGGAAAGCGCTCTGCGAAAAAGCGAGGAGCAGTTTCGCACCCTGTTCGAGACGATGACGCAGGGGGTTGTCTATCATGACGCCTCCGGCAGGATCATGCAGGTCAACCAGGCGGCCATGCGCATTTTGGGTTTGACCGCTGCTTGTGCGCAGGCCACCCATCCGCTGATTCCGCAAGGCCGTTACATCCATCGGGACGGCACGCCTTTCACCGTTGAGGCACACCCCACTGCATTGGCGCTGGCCACCGGGAAGCCGGTCAAGGAGGTGCTCATGGGGGTGTGCCGTTCGGAAACCTCGCGTCCGGTCTGGCTGCAGGTGAGCGCCATCCCCCGCTTCGAGCACGAGACGGAGCAACCCAGTGGGATCTTCACCACCTTCACCGATGTCACGGCGCAGGTGACCCTGGAGCAGGAGCAGTCCATGTTTATGCGCATGCTCAACCATGAAGTAAGAACGCCTTTGGCCATCATCGACAGTCATTGCCAATTGCTTTCCATGGAATATCCCGGAGAGACGAACACCGGTCGCACAGTGGCCACGATGCGCGTTGCCACGACCCGGGTGTCGGAGCTGTTCGATCGATGTCTGATGCAGGATCAAATGGCCACCATGAGTCGGTCGAATTTTGCCCCAGTCGACCTGGGGGCATTGATTGCGCTCACCGCGCAGGACATGCAGCGCGGCACCAATGACCACCTTCTTGTCATACGCATCGATCATCTTCCGGAGCATTTTTCGGGGGATGCAGCGCTCTTGCGGATCATGCTGAGCAATCTGTTGGATAATGCCGTGCGTTATTCACCGGAAGGAGGGGTGATCGAACTTATGGCCCAAGCCAATGCACCTGGTCGGGTGGTGATTGAAGTGCGCGATGAGGGGATTGGCATTCCCTCATCGGAACAGGAAGCCATTTTCGAGCGTTATTATCGCACCCACCAGGTCAATGACGCGGTGGGTGTGGGTTTGGGGCTGTACATCGTCAGAAACATTGCCCGATTGCATAGAGGTGATGTCACCTGTATGAGTGTTCTTGGAGAAGGAAGTGTCTTCAGAATAACTTTATCTTATTAATGTTGTTTTTTATTGAATGCGCAGCATGCGTCCCCCGAAAGAAGCCCATTCGCGTCTCATGTCCACCGCATTCTACACCCGGATCATTCATCTGTAATTGTTTTCATGGGTCGATCGGCTGACCCGTTCGCTCACGAGTGGAGCAACTGAGCTGATTTGACTGGATTACGGTAATCGCTTATTCTCCTTGCAAAAAGGGTACGATCCAGCCGGAAGGTGGCAATCGGAGTCACATTTGCCATCTTGCGGATTTTGTTGAATAGAGAGTCGAGATGGAGTATGCTGAATATTGGGATGATGTGTTAATGATCTGATTGGGGTTTTTAATTATGATATCTATTTGTTTGTTGCGAGGGGTCGTCTTCGCCGCTGTTTTGTCAGGCATGAGCATCCTGTCAGGCTGTTACATGCCAATTTTCGGCAGAACGTCGCTGAATGAGGGTGACATCGAAATCACCAACAGTCTCGGAATGACGTTCCGATTGATTCCGGCTGGATCGTTCGTCATGGGGAGTCCTCCAGGCGAAGCGGGACGCCAGGAGACGGAAGGCCCTCAGCACCAGGTGACCATCGATAAGCCGTTCTTTATGCAGACCACGGAGATCACACAGTGGCAATGGAAGACGGTGATGGGGAAAAATCCATCGAAGTTCGAGGATTGCGGCGATATGTGCCCGGTGGAGAACGTCTCCTGGAATGATGCGCTGGCCTTTGTCGCCAAGCTGAACGCCAAGGGAGAAGGCATCTACCGCCTCCCCACCGAGGCGGAGTGGGAGTACGCGGCACGCGCGGGCACGACCACGGCCTATTCCTTCGGCGAGAATCCGGACGACCTGGAAAGGTACGCCTGGTTCCACGACAACACGCGTTACGCCCCTTATCGCGTGGCCAGGAAAAGGCCCAACCCCTGGGGATTGCACGACATGCATGGCAACGTCTGGGAGTGGGTCCAGGATGGCGCTGGCCAGACCGAGCCAGCCCGCGCGGATGGACAAAACTCCGGCAACGCGATCCGCGTGTATCGCGGCGGCTCCTGGTTCAACACCGCCAGCAGTTTGCGCTCCGCCGTGCGTGTCACCAACAAGGCCGCGACCCGTGACAATGTCATCGGGGTCAGGCTGGTACGCATTCCCTAATAAAAATCATGGCTCGTGACCATGGTCGCGGCTTGCCGCGCATCATCGAGGAGACCGGCTCGTGAAAGTGTCCATGCGGGTTTCGTTGTGGTTCGTCTCCGTGGGGTTGGTCGTGGTGATCTCCTCCGTGTTGGGCGGTTTGACCTACTGGGCGGCCAAGGAGGTGTTGCGCGACAATCTGCGTACCCGCATCGGCAATATCGTGGCCGTGGCCGCCTTGCGGATCGATCCCGAACTCCACAAACGCATCCGCACCCGTGACGACGAGAATGGGCAGGACTACCAGACCTTGAAGCGCCAGTTGCGCCAGATCCGCGACATCTCCAAGGAGATCCGTTTTCTGTATACCAGCAGGCTCGACCATCGTGGCCAGGTGCTCTTCGTCGTCGATGCCGAGGAGTCCGAGGCAGAGCTGAGTCATGTGGGCGATGTCTATGAAGAGGCCACCCCCCTCATGCGGCAACTCTTCGCCGTGCCACGGCCCTTCGCGGTCGAGGAGGAGTTCACCACCGACAAGTGGGGCACCTTCCTGTCGGGTTACGCCCCGTTCCACGACAAGGATGGCAAGCTCGAAGGCCTGGTGGGCATGGACCTCACCGCCGAACAGGTCATGGCTTACGAACAGCAGCACCTCAACGTCATCCTGTACGTCGTGGCCTTCTTCACCCTGATCGGCATGTGGCTGGGCAGCGTGCTCTCCCGCCTCATCGCCCAATCCCTGGGCTTGCTGGAGCAGGATATGGCCCGCATCCAGACATTCGACCTGGACGCCGAAACCGTGACCGGCTCGCGGATCGTGGAACTGAACCGCATGCAGGAAGCCGTGCATGACATGAAAAAGAGCTTGCGCTCCTTCAAGAAATACGTCCCAGCCGACCTGGTGGCCGAATTGATCCAGTTGCGCCAGGAGGCGGTCCTGGGCGCGGAATCCCGTGGCATCACCCTGTTCTTTTCCGATATCGCGGGATTCACCACCATTGCGGAACGCCTCGCCCCCAACGAGTTGTCGCAAAGGCTGGGCATCTACTTCGAGGCCATGACCCGCACGATCCTGCAACAACATGGCACGGTGGACAAATTCATCGGCGACGCGGTCATGGCCTTCTGGGGCGCGCCCAAGCCCCACGAGGATCATGCCCTCCTGGCTTGCCGGGCCGCAGTGCGTTGTCAGCGCGCCCTGCGGGAAATCGCCGAGCAATGGACCGCGCAGGGCATGCCCCCCTTTGCCACCCGCATCGGCATCTGCACCGGCGATGCCCTGGTCGGCAACATGGGCTACAGCGAACGGCTGAGTTACACGGCCCTGGGGGATGTGGTCAACCTGGCCAGCCGTCTGGAGGGACTGAACAAATTCTTCGGCACCCGCATCGTGATCGGCGAATCCACCCATGCCCTGGTCCAGGCCGAAATGGCCACCCGCTGTCTGGGCGTGGTGGCGGTCAAGGGCAAAACCCGTGGTGTGCGGATTCACGAACTCGTCGAGGAAAAGGCGCTCCTCGCCCCGGAGAACCTGTTGTTCCTGGAACGGTTCGACCTGGCCATGGAACGTTACCTCGCCCGCGACTGGAACGCGGCCCTGGTCCTCTTCCAGGAGTGCCTGGAGCGCGTTCCAGGCGATCACCCGTCCTCCATGATGATCACCCAGTGCCGCAACCTGCTCGATACCCCGCCGGGTGACGATTGGAACGGCGTGATGATCATGCAAGACAAATAACTTATATGTATTTGATGGATGTTTGCTTGCGCGCATGGTTGCATTTTTATATTGATTTCTTGTTCGTTTGTTTGATATCATTGGATGAAAATTAAAAAAATTAACAACAATGAAATAATTTTTAATGGAAATGGATACCCGTTGTATGCCTAAGATGGCGTAAATCCGATTTTTGCGCGTGGGAGGGTTTGGCATGAAGAGATTCCGCAAACAGTCGGGACCGGGTCACTCCCCCAGAAAACGACCTCGTCGCGGACAGGCGGTCCGCCTGGAGACCCTCGAACCGCGCATCCTGTTGTCCGGTGAACTCCTGCTCCCCCAGGAGCCGCCGCCACTCCTCACCGATCCTAACGCCCAATCCTTCGAAACCACCTCATCCAGCGGAACCGTCAATACCGCGAATTCCGGAACCGGACTGCTGCCGGATCCGCATGGCGCCCCCCTGGAGATACTCTCCGCCTCTGGACAGACGCGCGCGGCCAGCGACAGCCTGAGTGACCATGCGCTCTCCTTGCGGGCCGGGGATACCCTGATCGGTCAGGGCAAGCTGGACGGCGACCTGGTCAATCAGGGGACGGTTGCCCCTGGGGCCTCGCCAGGGGTGGTCGCGGCGCAAACCTTCACCCAGACCGGATCGGGGGTCCTGCGCCTCGAGATCGGCGGTACGACCCCCGGAGCCGGGAGCGTCAATCCTCTCGACGGCTATGACCAGCTCGACATTGCCGGCCTCGCCACGCTCGACGGCACCCTCTCGGTGTCGTGCATCAACGATTTCCGTCCCAGCGCCGGTCAGGTGTTCGATGTCCTCAAAATGGGCAGCCGCACCGGGAGTTTTGCCAATTATACCGGCTTGTATGTCGGCCAGGGGGTCTACCTGAAGCCGGTCTATCAAGCCGACCGGCTGCAACTGGTCGCCACCGCCCTGCCGGGCCTGGCCGATCTCACCCTTCCCGACCTGCCGGAGGCCCGTGACGCCTTCGATCGGGTCTTGACCAGCGTGGCCAACCGGGTGAGCTGTGCGGCGGTTCGTTTCGACGCGGGTTTGCAGCTTGCCGGGCTGCGTCTTGCCGGCACCTGGGAGGTGGGAGTCGTCCCTCTGGCCAACGGCACGGCGGAGACCACCTTTTCGGCGGTCAACGTCTCTTCCGTCTGGACCGCCGGGGGCATCTCCGGCGCCCTGGAGGGGGTTGTGGGGCGTCTGGTCCTCTCCGGCGGGCAGTCCAGCCTG
>PDZX01000047.1 GCA_002753185.1 Magnetococcales bacterium WMHbin3
ATGGCAGGCAGAGAATTGGGACGACAAGATCCGACGCCGTCCCTGAAATACAAAAAAATGGCTGCTTGACGGGCAGAAAATTTGTCAAGCGAAAAAAAACTTGAACATCGAGTTAAAGATTCCAACCGCATGCAACGACAAGGAGATGATATGGAAATTCGCGAAGCCCAGGAAATGGTGGAAGAGGCCGGTGAAGGGGGACATCACGGACATGGACATGGCGAGGGCGGAAACGGCAAGCGCATCGCGATTCTGATCAGCGTGCTGGCCTGCATGCTGGCCGTGATCGAGATGGGTGGCAAGAGCGCCCAACACAACTCCATGTCGGCCAACATCGAGGCATCCAACCTGTGGGCCTTTTTTCAGGCCAAGACCATCCGCATGTCCCTGATGCGCGCCGGCAGTGACTTCATGCTGAATATCCCGCAAGACCTGCCCGCCGACAAGGCAGCCGGGTGGAAGAAAATGGCCGATACCTGGAAGGCCGAGGCGGCCCGCTTCGACAGCGAACCGGAAACCAGGGAAGGCCGCAAGGAGTTGATGGCCCGTGCCAAGGAAGCGGAAAAACGGCGTGACGTCACCCTGGCCGCCTATCACCTGTTCGAATACGCCGCTGCGGCCCTGCAGATTTCCATCGTTCTGGCCGCCGCCTCCGTCACCACCGGCGTCATGGCGCTGGCTTTCGGCGCGGGCGGTCTGGGCCTGGTCGGCGTCGTGATCGGCATGATCGGCTGGTTCGCCCCTACTGCCATCCACTTCTGACGGCCTGCGGGGATCCCCAGATAATCGATTTTGCCGCGCACGGTTTTTGGCGAAGCCGACGAACCGGCCCGGACCCCCGATGAGCCGACATCGAAGCCGATGAGGCAAGGCTCCGGGGCGGCCTGGCCCGAAGCGGGCCAGAGGAGTCCGGCAAGCAGCAGTGCAATCGGAGTGGGGGAGAGTCGTTTCATGTTTTGACCGGGCAGCCGAACGAGTCGTAAGGGATTTCCTCGAGGGCATGGCGGACGATGAGGTCCGCCACGATACTCGAGGCGTTCTTTCAGGCCGCCATCTCGCGAAAAGTTACAGCCTCAACCCACATCCGTCAAGGGCCTTCGGAACCATGGCGCGCATCCAAAGAATGGAACGCGCCCGGTGGGCTGGCCTGGCGCGATCAGGCGCGGGGATTGGTCAAGCGATCCAAATCCCGCACCGCCCCCTTGGCGGCGGAAGAGGCGAGGGCGGCATAGGCGCGCAGCGCGGCGGAAACCGGACGGTCTCGTTCCTTGGGGGCGAATCGGGTGATGGCGCGACGTCTCGCGTCGAGAGTGGCAGGGTCCACCTCCAGGCGGATCGTCCGGTTGGGAATGTCGATGACGATGCGGTCCCCTTCCTCCACCAGGGCGATCACCCCGCCTTCCGCCGCCTCCGGGGAGACGTGGCCGATGGACAACCCCGATGTCCCGCCGGAAAAACGGCCATCCGTGATCAGGGCGCACGCCTTGCCCAGGCCCTTGGATTTGAGAAAACTGGTGGGATAGAGCATCTCCTGCATGCCGGGTCCCCCCTTCGGACCCTCGTAGCGGATCAAGACCACGTCGCCCTTGTGGATCTGGTCGCCAAGGATCGCCTCGCAAGCCGCCTCCTGACTTTCGAAAATGCGCGCCGGGCCGGAAAATTGCCAGATGGCGGCATCCACGCCAGCGGTCTTGACGATGCAGCCGTCCTCGGCCAGATTGCCGAACAGCACCGCCAGTCCCCCGTCCTGAGAGTAGGCGTGCGCCACGGAGCGGATGCACCCCTCGCGGCGGTCCAGATCCAGCGAGGGCCAGCGGCACGACTGGTTGAAGGGTTCGGTGGTGACCCGGCCTCCGGGGGCGGCCAGATGACGGGTTCTGGTCGTTTCCGGCGCGGCTGGGGAAACGATGTCCTCGCGGGCGATGGCCTCCCGCAAGGTGGGGGCGTGGATGGTCTTGCAGTCGCCATGCAGCAGGCCGGCGCGCTCCAGTTCTCCCAGGATGGCGAAGATCCCTCCGGCGCGGTGGACATCCTCCATGTGATAGCGATCCGTGGAAGGGGCCACCTTGCACAAACAAGGGATGCGACGCGACAGGCGGTCGATGTCGGCCATGGTGAATGCCACTCCCCCCTCGCGGGCGGCGGCCAGCAGGTGCAAGACGGTGTTGGTCGAGCCTCCCATGGCGATGTCGAGGGACATGGCGTTTTCGAAGGCGGCGAAATTGGCGATGGAACGGGGCAGGACCGACGCATCCCCCTGCTCGTAGTAACGTTGGCACAAGGCGACGATGCGGCTGCCCGCCTCCTCGAAGAGCGTGCGGCGGTCGGCGTGGGTGGCCAGAAGGGTGCCGTTGCCCGGCAGGGCCAGGCCCAGGGATTCCATCAGGCAGTTCATGGAGTTGGCGGTAAAAAGACCGGCGCAGGAGCCGCAGGTGGGACAGGCGGAACGCTCGATGGTCGCGAGGTCGCCGGCGGAAACCTGGTTGTCGCCTGCGGCGATCATCGAGTCGATGAGGTCCAGTTTGCGCACCGTGCCGTCGCCCAGGGTGGCCTTGCCCGCCTCCATGGGGCCGCCGGAGACGAAGACCGCCGGGATGTTCATGCGCATGGCGGCCATGAACATGCCGGGGGTGATCTTGTCGCAGTTGGAAATGCACACCATGGCGTCGGCGGCGTGGGCGTTGACCATGTACTCCACGCTGTCGGCGATGATCTCCCGCGAGGGGAGGGAGTAGAGCATTCCGCCATGGCCCATGGCGATGCCGTCGTCGATGGCGATGGTGTTGAACTCCTTGGCGATCCCCCCGGCGGCCTGGATGCGCGCGGCCACGATCTCCCCCAGGTTCTTCAGATGGACATGACCGGGGACGAACTGGGTATAGGAGTTGGCGATGGCGATGATGGGACGGCCAAACTCCTCCTCGCGGATGCCGGTGGCGCGCCACAATGCGCGGGCGCCGGCCATGTTGCGGCCATGGGTGGAAACGCGGGAGCGGTATTGAGGCATTGGTGACTCCTTCATCGGGGGATTGTCATTGGGGCGATTGTGGTGGATAATGGCTCGGTAGCGGTTTCGCATCGGTCTTTTTACACGAAAGCATCCATTCCAATGGCACATCTTATCAGCATTCATCCCAAGAATCCACAGCAGCGTCTCATTCTCCAGGTGGCGGAGATCGTGCGGCAGGGGGGGATCATCGTCTATCCCACGGACACCACCTACGGTTTGGGGTGCGCCATTTCCAACCGCAAGGGGGTGGAGAGGATCATGTGGATCAAGCAGTTGGCCACTTCCCATCAGCTTTCGGTCCTGGTTTCCGACCTTTCGGACATCGCCCGTCTGGCGCGGGTGGACAACGGGACCTATCGGCTGTTGCGCAAGCTGCTGCCCGGTCCCTACACCTTCATTCTGGATGCGACCCGCGAGGTCCCCAAGTCCATGCTGCCCAAGCGCAAGACCATCGGCCTGCGCATCCCGGATCACCCGATCTGTCTGGCCTTGTTGCAGGCGTGCGGCGAACCGCTGCTCTCCACCTCCATGCGTTTTCCCGGCGAGACCGATATCCTCAGCGATCCGGTGGAGATCCACTCCCGCACCGATCACCTGGTGGATGCGGTCATCGACGGCGGCATTCTGCCCGCAGCTCCCTCCACCGTGGTGGACCTCACCGGTCCCGCGCCGGTGGTGCTGCGCGAGGGGGCAGGGGATCCTGGCGTGTTTGTGTAGATGTGAGGAATTTTTTGGTATCGTTGCCGTTGCGTTTCCGGTAGTCTGGTTGCATTGACAAATGGAGAAGGAGTCGCCCCATGCACGCCATCACGTTTGACACGCTGGAGTTCACCGAGCAACTCATGACCGCCGGCGTCCCCGACGAGCAGGCCAAGGGTCATGCCAAGGCGCTGTTGGCTGCCATGAAACAAACGGAACTCCGCATGGACGAACTGAACGACAGGCGCGACAAGCAGTCGGATGAGCGGATGAGTGGCTTGGCGACAAAGCAGGATCTCAAGGAATTGGATGTCAAAATCGAGACAAAAATCAAGGAACTCGAATACCGTATGACCATCCCGCTCGGCCTGATGCTCGTGGCCGTGGCCGGAATGCTCTTTACCGCCCTGCGTTACTTCCCGCCGACCCAGCCCATCGTCATTTCCAGTCACCAGATGCCACCCATCACGCAAGGTATGGAAAGGGTTCCAGCAACAATCCAGCCAGCCATCCCTCGCCCCATGCCTTGATCATTGTTTCGGTCACTCCCCCACCATTACGCCCTTTCCGGCCTTTGATGCAAGTCTGTTTATCGATTATCGAAATGGTGGCTATTGAAAAAAAACCGAAAAATATCCCCCTGGCGGCTGGCGTTGGTTGGGATGGATTCCCTCGTGGATCAACATCCGGTAATATGCAATTCGCAAGGGGGGGGTCAGGACGGATCGAGGCACGGGAGGGACAACATGGGAGGCTTTCTGGGAAAATTGCGGATCCGGTTGTTCAACCTGATCCTGGGACGCAAACGGGGGGATTATCACCGCCGGGCTGGAGAGGAGTATCGCGCCAGGAACGGTCAACTCCCCGGCGTGACCACCACCCGCAGCGGGCTGCAATGGCAGGTGCTGCGTCCGGCCGACGGCCCCAAGCCGGGATTTTCCAGCCGGGTGCAAGTCCATTACCGGGGGACATTGGTGGATGGCACCGAGTTCGACAGTTCCTACGCACGCGGAGAACCGATCACCTTCGGGCTGCTGGATGTGATCTCCGGGTGGCGCGAGGGATTGCAATTGATGTCCGTCGGCAGTCACTACCGCTTCGTGCTGCCGCCGGATATCGCTTATGGTGGATCGGGGGCGGGTGGGGTGATCGCCCCCTGGTCCACGTTGATCTTCGAGGTCGAACTCCTCGCCATCGAGGAGAAGGACCGCAACAAGAAAAAATCATGAGGCGGGCGTGCCTGCTCGTTGCGGTCCCGAACCGGGTTCACCAGTTCCAGGGCATCCACGATCCGCCTGGGCCTCGATTGTAGTAGGGATAATATCCTCCGTAGTAGGGATGGTACCCCCCTCCGTAGTAGGGATAGTATCCCCCTCCGTAGTAGGGATAATAGCCCCTTCCGTAGTAGGGATTATATCCCCCTCCGTAGTAGGGATTATATCCCCCTCCGTAGTAGGGATAGTATCCCCCGTAGTTGGGATAACCCCCCCATGGACCTCTCCCCCACCAGGCATCGCTGGTGGATGGCGTGGCCAGGACGGCTCCACCCAGCAGGGCGGCCAGACCAAGGGTGATGGCGTGCTTTTTCATTCTCTTGCTACCTCCCGATGATGGTTGAGATGAATGATTCCCCAGTTGCTTTAATTGATAACAAATCCATATGCCGATTTCAACCGGATTTTGCATCCGCGTTGCCGATGACCGGCGTGGTGCTGGCGGGCGGTCTCTCCCGGCGCATGCAAGGCCGCGAAAAGGCGTTGCTCCCCTTTGGCGAGGGGGTGTTGCTGGATCGGACGCTGGCCAGATTCGCCCCGCAAGTGACGCGCGTGGTGCTGAGCGCCAATGGCGATCCGACCCGTTTCGCCCGTTTCGGTCTGCCGGTGATTCCGGATGCACGCCCGGATCATCCCGGTCCCCTGGCGGGGGTGGAGGCGGCGTTTCTGGCCACGGGGGCCGACTGGCTCCTGTCGGTCCCGGTGGATCTGCCGTTTCTGCCGTTGGATCTCGCGGCGCGACTGGGCGACCGGGCCGACGCGCGGGATCCCATGCCAGTGGTGGCGGCAGGTGGATTCGGGCTGCATCCGGTGGTGTGCCTGTGGCCACGGGCCGCATTGCCATGGATCCGACACGCCCTGGATGCCGGCCAACTGCGTCTGATGGATTGGTTCGCCAGACATCCCTGCCTGACCGTCGTGTTCGACCAGCCGCCGAATGGCGTGGATCCCTTTTTCAACGTCAATCACCCCGATGCCCTGATGGAAGCGGCGCGCATCGACGGCGCGTCCCCCGGTGAACGGCCATGCATGCCCTGAAATTCAAGATCCTGGTCCAATTCGTCGTCCTCATCCTGGTGATGCTCGCCTGCGGCGCCCTGGGGATTTTCTGGCAGCAGACCAGCGAGAATCAACGCCAGACCCGGCAACTGGCGGACGCCATCCAGGCCTCCATCGAGGATTTCGAGCAGCACGAGGCGGCTCTCATGCAGGCCTCCATCCACATCATCAAACGCAACGACGCCATCCGTCAGGCGTTCCTGAACAGGGACCGGGAGCGGCTGCTGGCCATCTCCGGGGCGTTGTTCCAGGAGTTGCGCCAGGAATTTAATATTACTCATTTTTATTATCATTTGCCGGAGCGCGTCAATCTGCTGCGAGTCCATCAACCCGACCGGCACGGCGATGCGATCCAACGCGAGACCTTGCAACTGGCCCTGGAACGCGGTCGCACCGTCTCCGGCGTGGAGGTCGGCCCCCTGGGCATGTTGACGCTGCGTACCGTGACGCCATGGTACGACGACGGGCGGCTGATCGGCTTCCTGGAGCTGGGCAAGGATGTCGAGATGTGGACGGAACCCCTGGAAAGACAGTTCCAGGTACGCATCCATTGGTTCGTTTCCAGACAAGGGGTGTTGGCGACCGATCGCGCTGCCTCTCCGTTGTGGCATCCCGAGGCAGGCAGCGTGCTCATGAATCCGGATCGCGACGGGCTTATCCCGCCGTACCTGCATCGGCTCGCCCTGGATCTGGATACCCCGGGCCGGCATGTCCGCTGCAACATTCCCATCGAGGACGACCATTTCAACGTGATCCGTCTGCCGGTTCGTTCCCCCATGGGCCGGGAGGTGGCCTTTCTGGTGGCCGGCAAGGATGCCAGCGAACAGGTACACCACTCCCAGTGGATCATCAGCCTGGGGTTGGTTGTGGGTTTGCTGGGCGGTATGGGCTTGATCCGGCTTTTCGGCAGGTTGCTGGACCTCCTGGAGAGCCGTCTGCGGCGGGCGGAGCAGCGTGAATCGTTGCTGGGGCGCATCGTGGACGCCTCGTGGCATCCCATTTTCCTGTGCGACGCCTTCTCGGCGCGCATCCTCCAGGCCAACCTGGGCGCATCGCAAGTCCTGGGGCATTCGGAGGTGGATCTGCTCTCCTCCAACATCGCCGGGTTGGTGGTGGAGGAGTATCGGGAGACCTTCATGCAGGCTTTCCACGGTTTGCGCATGGGGGTCAAGAACCGGGTCACCGTGCAGGGGATGCTGCGCAAACGGGACCGGGAGACCTTTCACGTGGAGATGCATCTGCAACTGTTCGACATGGAACGGCCTCCGGTGGTGGTGGTCATGGTGCAGGATACCACCATGCAAAAACAGTTGCTGGCCTCCTTGCGGGAGACATTGACCGTCACCGAATCCGCCAATCGGATGAAAAGCGAATTCCTGGCCAACATGAGCCATGAAATCCGTACTCCCTTGAATTCCATCATCGGCCTGACCGATCTGATCCTCAATGCCAGGCTCTCCAAGGCGGATCAGCGCCACAACCTGGAAATCGTGTTGCGTTCCTCCGAGTGCCTGCTGGAACTGCTCAATTCGGTTCTGGACGTGGCCAAGATCGACGCGGGGCGCATGGTCCTGGAACGGGTTCCCTTCGATCTTTCCGGCCAGATCGAGAACGCCTGCGCGCCACTGGCGTTGCGCGCGCAGTTGAAAGAGGTAAAACTGTACTGCGATATCGATCCGGATGTCCCGCAAACCGTGATCGGCGATCCGATGCGCCTCAAGCAGGTGATCACCAACCTGCTCAACAACGCCGTCAAGTTCACGCACGAGGGGGAGGTGGTGTTGCGCATCACGCTTCTGGAGTGTTCGCAACAACCGGAAAAGTCCGCCTGGCTCCATTTCTCCGCGGCCGACACCGGCATCGGCATCCCGGAAGCCATGCATGGCCGGATTTTCGAGCGCTTTACCCAGGCGGACGGCTCCACCACCCGTAAATTCGGCGGGACGGGTTTGGGGTTGAATATCTGCAAGCATCTCGTGGCCATGATGGACGGGGAGATCTGGCTGGAAAGCGAAGTGGACCAGGGGAGTATCTTTCATTTCATCGTCTGTTTCGGCGTGGCCGACCGCTGCCAGGGCGAACGCGGCGAGCGGGTGACCAATGAAAACACCCAACGGTACGTCCCCCCGCAGTTCCGGCTGGACGGGGTGCGCGTGCTGCTGGCAGACGTCCATGCCACGGGACGCGAGATCGTCGCCAGGCTGTTGTGCCAGGCCGGGGCCGAGATCGAGGAGGCGGCGGATGCCGACGGCTTGCGGGCGCTCCTGGCCGGGGCAGGGGATGGAGAGCGTCCGTATGATCTGCTGATCCTGGAACATGACCTCGTCAGAGAGGTCGAAGCGGAGGATCCGGGGACGAAGGTTCTGCTCCTGATGCCAAACAACGTCAACACCGCGCCCTGGGAGGAGATCGCCTGGCTGCGGGAGGCGGGTGTGTTGCGCACGCCGGTCTGGAAATTCCGGTTGCTCAAGGCGGTGCGCCAGCGCCTCTCCAATGCGCCGACGTGCCTGGAATTGCCCGCACCCGTGCTGACGCGGGTCTTCGCGCCCATGGAGATTCTTTTGTTCGAGGAGAATCTGCGGGATCAACAAATCGTCAAGATGGTTTTCGAGGCGGACGGTCATGCGCTGCATATCGTGGATTCGGGGCGGGAAGCCATTGCCAGGTTGCGGGAGAAATCCTATGATCTGTTGTTGATCCAGGTGCGCTCGGAGGGTATGGAGGGACTGGAGGCCATCCGGAACGCGCGCCGCGAGGAGGCGGAGAGGGGGATCGCTCGCCCCGTGCCGATCATTGCGGTCAGCGGCAAGGGGGGCAAGGAGGAGGAAAAACGGTGCCGGGAAGCCGGGGCGGATGGTTTCTATACGAAGCCGTACCGCGCCGGACAACTGCATGACCTGATCGCCAGGTTGGTGCGTCAGCGGCAGCAGAATGCAGGCGCGGCGGTCCCGAAGGTCACCGCCCCCCCATTGAAGCCGGTGGATCTGGATCCGGTGGCGTTCGCGCAAAAGAGCGCAGAGTTCCGGCGGCAACTGCCCGGCGCGCTGGAGGAGTTGCGCAAGGCCATTCAGGAGAGGAGCGTGGTGCGGGTGGCCAAGCACGTGGCCGTGTTGAATGATGCCTCCAGGGAGATCGGCGCCTGGCGGATCGCGGTGCAGGGGATCCGCCTGCGGGGCAACGCGGAACAGAATCACTGGGAGGAGGCGCGGGAGGCGCTGGAAAAACTGACGCAAATCTGTCATGAGGCCGGGCAGGCACTGGTGGAGAGTCGGTCCGAAGAATGAGATTCCGACCTGCGGCAAAGTGCGGCTTGGCCATCAATGGCATGGACAAATGGATCGAATATGGCCGCTTGCTGGCCGAGATGCAGGCGTGTCACTCAGAGTTGGATCGGGGATTGCATAATGACGAACGAAACGCATGACGCCGCCCAGGAGGAACTGGACGAGCTTTTGGAGGAGGATCCCACGCTTCTGGAGCGCATCGCGATCCTGGAAAGCGACGTGAGGCTGCTCAAGTCCATCGTGAATGCGATGCCCACCCTGCTGGAAAAGGACAAGCAGGATGCGCGCAAGAGCTTGGAGGATGTCAAGGCGCTGCAGAACCGGGTGACGGAGATCGCCTCCACCACGGTGCAGTCCTCCCAGAAGATGGAGCATCTCGGCAAGGTGGTGGAGGTGGTCAAGAAGGAGACCAACTCCTGGATGGTGGTGATCATCATCTGTTTCAGCATTTTTTTCATTATTTCTCTCTTTATCAGGGCGGGTTGAGATGAACGGCGAAAAAGTGAGCGACCATTTTCGGATCGAGGAGGAGATTGGCGTCGAGGTCAGGAGGATGCTGCGTGGCAACATGACCGGAATGGCGGCGCCGTTGCCGGAGTTGTCCGATCAGGAGAGACGGATCTTCGCCGAGGCCGGTTTGGGACATGCCGTCGAGGAGTTGCTGCCGTCGGCGCGCATGGAGTTGCGGCTTACCCGTTCGTTCCTGCGCGGGCGGAAACAGGGAAGAAAACGGTGAAGCGGGTCGGCGCGCACGTCAGCATTGCCGGCGGCGTGGCCAATGCCCCCCGCAATGCCAGGGCCATCGGCGCGCGCGCTTTCGGCATGTTCACCAAGAATCAGCGTCAATGGCGGGCCAAGCCGCTGGCCGGCGCCGAGATCGATGCCTTCGCCCTGGCGATGCATGAGGCAGGGTATGCCCCGCAACACGTTCTGCCCCATGACGGTTATCTGATCAATCTGGGGCATCCGGACCCCGCCTTGCGCCAGCAGTCGCTCGATGCCTTCATCGACGAGTTGGAGCGCTGTCGTTTGTTGGGGCTGGACCGTCTGAATTTTCATCCCGGCAGCCATTTGCGCCAAATCGCGCCCGATGCGTGCCTGGATCTCATCGCCGACTCCGTCAATCGTGCCCTGGACAAGGTGGCGGGCGTGACCGCCGTGATCGAGAACACCGCCGGTCAGGGTTCCAATCTGGGGTACTCCTTCGAGCAGCTCGCCCACATCATCCATCGGGTGGAGGACAAGTCACGGGTCGGGGTCTGCCTGGATACCTGTCATGCCTTCGTGGCCGGCTACGAGTTGCGCGACCCTGATGGCTTCGCCGCCACCATGGCCGCCTTCGAGGCGGTGGTCGGTTTTGGCTGGCTCAAGGGGATGCACCTCAACGACTCCAAGCCCGGTCTTGGGGAGCGGGTGGATCGTCATCATAGCATAGGTCATGGAAAACTGGGGGTGGAGCCGTTCCTCCGGATCATGAGCGATCCCCGTTTCGAGGAGATTCCCCTGATCCTGGAGACCATCGACGAGACCCTCTGGCCGGAGGAGATTCGTCTGCTTTATTCCTTCACGACGGTTTGAACCGTCGGCGTTTCACGATCTCCTTCTTGGCGGTCAAAATCAATTACTTTTTTTATTGAAAACTCGCTATTTCGATCTGAAAGGGCTTGTTCCAGACGACCATAAGTTGAAAGACGTCCAAGGGTTCCCATGGCCAGCAGTTTTGGCAATTGCCGGATATCTTCCAACAGGGAGAGGCTGCTGCAACCGGTATCGGAATCCCGATGGGCAATCGTGACGAATGGCGTTATTGCGGGACCCAAGGCGTCGAGCAAGGCTGGATTGTGTGTCGTGATCAGGAGATCCACTCCGTGTTTCCCCCCCAATTCCCGCAACATGCGAACCAGCAGATGGGCGCGTGAGGGATGTAAACCATTATTTACCTCTTCGATAATCAAAAGGCTACCTGGCGGCCTCGTCAACAATGCGGTCAGAATCGCCAGGAAACGCAACGTTCCATCGGACATGCCGCGTGAGTCCACGGTCTGCAGTGGATCTTCCGGATTCGCAGGCCAGTGTTCCTCACAGTAGAGGATTGCATCCGTTCCGAAATGGCCCACTTTCTCCGCCCAGATGCGTTGAATGTCCCTTTCTGGCAAATGACGAACATACTCCCGGACGGCGGATTCGATTTCATTCCGTTTGCTGTCCGATAGAGCGGCAACCACGCCCGCCATGTTGGAGGCATCCGGCTTCAATTGAACGGACAGGGGAAAGTAACCACGCATATTGGCAGGAATGGGATCCAGAACGAACAGATTGCGAATGTTGGACAGGAGGGTCTCGGCTCCTTGCTGAATTTCCTTGCGTGCGGATTGTTGTTCGATTTGCAGCAGAATGGAATGTGTGCGGTTGGATTGACGCGGAGTTCCACGTTTTTCATTGTATAACCTGGCGGTGATGCCTGGGCTTTCCGATTGGCAAGGATCCGTCCAATAGAGAAAAATTTCGGTAAATCCGCCCTTGCGTTCACCATTGCGATAGAGTCGCCTTTTGAGCGATTCTTCGATGATTTCGCATTTGGAGGCTTGGATCGATGCGCTCAGGGTGTACACATAATCCGTTCTGTCCGCATCGCTGATGAGCAAGGAAAGAGAAAAAAATCCTTTCCTCTGAGAATGGCCCATTCGAGTCCACCCCGCAAGCCCGCGAGCGCATCCGTCAGGCTGGTGCCACTGGCGATGCGATGTAAAAACAAAAAGGAATCCAAGGCGTTGGATTTGCCACTGGCATTCGTTCCGATCAGTACACCCAGCGGATCGATATAAAGGGTGGCATTGGCAAAACTTTTCCAGTTGATCAGTGTGATTTGTCTGATCATGAACTCCTCGCTCGATAACGCTAATAAAATACCATGCCGGCGTTCCCGGCGCTATAACCACTCCACCTTGCCGTTTTCGATGTGATAGAGCGCGCCGATGATTTTCATTCTACCGGATTCGCGCAGATGGTACAGTTCCTGGCTGCTGGCCAGGAGGGTCTGAATGGATTGATGCACGTTCTCCTTGATGGCATCCAGAATCAGGGCGTCTCCCGTGCCGCCCTTGGCCTTGGCCCGTTCCACAGCCGGAATGATGTGCTCCACCAGTTTCGGGATGTTGCCTGTCACCTGCGCGCCTTTGACCACAGCGGTCACCGCGCCGCATTGGGTGTGTCCCATCACCACCACCAGGGGGGTCATCAGGTGGCCGGCGCCATATTCCGTGGTGCCGGCCTCGTCGATGTCGATGACGTTGCCCGCCACGCGGATGACGAACAGGTCGCCGATGCCCCGGTCAAAGACATGTTCCACCGGCACCCTGGAATCGGAACAGGAGAGGATCGTGGCAAAGGGGTGTTGTCCCTGGCCGGCGGTCTCCTCGATTCGTTTCGCGGTCAGATTGGGCCGTTCCGATTTGCCGGCCAGAAAGCGGGCGTTGCCCTCCCTGAGCAGTTGATACGCCTGTTCCGCGCTCATCGGGGGGGCCTGTTCGCTGGCGCCCGGCAGTCGCGGCAGGAACAGGGAACTCACGCCAACGGCCATGCCGGCGAGCAGGCCACGTCGGGAAATGGGGTGGTCACACATGAGCGATCTCCTATGGCAAAAAAACGGAATTCCATTGCAGGTTACGAAGTCAAGTCAATTTAATGGTTTCGGGAGTGGCGGGCAACCCGTTTCGCGCGCCAAACGGATATTTCCTTGAATTGTCTTGCGGTACGGGGGTATCGTCTTGCCCATTATCCGGAATTTTTTTCACTTTTGCGTGGCGAGCCAACCGTCATCATGTTGCAATTCGCCTGGCCCTGGAACTTTTTGTTCCTGCCGATTCCGTATGTCGCGCGGCGTTTCGGCGCACCGGCCCCCGTGCGGGAAGAGGGCGCGCTGGAGGTCCCCTTTGTCGAGGATTTCATGGGCGGCGCCCTTGCCGATGCGCCCAGGGAGCATCGCCCACGTTGGCTGATGGCCCTGGCGGTGGGGGCGTGGGTGCTGCTGGTGTGCGCGGCGGCCCGCCCGGAGTGGCTGGGCGAGCCGACCGATCTGCCGGCCAGTGGCCGGGACCTGATGTTGGCAGTGGACCTTTCCGGGAGCATGCAGACCCGTGATTTCGTGATCGAGGGGCAGCCGGTGGACCGGATCACCGTGGCCAGGCGGGTGGGGGCGGAGTTCATCCGGCGCCGGGTGGGTGACCGTACCGGCCTGATCCTGTTCGGCGCGCAGGCCTATCTGCAGGCGCCGCTCACCCTGGACCGGGAGACGACCGCCACCCTGCTGGAAGAGGCAGTGATCGGACTGGCCGGCAAGGAGACCGCCATCGGCGACGCCATCGGTCTGGCGGTGAAACGGATTCGCGAAAGCCCACAAGATTCGCGCGCCCTGATCCTGGTGACGGACGGGGCCAACACCGCCGGAAGCGTGGCCCCGCTCACCGCCGCCCGGCTGGCCGCCGACGAGAAGATCCGCATCTACCCCATCGGGGTGGGCGCGGACGAGATGACCATCCGCACCTTTTTCGGCGCCCGCAAGGTCAATCCCTCGGAGGACCTGGACGAACCGACCCTGACCGCCATCGCCGAAATGACCGGCGGACGGTATTTCCGGGCCAAGGATAGCGCCCGGCTGGAGGAGATCTACCGCCTGCTGGACGAACTGGAGCCGGTGGCCAGGGAGGTCAATGTCTACCGGCCCAAACGGGCGTTGTTTCACTGGCCGCTGGGGCTGGCGCTGTTGTTGGCCGTTTTCCTGACGCTCAGGCGCCATTGGGGGGGCGGTTGGCCATGATGGCGGACGGATGGCACTTCTTGCGGCCCTGGTGGCTGACGGCCTTGCTGTTGCTGCCACTCTTGTGGTGGATGTGGCGGCGCGAGGGCGCGGGGAGGGGGGGCGACTGGGCCAGGGTGTGCGATCCGCATCTGTTGCCCCATCTGTTGCGCGCCTCGGCGAACTCCGGGAAGGCAGGGCGAGGTTTTCCGTATCTTTTGGCCCTGGCCCTGACGCTGGCCGTGGTGGCGCTGGCCGGTCCGGTCTGGCGCAAGCTGCCCCAGCCCCTGTTTCGCGCGGAGACGACCATGATCGTGCTCCTGGATCTTTCGCTTTCCATGGATGCCGAGGATGTGAGGCCCAGCCGTCTGGAGCGGGCAAAACTGAAGATCGCCGACCTGCTGGGCAAGCGCAAGGAAGGAACCACGGCCCTGATCGTCTTTGCCGGGGAGGCGTTCACCGTCACGCCGCCGACCACGGACACGCAGACCATCCATGCCCAGTTGCAGGCCCTGTCCACGGAGATCATGCCCGTGCTCGGCAGCCGTCCGGATCGCGCCCTCGCCTTGGCCGGGAAGATGTTGGCCCGGACGGAGGTCGCGGCGCGGGGGGTGGTGGTGCTGATCACCGATGCGGAGGTCGTTCCAGATGCCTTGGAGCAGGCAGCCGCCTTGCGCCGGGAGGGACATCGGCTGCTGGTGCTGGGGGTGGGCACCCCGGAGGGGGCGCCGATCCCGTTGCGCAAGGGGGGCTTTGTGCGTGACGCTCAGGGAGGCATCGTGATCCCCCGTCTGGAGGAGGAACCCATGCAACGGCTGGCGGCCAGTGGCGGCGGTGGGTATGCCCGCATGGCGGGGGATGATCGGGATCTGGATGGCTTGTTGGCGCTGGCCAAAGTCCGTCCGGACGATCCGGTCAAGGCCACCACTTTGGCTGCGGATCTTTGGCACGAGGAAGGCCCCTGGCTGTTGCTCCCCCTGTTGCCCCTGGCGGCCTGGGGGTTTCGGCGTGGCTGTCTGGTGGTGGTGATGGTGTGTCTGATGGGCGTGCGGCCCGCCATGGCCGTGGATTGGGAATCCCTGTGGCAAAACCCGGATCAACGCGGGGCCGGGCGTCTGGCCGCCGGGGATGCCGATGGCGCCGCCGACCGATTCGTCGATCCGGCCTGGAAGGGGGTGGCGCTCTACCGGGCCGGTCGTTTCGAGGAGTCACTCAACGCCATGAGTGGCCAAGACAGCGCGGACGCCTGGTACAATCGGGGCAATGCCCTGGCCCGGCTGGACCGCTTGCCGGAGGCCGCGCGGGCTTACGAGGAAGCGCTCAAACGCGATCCGGGGCACGAGGATGCCCGCCATAACCTGGAACAGGTCAAAAAGCGGCAAGAGCCGCCGCCTCCCCAGGAGGACAAACCGTCTCCCAAGGACGCGGACCAGCAGACCAACGATATCTCCAGGGAGAAGGAAAAGCCGCCAGAGCCGGAGAAATCGGAGTCCAGGGAGGAAAAACAAGAGGAAAAACAAGAGGAAGAACAGGATCCGCAAAAACTGGCGAAAAAAGAGGAAAAAGAACTCGCGGAGCAGCAGTGGCTCAGAAGGATCCCGGATGATCCAGGGGGCTTGCTGAGACGCAAGTTTTTGTATCAATATCAGCAGAGGCAGACCCCTGCCAGACAAGAGACCAACGCATGGTGACGAGAATCCTGACGGCGCTTTGGCTTTTATGGGCGTTTTTTCCCCAGGCCCTCATGGCGATGGAGATTCAGGTGCGTGCGTCCCGCAATCCGGTGGCCTTGTCGGAATCCTTCACCCTGACCTTCGAGGCACGGGACGGGGTGGATGGCGATCCGGATTTTTCCCCCCTGGAGAAGGAGTTCGACATTCTGGGGCGCAACCAGAGCAGCAGTTTTCAGTTCATCAACGGCGCCCGGAGCCAGTCGGTCACCTGGAGCCTGGAGTTGATGGCCAAACGGGAAGGGACCCTGACGATTCCGGCCATCGCCTTTGGCAAGGAGCGCAGCGCGCCCCTCTCCATCACGGTCAGGAACGCTCCCCCTGGTCCGCCGGATCAGGCCGGGGGCGATCCGGAGGGGGTCCTGCTGGAGGTGGAGGCCGCCTCGCGCAATCCCCATGTACAAGAGCAGGTGATCCTGACCATCCGTTTCCTGCGCGCGGTGGAGATCCTCAACGCCTCCCTGACCGAACCCCGTCTGAGCAGCGGCGACGGGGTCCTGGAAAAACTGGGCGAGGACCGGAATATCGATGTGACGCGCGGCAGCCGCCGCTATCGCGCTATCGAGCGGAGTTACGCCCTGTTTCCCCAGAGCAGTGGCAAGATGGTCCTTGGTCCGGTCACGCTGACCGCGCAACTGCCAGGGCAGGGGGGGAGTGCGTTGAACGATTTTCTCAATACGCCGTTTTTCGCCAACATCCCGCAAGGATTGGGGCGTCCGGGGCGTACCGTGAGGGTGGCCAGCCAGCCGATCGAATGGACCATCCAGCCGGCCAGGTCCGACTTCGCCGGGCAGTGGTTGCCGGCCCGTCGTCTGCTGTTGTCGGAAAAGTGGAGTCCAGACCCGCCTGCCTTGCGGGCCGGGGAACCGGTCACCCGTATTCTGACGCTTCAGGCCGACGGGTTGACCGCCGCCCAGTTGCCCGCCTTGCCGGACAGGATCCCGGATGGTTGGCGCGCCTATCCCGACCGTCCCGCGCTGGAGGATCTCAAGAGCGAGAGCGGGGTGGTGGGCAAGCGCATGGAGAAGATCGCCCTGATTCCCAACGCTCCGGGGAGTTACCGCCTGCCGGCCCTGGAGATCCCCTGGTGGAATACCGAAACCAGGTCGCGGGAGATCGCCCGTCTGCCGGAACGCGAGGTCACGGTGTCGCCCGCGCCGCAGCCGACGCCATCCCCCGCGCCGGTCGCCGGTTCGCCCAGGGATGACGCCCCGGCCACTCCGGTTGTCCCCGCGCCCGCCCCCGCCGGGGAGAGCGGGAACAGCGGGGGATACTGGCCTTGGCTGGCGTTGCTGTTCGCCCTGGCCTGGCTGGCCACCCTGGCGTTGTGGTGGTGGCGCGCCGGTCGTCCGCGCGGCGGTTTGACGACTTCCGTGCCCGTCGGCGACGACTCCGTGCCGCTCCGGCGGGCCATGGAGCGTTTGCGCGTCGCATGCCGGGCGCATGATCCGGTCGCGGCGCGGGCCGCCCTGACCGCCCTGCCTGTCCCCTTGTCCGGTTCGCCCCGGCTGGCGCGGGAGATCCATCTTCTGAATGCCGTATTGTTTTCCGCCAACCCGCCTGCCTGGCGGGGGGACGGTTTGTGGGAGGCGGCGCGGGAAGCGTTGCGCCTCTCTTCGGTTGGGCCATCCACGGACATGGCGGTGTTGCCGCCCCTCTATCCCGCATGAACGCTTTGCTCAAAGACGGAGCCACGGACGATCAGACCTCGCGGCTCGCCGACACGGAACTCCATCCCGCCTGGAAACCGGACGAACCGGAGCGGATCCTGGTCTGCAAGAATTGCCAGCACCTGGTCACCACAACCCAGGAGCGCATCGAGGTGCGCGGGGATCACGAGCACACCTTTTTTAATCCCCACGGCATTCTGTTTCACCTGGGGTGTTTCCATCGCGCCCCCGGCTGCATCACGGATGGCGCGCTTTCCCTGGAGTTCACCTGGTTTGCGGGCTACGCCTGGTTGTTGGCCTCCTGCATGCAGTGCCACCAGCATTTGGGCTGGTGGTTCATGAACCGGGAGAAGGACACCTTTTTTGCGTTGATTCTCAGCCGCCTTCAGGAGCGGCCCAGCCAGTTATGAGCGATCCGGAGGCGTTGGCGCCGGATTACATCGACCGTGGGCGGTGGCGTTTCAAGGAGGCGGTCAACCGTTGCCATCGGGAGTGCCCGACCGACCCGGACGGGGTGTTCGGGGCGTTGTTCGCCTGGCACTGGTTGAGACGGGAGATCCATCCTCGTTATCGAAAGGAAGTTTTGGCGGTCTCCCGCAATCCGGAGCACCGTTGGCTGGCAGAGTTGCTGGCCGAGGAGCAGGACGAGGCAGACTTCGTGGTTCAATTGCTAAAACACCATGCCAGCACGGCGGATCCGGAGGGGATCGTTGCGCAATGGCGGGCGCTGGGGGTGTTCGGGGAGGGGTACGCCGAGGGGGTACGGCGCATTCAGCGGGAACAAAAACGGATCGCCACCGAAATGGGCGGCGCGGAGGATCGTCAGCGTTTGGCCCTGGTGGATGCGCTTCCGGACAATCGCAACGCGCGTCCCCCCCGTTTCGGCAAGGCCGGCTTCATTCCCCGCATGGCCTGTCCCAAATCCTGCCGCCACTGCATGTTCGTCTGGCGTCCGGTGGTGCCGGACGGGGCGGATGCGCAGCGACTCTTGCGTTGGCTGGCGGGCAGGACGGATGCCCTGCTTTTCACAGGCGGCGACCTGACCCGACATCTGCCGGATTTTTTCCAGGCGGTGCGTTCCCTGGAGACCATGCGTTCCCTGGCCATTCTCCTCAACGGGGAGTGCGCCGCCACCCTGGAGGGGAGCCGGGCCATTTTCGAGGAGGCGCGCCGCGCCAACCGGATGCGCGGGCGACCGGCGGAGGTGGTGTTGCAGGTCAGCTGCGACGAATACCATCAGGAGGTGGTCGCCAGTCGGAGCGGGGGGTTGCGGGAACGGATCCCCGTGGCCTTCATCGCCAACCTGGTGCAAACCGCCGTGGCCTTTCCCGACATCCGGCTGGCGTTATTGCACAAGCAAAACCGGCTTAATTTTTCCACGGATTTGTTTTCCCGTGGGGTGGTGGCCCGGCTGGCCCGCGAGTTGCGTCGGCGCGGGGAGCGTTTGCAGGTGAAAAAATACGGCCTTTCCCCCCGTCCCAAGGCCGATCCCCTGAATCGCGCCCGTCTGTCCCCGGTGATCCGGGAGGCCGAATTGATCCTCGCCTCCCGTCCGGAGGTGACTATTACTTTTTTCAGTTCCATCATCGATGCTTTTGGTCGTGCCGCCCTCTTGGATCCCAGCGAGTTCATCGACGAGCGCCATTATCTGCAAGAGATCCTCGCCCACGGCCCCCCGTCCGGGGAGCGGTTCGACATCGATCCCATGGTGCGCGCCGATGGGGTGGTGACCTGTTTTGCCGCCAATCCTCTCTGGCTGGGGAATGTGTTCGAGGAGGGGGAGGAGGTCATTTTGGCGCGCTGGAGAAAGGATCCCTTGCTGACGGCACTTTCGCGTTTCGATCCCACCCTGCTGACCTGGTACGACGAACTCACCGGGGATGCGGCAGCCCTGGTGAACCGTTCCACCGGCCCCCATTTTTTGTTCAGCACTTTAACGGAACGGGCCGCTGTCCGGCTGCATCTGACCCGCCGGTTACTTGGGGTTTTTGCAAAAATTCAATAGATGGCTAACCGTGTTCGCTTTGGGATGCGTAGTCCCAAACGATTGCAGGTTCAGGGTGATCCCCTTCGGTGGGTAAGGTTAAGATTCTTGCTTGATGCCGGAACAAAGACCCTAATAAAAATTGCACATCCCAAAATGGATGAGGTAAAGTCGTCCGTAGAATTTTCTTGCGCAGAGTTGGAGAAATTGTTATACTATAGATGCTAAATAATTTAAAGGATAGATAGGTTATCGATAATAATGAGCGCTTTACGAAAAAAGGTTTAAAAAATGTTAACTGGAATGAAAAATAAAGTTTTTATATCTTATTTATCTGAAGATATAGATAATGTTCATCGTTTACGCGATAATCTTGAGTCAAATTTTATTAATGTTTGGTTAGATAAAAAACAAATTAGACCTGGGCAAAAATGGGAAATTGCAATTCGATCCGCTATTCAAAATGGTGCTTTTTTTATTGCTTGTTTTTCTAGTTCTTATTTTAATAGACCTAAGAATTATATGAATCAAGAGCTTGAATGGGCTATTCGTGAGTTAACACAATATAATGACACAAACATCTGGTTTATTCCTGTAATATTTGATGATAGCGACTTGCCAGAGTTTGTCGCTGGTAAGCGCTTAAGAGATCTCCAATATATTCGATTGTATAATAACTGGGAAGAAGGAGTTTTGTCTATTATTGAAACAATCAATCCGCTACCGAAAGATGTTCAGAGAATGATTGATCTGTTGGAATATTCGTCAGATAAAATTAAATTAGAAGTAATAGATGAATTGATGCGTATAAAAAACCCGCGATCTATTCAATATTTGATTAACTGCTTAGATAATAATGGTGTGCAAGAAAAAGCTGCGGAAGCACTAGGAAAATTTTCAGACATCATCGCAATCTCTGCTTTAGCCGATAAGCTAAACACAAGAGATAAAAATTTTAGAATGGTCATTGAACGTGGAATAATAGATAACAGATCAGTATCTGTTAAAGTTTTATTTGATCTGCTAAATTCTGACGACGACTTGCTGAAAGTCAGATCTTATATTTTACTTAAAAAAATTAATAATAAGAAAGTTATTGAAAATAAATATCTTATAGATCGTGCAGCTAAACAAATGATTTGCGATCAGGGTGATGAAATAAGAAGATTTGAGAATAAAATTGCATGTGTCGGTAACGCATCAGATAATTATGATGATTGTTTAGAAAAAAAGAAAGAGTACGCTCGTATGGTTAATGAGTATAAAATTGCATTTGGTAATAATTTTGATCCGTATCCAGAATATAAATCATCAATTATTGAGCATATTGATGATTTATATATTTATCCCGTTGATACAACTTTAAAGTGTAAACATACTTGGGCAGTATGGGATAGTAATTTAATGTATTGCACGACCTGTCAATTAGGGACATAACAGATCAGAATGTCTGGATTGTATTAGTATTCACAAATTTTTCTACGTCATATGGCGCACATACCACCCGGTGGGTCGCAAGGCCTCAAATTAATGGAATTTTATTGTATTATTTATAGTGTATTTGAGGTAAGAGGGCTAAAAGACCGGGCAAGGGCATCTCCTGCCCGGCCTTTTGACCCTCTTGCTTATCCAACCTCAATGCAAATGAATGATCTGTCCTTCTTTGCGCACGATGTCAATCAGGGGAATGCCGTCCTCTTCTTCCCATTGTCTGGCACCCACCCCGACGGGTTCGATGCGGCTGTCGGTGAAGACGGTGGTTTCCCACAGCAGTTCCGTATCCAGCCAGGAGTCGGGAAGGTCGAATCGGGATGAGACCACCACCAGATCGACATCGCTGTCGGCGTGGGCATCGCCACGGGCAAAGGAGCCGTACAACACCCCAAAGGCCACAGGCAATCCCCGCTCTTCCAGACGATGCAGATAGTTCTTGATAGTCAAGACAATTTCTGGAGCAGCCATGCTCTGACCTCCTGGGCATCCGTCAGGTAGCGGAGCGCGACATCGTTGGTAATGTATTTGGCAATCCGACAGGCTGCTGGCGGCCTACTTGCCGAGCAACCCCGCCATGCGGTTTTGCAGGGCTTCGTTTGCCGACTCCTGGATCGTGCGGCAGTATTGTTCGAGGATCATCCGGTCCCGTTTGACCATGGCGGCGAAGACGATCCGCACCGCCATCGAGCCACTCAATGGGGAAACATCCAGGATGTTGCCGTCCAGGGTCAGTTGCGGTGGACCCAGTTCGATGGTGTCGCCGAGTTCGATGTATTTCAATGGCAAGGCGAACTCCGTCACCACCGGCTCGAACAACAACACCTCAGGCAGTTGACTGTCCTTGTCCAGCAGCATCCGCGCGCCACCGGAGGAGATGTTGAGCAGCGTGCCGCGCAGGTTGCGTTTTCCCAGTTTCATCCGCATGGCGATGGGCTTTTCGGGCAGCACCCGCACGCTGCGCCGGCCTCCCACCGTGCCATCCGTCAGGCGGATCGTGTTCAGGGAGACGAACCCCTGCTTGATATCCACCGCGCGGACCATGGCCTTCACCCCTTGCGCCAGATGCGGCAGCGACAGATAGCTCAGTTTCTCTTCCCCCATGGCGATCAACTGCGTCACCGGGGCCTGAATCAGAACCTCGTCCTTGGAATAACGCATCACCAGCCCAGGCGCGGAAAAGGGCGCCCCGGCGTAGGTGTTGTAGAAGGTCAACTCCTCGATCCGGCTCTGCACCTGGCCGAACTCCCGCTCGATGTCCACATAGCGCTGAAAATACGGGTCGTCCAGATAGACCGACAACCGGCACAACGGCGCATCCTGCAACATGCAGACGTACTCCTTGAGCGCGATCGGCTCCTGGAACATCTCGCCCAACCCATGCACGATTCCCTTCATCAGGTAGCAGTATTTCCGTTTGGAAATGTAGGCCACCGCCACCTCGCCGTGCTTGAGACGATAGGTGCGGATGTCCGGGGGGACCACGCCGGATTCGACGTTGGAAAAGGGGGCAAGAATGTGACTTTGCAGGTGTTCGAGGATGTCGAGGGTCTTCCAATCCTTCTGGATGATCCCCATGGAGCGCGACATGGTCACCAGACCGGGCGCCATGTGCTTGCCGAACTGCTCGAGGGTTCTCTGCAACGGCGCCTTCATGAGTTGCGCGGCGGCCTGGAACAATTGCTCGGCGGTTTCGTCCGGGTAGTAACGATCCGGATCGAACTGCTGGTCCTCCATGCGGGTCATGCGGAGCGCCTGTGGCCACGCCTGCGCTCCGAGACGGGCCTCCAGAAAATCCTCCAGCGCGAGAAAAATGATGCCGTGCATGCTTGATCCAAAAATTTTGCTACCGTTTACTTACGTCCGCCCATGTTACGTGCGGCTCCTCGCCTTGTTCGCAACGTCAAAAAAGTGTTTTTTTCTCCTTTCGGTTGAAGGCGGACCAGGGCATTATCAAGCCTTTGCGGCACTGGCCGTTTCGTTTCATCCCTCAACCCGCGGAGCCTCCCAAATGGCGAAAGAAAATCATCATCGACTCATCATTCTCGGTTCCGGGCCAGCCGGATACACGGCGGGCATTTATGCCGGTCGTGCCGGACTGCATCCCGTGTTGATTCAAGGTATGCAACCCGGAGGCCAATTGACGACCACGACCGAGGTGGACAACTTCCCCGGCTTCGAGCATGGCGTTCAGGGTCCGGAATTGATGGAAAAAATGCGCGCCCAGGCAGAGCGGTTCGACACGGAAACGGTTTTCGACAGCGTGACCGCCGTGGAGTTGGGCGGCAAACCTTTCCGTTTGATCTGCGATTCCGGTGACACTTACACCTGTGACGCCTTGATCATCGCCACCGGCGCCTCCGCCCGCTGGCTGGGGCTGGAGTCGGAACAGCGTCTGCGGGGGTTCGGGGTATCGGCCTGCGCCACCTGTGACGGATTTTTCTTCAAGGGGCAGGAGATCGCCGTGTGCGGCGGGGGCAACTCGGCGGCGGAGGAGGCCATTTTTCTCACCCATTTCGCCAGCAAGGTCTATCTGGTGCATCGCCGCGACCGGCTGCGCGCGGAAGTGGCCATGCAGGAACGGGTGCGCAACAACCCCAAGATCGAGATGGTGTGGGATTCCGTGGTCGATGAGGTCCTGGGCGACCCCGGCGCTGGCGGGGTGCGCGGCCTGCGCGTCAAGAACGTCAAAACCGGGGCGCTCAGCGACTTGCCGGTGACCGGCGTCTTTGTCGCCATCGGTCACAATCCCAATACGGAAATTTTCGGCACCCAACTGGACAAGGACGAGGCCGGTTATCTGATCACCAGGCCGGATTCCACCGCCACCAGCATACCGGGGGTCTTTGCGGCGGGTGACGTTCAGGACCGGGTATTCCGGCAGGCGATCACTGCGGCGGGCACCGGGTGCATGGCCGCCCTGGAGGCGGAGCGTTATCTGGTGGAGTTGGAGGAGGGGTCACATCAGTAGAGGCGTACCCCCCTGGAGCCATGCCGGACGCATCGGCTCCAGGGGGGGTGGCGGGTCATTTTTTGGCCTTGGCTTTCTTGTAATGTTTCTTGCCTGATTTCTTTTTGCCTTTGCCGATGGCCTTCTTGACGGGCTTGGCCTTTTTGATCTCTTTCTTTTCCTGTTCCTTGGCGGGGGCAGTGGCTTCGGCCTTTTTGTCCGCGCCTGCCTTCTTGGCGGCGGGGATGAACTTGCCCTTGTCGTTCATCTGGTTGTTGTTGAATTCCCCGACATATTTATCGCCGTTGGGATAAATGAAGGTCCCCTGACCGTTCATCTTGTTGTTTTTGTATTCGCCGATGTATTGGCTGCCGTCGGGATAGGTGAATTTGCCCTGGCCGTTGATCTTGCCGCTTTTGTATTCGCCGACGTACTTGCTGCCATCGGAATAGATATAGGTCCCCTTGCCGTTGACGCAGTCACCGGCAACGCATTTTTCCTCGGCGGCATGGCCGGTGGCGACGACGGAAGCCATGACGAACATAATCGCTGTGATCAAATGTGCTAGTTTTAACATATTCTTCATCCTTCTCTCCGAAACGATACGTGCCTGGCCCAGTGGCCTCCCCAACCCACATTAAACATGATACGACAAAGAGGGGGCGACACGCCACCCCTTTTTATCAATCCCGCCTCCTGCCCAGCGCGCTTTTCAGACGGTTGAGGTCGCCACGCTGGCCGAGGGAGATCAGCAGGTCCCCCTCGGCGAACCGGTAATCCGGGGCGGGGTTGAGCAGCAGGCTCTCGCCGGGGCGTTGCACGGCCACGACATTGCAGTCACAGGTTTCGCGAATGGTGGAATCCCGCAACATGGCCCCATGGAGTCAGGAGTGGGGGGGGGATTTGGGTTCGTTCCAGTTCCAGGCCGATCCGCCGCAAGGGGAGTTTGTCGGTGTTGCCGGTGGCGGCGCGCATGGCGTCCAGGTCCGGGGGGTGGCCAAGACAGATGAGGATGTCGTCGGAGGAGAGACGCAACGAGGGCGGGGGCATGAATTTCCAGGAGGTGGTCCACCGCGATCTGGTTGGAGGCCCGTTTCAGCCGTTCCATGTTGTCCTTGTGCCCCAGGCAGATGATCACGTCGCCGGCCTTCAGGGTGTGGCTGGCCTGGGGATTGAAGGTCATGCCCCGGCCTTCGGAGATCACCCCGACCACGATGGTGTCGTAGCCGTGGCGCAGGTCCGAGTCCCGCAGGGTCACGCCGTCGAAGATCGAGCCGGAGCGGATGGGAATCTCTTCCATGTCCAGCGCGGCGTGCGTCTGGTCCAGGGCCAGGCGCAGGAACTGCAAGGCGCTGGGACGCAGGGCGGTCTGGGCCATCTGCTGGTCGGCGTTCTGGAAGGGGAGGATCACCCGATCCGCGCCGACCCGCATGAGTCTCTGTTCCGAGTTGGCCTGGCCGCCGCAGGCCACCAGGAAGCATTTCGGGTTCAGCTCCCGCACCATGAGGATGGCATACACGTTGGTCGCCTCGTTGAGAATGGCCACGATGACGCCGGAGGCGCGTGTCAGGCCGGCGCGTTGCCAGGTCTCCTGGTCGTTGACATCCCCCTGGATGGCCAGCCAGCCATGCCGCATCGCCCGTTCCACCCGCTGCTGGTCGATATCGATGGCCACGAAGCCTTTCTTTTCGTTGAGCAGGCTCTGGCAGGCGACCTGACCGAGGGCTTCCAGGCCGCAAACGATATAGTGGTTTCGCAACCGTTCGATTTGCCGTTCCATGTGAAATTCCTTCAGGTTGAAAAGCCGGTTGGTGAACACGGAGACCACCAGGGAGGTGGCCAGCACCGTGACCGACATCCCGACCAGCACCCCCACCGAGGCGATGGCGCGTCCCATTTCCGTGATGGGCGCGATATCGCCGTAACCCACCGTCGTGATCGTGATGATCGCCCAGTAGACCGCCGCGCCGAAGTTGTCCACCCGGTCGTTGAGGCCGTGCTCGGCCAGAAAGAAGGCGATGGCCACCGTGCCCCACACCACCAGGCCAGCCAGCAGCAATGAGATCATCTCGTTGCTGCGTTCTCCGAGAATGCCGGAAACGAAGGCGATCCGGCGGGAGTAGCGGAAGAATTTCAGGATTTGCAAAACCCGAAGTATGCGGAAAAACCGGAAGGCCGGCAGGATCGCCAACAGGTCGATCAGGGACAAGGGGTGCATCATCCAGCGCAGTTTGTTGATCACCGCCAGGCTGATGCCGGTGGCGATTTCGCTGGCGGGTCTGGGGCGAAACACCCGGCGGCGATAGCGCGTCACAGCCAGTTGGTAGTCCTGGATCAGCGAGGTGCAGACCCACCAGCGCAGCAGGTATTCGCACATGAAGACGTAATTGAACAGATCTTCCATCCCGACCAGAAACCGATGGAGGGACGAGGCGGACTCGATGGGTTCGTGGGCATCGTGGGTGTTCAGGATCATCACGCCCAGGGAGAGGAGCAGGATCCCCATCATGGTGAAATGATACCATCGCTGATAGGGACAGCTCGGATCCTCCATGACCCAATGAATGGTATTTTTTAGGTGATGATAATAATTTTAATTTTCGGATGTTGCCATCTAGGGTTGGCTGATGGGTGGGTTGATCTCGATGAAGGCCTTGCCTGCGGGGACGACGATCGGGGCCAGGGGGGCGTCGGGATCGGTTGCGGTCATGACTGGCGCATGGGTCGGTCCATCGGTGGCCAGCGACAGACTCGGTCTGCCGATCCAGGTCTGCGATCCTTGCGGGTTGTCGGAGGGGGCGTATTCGAACCGGCCGGGGCTTTGCGCGTAATCCCAGGAGTAGGTGATGATGAAGGCGGGCGGGGGTTCGTATTGGATGATGCGATACCCCTGGTCCGTTTCTTGTGCGAACCCCGGACAAGGCGCGCACAGCATCGCCAGCAGGCCGAGGATCGGCAACCGGCGTGCGGGTGTCGGTGGTCTTCCGGAGGGGGGCGGGTTCATCGGTTCTCTCTTTGAAGGTCGGGTGGCGGCATGCATTTTTTTGTCGTGTTGGAGTAAAGCATAACCGATTCAGAGGGGAAACGCCATGGTCGGCGTGGTGACCTCCTCGAACAGGGTCGCCAGCTTTTTGGCCTGCAAGCGACGCGAGTAGTTGGCGACGGCGGCGGCATCGGGAAGTGGCGCCTGACCGGCGCGGATCCGCTGCAAAAATTGCAGAAGGGCGGGTTGAATGGCCGCAGCATCCTCCAGGGCGGCGGCGGGTTCCAGGCCGGTTTCCCGCAGGATGCGCGCGGAGTCCCCTTCGGCTCCGGTCATGGCGAAGATGGGACGGCAGGCGCGCAGATACTCGAACAGCTTGGCGGGGATGAGGTGGTTGTATGCCTCGCCCTGGAACAGGAGCAGACCATCGACGGCCCCGCTTTCGCGAATGGATTCACGATAGGGGATGGCCGGGGCGGTGACCACCATGCCGGTCAGGTCGTATTTCCGGATCATGGCGTCGATGGCCTGGTCCTGGCTGGTGGCGCGCAGGATGACGGTCAGGCCGATGCAGCGCGGGGAGTTGGCGTGCGGCGGACCCACCTCGCCCCGATCCCGCAGGGCGGCCAGCGCCCGCAGGAAGGGGGCTGGATTGCGTTCGTTGTCGCCGATGTAGAGGGTGCCGCCATGCACCAGGGTCAGCGGTTCCGGGTTGGGTCGGCCCACCCTGGCTGGAGAAACCAGGGCGCGGAAGATCCTTTCGTCGAAGCCATTGGGCAGAACGGTCCATTTTTCCGGCGGGACGTGCGGATAGCGCGCGGCCAGAAACCGTTGCAGGCCGGGGGTGCTGACCACGATCCGGGTGCAGCGTTCCACGGCCTTGCGCTCCAGGCGCAGGTAGGATTCTCTCAGCTCTGGAGGGGGGTGCTGGCTGGTGACCAGAGGGTCCCGCAGGTCGATCACCCAGGGCAGGCCGGACAGGCGTGCCAGCGTCAGGCCGATGCCCAAAGCCGTGGGAATGGGATAGGTGGTCCAGAGCACCCGGGGCCGGTAGCGGCGTATCAGGTAGAGGCCCGCCGGTACCGCCCCCAGCCACCAGCTCGCCCAGCGATCCGGCCAGGCGGTCAGGCGGCTGTAACGTCGCCTGAAGGCCAGATGGCGGGCCGCGTCCAGGGCAAAGGCCCGCGTCACCCGGATGTCGGGGGGGATCTCCGCCAGTTGGTCGGGATCGCGTCTCTCGTGGGCGCGGGGGTGAGCGGTCAACAGGATCGGTTCCCAGCCGAACTCCGGGAGATCGCAGGAAAAGCTCAAGGTGCGCCGCGTGCCGCTCGCCAGCGCGGGCGGATAGTGGAAGGCAACCATCAGGACCCGCTGCCCCTCGGCCGTGGCGAACGGCGCGGGACAACGATTTCCGTTGCAATCGATTTGGGAAATCACCATAATCAGGCGTCGCGGCTGCAGTGGCAAAAAATTTGACACGAAAATTTAGTTTATCGGGTTTTGCGAATGGTTTCAATGCAAGAAAAACGGGATTGCCTCATTTTCGAGGTAGCCGGCAAATGGTACGGGGTTCCGAGCCTGCTGGTGCGCGAGATCGTCCGCCTGCCGGAGATCCTGCCCATGGAGGATGCCCCCCATTTCGTCGCCGGGGTGATCAATCTGCGGGGGCATGTGGTCTCCGTGGTGGACCTGAACCTGCGCATGGGCCGCCTGCCCGCCAGGGACTACGCCCTGACCGACTTCATCGTGGTCCTGGAGTGGCGTGGCACGCCGGTGGGGATCATCGTCAACGACGTGCGCGAGGTGCGTGAACTCCTGCCGGGAGATGTCGAGCCTTGCCCCGCGTTCGCGGAACACGAAACCCACCGCTTTCGCCATGTGACCGAGGTCGCCAAGGTGGGGGAGGAGATGGTGATGCTCCTCGACCCCGAACACCTGCTGCACGGCGTCCCCCTCGAGGGGGATGCGTCGGACCCGGAACATCGGGAAACCACGCCGGAACCCCTCACCGAATGCCGACGCTTCAACCCAGGGGCCAGCGACAGGGAACGCGCGCTCTTCCACGCCAGGGCGCAACGGCTGATGCGTTCCTCAGACGAGGTGGACGATGCCGAGTCCATCCCCCTGGCCGTGGTGCGGCTGCATGGCGAAAACTTCGGCGTGAACCTGGCCCAGGTACAGGGGTTCGCCCACCTGCGTCAGGTGACGCCGATCCCCTGTTGTCCCGACCACGTCGCCGGCAGCATGAATCTGCGCGGCGATATCCTCACCCTGGTGGACCTGAGCCGCATCCTGCACCTGAACGCCGATCCCAAATCCCGCCCCGCCAAGGTCATGGTGGCGCGTATCGACCATCTGACCGTGGGCGTGCTGGTGCATGACGTGGTGGACGTGATCCATCGTCGGCCCGACCTCCTCGCCAGGGCGCCGGCGGGGGTCAGCGGCCTGAAGCAGGAACACCTCTCCGGCGCCGTCCCCCACGGGGACGCGGGTCACGAGGGCATGTTGGGGATTCTCAATCTGGAAGCATTGCTGAAAAGTCAAGAGTTGTTGGTGCATGAAACCGTGTAGATCTTGAGGGGAGGATGGGAGATGAAATTGCGTTTGTCGGCCAGGCTGATCGGACTGTTCTTGTTGTTCGGGCTGGGGCCGTTGGTGGTGACCAGCATCATGATCAACTCCCAGGCCGGCGAGGCGTTGCGTCGCGTCTCCTTCGAGAAAATGGTGACGGCTACCCACCTCCAGAGCGATCAGATCGAACTCTATTTCCACGAACGGCGCAACGAGCTGACGGCGCTGTCGCTCAACCGGGTGTTGATCCAGTCTTTCGATATATTTCATGAACTTTTTCATCAATTCGTCAAGACCAACAAGAAAATCGGCTCCCCGGAGTGGGTGGCGGCCCTGGATTCCGGTCTGGCCGCCTGGTTGGAAAAACGGATCGCCCTGACCGGCTATCACGACCTGCTGTTGATCGACGAGGATGGCCACGTGGTCTACAGCGTGGCCAGGGAGTCGGACCTGGGGGAGAACGTCCAGATCGGCAACCTCAAGGAGAGTCCGCTCGGCCAGGTGTTCGCCAAGGCCAGGCAGGGGCTGGCGATGCAGGATTTCATGCCGTATGCCCCCTCCAAGGGGGAGTTCGCCGCCTTCATCGGAGCGCCCGTTCTCAAGGAGGGGCGCGTGGTCGGGGTGGTGGCGCTGCAACTGCCCACCGAACCGGTGGACAAGATGTTGCGGGAAAGAGCCGGCCTGGGCGAAAGCGAGGAGATCTACATGGTCGGCAAGCTGAATGGCGTGACCTCCTATCGCAGCAACCGGTCGATCAAGGAGGCCAAGATCGGTCAGAAGAAGAGCGATGAATGGATCGAAAAGGCGCTGAACGGCGAAAGCGGCCATGCCATCAAAACCGGCAGCACGGGCAGAAGGGAACTGGTCAGCTATGCCCCGCTGGATCTGCCCGGCCTGAACTGGGCGATCATCGGGACGCGGGACGCGGACGAGGCCTTCGCCGAGGTGGACAACCTGCATCGGTTCGTGTGGATGCTCGGCATGGCGCTGGCCGTGGTGGTGGCGATCGTGGGCTGGCTCTTCGCCCGTTCCATCGGCAGACCCCTGTCCGGCGCGGTCAATGTCATCACCACCTCCGCCACCCAGATCGCCGCCAGCATCAACGAGCAGGAACGGATCGCCGCCCAGCAGGCCGCCTCGGTCAATCAGACCAACACCACCATGGACGAACTCGGCGCCTCGGCCAAGCAGTCGGCGGAACAGGCCGATTCCGCAGCCAACGGCGCCCGCCTGGCCCTGGAACTGGCCCAGCAGGGCATGGAACGGGTGGAGGAGACCCTGGGTTCCATCGAGGGGGCCAAGGAGCGGGTGGCGGCCATCGCCCAACAGATTCTGCGCCTGAGCGAACAGACCGGCCAGATTCGCGACATCACCGGGCTGGTCTCCGATTTCGCCAACGAAACCAAGATGCTGGCCATGAACGCCGCCGTGGAGGCGGTGCGGGCCGGGGAACACGGCAAGGGGTTTTCGGTGCTGGCCGTGGAGACCCGCAAGCTGGCCGACGAGAGCAAGCGCTCCGCAGGCCGCATCAACGGCCTGGTCGGCGAGATCCAGAAGGCCACCAACGCTACCGTGATGGCCACCGAGGAGGGGAGCAAGACCATGGAACAGGGCATCCTGGTCGCGCGCCGCACCTCCGAGGCCTTCCAGTCGGTCGCGGAGTCGATCTCCTCGGCGGCCGAAAGCTCGCAGCAGATTTCCATGAACGTCCGCCAGCAGGCCGTGGCGATCCGGCAGGTGGTGGACGCCATGCAGACCATCAACATCGGCGCCAAGGAGAACGCCTCCGGCATCGCCCAGATCAAGACCGGCATCGGTACCCTGAACGACGCCGCCAGGATGCTCAAGGATCTGGTGTGAGTCGCCGCCGATGCCGATGATCGAGGATGAGGAGCTGCGCAAACTCTTCGAGGCCGAAAGCGAGGAGCACCTCCAAAAGCTGGACGACGGCTTCCTGCAATTGGAAAAACATGCCGGGAATCCGGAGACCCTCAAGGAGCTGTTTCGCGAGGCCCACAGCCTGAAGGGGGCGGCCCGCATGCTGGGCGTCGCGACGGTGGAAACCCTCGCCCACCGCCTGGAGGACATGCTGGGCGCCGCCTGCCGCCAGGGGAGCATGGAGTTCACGCCGGAGCTGGTGGATCGCCTCACCCGTGGCCTGGACGACATCCGCGCCATGGTGCGCGAGGCGGTCACCGGGGAGGAGGCGGGGATGTCGATTTTCGATGCCCTGCAACGGCTGAAC
>PDZX01000048.1 GCA_002753185.1 Magnetococcales bacterium WMHbin3
TTATCTGCTCAACTTTGGAACGGATCTCTTCGGCATTGATTTTCAACGGGTCATCTCCTCGCACTGGGTTGATGCGGGGATTATAGCACAACTTTTTCAGACAAAAATTTACCCCCTCAAGACCACCAGGATCGCAGATATGGCGATGCCATGTGGTGGAGGTGATGGATCAAATCATCTGCGCAGGAAAGCACTGCGGACGGTCAAGGAACAGCAAAATCTGGCGATCTCCCGACCTGCACTTGGATTTCCAAAAAACAGCGAAAAACCCTGTCAAGGATCTTTTTTAAGCGGGGTGCTGAATAGTTACGGTGATCTTTTGATAGAACTTGCGCTCCGAGAGGCGAATCTCGCGGATGCGTTGCAGTTGCTCCTCGAAATACTGCCTGGTGAGCACGGAGCCATCGCTCTTCAGGCGCTCATCGTCCATCGCGAAGCCTTTGATGGTAAACGACTCGATGATACCGGTGGCCCACTTGCGGAACTGCACCGCACGCTCTGAGTTGACCTTGTAGCCCACGGCGATGATGGCCGCCAGGTTGTAGTGTTGCGTGTTGTAGCTTTTGCCATCAGAGGCAGTTATCCGAAAAATTCGGATGACTGCACCTTCATCCAACTCCATGTCTGAAAAGATTTTTTTTAAGTGGTAGTTGATGGTCCGGATATCGACGTCGTACAACTGGCCCAGCATTTTCTGAGTGAGCCAGACGCTTTCATCGGCGTATATCGTTTCAACCCCGCCTTGGCCGGCGGCGGCGACAAAGGTGAGGTACTCGGCTGCCGAGGAACGGACGATCGACACCTCACGCTGCATTGATCGTTTCAGCAATTCGCTCTTGCGCACGTCAGCCTCCATTTCGTCCGGTGTGCAGGAGTTCCGTGTGCTGGTTCAGCGTGAGGCATGCATTTGTATTTCAGGTCTGTTTCCACCAATCCTTCGGGATCAGATTGTGTTCGCTCAGTTTGACCAGGAGCTTGCCACGGGTGATCGGCTTGTGGAGATAATCGTTGCATCCCCCCTTTTCGAAGGCCTCGTTGACCTCGGACATGGCATCCACCGCCGTGGCCAACGTGATCACCGCCCGGTCCTCCTCCGGGATATTGTGCGCCCTTTCCAGTGCGCGGATCTTTTTCAGGGCCTCCTGGCCGTCCATCACCGGCATCATGATGTCCAGCAAGACCAAGTCGTACGGGTTGCCGTCCAGGAGTTCCGCCTCGAAGATTTCCACGGCTTCCTGGCCATTGGTCGCCACGTCGCAGTGGCCATAGGGTTGCAGGATGTTGGAGAGCAGCATGCGGTTCTCCTCGATGTCATCCACTAGCAAGGCGTTCATGGTGTCGAAAGCTCCGGACATGGTGTGATAATGGCAAACACCCTTACAGCATAGCCCTTTTTGCTCCGGATTGCAGCAAGAAAAAACCGGGCAGGGGATGTCCCTTGCCCGGTTTCGTTCCAGTCGGAGCGCCGGTGATTACGCCTTGGAGGATTGTCCCCTCTGATCGAGCCATTTGTAGAGCATGAGCAGGAAGCCCAGGGCGATGAAAGCGCCAGGGGGCAGGATGAACCCCAGCGCGGGCTGAAAATTGGCGCCGAACAGGTCCTGTCCCATCAGTTGACCGGAGCCGAGAATCTCCCGGACCCCACCCAACAGCACGAGCGCCAGGGTGAATCCCAGCCCGGTGAAGATGCCGTCCAAAATGGAGTGGAACACCGAATTCTTGGAGGCGAACGCCTCGGCGCGTCCCAGGATAATGCAGTTCACCACGATCAGGGGGATGAACAGGCCCAGCACCTTGTGCAAATCGTGCCAGAAGGCGTTCATCGACAGGTCGATGATGGTCACGAAGGAGGCGATGATGATGATGAAGGAGGGGATGCGGATGTCGTTCGGGATCACCTTGCGCACCAGCGACACCACCACGTTGGAGCCGATCAGCACCGCCGTGGTCGCCATGCCCATGCCGAAACCGTTTTCCGCCGAAGTGGTGACGCCCAGGGTGGGACACATGCCCAGCATCTGAACGAAGACACCATTATTCTTCCAGAATCCGTTGACGATGACTTCCTTGAGGCTGGTGGTGCTCATTTGACGCCCTCCGCTGGGGTGGTGAAGATCCGCTCCTGATTTTCCACGAAGAATTCCAAACCGCGCTTGACCGCGCCCACCACGGCCCGCGGGGTGATGGTGGCCCCGGCGAACTGGTCGAACTCGCCACCATCCTTCTTGACGCCCCACTTGGCGTTTTTCAGGGTTTTGCCGACAAAGGATTTGGGCCAGTCGGTCTTGACCATCTTGTCACCCAGGCCGGGGGTCTCGGCGTGGTTGATCACCTTGATGCCGACGATCGCCCCGCCATGGGCGACCCCCATCAGGATCTCGATGTTGCCGGAATAGCCGTCCGGAGCGGTGACCACGAAGGCCGCCGCCACCGGCTGGCCACCCTTGCGGGCGCGGTACATCGGCACCGGCTTGGCCGGGCGGTTGATCCGTTTGTCCCCGATCTGGACGACATCGGTTTCCGGGGAGTTGTCGAAATCCTTGGGCAGAACCTGCGCAAGGGAAGCGAGCAGTTCCTGCCGTCGGGAATCGGCGATGGGGCCACGGGTGATGCTTTCGACGTTGGCCAGGATGGCGGTGGCGATCAGGCCGATCACCATCAGGATCACCCCCATTTTCAGAAAATGCGGCATTGCTGGCCTCCTATCTCGATTTCGGCGCGCCGTAGACCACGGGCCGTGTGTATTGGTCGATCAGCGGCACGGCCGCGTTCATGATCACGATGGCGAACGAAACTCCCTCCGGGTAGCCGCCCCAGGTGCGAATCACGTAGGTCAGAACGCCGCACCCAAAACCGAACAGGATTTGCCCCTTGGGAGAGACCGGCGAGGTCACCATGTCGGTGGCCATGAAGAAGGCCCCCATGATCAGACCGCCAGTGACCAGATGGAAGAGGGGATCCGGATATTTCGTGGGGTCCAAGAACCAGAAGATCGCCGCTGGCGCCAGGCAGCCGACCAGCATGGCGGCGGGGATGTGCCAGGTGATGATTTTTTTGCGCAGCAGATAGATGCCGCCCAACGTCAGGAGCACGGCGGAGGTCTCGCCCAGCGACCCCTTGATCATGCCGGCGGTGGCGGTGATGAGGTCGAAGGCGTAACTCCCGCCCAGGGCCTCGAAGACCGTGCGTCCCAGGCCGGTTTCGGTGCGGTACTGTCCCAGGGGGGTGGCGGTGGCCACCGCGTCCAGGAGTTCCGGGGCGCCGAACGGGCCGGAGAGGATCAAGGCCAGTCCCTCGGAGAGGGAGTGGGCATTGGACCCCATCAGCGGCGAGGGCGCGGGCCAGGAGGTCAACTGCACCGGAAAGGAGATGAGCAGAAAGACGCGGGCGATCAGGGCCGGATTGAACATGTTGTAGCCCAGCCCGCCGTAGAGATGCTTGCCCAGCAGGATGGCGAAGAATCCGCCCACCACGCAGATCCACCACGGCGAGTTGGGGGGAAGGCTCATGGCCAGCAGCAGGCCGGTCAGGGCCGCCGACTGGTCGCCCAGGGTGGAGGGTCGGCTGCGCATGGCGTTGATGACGCGCTCCGTGACCAGGCAGGCGGCCACGGTGATCAGGATCACGAAGAGCGCGGACCAGCCGAAGACCATGACACCCATGGCGGCAGCAGGCAGCAGCGCCCAGATCACGGCGCTCATGATCTTCGGGACCGAATTGCCCCCATGCAGATGGGGCGAGGAGGTGACCAGCAAAGGTAACTTACTCATGGCGTATTCTTCTCTCTGGCTACCCTGGGGGTCACGCTTCCGGCGGGTCTGGCGGCGGGCGCGTCTCCCTCGGGGGTTGGGGTTGCCTGGTCATCTCCCGCCGGGGCAGGGGTGGGGGCTGCTGCAGCGGCGGCTTTCCTTTTGGCCTCCATGGCCAGGCGCATCTCTTCCTTCTTGCGTTCCTTTTCCGCCTTTTCCGCAGCCACGCGCGCCTCTTTCGCCGCAGTGCGGCTCTTGGTCAGGGTGGTTTTGTCCTTTTCGCGTTTCTTGGCCGCCAGGGCGAATTTGCCGTAGCGGAAATAGTGGACCAGCGGGATATTGGACGGACAGGCATAGGCGCAGGTGCCGCATTCGCAGCAGTCCCGCAGATGGACGTCGTCCAGTTGGTCCACCAGGTCGTGTTTGGCGCGCCAGGCCATTTCGCACGGCGTGAGGTTCAGGGGGCAGACCCGCACGCAGTTGCCGCAGCGGATGCAGGGCTGTTCCGGTTTGTGGACGGTTTCGTTGGTCAGCAGGGCCAGGATGCCGGAAGTTCCCTTGACCACCGGAACCCGCAGATCGTTGAGGGCCACGCCCATCATCGGGCCGCCCATGATCACCTTTTTGACGCCGGACTTGAGTCCGCCGCAATGGTCGATCAAGGTTTGGATCGGGGTGCCGATCGGGACCTCCAGATTGGCGGGATGGGCGATGCCCTGGCCGGTGACCGTCACCACGCGATGGGTGAGCGGTCGTCCGTGACGGATCGCCTCCCGTACCGCCAGCGCGGTGGCCACGTTGTGGACGATCACGCCGATGTCGCCCGGCAGCCCGCCGACAGGGACCTGACGACCGGTGACCACCTCGATGAGCTGTTTTTCCGCGCCCTGGGGATACATCACTGGCAGGGGGAGCACCTGGATGTTGCGGGTCTCATTGGCGGCCTTGGTCATCGCCTGGATCGCGCCCGGCTTGTTCTCCTCGATGCAGACCACGCAGTGGGTGGTTTGCAGGGCGTGGAGCATGTAGCGGATCCCGTCGGTGATCTCCGCGAAGCGTTCTTCCATGAGGCGGGCGTCGCAGGTGAGATAGGGTTCGCACTCCGCGCCGTTGATGAGCAGCACCTCGACCGGCCTGGTTTTGGACGGGGTGAGCTTGACGTGGCTGGGAAAGGTGGCCCCGCCCAGTCCCACGATGCCGGCGTCGCGGATCTTGTCACGGATCTCCTGGGGTTCGAGGTCCAGGGGATCCACCAGTCCCTTGAGGTCGGGGTGCCATTGGTCGTTGCCGTCCGGGACCAGCACGGCGCACAGCATGGTCAAACCCGACGGATGGCCCGCCACGTGTTCGACGATGGCCTCGATGGTACCGGAAGTGGGGGCATGCACCGGCGCGGAGACAAATCCTCCGGCCCGTCCGATCACCTGCCCCTTGAGCACCTTCTCCCCAGGGGCGACGCACGGGTCGCACGGGGCGCCGATGTGTTGATGGAACGGGACATGGAGGCGTTCCGGCAGGGGGATCCCCTCGATCGCGCAATGGCGGGAGAGTTCCTTGTACTCCTTGGGATGGACCCCTCCGTGAAATCTTCTCAAAGCAATCATGATACCCATGATATCGTCTCTCGTCGGGCGGGTGGGTTAATGGATCGTGCCGGATCCATCCGGCTTGTTCCATTGCCAGGAATAGATATTCGTGGTCACGGGGAGCATTTCGATGCAGTCCACCGGGCACGGTTCGACGCAGGCCTCGCAGTCGGTACACATGTCGGCGATGACGGTGTGGGACTGTTTGTTGGCCCCGACGATGGCGTCCACCGGGCAGGCCTTGATGCAGGCCGTGCAGCCGATGCATTTGTCCTCGTGAATGAAGGCGACGCGCGGTCCATGGAACTCCATGGCCACCGGTTCGATGCCCAGAATGGTGGCGAGGGCCTCCATGGTGCTGGTTCCACCGGGGGAACAGAGGCTGATGGAGACTTTCTCCTCGCCGGCCAGGGCTTCCGCGTAGCCGTTACAGCCCGGAAAGCCGCAGTTGCCGCAGTTGGTGGCGGGGAGGGCCGCAGCCAGGCTTTCGACCAGGGGATTGCCCTCGACGTGAAATTTGATGGCGGCATAGCCCAGGCCCAATCCCGCGACCAGAGCCAAACCACCCATGCTCAATATTGCTTCGATCATGACCGCTCCTTGTCGTTGTTCTATTTGACCATGCTGGCGAAGCCCATGAAGGCCAGGGAGAGCAGACCGGCGTTGATCAGCGCGATGGGCGCTCCCTTGAAGAGGGCGGGGACATCGGACAGGTCGATCCGCTCGCGCATGCCGGCGAACAGCACCAGGATCAGGCCGAAGCCGGTTGCGGCCCCGAAGCCGTTGACCGTGGCCTGAAGAAAGTTCATCTCTTTTTGGATGTTGATGATCGTCACCCCGAGCACCACGCAGTTGGTGCTGATCAGGGGCAGAAAGATCCCCAACGCGTCGTAGAGGGCGGGCGCGGTCTTGTGGACGATCATTTCGGTCAACTGCACCAGCGCGGCGATGATGAGGATGAAGGCCAGGGTCCGCAGGTAATCGACTCCCAGCGGATCCAGGACGTAGCGTTGCGTCAGCCAGGTGATGATCGACGACAGGGTGATGACGAAGACCACGGCATAGGCCATGCCGATGGCGGTCTCCACCTTTTTGGAGACCCCCAGGAAGGGGCAGATGCCCAGAAACTTTGCCAGCACATAATTGTTGACCAGAATGGTGCTGAGCAGAATCATGATGTAATCCGTCATGGCGATCTCGATCCTTGCAAAGGGGATGATGGTCAAAGCGGTGAATAATTACACCTTATACAAAAGCCCTACAATGAAAAAAAAATGGATTGACGCCGTTTTTATGTTACGATGGCGTTTTTCAAACCAACCAGTCACGGAGGATCGGAATGTCACAGGTGGATGCGGAAGCGGTTCTTGGCGCGTTGCGGCGGGTCATGGATCCGGATTTGAAGCGGGATATCGTGTCGTTGGGATTCGTGAAGGATCTGCGTGTCGAAGGTGGCCGGGTCTCCTTTCAGGTGGAGTTGACCACCCCGGCCTGTCCGATGAAGGACCTTTTGAAAAAGCAGGCCCATGACGTGGTCGCCGCCTTGCCGGGGGTGAGTGGGGTGGAGGTGCGCATGACCGCCCAGGTGCGTCAGGCCCAGAAGAAGGCCACCGGGGATCTGCTGCCAGGGGTGAGGAATGTGATCGCGGTGGCCTCCGGCAAGGGTGGGGTGGGCAAATCCACCACGGCGGTCAATCTGGCGCTCGCCTTGTTGGCCAGTGGGGCGCGGGTGGGGATTCTGGATGCGGACATTTATGGACCCAGCCTGCCGCGCATGCTGAATGTCCAGGAGAAGCCGGAACCGGGCGAGGGACACAAGATGGCCCCGGTGATGGCGCATGGATTGAAATCGATCTCCATGGGGTTCTTCATGGAGGAGTCGCAGCCCGTGGTATGGCGCGGTCCCATGGTGGGGATGGCGGTGGAGCAGTTGTTGCGGGATGTGGACTGGGGCGAGTTGGACTATCTGGTGGTGGATCTGCCGCCGGGGACCGGGGATGCCCAATTGACGCTGTCGCAGAAGGTGCCGATCACCGGGGTGGTGATCGTCTCGACCCCGCAGGCCGTGGCCCTGGCCGATGTGCGGCGCGGGGTGAACATGTTTCTCAAGGTGGATGTCCCGGTGCTGGGGGTGATCGAGAACATGTCCTATTATTTGTGTCCGCAGTGCGGTCACCGTGCGGACATCTTCGCACATGGCGGCGCCCGCGCCGAGGCGGAGGCCATGGGCATGGAATTTCTCGGCGACATCCCCCTGGATATCGGCATCCGCGAGGACATGGACGCGGGCACGCCGATTCTGGTGGCGCGTCCCGACTCCCCGCAGGCGGCCCGTTACCGGGAGATCGCCTCGCGCATCGCGGCGCGGGTGGCCACCATGGGCTTCGAGGCGCCGAAATTTCCCAACATCGTCGTCGAGTGACTCAGTGAATGGGGTGGAGTTCGGAGGTGTCGGCGACACCGGCCATCTCGCCCCATTTGTCTTGCATTTCGAAGGCGGTGGCGATGATCTCCTCCTCCGGCATGTCCAGGTAGGCGGCGATGATGGAGGTGCGCCAGTAGGGGTCGCCATCTTCGCTGTAGCCGGTGGGCTGGGGGTGGGGACCGAAGATCTCCTCCATGGCCGTGCGCATGGCCAGGCGAACTGCGGGTTCCTTGCTCATGGCCAGGTATTCCCAGGCGTCGTCGAAGGCCGGATGCCTGGGACCCGCCGCCACGATGGAGAGGGCCTGGTCGATCCACGAAGAGGGGTGCGAATGGGTAATGATCATGCTGGTTGGCTCCTTTGGTCGTTGACGCAACCCAGTTATGCATGGTTGGTGCCAACTGGCGATGTCACGCCAGACGCGGCCTTCAGGACGCGATGCCCGGCATGCTGACGGCAAAATTTGCCGAGCGGGCGCGGACGAAATTGCCGCATGAAGCAAGCCGCCGTTCCAGCGGTTTGGCGCACCAAAAAATTGGGATGGATGAAGCCGAGGGAGGAGATCAATGAGCATGGACCTTGCCGAAAAAATTCAGCACGAAGTGCGCCGCCTGCCGGAATCCCTGGCGCGGGAGGTATTGGAGTTCATCGGCTACCTCGAATATCGCCATGGGGGGCGGGCAACCCCTGCCGGGCGGGATGAAGCCGGATTCGGGCAGGCGGTAGCGTCTTTTCGTGGCAGCGGCAAGGGGGGTGGAACGGAACGCATGTTGGCGGAACGTCGAACCGATCTGGTACGGGAAATTACCTTATAAATCATGATTTGGAATTGTGGGGGGGCATGACGCCCCCCCGAAATGGCCGTGATGGTTTTTGTGGTGATCGTCCACTCGCGGCCAGCGTGTTTCGCCGGAAACCAGCGAAACCACATTACTTGGAGGCGTTCTCCTTTTTTTCCACCGCTGCGGGGGCGTTGCCCTTGGGGTCGCTCTTGGTGGCGGCTTGCGGCTTGTCGTGCTTTTCCACAGACTGCTTGCCGGCGGCGGTGGGCTTGGTGGCCAGGGTGGCCTTCTGTTCATTGGCCGCCGGTTGCGTCCCCTTGTTCTCCTTGACCTCGGCAGTGGTGGCCTTGGTTTCGCTCTTGACCGCCGGTTCCGTCTTGCCGGTGGCCTGGGCGTCGCTGCCGGCCATGGAAATGCCGGAAACCATCAAAGCCGCCACGAAAGCCATCGCACTCATCGTCATCTTGTTCATTTTTGTCACCTTGTCATGTTGTATTGTCATTCGTTTTCTGGATTTCGGGGTTGACTTTCCGTCAACCTTCCGTGTGTTTCTCGTGAGGCGCCGGAAATCAGCGCAACGGCTCACTTGGTGGCATTTTCCTTCTTTTCCGCCGGCGCGGGGGCATTGGCCTTGGGGTCGTTCTTTTCCACGGCCTGCTTGCCGGCGGCGGTGGGCTTGGTGGCCAGGGTGGCCTTCTGTTCATTGGCCGCCGGTTGCGTCCCCTTGTTCTCCTTGACCTCGGTGGTGGTGGCCTTGGTTTCGCTCTTGACCGCCGGTTCCGCCTTGCCGGTGGCCTGGGCGTCGCTGCCGGCCATGGAGATACCGGAAACCATCAAGGCCGCCACAAAAGCCATCGCACTCATCGTCATCTTGTTCATTTTTGTCTTCCTCGTTATGTTGAATTGCTGTTGGTTTTTTATTTTCGGGGTTGTCATCCAACCAACCTTCCGTGTGCCTCTTGCCAACATGGACGGCGCCCGCCAGCGGGTTTGTCGCTTTGGTGCGAAATTTTTCGCGTTTTTTTGGCCGCGACGGCTTCCTGTTTGAAAAATCTTCCCTTTTTCATGGCGAACGGTTACCATGACCCCCCTTTCCAAAGCCACCATCGCTTCCAGGGTGAAATGATCAGCAGCAGCGGCAACGATTTCCGGGAACGGTTCCTGCAACAGTGGCAGAGGCTGGAAACCCTCGCCAGACGGCGCTTCACGGACCAGAACCTGGCCGACGAGGCCATGCTCCATACCCAACGGGCCATGGCCAGAAACGACTGGGAACCCCTGCGCGCCTACGAGGGACGCTCCCAGGCCTCTTTCGCCACCTATTTCACCCATGTGGCGTGGCGGATGCTCGAAGACTTCGCCCGCGCCCGCCTGGGTCGCGCGCGAGTGCCACGCTGGATCCGTGATCTCGGCCCCTTCATGGAGGAGGTCTATCGCCTGCTCTGCCTGGAAGGGATGTCCCCCGCCGGCGTGGTGACCTTCCTGAGCGGCACGGCCCCCGGCGGACGCCCGGAGCCGATGGTCCAGGCCGCCATCGATACCGTGCTGCGCAAGGTTACCGATTGCGGCAGGCAGGCGGTGGTGGAGGTCGCCATGGAAGAGGAGATCCTCGAAGACCTGGCCGGAACGGATGGCGCGCTCCACCGCCTCTCCCCGGAGGATCACAAGTCCCAACAACAGCGCGAGACCGTGCTGGGCGCTTTTCATCGCTTCCTGACCCGCGACCCCGTGGCCCCGGAGGAGGCGGGCGGGCCGATCATGGAACGGATTCGCCAGGCGGTGGCGTTGACCGCCGAGGAGCGGCTGCTCTTGAAACTGGTCTACCAGGATGGCCTGGAGGTGACGACGGTGGGCCGCATGCTGGGTTGGAACGTCAATCAGGTCCACGGGCGCCATCGCCGCCTCCTGGAGCGCATCCGCAAGGCCATGGAACGGGCCGGATTGACCGATACCCTCCGGTCGCTGTTGGCCGAGGAGGAAAATTCCGCGTGAGCCGGACGACGAATGATGGCGGTCGTGCCCGTCAAAATCATCCGAGGAGGGGAGATCCTTGCACGGTCGGACAGGAGGTGGAACCATGAACGAGGAACCGGGCGGACAACTGGCGGTGCTGCTGACCCTGGCCGCCGGACAGGAGATGCCGGGAGAGGGTGAAACCTGTCCCGGCGCGGAGCGCTTCGTGGCCTTGCGGGAGGGGAGTCTCTCCTCGAAAGATCGCCAGGCGCTGTTGACCCATCTGGATCGCTGTTTCGACTGCCATCGGCTCTGGCTGCGGGGCGCCGCGCACCTGGCCGATGCCGCGTCCGCCGACAACGTCATCGACTTCACGCGTCGGCCCGCGCCCCGCTTCGCCGCCATCGCCACCTTCGCGCTGGCGGCCAGCCTGCTGCTGGTGATCGTGCGCTGGAATCCGTTCGCCCCGGATCCGGCGGGCATGCTGACCGTGGCCTACCGATCCGCCATCGTGCAGGGGGTGCGCCCCTTCGAGGGGAGCGCCGTTCCCGCCACCGCCCTCGGTTTTGCCCCGACCCCCGGCCCCGCGCCCATGCGTCGGGCATTCCTGGAAGGGGTGGACGCGGGCCGCAAATTGTTGAGCGGTCAGGCCGAAACCGCGCCTCCCGCCATGGAGCGGGGGGCGGAACTCTATTACCAGTTGGGGCGCTGGACCCTGCTTCTGCAAAGCGCCTGTCAGGCCGCCCCCCCGCCGGTGTGGCTGCGGGACCACGCGGCCATCGGCGGCGCGCTCCTGGACCAGTTGCGGGAGCGCGAGCGCGCCGGCCAGCCCGAGGCGCGGGTGCCACGTCAGGAGATGGAGGCCATCGACCGGGCGTTGGATTCCCCCATCACCAGTGAAACGGCTCCACGGGTCTGTCGCGGCATCCGGACAGCCTGCCTGGCCATCGCGGACAGCCTGCTGTTATGATTTTTCCGCCAGTCCGGCTCCTCGCGCTCGCCATCCTGATCTCGCTGGCCGGCCTGGCAAGAGCGGAACCGGTCAATATCGACGACGTCTTTGCCCTGCTGGAAAAAAAATACGGTTTCCTGAAACCGGAAGAAGAGCCGCAAACCGCCCGCGTGATGCGGGTCTTCGACCGGGTGCGCGACGCCGCCGACAAACGCGGCAACCGCATGCCGCGCCTTTTCGTGGTCAACCAGCCGGACGAACCCTGGGCGTTCGCCCTGCCGGATGGCAATCTCCTGCTCTCCGCCGGCGCGATCCGGCTCGCCACCCGCAACCTCTCCCAGGAGGCCGGGGATGCCCGGATCGCCTTCATCCTCGGTCACGAACTGGCCCATCTGGCCAAAAACGATTTCTGGGAGAGCGAGGCACGGCGACCGCCCCGGAAAGCGGCCAAGGACTCCGATCCCGACTGGGCGGGCAAGGAGGCCGAGGCCGATGATCTGGGCTTTCTGTACGCCGCCATGGCCGGTTATCCGGTGCAGACCCTGTTCTCTTCCCAGGGGGGGCGGGAGAATTTTTTCGCGCTCTGGAACGAACGGGTGCGCGACGATCCCGCCGCCGTCCATCCCCATCCCTCCCCGGAGGCGCGCGAGACGGCGGCACGCAACCGCATGGAGCGCCTGGAGGAGGGGATCCCCCTGTTCCGTTTCGCCACGCGATTGGCCCATTTCGGTTCCTGCGAGACCGCCATCCGGCTGTTGCGGCAGTTCTTGCGCGTTTTTCCTTCCCGTGAGGTGTACAACAATCTGGGGGCCTGCTACCTGGAACTGGCGCGCGAGGAGATGGGTTCCCCCAGGGGCGAGGGGAAGAGCGAATTCTGGCTGCCGGTGTGGTTCGATGGCGCCAGCCGGGCGGAACCCCTGTTGGCCGGCTGGCGCTCGGATCGCTCCGGCGAGGGGAAAGCGCCGTTGACGCCCCGGCTCGCCGACCCGCCGGGCCACGAGCTGGAATTGGCGGTGGAATCCCTGGAACAGGCCGCCGGGATGGACGATGGCTATCTCCCCGCCCGCCTGAACCTGGCCACCGCCCATCATCTGCGCGGGGATCCCCTCAAGGCGCGCGCCGCCATGGAGGAGGCGGCCCGCCTCGTTCCGGACAACCGGGAGGTGGCCGGCTGGCTGGCCCTGTTCCGTCACCTGGACGGGCAGGCGGAAGGGGTGGGCAATACCCTGCTGGCGCCGTTGACCCGCCTGGCCGGACGACCGGGCGCTCCGGCTTCGCTGCTTTTCAATCATGCCCTGGCGTTGCGCAAGGCGGGCAGAAACAGCCGTGCCGCCTGGGCGCGTCTCGCCGCCGGCCCGCTGCCCGCCCCTTACGCCAAAACCGTTTGTGGCCAGATCAGGAAGGTCTGCGCCAAAAGCCGGCCCGTCAAGGGGGGCGCCCCGACCTGGCCCTGGCCGTTGCCGGTCGCCCCAGGCGCGGATCTCGACGCCTTGCGCCGGGATCGGATCCTGGACGGCTGGCGGGTCAGCCAAATCGGCGGTCCGCGCGACAAACAACAGGCCGTCATCCATCACCAGGGGGCGAAGTCGGAAATCCTGGCCCTGGATGGATACGTGACCATGGTGGCCCTGCGCGGGGTCGCCCTGGGCAGCACCGCCACCCTGACCAGAAAGCTCGGCCCCCCGCGCGATTCGCGCCGTGTCGCGGACGGCGAGGTCTGGCATTTCTCCCCCCGCTGGGCCGTTCTGGTGCGCGATGGCCAGGTGCGCGAGGCGTGGGTGGTCCACGGCATGCCGTGAGATCCTCACGAGAGACTTGACGAAAGTGACCGCATGTTGGACAATGCTTACGATTGTTTCGATAACAAGCATGCACGACTCGCGTGGGGTTGGGCAGGAATGTTGCGTTTCTTGAAAAAATGGTTCGGCGGGGAGTCGTCGCCCGATGACGAGGCGATGCCCGCCCCCTTGCCCCCGGAGATGCCGGAGGATCCCTTTCCGCCCACCGTCCCGGAGGGCGTGAGGGTCTACGTGGTGGGCGACATTCATGGCCGTTCCGATCTGCTGCGCCGCTTGCACGCCCTGATCGCCGAGGACCTGGCCAACGGACCCGCCCCCCGGCAGGCCTTCGTCGTCTATCTGGGGGATTACGTCGATCGCGGGGATGACAGCAAGGGGGTGATCGATATCCTCCTGGACGAACCGGTCCCCGGTTGCGAGGCGGTCTTTCTGAAAGGCAACCACGAAGCCGAAATGCAGGATTTCCTCTCCAATCCGGTCGCCGGACACGCCTGGACCCTGTTCGGCGGCATGTCCACCGCCCTGAGTTACCAGGTGCGCGTGCCGGCCCGCATCGCGGCGGAAGAGCGGATGCGCGAACTGCGGGACAAGCTCGTGGAAACGATTCCCAAGCGTCATCAGATTTTTTTCGCCTCGCTGCGGCTGCGTTTCGAGTTGGGGGATTATTTTTTTACGCATGCCGGGGTGCGTCCCTCCACGCCGCTGGAGATGCAAAAGATCCCCGATCTTCTCTGGATCCGCGAGCCATTCCTCAGTCATGCCGGACGATTGGAGAAAATGATCGTGCATGGCCACACCGTCAGTCAGGAGCCGGTCATCACCCGCAACCGCATCGGCATCGACACCGGCGCCTATTTTTCCGGTCACCTGACCTGTCTGGTGCTGACGGGCGCGGAACGGCGTTTTCTCATGACTTGAAGCAAGGACCATGGCGAACGGGGCCGGAGTCGGATAGAATCCCCCGTTGGGCAAGAATTCTTTTTGGCGCAGGATGATCATCGTGGAAAAACGTCGGATTGCAATAGCCGTGTTGGCCGGGCTGGTCGCGTTTCGGGCCGGGGATGCGTCGGCCTTCGAGGTCGGGGATATCGCGATTCTCAATGCGCCCACGCAACGGTTTCACGCGGAGATCCCCCTGCGCATGGGCGAAAACGAGGAGATCAAGTCCGTCAGGGTGGGCAAGGCGGTGGATTACAAGGTGCTGGGCCTGAACCGCGCCCCGCTGCTCGACGCCATCGAGGCGAGCACCCAGATCACCGACAAGGGACCACGCATCCTCCTCACCTCCAGGGAGCCTTTGCCACGCAAGTCCTTCGATCTGCTCCTGCAGGTCTCTTCCAGCAAACATACCAACTTTCCGGTTTTCCGCATCAAGCCCGAACCCGCTTCCCCCAAGCAGGAGGAAGCCGCTGCCCCCGTCAACAAGCCGGAGACCAACGCGGGACTCTCCCCGGACAAGGTCGCCCTGCCGGGTGGCCCCGATGGCCAGCCCGCAGAGGCGAAGGAACCCGCCGGGGAGACCCGCAAGGACAAAGCGCCGAAGTCTGCGAAGAAATCCGCCGAGCGTCAGGAAAAAACCCCACCGGCGGAAGAGAAAAAGCCGGAAGAGAAAAAACCGGCCCAGGTCAAGGAATCGCCACCGGCAGGCGCCGAGGAACCCCCGGTGCGATCCGGGGAGCAGGCGCGCCTCGGGCCGAAGCCCCTGCGCTACGGACCGGTTCGGGAAGGGGAGAACCTGACCACCATCGCCAATGCCCTGCGTCAGAAGGGGGTGTCGAATTTCCAGATCATGGTCGCCATCTTCGAGCGCAACGCGGACCATTTTCTGGCCAGCAACATGAACAATCTCATCTCCGGCGGGGTGTTGAACGTACCCTCCCTGGAGGAGATCAGGAGTATCAAGGATCGGGATGCGCGGATCCAGACCATGGCGCATCTCAAGATCTGGAAGCAGACCCTGGCCGGGCAGAGCGTCGCGCCGCCTCCGGCGACATCGTTCCTGCCACCCATCGGTTCGCAAACGGGTCAGGATGCGAGCGCCCCCGCCTCTTCGGTCGTCTCCAGCGAGCCTGGCGGCGCCCGTCCGGTTCCGTCGCCGGGCCTGGAGAACATCCTCATGCAGTTGCAGACCCAGTTGGGGGAACTCACCCAGGTCCTGCGCAACAATCAGGCGCAACAGGCCAAAATGGATGCCCGGCTGACGGCCCTGGAGAACAACACCTCCGGCGGCGAACAGTTGGCCAACCGGATCGCCATCCTGGAGCAGGCATTGCGGGAGCGGGGCGCGGTGGCGGAGGGGATTCCCGACCCGGTCGCGCCAGCGGGCGTCAGCCGATCGGCCACGCTTGCCATGGTGCTCGGTGGGGTGGTGTTCGTGTTGGGCCTGTTGTGGCTGGGGCGGCGCTGGAACCGTCAGGCCCAGTGGAGCAATTTGCAGCAGTTCCTGAATCGGGCCGCCCAGGAACACCCGAACATGGTGGAAGAGGCCCTGCGCAAGACCGAACCCCATATCGACGGCGATTTCATGCCCGCCATTCGCAAGGGCGAGGTGCTGGGGGCATCCCCGCAAGGGGACAAAAAGGTCGTGACGGGCGACGTGCGGCAGAACGCCGAGCGGTTGAGCGCCCTGGAAACCCATCGGAGCTAGGCCGGCAATGATCAATCTGGCGCGCGGGATCGTGGTGGGGGTGGTGCTGGGGTTCGCGCTGTTCCATCCCCACGGCTGGTCGCGGGAGGTCTATCTGGCCGCGCTGGCGCTGGTGGTCGTGGTGGGAATCCTGATCCCCCTGGAGTCCCAGGACCGGCGTCTGGACGGCATCGCCGGGGATGTGCGGACGATCCTGGCGCGGCTGGAACAGTTTGAATCCGTGCCGGTCGAACCCGTGGAGGAGGCGGAGCCGCCGCCGTTTCAGCCCGGCAAGCGGCCCGGCGCGGAGGAGCCGTTCATCCCCGCCATCCAGTCGGGCGCTGGCGAGAGCCGCACCGTGATGGCCCACGGCCGCCGCACCGTGGAATGCAGCGTCGAGGATGTGGCCAAGAAACTGGCCTCCATGCAACGCGGTTCGTGAATTTTCGCGGTTTTTCCTTTCAGTCCACTCATCGGGAGTCTGTCGTCTCATGAACGATTCGCCAACGGAAACCCCCATCGTCAAGGTCAATCTGGGCCTGGACGTGGGCACCATGAATCTGGTCTGCGCACGGGTCAACAAGGCCAGCAAGATCGAAATCGCCTCGCTGCGGAATGTCTTTCTCACCGTGGACGACGTGAACATCGAAGGGATGGATCTTTCGCGCATCAGCCACGCCCGCATCGACGAGGGGGTGTTTATTCTCTCTAACGATGCCTATAATTTTGCCAATATCTTTGGTCATCGCCTCAATCGTACCATGCAGAAGGGGATGATCAGCCCGGAGGACATCAACTCCACCGACATCCTGGCGGTCATGATCCGCGAGTTGCTCCACCTGCCGCCGGGCGCCAAGGCGGGCAAATGCGTCTATTCGGTGCCGGGGGATCCGGTCCATTCGAAGTCGAATGTCCTCTACCACCGCAACATCCTCAGCCGGATCGTCAGCGAGATCGGCTTCGATGCGGAACCGCTCAACGAGGCGACCGCCATCATCTACGCGGAGTGCGCGGATTCCGATTTTTCCGGCATCAGCATCTCCTTCGGGGCCGGATTGACCAACGTGGCGGTGGTCTACAAGTCGATTCCGGTGCTGGAGTTCGCCCTCAACCGGGGCGGCGACTGGATCGACGACAACGTGGCCATGGCCGTGGGGACCATCCCCAACCGGGTGGTGGCCATCAAGGAAAAGGATTTCCACCTCGACCGTTACGACAGCGGACGCAAGAAGGAGCGCAAGGTGCGCGAGGCGCTGGGGTACTACTACAAGAACCTCATCCAGTTCGTGGTCAAGAGCGCGGTGCAGGAACTGGAACGCCGGGATCTGGATCTGGGCTTCCCGGACAGCATCCCGATGATCATCTCCGGGGGGACCTCCCTGGCCGGGGGGTTTCTGGATACCATTCGCGCCCAGGTGGAGGAGATCGAGTGGCCCCTGGACCTCTCCGAGGTCCGCTATGCCGGCGATCCCTTGAGCTGTGTCGCCCAGGGGTGCCTGATCCGGGCGCTCAAGCAGTGAAGCCGGGCCGCCGGGATTGGCTGGAGTCGGGCCAGCCATTCGCCGGTATGAGCAACAGGGAACGGGGCGAGCTTCGGCAACTGGCGGCAACCTTTTTGCGGGAAAAGCATATCGATCCGGTGGGCGGTCTGCGGCTCGACCCCGGCCAGCGTGAGTTGTTGGCGTTGCAGGCCTGCCTGCCGATCCTCAACCTGGGGCTTTCGTACTACGACAACTGGTTGACCCTGATCGTCTACCCTCGGACCTTCATCCCGGCGGAGTCGGACATCGACCTGGCCGGGGTGGTCCATCCCCCGGAGCCGCGTATCGGCGAGTCCTGGCCCAACGGCCCGGTGTTGGTCTCCTGGAAGGATGTGCTGCGGGACATGCGCGGGGATTGGGATTATGCCATGAACGTGGTCATCCACGAGCTGGCCCATCAACTGGATGTGCGCAATGGGGCCTTCGACGGCATGCCCGAACTGCCGCGCGACATGGACACCGGCAGTTGGATCCGGGATTTCACCGCCGCCTACGGGGCGTTGCGCCGGGCCATCGACCGGGAGGAGGAGTCCTGGATGGACCCCTATGCCGCCGAGAGTCCGGCGGAGTTCTTCGCGGTGGCGTGCGAGACCTTTTTCGTCGCCCCCGACGATCTGATGGAAGGGTATCCGAAAATCTATCGGCAATTGCAGGGCTATTTCCGGCAGGATCCGCTGACCCGGATGGGCATGGAGAGGGCGTGAAGCGATGATGACACTGGAAGCGTGCGTGGGCAATACCCCTTTGGTCGAACTGACCCGTTTGGCCCGGCATTTGCCGGCCATTCGGTTGATGGTCAAACTGGAGGGGAACAATCCCGCCGGGTCGGTGAAGGACCGTGCCGCCTTGAGCCTCTTCGAGGGGGCCGAAGCGCGTGGCCTTTTGCGGCCCGGCATGCGCATCATCGAGCCGACCAGCGGCAATACCGGCATCGCCCTGGCCATGATCGCCGCGCGCAAGGGTTATTTTATCACCTTGGTAATGCCAGAAAATATGACTTTGGAGAGGCGCTCGACCATGACCGCCTACGGGGCCAATCTGGAGTTGACCTCGGAGGCCGGGAGCATGGAGGGGGCCATCGACCGGGCGCGGGAGATGGTGGCGGCCGGGGAGGGGATTCTGTTCGATCAATTTTCCAATCCGGACAACTGGCGCGCCCATTATCGCACCACCGGTCCGGAGTTGTGGTCGCAGACCTCCGGCGCGATTACGCATTTCGTCAGTTCCATGGGGACCACCGGGACCATCATGGGGGTTTCCCGTGCCTTGAAGGAGCGCAACGCGGCGATTCGGATCATCGGGGTGCAGCCGGACGCCGAATCCCGCATTCCCGGCATCCGGCGATGGCCCAAGGAGTATCTGCCGAAGATCTTCGAGCCGGAACGGGTGGACCGGATCATCGACGTCAACGAGGTGGAGGCCAGGGAGATCACCCTGCGGCTGGCGCGGGAGGAGGGGATCTTCGCCGGTCACTCCGCCGGTGGCGCGGTGGCCGCCGCCTTGCGCCTGGCCGGCGAACTCACCACCCCCGCCGTGATCGCCGCGATCCTGCCGGATCGCGGGGACCGGTATCTTTCCAGTACGCTGTTTCATGTGTGAGATTACAGATCGCTGGGCCGCAATCCGGTTTGCCGGGCCAGCCGGGCAAGTATGCGAGGCCCAAGCTCATCGGCTTCATGAAACGCAAAGACCACATCCTCCCAGTTCGGCTTGGTCAGGGTACGATGAGAGCCGGATTGCCTCTTGACGCGCCAGCCAAGCCGCAGCAATGCCGCAAGGACAAGCCTCGTCTTGCACGCGGACCACTGGCTCATGCTGCGGCAAAGGAGATCTGGAGCGGTCTTTCGGTGGTTTCGCCGTTCTCCAGTCGTTCCGCCAAAACCCGCAGTGCCAGCGCTTCCACCTTGGCAATCGCCTCTTCGGGGGTTCGCCCGTAGGTCATGACCCCTGGCAGTTCCAACACCTCGGCCAGCCAGCGGCCATCCACTTCCTGTTCATACTCGATCGTGTAATGCATCGCAATCGTTCGGCTCCCCCTCGCGTTCAGGTTACGCTCATTGAAATATAAAACTTGTCCCTCCAACCGTCAACTAGGAAAACAGCCTGCGGAACCAGGATGCCTCCTTGCGCAGCAGACCGTTGGCAATATGCGCAAACCGTTCCCGCGAGGTGCGGATGTCGGTCAGTTCGTCCACCAGTTGCTCCTGTTTGACCATCTTGCGGGTCATCTGTTTCACCAGTTCCAGATAGTCCATCCAGCCGCCGTCCAGGCTGTAGAGGGCAAAATGGCTCCTTGGGTTCTGGTCCTTGAACAGCTTGATGGCCTCCCGGCTCTTGCCGCCCGTTTCGCAGACGAGCACGATGTCCATCTCCGCGCGGAAGGCCACGCCCAGCTTGTCCTGGGTCCAGCCCTCCTCCTCGAAGAAGATGTCGTAATCGAACTGAATGGGAATCGCGCCCGGAATCGTGTGCCAATAATCACCGCGAAAGTCGATGACACGATAGACCGTGCCTCTGGCGGTCTCCTTGAGAAATTTTCTTGACGTTATGAAACTTTTTTTCATGATGCGGGCCTCCTTGGCGAAACAATCCATTGCAGGGCCTCCAGCAAGGCCTTCTTGCCGATCGGCTTGGACAGATAGAAATCGCAACCGGCCTCCCGGCTGCGCTCCTGCTCCCCCTCCATGGCATGGGCCGACAGGGCGATGATCGGCATGGGCGCGCTCCCGGTTGCCCGTTCCCGCTCCCGGATGCGGCGGGTGGCCGTGTAGCCGTCCATTCTCGGCATCTGCACGTCCATGAAAACCACGTCGAACGCCTCGCGCGCGGTGCGCTCCACCGCCTCCATGCCGTCATTCACCATCACCAACTGGTGCGGCGTCTTCATCAGATAGGCCTCGATCACCAGGCGGTTCTCCTCCACATCCTCCGCCAGCAGGATGCGCATGCCCCGCTGCACGGCGGCGGGATCCGGCTCCGGAAGCAGGTCGTTCCGGCATGGGGTGGGGACGACGGTCGTCGCCGGCAGAAAGAAGGAGAACACACTGCCCTCGCCCGGCATGCTGCGCAACCGGATGGTCCCCCCCATCAACCCCACCAGCCGGTGGGAGATGGCCAACCCCAGGCCGGTCCCGCCATAACGCCTGGAGATCCCGCTGTCCGCCTGGATGAACTGCTCGAAGATGTGCTCCTGCTGCTCCAGGGGGATGCCGATGCCGGTATCGGCCACCTCGAAGGCCAGGCCATTCGCCCGCTCCGGGTCACGGGCGAGACGCACCGTGATGCGACCGCGCTGGGTGAACTTGACCGCGTTGCCCAGCAGATTGATGAGGACCTGCCGCACGCGATTGTCATCGCCGGTGATGGCCTCCGGAACGCCCTCGTCGATGACCAGATCCATGGCCAGTCCCTTCTGCTCGGCGGCGATGCGCATCAGCCGGGTGGTCTCCTCCACGACCTGGCGTGGCGAGTACGGCTCGTTTGCCATCTCGATGCGCCCCGCCTCGATGCGGGAGAAATCCAGGATGTCGTTGATCACCCCCAGCAGGGTCTTGCCCGACTGGTGCATGGTCTGGGCGAAATGACGCTGATGCGCAGTGAGATCGGTCTCCAGCAACATGTCCGCCATGCCCAGCACCACGTTCATCGGCGTGCGGATCTCATGGCTCATGGCGGCCAGAAAATCCCCCTTGGCCCGGTTGGCGGATTCGGCCTGGGCGCGGGCCAGTTTGATCGTCTCCTGGTCCCGCCAGCGTGACAGGATCAGTTGCACCTCGTTGGCGGCCAACTCCAACTGAGAGGCGTCGTTGGCATCGTAGGGCAGCCCCTTGTTGCCCACGCCGATGATCATGTGTACCTTCTCCCCCCGCATCACCGGCGTGCTCATGTGACATCTCACGAGGAAATGGCCTTCCGGCATCCCTTTTCTTCCGGGGTCGTTGACAACGTCGTTGTGGATCACGGTGCATCGCTGACGGATCGCATCGGCCCAGATGCCCGCCTCCGAGAGGGGATAGTGGGAGCGGCAGCTGGTCTGGCATAACCGCTGGGCAGACCGATTCCAGGTGACCTGGCGCAGGCTCTCCTGATCCTCGTTGACGATGTGCATGTAGCCGACCTCGCTGCTGGTCACCGCCACGGCGATCTCCAGCGCCCGCAGGCACACCTCGGTCTCGTTGAGCTTCGCCAGTTCCCGGTCGAGTTCCAGAAACAACCGCAACCGCTGTTCGTTCTTCAGGCGGAACTGTTCGGCCTTCTTGCGTTCGGTGATGTCCTGGTGGATGGTCTGCCAGACAATCCCGTACTGTCGATGCTCGAAGGTGGTGACTACGGCATCGCACCAGAGCGTGGAGCCGTCCTTGCGCCGGTTGAGGACCTCCCCGCGCCAGAATCGGTCGTGGCTCAGGGCCGTGATGATCGCCTGGGCGGTCTCCTCCGGGGAGTGGTCCGTGGGGGCATTGATCGCGACGATGTTTTGTCCGATCAATTCCTTTGGGGCATAACCGAACATGGTTTCGAACTTGGGATTGGCATAGACGATGATCCCATCGCTGGCGCGGATCAGGGCCACCCCCTCGGCCATGTTGTTGAGGATCTCCTCCCGCAGCCGCAGTCCCTCTTCCGCCTCCTTGCGGATGGAGATGTCCCGGAATACCCCCTGCAGGACCGGTTTTCCCGCGCTGACATGGACGGTTCCGGTGATCTCCACGGGGATCACCCGGCCATCCTTGCGCAGGAGCGTCGCCTCGATGACGTTGGGTGGCATGCCCGTCACATGGGCGGCATGCTCCCGGAACGGTTCCAGTATTGCCTTGCGGGTATCGGGGGGGTGCAATTCGGAAAAATGGAGGCCCTGGATTTCGTCCAGGGAGCGGCCCGTCATCCGGCAGGCGGCAGTGTTGGCATCCAGGAGCAGTCCACTATGGGGATCGGCGAGGAAGATGGCGTCCGGGGCCGATTCGAACAGGGACCGATAGCGCTCCTCGCTCTCCCGCAGCGCCTTTTCGGTTCGCTTGGCGTTGGTGATGTCGTGGAGGAAGGCGATCATGCCGATCCGTTCGTCTGCGGAACGCAAGGGGGCTTCGTAGCGGTCGAACGTCCGGCCCGTCTTGTCGGAGTGCCACTCCCAGGCGATGGACTCGCCGGCGAACACCCTGGACGCCTTGCACCAGGGGCAGGGGGTGTCGAATTGGTGCAGATAGGCATGGCATTTCTCTCCGGTCAGTGGGCCATGAATCTTTTCCACTGTCGGATTGATATACTTGATGTAAAACTCCTGGTCCACGATGTAGACCCGATCATCCATCGCCTGCAGGATGCCATAGAGCTTGTCGCGCTCGAACAGCAATTCCTGTTGCAGCCGGATCCGTTTGCCGGCCTCGCTGGTCAGGCGGGCATTGGTTTCCACGAGGTGCGCGGTCTGTTCCAGGACGCGTTGTTCCAGGTTCGCGCGGGCCAGCCCGAGTTGCTCCACGACCATTTTTTGCAGAGTGATATCCTCCACCACGGAGATGTGGTGTTCTGCGGGATCGCCCGGCTTCCACAGGGGCGAGACCGTGAGGCGGACCCACACCACCGATCCGTTGCGGTGGATGTAGCGTTTTTCCATGGTGAAATCACGCAGTTTGCCGGAGATCATGTGGCGTATGTTGGCCAGATCCGCCGGCAGGTCGTCGGGGTGGGTGATCTCCTGGAACCCCTTGCAGATCAACTCCTCCACGGAGTACCCCACCATTTCCGCGTAACGGCGGTTGATCCTCGCGAAGCGTCCGGATGGCGTATGGAGCAGGGCGACTCCCACGCCGGCCTGCTCGAAGATGGTGCGGAACAGTTTTTCGTTCTCTTTCAGCTTGCGCGCCGCCAGGGTGGCATCCGTGACATCCTGCGCCGTGCCGAACAGGCGGATGACCCGGCCATCGGCATTCCGTTCCACCTGCACCATCGCCTGGAGATGACGCATCGTGCCGTCTGGGAGCACGATCCGGTAGCGAAAGGGTTCGGCATGGCCCGCTGTCACCCAGCGGGAGCACACCTGGTCGAAATGTTCCCGGTCGTCCGGATGGACTTTATTCAATACCGTGGCGTAGTGGATGGGTTCCGATGGATCGATTTGGTAGATGCGGTGGATCTCTTCCGACCAGTGGACCCGATCCTCGTCCACCAGCCATTCCCAGTTGCCCATTCGGGCGATGGCCTGGGACTCTGCCAGTCTGCGTTCGCTTTCCGCGAGATGGCGATGGAGGGCGTGGTGTGCGGTCATGTCGCGTCCTGCTGCGTACAGGACCTGGCCATCGCTGGTGGCGGACCATTCGGTCACCAGGAGCTGCCCGGCGCGGTTGATCAGGCGGAGCGTGAAATCACGGGTCGAGCCGCCCTGGAAGAGCCGTTGGATCTCCTTCAGGGTGGCGGGAAAATCCTCCTCGTGGATGAACTGCCCGTAGGGCAGGGCGAGCAGTTCCGTCACGGTATGGCCCAGGGCCGTGGCCAGGGCCTGGTTGGCCCGGAGGATGCCGCCATCCGGTTTCAGGATGCAGAAGAGATCCGGGGTCAGTTCGAAGAAGCGTTCCTGTTCCACTTCCGCGCTGAGGCGGCGCTCCATTTCCGCGCGCAGCAGGGCGTTCATGTGTTCCATGCCGGCGGCCTGCTGCTTCAGGCGCATGGAGGCCATGCCCATGGAGGAGAGCAGCCCGATCAACTCGCGGTTGTAGGCGAGGATGGCCTGGACCTTTTCCCTGGAGAAGACCGGCACGCGTCGCAGGGCATCCAGGTAGCGCTCCTGGTCGAAGCCGTATTGTTCGGCCTGGCGTCGGAAGAATTCCCACTCCGGTGCTTCGCCCTCGTACAGGAATTGCCCCAGGAAGCAGGTGGCCAGATGGTGTCCGTCCACCCGGATGGGGATGGCGATGTCCCACAGGCCATTGGCGCATTTGTATTCGACGCCTTCCGTGGCCGGGTTTTCCCGCAGGCGGCTGGTGATGTGGGCGTCGCTGAGGTGGCAGAGGCGCGTGGTTTCGGGATGGACGCGGTGGAATCGGGTACAGATCTCCTGCCAGCCGGTGGCCGCCAGAATGTTGTTGTCCAGGTCGATGATGCCGATGGGGATGCCCGCAGCCTGATGAATCGCATCCGCCAGGGATTGGACCTTGGCGATGTCGATCAGATTGGAGAGGGAAAGCGGCATACCAGAAGGGTCCTTCCTTTGTGCGGCGAAGTATCCCGAATTTTTTTGTCCTTCGAGCCATTATGGCATGGATGCGGGTTGATGGAAAGTCGCGGGGATTGCCTTCATGCGAGATTCGGGTTGGTGGGGAGGGGCGTGATGGGTTATGATGGGGGATGGATGACATTGTCGGGAGCAAAGGAGGCGAGGATGACGGATCAGGGGTTTTTTCTGCCGGTCCCGGAGGGGGCGGCGCGACGTCTGGCGGCAGGGTGGTTGAAGCTGGCGCTCTTTTCGCTGGTGGGCGCGGGTCTGGTGGTGATCTTGATTCTGGTGGCGCGCACGCCGGTGGTGCATGACTGGTTGCCCTGGACCGGATCGTTCAAGACTGCGCTGGTGATTCATGTGGATCTGTCGGTATTGGTGTGGTTTCTCTCCTATGCCGGATTTCTGGCCTGTTTGGGTGGGGGCGGCGGGGGCGGGATCGGTTTCGCGGCCTTGGGGGTGGCGTTTGCCGGGGCAGTGCTGATCACCTTCGCGCCGTTTTTGGGGGCGGATGTCCCGTACATGAACAATTATGTCCCGGTATTGGAGAACGGGGCCTTTTTTGCGGGGTTGGTGTTGTTTCTGCTCGGCAGTGGGGTGATGGCCGGATATGGTTTGCGGATGCGGCCTCCCGAAGGGGGGTGGACGCCAGGGGGATGGGCATTGCGGTTCGGGGTGGCGAGCGGACTGTGGATCGTGTTGTTTTCGTTGGCGTCGTGGGTTTGGGGTTATCTGACCATGCCGGCCATCGGCGAGAGATTGGCCTATTATGAGGTGTTGTTCTGGGGGGGTGGGCATTTGTTGCAGTTCACCCATACCCAGTTGGCGATGGTGGCGTGGCTGTGGCTGGCGAGTGTCGGGGGGGAGCGGGAGCCGTTGACCCCGCGGGTCGCGGTATTGTTGTTGTCGTTGGGCGCGCTGCCGGTGTTGGCGGGTCCGGTATTGCACTGGCTGTATCGTCCGGGCGATCCCGGCTTTCAGAGTGGTTTCGCCGAGTTGATGAAATACGGTGGCGGTGTGGCCGCCTTGCCGGTCGGGTTGGCGGCCTGGTGGGGGGCGCGTGGGGCCTCCGACACCGGGGGGCGTCCGTTGCGGCTGGCGTTGCGGTTGTCGTTGGTATTGTTCGGGGTAGGGGGGGGGATTGGGTTTTTGATTCAGGGGCTGAATGTCACGATTCCCTCGCACTATCATGGCGAGATCGTGGCGGTGACCGTGGCCTACATGGGTTTGACCTATCTGTTGTTGCCGCGTTTGGGTTTTCGGGTGCCGGATGGCCGCTGGGCGGTGGCGCAGTTGTGGGCGTATGGCGGTGGATCGTTGCTGCATGTGTTCGGACTGGCCTGGTCCGGGATGCTTGGGGTGCAGCGCAAGACCGCCGGAGCGGCCCAGGGATTGGAGACCCTGCCCAAGAAGCTGGCCATGAGCCTGACCGGAATTGGCGGTGGCATTGCCGTGATTGGTGGCATTCTGTTTCTGGTGATCTGTTATCGCGCCATGCGCCGCAAGGGTGCGGACGAAGGGGCATGAAAATTTTCGCGTCGATCTTCCGGGGAGGTTGTCAGACGCGCGGCGACCGGGTATAATCCCGTCCACACGGAGGAGTTCCAGAGCGGTCGAATGGGACGGTCTCGAAAATCGTTGTGGGCTTTGCCCACCCAGGGTTCGAATCCCTGCTCCTCCGCCATTTCATCTTTAACGTGTTGAAATATAGATAAATACATGGTTCCAGATCAAATCCATCTTGAAAGTGGTACACAAAACTGGTACACTTCGAGTCTGGATGAGATGCCTAGGGCGTGTTGACATTCAATAATTTTACCATGTCATTCAAGCCAGATCATGGTACAAGCCAAACCAATCATGGCTTTGAAGCATTTGTCCAGCTTCTCATAACGAGTCGCAATTCGTCTGAACTGCTTGATACGGTTAAAAAATCTCTCTACGAGATTGCGATCCTTGTACCAGTGCTTGTCATACTCGCGCGGAGTGAGGCGATTGCTTCGAGGAGGGATGACAGGCTCGGCTCCCTTTGCCTCAATCGCTTCCACGAAATGATTCGCATCATACCCCTTATCGGCAATCACCAGTTCCGGATCCAATCCTTCAATCAAGGCGTGTGCCTGGGTGATATCCGCCTCTTGACCACCTGTCAAAAGGTACTTCAATGGATTTCCCAAAGCATCCACCGCAGCGTGAATTTTTGTTGTCAGACCACCTCTGGAACGCCCGATAGCTTGGGGACCGTTTTTTTTTGAGCCCCAGCAGCATGCTGATGAGCACGCACAATAGTGCTGTCAATCAGCAACGCTTCAATGTCGGGATCATCGGAAACGGCTTGTCGAACACGCTCCCAGGTTCCATTTTTGATCCAACGGGAAAATCGTTTATAAACATTGTTCCACCGACCAAAGGATGGAGGTAGATCACGCCATGGAGCACCAGTACGGGCAATCCAAAGGACCGCCTCAATGAATAATCTATGATCCTCTGCCCTCTTTTCTGGATAGCCGCGCCTTCTTGGTAAAAGGTTTACAATACGTTCCTATTGGTCATCACGCAATAAAAATCGATCCATAGCATTACCTCCTGCGATACAGTATATGGATCAAATTATTGAATGTCAACACGCCCTACCGCGTCAGGCCGAACGATGCGATAGAATTCCGTGATGGGTGCGGTTTAGACCGTTTTTGAGTAGGGCATTTGCCCTATCGGCGGGACGGGAAGTGCGTTATTCTGAAGTCGGTTTAACACCGGATTGTGAGGCGATTGTCTTCAACCCCAAGCCCCTTGGTTGCATCCACCCTTATTCAGTGGGAGACAGGATCATGACCACCCTCACCATGGAACTGCCCAATACGGTTTTTTCCTCCCTGCGGCGTTCGCCTGGGGAGTTCGCCATGGAGATGCGCAAGGCTGCCGCGATCCACTGGTATCAGAAGGGGTTGCTTTCCCAAGAGATGGCCGCCGAGGTTGCAGGACTGGATCGGACTGATTTCCTTTTATTGCTGGCGTCGGAAAAAGTGGATGTCTTTGCCGTGGATATGGAATCCTTGCGCCAAGAGTTGAACCTTGCCTGAACCCGTCATCATCAATGCTTCGCCGCTGATCTTTCTGGCGCGCTCCCGGCAGATCCACCTGTTGGAGTATCTGCATCGCCCGGTTCTGGTGCCTCAACCCGTGGTGCAGGAAATCCGTGCCAGGGGACCACATGACCCAACGGTGCGGGTGTTGAATGAAACGGCGTGGTTGGAGATTGCACCCGCCCCCGCGATACCCAGCGAGATTCTGGTCTGGGATTTGGGGCTGGGCGAGTCTGCGGTTCTGGCGCTGGCCCGGTCCATACCCGGTTCCATCGCCCTGATCGACGACCAGGCAGGGCGACGTTGTGCCCAGACCTTGCGGATCACCCTCATGGGGAGTGTGGGGTTGGTGCTTCTGGCCAAACAGAACGGTGCCATCCCCAATGCCCGTGCCATCCTGGCCGTGCTGCGGGAACACGGCATGTACCTTTCGGATTCTGTCTTGAATGCGTTCATCCACGTGCCATCCCGTTCAAAAATTTCTTGCAAATTCGACCCTTTCCGGTGCGTTCCTGGATCACCTGTTGCCCGCACGCTCCAAGGTGGCCAGGGTGGAGCATCACCCGGCGATGCCGTATGCGGATGTACCCCCTGCCAATGCAAGCGGAAAATACACCACCCCCGCATTTTTTTCTCCGGGCGGGTGGCGGGCGTGGTATGCTGATGGCGTCATCAATCCCTGGGAGGATCCGAAATGAGCACAGCCGTTGCGCTCGACACGCTGAAATTTGTTCGCCGTCTGCGAGAAGCCGGAGTGGAAGAGAAGCAGGCCGAAGCGATTTCGGATGCTTTCAAGGAAGTCCAGGACTCACAATTGAAAGAGTTGTCCACCAAGGGCGATTTGCGGGAACTCGAAATCCGTCTGGACCGTTGCATGGATGCATTGGATTTCGACCTGAAGCTTATCAAGTGGATGCTGGCCTTGGTGATTACCGCAACGGTGTTGCCCGCCTTGAAGACGTTGTTGATCGGGTAATCGAACCTCCAGAAATTTTTCAAAATTTTCAAGATCAATGTCTTCCTGGAGATGAGAGGATGAGTGGATGAAACGACGCCGACTGATCAGCTTTGACTGGGCTTTGAAACGGCTTTTGCGCAGTAAGGTCAACTTCGAAGTGCTGGAAGGGCTGTTGAGCGAATTGCTTGTGACAGAAGTAAAAATTATTGAAATCATGGAGAGCGAGAGTAATAAAGAAAATCATCTCGATAAGTATAATCGGGTTGATATGAAAGTCAAGAACAGTCAAGACGAGCTGATCCTGATTGAGTTGCAATTTGAACGTGAACATGATTATCTGCAACGCCTTGTTTATGCGACATCCAAAACCGTCACGGAACATCTGGATGAAGGCGACGCCTATTCCAGGGTCCCGAAGGTGATTGCCATCAGCATCCTTTATTTTGACCTTGGCCAAGGGACAGACTATATTTACCATGGAACGACCTCATTCAGAGGCTTGCACACGAACGACGAATTGCAGTTGAACGAAGGTCAGAAAGGGCTGTTTCACCGACAGTCCGTCCAGGCGATCTTTCCGGAATTCTATCTGATCCGGGTCAATCGCTTCGATGAAGTCGCCCGCAATTCCTTGGATGAGTGGATTTATTTCCTGAAGACCGGCGACATTCGTGAGGAATTTACGGCGCGCGGTTTGCAGAAGGCCAAGGTGGTGTTGGATGTTCTGCAACTCCCGGAAGATGAACGTCTTGCTTATGAACGCTACCAGGACGATCTGCATTTTCAGGCTAGCATGGTTGAGTCTACATGGGGTGCTGGCAAACTGGAGGGAAGAAAAGAAGGGCTACAGGAGGGACGACAGGAAGGCGAGCAGATAGGCGCGGCGAAAATTCTGATGCGCCAGTTGCAACGCCGCTTTGGCGCCGTTCCAACCTGGGCTGGTGAAAAAATCGCCAACACTACCTCCCAATCCTTGGAGGAGTGGAGTCTTCGCGTACTGGATGCCCAGTCACTGGCTGAGGTCTTCGCAGACAGAATGGGATGACGGGTGCGGTTTTTCAACAGTTACAACAGGGAATGCTCTTGTTGTGGATGATCTTTGATGGGGTGTGACAATGAAATCGGCATGCTTTATTTTTGTCTTTGGTTTTTTTGTGTTATTTCATGGTGTTTATGATTCTTTTAGTGATACAAACAAATCTGGAAACGAAACGTATCGTAATGATGCGGAACGGGGGGATTCCAATGCACAATTAATGCTCGGAACCATGTTTCAACAAGGGCGTGGTGTTGCAAAGGATGATCAGTTGGCGATGTATTGGTTCCGAAAAGCGGCCGAACAGGGCAATGTCGATGCTCAGTTTAATCTTGGCGAGCTGTATAGTAATCATTATGCCTCTGGGAACGATACGGAATCGAGATCATGGTATAACAGACTGATCAATTTTGCATCTTCTATCGTTGGTATTCAAGACGACAAGAATTCAATTTATTGGTACAGGAAGGCTGCAAAACAAGGTCATGCCATTTCTCAATACAAACTCGCATCTGTCATTGCGGATGGAATTGGGACGCAACAAGATGATAAAGAAGCAGTATTTTGGTTTCGTAAGTCTGCGGAACAGGGGGATCCCAATGCACAATTCATGCTTGGCACAATGTTTCAACAAGGGCGCGGTGTTCCCAAGGATGATCAACAAGCGGCGTCCTGGTTCCGAAAGTCTGCGGAACAAAAAAATGCATTCGCGCAGTTGAAACTCGGTATCATGTATGGCACAGGATCAGGTGTTCCAACCGATCCTCAAGAGTCCCTTTATTGGCTGAAGCAATCCGTGGAGAACGGCAATCAGGATGCGATTGTTTGGTATCGCAAGGCAAGGGAGCAAGAGAGCGTCAGAAAAGCGCAACTGCAGCAAACAGAAGAAAATAAACGTATGCAACAGAAACGGATTGAAGAAAATAACAGTATACAACAGAAGTGGATTGAAGAAAATAAAAATATGCAGAAAAGGCAAGCGGAGCAGCAACTTGCAGAGTCACAGCGCAATCGTCAATTGTCGCGTGATCGTGGTATTGATGATGCGAGATTAAAACGCTCCAAATGGAAGCTTCATGAAGTGGATGAGCTTACTGGCAGATGCCAGAATGTGTTTGATGCGTCGAATTTTCATGCTTTGAAGAAATTGCATATTGATGATGATAGAAAGAAGGCAGAGGAAGCATTTTATAGTGGAGATTTTGAATTGTCCATTCAATATAGCGAAAAAATTATTGAAAAATTAAAAAGGACTTTAAAGGAACGGCAAGAATTTAAACGTTGAGGATTTGAGTAACAAATGGGGGATCGTCCCGCGATGACGTCAATTGATGAGGTCTCGTCTACCCATGGTTGATTCTCCCTTATATCGCCGCGCTTTGTTTCTTAAACTCGATGTTCAAGTTTTTTGAGGCTTGACATTTGACAAGGGAGCAAGCAACGGCAGCAGAGTCAGCTCATTGGACTCCAAACCGAGCGTTGCAAGGTTTTTCAATATCCATGGCTGGCCTGCTGCCAAAAAGCAGTATATAGACTCTTGCCTACGTTTCAACTGTTAACGTGAGCAGAGGTTAAAAATGATCTTCCTCGAACCATCACCTTTTGTGCAATTGTTTGTTGCAACAAGTGATATCGCCATAAAGAAACACACGGGAAAATCATCTGGATTAACCATGACCCAGCGTGTTTGGTTATCGTTTTGCTTGATGGGCATTATGCTCACAAATTCAGTTTGCTGGACACGATTTGAGCGCATTGGTTTGGGTGGTTACGCTGGTCCTGCTCTATCTTGGATGTTTCGGCGGTCAAAAATAATCTCATGGTGTCTTACTTTTTAGATAAGTGTAAGCGTTATATTAGAAAAATATTATATCACAAAAGGTATTCTTATGTTGGACGATTCCGACAAAAAGCGTAGTAAGAAAACGACCAGGATTGCATGTGTCCACAAACTGAAGGATAAGACCAGTGGCGGATTCATCATGGGCCAGAATATTGTGTTACTCCTGC
>PDZX01000049.1 GCA_002753185.1 Magnetococcales bacterium WMHbin3
CATTGTCAGGGTCCCGACCCTGACAATGATCCCATCCTCCACCCCCGTCAGCCGGCAAGGCCGACGGGGTTTTTTTACCTCCAATTGGTCAAAAACGATTGCGTCGTTCCCGCAACGCCGTGAAAACCTCCAGGGGGGATTGCCCGGCCAGGCCCACCCGCGCGGCAAAGGCGGGGTCACTGGCCCTCAGGAAGGGATTGAAACGTTTTTCCAGGGCAAGGGGATGCGGCAAGGTACACTCCCCTCGTTCCACGATCGCCATGATCTCATGCCGCAACGCCGTCAGATCGGCCCTCTCCGGCTCCAGATGGCAGACGAAATCCAGATTGAGCAGGGTGTATTCGTGGCCGGCGCACAGCCGGGTGGCGTCGGGCAACGCCGCGAGCCGCGACAGGCTCTCCCACATCATGGCCGGACTTCCCTCGAACAATCGACCACACCCGAACCCGAACAGGGTATCCCCGGAAAAAAGACAATCCTCCACCAGATAGACCACATGGCCCAAGGTGTGCCCCGAAACCGCGACCACCCGCGCCTCCAGCGTCCCCAGCGCAACGACATCACCATGCCCGACGGCCAGATCCAGGGGAGGCAATCGGTTTCGTTCCGCCTCCGCCCCGACCACCATTGCCCCATGACGCCGCGCCAGGGTGGCCACCCCGGCGGTATGATCCCCATGGTGATGGGTGAGCAGAATATGAGAAAGCGTCCAGCCCTTCATGGCGAGATGGTCGCTCACCGGCTCCGCGTCGCCTGGATCGATCACCGCGCATCGTCCCGAACCGGTGGCCAACACCCAAACGAGATTGTCCCGCCCCGACAGGAGAGACTCGACGCGCAACGGTGGTTGAGGCATAATGACCCTCCTATCTAAACGATCCCCAAAAAGAGATCAAAACCTTGGATGCCCTGCGTTTACGGAACTGGTACGCCACCCCCCTCGGAATCGCTGCGGCCCGTGCCGTGGGGGACATCCTGGAACGCTGGCTGAAACAAGACGAACCAACGGGCCGCATCCTGGGGTTCGGCTTTCCGCAACCCTATCTGGACCGCCTGGCTCACTGGAACGCAACCCTGATGGGCGCCTCCCCCGCAGAGATGGGCGTCGCCCGCTGGCCGCCTGGCAAGCCCAACCGGATCGCGCAAGTGCGACCGGACGCCCTGCCCTTCCCGGACGAGTCCTTCGATGTCATCATCATGACCCATTTGCTGGAAGGTGTCCAATCCCCACATGCCACCTTGAAGGCCGCCTGGCGCGCCCTGGTTCCCGGTGGACGACTGATGGTCGTGGCGCCCAACCGGGGAGGCTGGTGGGCGCGCCGCGACGCCACGCCGTTCGGATGGGGCCGCCCCTTCTCCCCGCATCAGCTCAAGACCACCCTGGAGGAGGCCCTGTTCCTGCCCCGGCAATCCTGTTTCGGCCTGTTTCTGCCGCCGTTCGAGGGCCATCGCTGGGTGCGCTCCGCCCCGGCATGGGAAAAGGCCGGCGCCCGCTGGTTCGCCCCCCTGGGAGGGGTGATCCTCTGCGAGGCGGAAAAGGTGATGTACGCCGTGACCATGGTGGGACCCGGTGGCCGCGTTTCGCCCCGCCGATCGCCCATTCCGATGCCGGCGGTCAACAATCGCCGCCGGGAGGCCCCCGATGAACGGTGAACGGGAGGTGGGGGCCTTCCTGGACGAACTGCTGGTGGAGCATGGCTTAGCCAACAACACCCTGGAGGCCTACCGCAACGACCTGGAAGGATTGGCCGGGTTCCTGGCCACCCGCGCCCGGAACTTCCGGGACGCCGACCGCGAGGATCTCACCGCCTGGCTGGAGAGTCTCCGGGAACGGGACCTCTCCGCCTCCTCGGTGGCGCGCAAGCTTTCGGCGGCCAGACGGATCTTCCGGCATCTGGCGGCCCGGGAACTCCGGCCCGACGACCCCACCCGGCTGCTGGATGCACCGAAACGGCGACGGCCTCTCCCCAAGGCGCTCGGCGAGGAGGAGGTGAACCGTCTGCTGGCCGCCCCGGATCGCACCACCCCCCTGGGGCTGCGCGACGCCGCCATGCTGGAAACCCTGTACGCCACCGGCATGCGGGTCTCCGAACTGGTCACCATCGGCACCCACGACCTGGATGCCAGACAGGGATTCTTCCGGGTGGTGGGCAAGGGCGACAAGGAACGGGTGACCCTGGCGGGAGAACGGGCATTGGACCTCATCGCCCGCTACGCCCGCGAGGCGCGGCCACAACTGATGGCCGGTCACAAGCCGACGCCGGCCCTGTTCGTGACCGCCCGCGGCGAGGCCATGACAAGGCAGAATTTCTGGTACGCAATCCGCCGTCACGCGGCACTCGCCGGGATCGTCAAACCCATCTCGCCCCACGGCCTGCGCCACTCCTTCGCCACCCACCTGGTGAAGCACGGCGCGGACTTGCGGGGCGTGCAGATGCTGCTGGGCCATGCCGACGTCTCCACCACCGAGATCTACACCCATGTCGCCAACGAACGTCTGCGTCAGGTGCATGCGCAATTCCACCCCCGCGCGCGACGGACCAGGGATCCATGAGCGTCACGGCTCTTCCGGCCCGGTTCCGGCGGCGGCGACCTGATTGATCGCCTGCAACAGCCGTTGTTTGTCGATGGGCTTGACCAGGTGCTCATCGCAGCCGCAGGCGAGACTGTCCTGGCGTGTGGTCGCGGAGGCATGCGCGCTCAGGGCATGGATGACCAGTCGCCTGCCGCCGCCTTTCTCCCGCTCCATCGCGCGTATGGCCCGTGTCGCGGCATAGCCGTCCAGATTGGGCATCTGAATGTCCATCAGGATCAGATCGAACGACTCCTCCCGTGCCAGCGCCTGGTTCCCATCCGGGACCAGAATCCTGGGGCGCGTCTGTCCGGGTTCGCTGGTCATGACTGTGCTCTCCCACGCGTCGCCGCCGTCGCCAGCACGGCGGCGATCCGGCTCAACAACGCTCCCTCGGCCACGGGCTTGACCAGATAATCGTCCGCCCCGGCGGCCAGACACCCCTCCCTGGCCTCCTGGTCATCCCTGGCGCTCACAATGATGACCGGCAGGCCGCTCCACTCGCCGCGCTTCCGGATCTCCCGCAAGGTCTCCCGGCCGTCCAGATGGGGCATCATCAGGTCCAGAACGACCACATCGACCCCGTTGCCGTGCTGCTCCAGCAAAGCCAGCGCCCTGGCCCCATCCGGGGCCATGAGCACCTTGTCCACCTTCCGCCGGAGCGTTTGCGCCAGGGAAAAGACGAAACGCATGTCGTCGTCCACGATCATGACCGTCAGCGGGCCTCCCGACGCGCGCACGGCCTGCAAGGGATCGGCCTCCGGTTGCGCCTCTTCCGGCGGGAGGGAGAGTGCCTCGCTGTCGGCCTCGCCCGGCAGGTCGGGGATCTCCCGCGCCGGCAGCGGCGGCAACCAATCCGCCAGGGCAGCCAGGAGTTTATCCGTTTCCACCGGTTTGGCGAGATAGTCGCTGGCCCCGGCCTCCAGGCACCTCTCCCGGTCCCCGGACATGGCCTTGGCGGTGAGTGCCAGGATGGGCAGCCGGCTGCAACGAGGCCGTTTGCGGATCTCCCGCATGGCCTCATGGCCATCCATGACCGGCATCATGATGTCCATCAACACCAGGTCCACGGTCTCTTCCTTGTCCAGGATCTCCAATGCCTCGCGGCCATTATCGGCCACCAACACCGCCTTCACCCTGGGTTGCAGGATCTGCCGCAGGGCGAACACGTTGCGCGGGTCGTCGTCCACCACCAGGATGACGCGAGAAAGATCCCGAAACGCCACCACATCCCCGCCGGACGATGGCGCGACGGCCACGGCTTCCGTCTCCCTGGCGGCCTGCACGGGCAGAAACAGGGTAAAGGCCGCGCCCGCGCCCGGACGGCTGGTCACCTGAATCTCGCCGCCCAGCAGTTCCGCCAACTTGCGCGAAATGGCCAGGCCCAGACCGGTGCCGCCGTACTTGCGGCTGATGGAGCCGTCCACCTGACGGAACGGCTCGAAGATCTGCGCATGCTTGTCCTCCGGGATGCCGATGCCGGTGTCCTCCACGGTGATGCCCACCACATGGGCGGGTTTCAACTCGGTGTTCATGAAGACCCGGCCACGCGACGGCCTGGCCAATCGGACCGTCACCCGTCCGGAGTCGGTGAACTTGATGGCATTGGAGAGAAAATTGCGGACGATCTGCTCCACCTTGCCCCAGTCCGTGGCGAGGGTCGCGGGCAGATCGGTGGCCATCACCACCTGGAATCCAAGCCTCTTGTTTTCCGCCACATGACGGAATTGCCGCTCGATGTCATGGCCGAATTCGGTCACGGCGCGGGTTTCGGTCAGCAGTTCCATGCGTCCCGCCTCCACCTTGGAGAGGTCGAGGATGTCATTGATCAGGCGCAGCAGGTCCCGGCCGCTGTCATGAACGATGCGGGCCGACTCCACCTGGCGGGCGGTCAGATTGCCCTCCTCGTTGTTGGCCAGCATCCTGGCCAGGATGAGCAGGCTGTTGAGGGGGGTGCGCAGCTCATGAGACATGTTGGCCAGGAACTCGGACTTGTACTGGCTGGCGTTTTCCAGTTCGTGGGCCTTTTCCTTGAAGACGTGGGCGGCCATGGCCATGGCGCCGATCTCGTCGCTGCGCCCCTTGCCAGGGATCTCCGCATCCATCCTGCCCCTGGCCAGGCTGGTGAGGGTCACGGTCATGGCCTTGATGGGCATGGCGATGGCGCGGGTGATGTGTCCCGCCAACACCAGGCTCAGCACCACCACTGCCAGCGAGATGCCGATCATGGTGAACTGGGAGTTGCGAACGTGCGCGCCGATTTCCTGTTCCAGCAGGGATTGTTCCTCCATGGTGCGGTCCTTCAACTCCTTGGCCAGGTGCAAGAACTCGGCCGCCTCCCCTCCCATGACCACGTAGACCAGGTGCATGTAGGCGCGGCTGGCCCGCACCATGCCCATGAACGCCTGCTCGTAGTCGGGGGCCAGGGCGATGAGACCATCGATCCGAGCCAGACGCGCGGCATTGTCACGGAAATGGTCCCGCATCCGCGTAAAGAGGTAGCGCATTTGTCGCAACTGCCCCAGGACGTCGTCCACCAGCGGCGAATCCGGCTGGTGGAAAAACGCCATGGCCTTTCCCTGGGCATGGAGCAATTTTTCCTGGGCCAGGCCGGACAGGGCGGCCCCATGCATGTCGCCGTCGGCCATGGCGCCATTCAGTATGCTGCCAAGGCCATCGCCGATCCGGTCACCGAGACTGGTCAGCCGATCCTCCATCAGGTGGTCGCGCAGTTCCCGTTCCGCGATGGCCACGTCGAAATTCTCGGTGTACTGGCGGAAATGTTCCTCCATGCGCCGGACCAGGTCCCGGCAGTCGTCATCGGGCACCGAGGCGCGCGCCCGCGTCAACTGTTCGTCCAGTTGCCGCTGGACCCGCAACACCCGTTGCACCACCCCGCCATAGCCGGAATAGGTGTAGAGTATGACGCCGCGTTGCAACTCCAGGGCATTGCGTTCGATCTCCAGAATGGCGCGGGCATTGGCGTTGCTCTCCTGATATTCGCCGAACCGATGCACCACCGTGTTGAAACCCAGGTGGCTCAACACCGCCTGCACCGCCAACACCGTCACCACGATGCCGAAACCGGCGAAGATGCGTCCGCCGATCTTGAGGTGCATCATGGGCCAGGGGATGTTCATGGGGCCTCCTCCGCGATGCGCTTCCGTCATGTCAACAGCAGTTCGTACCAACGGGGCAACGTGTATTCATAGGTGTCCATGACCGTATTCCAGACCGCGACGTTGCCGAACCTCTGCCAGTACGATCCGCCGTTGCGCACGCTGCCGCGCTTGACGGCCACCTGCCCCGACGGGCCGGGCATGTCCTCGCTGGCCGGCTTGCCGTCGTACCAGTAATCCCACTCCGCGCGGGAGAGATGGGGTCTGGCCCGTTCCGGGATCGAAATGTAGTATCCCTGGCGCGCCACGAAGGCCCCTGGCCAGCCCGACAGCCACCAGTTCATGTAATCATAAGCGGCATCCTCGACCCGGCCCGTGGTCTGGGACGACAGGCACATCACCCCGTGCCAGGCCCGGTAGCCCTCCCTGGGGGCGGCATAGATGGCGGGGATGCCCCGTTCGTTGAGATCGGCCACCGCCGGGGAGAACATGCTGGCGATGACGGCGCGGCCACTGGCGAGAAATTCGGCGGATTCGGGTATCGAATTCCAGAAACCGCTGAAGTGGCCCTGCTGTTTCTTTTCGATGAGGATGGCGAACAGTTTGTCCACTTCCTCCCTGGTCATGGCCCCCAGATTGTCGAAGCGCATCAGCCCCTGGGCCTCCACCGCCAGGGCGGCGTCGAAAATGCCGATGGTGGGAGAGTTGATCAGGGCCACCCGTCCGGCCCAGCGCGGCTCCAGCAACCAGCCCCAGCTTTCGGTGTCATAGGCCTTGCCCTCCGGGACCACGCGGGGATCGTAGCCGAAGGAGTCCACGTTGTGGACATAGGGCAGAAAGCTGATCCGGCCGGTAGGACGCGATCCCAGCGCGCCATCCTCCTGAACGTAGAGCATCCGGTACGGGGCATCGCCGAGGCCGACCTTGGCGCCGGGAAGCAGACGGCCGCTCTTGGTCAGATCGTTGACCTCGTCCCACGAACCGATGCGTTCCAGGTCGAGTGGCCGGATGGCGTTGGCCCGCCACAGGATGTTGATGCTGTTGGACCACTGCTCGTAGATGTCGAAGGTCTGGGGACGGGAGGAGGCCTTTTGCAAGATCCGGTCATCGCCACCCGGCTCGAAGCGGATGTGGAAGCCCAGATCCTTCTCGGCCTGCCTGCGGATCGGTTCGCGCAGCGTGACGTGGGTTCCCATGACCCGCAAGGTGACCGGCTCGGCGGTATGAACGAAGGGGGCATGCAGGGCCAGAGCCGTCCCCGCCAGGGAGGTTCCGGCCTGACGCAGGAACTGACGCCTGGTCACTCCCGCGCGGGGGCGCCTGGCGGTTGACGAAAAGACACGCTTGCCCATGCTTTCCTCCCCGGACGCCACTTGCCGCGAGAGTGCCCCTCGGTTCGGGTTATACCATAATCACGGCACGAAATGAAGAGAATTCAGCAGACGAGCGCATTGACGAACCCACATCTCACCCTTGCGGCTCTTCCGGCCCCTCCTCCGGTTTGCGGACACGGGGCCGGGGACGATGCTGCATCTGCTGCAGGCGTTGCGCCCTGGCCTGGGCGGCGACCTCCCTGAGTTTCAGTTTGGTCTTGTTCATCTGGGCGATGGCCCGGCCGATTCTGACTGGTTCCGCCATGAGCGCTCCCCTCCCTGCCGGTTCAGCGGGACGCCAGCGTGGCGCCGGGCCGTGCTCGACGCAGCGCCTGCCGGATTCTGGCGGCCAACATGCGTCCCTCCAGCACGGCCTTGACGGCCTCGGCGCGTGCCCGGGCGGTGCGCGCCCTGTTGCGAATCGATTCGAGCGTGGTGTTGCTGGTCATTTTCTCCCCCTTTCGATCCCCGAAGCGACTTCCACGGCGCCGTCGGCCTGCCAGGTATAGGTGACGCCATTGGCAAGGGTATAGGCGCCGGAACCATCGACATGGGTATACCCCTTGCTGCCGTCAACGCCGACCCATGAGCATTCGTTGTCGCCATGATCGATGCCGGACGAACCGTCCGCGTGGCTCCAGGAGCAGGAGCCGTCGGCGGACCACTCGCCCCGGTTGCCCAGACCGTCATCGCACTCGCCGGAGCCATCGGCGCGCAGGACCCGGCTGGAGCCGTCCGCGCCTTGCCAGAAGTAGGAGCCGTCGGCGGCGAAGGTCTCCTGGGAGCCGTCCACGTGGCGGGTGACGGCGGCGCCGTCCGGAAAAAACGTGTAGACGTTGCCGGTGCGATCGATCGAGACGCGCGTCCCATCCTCGCGGAACTCGTCGATGGAGCCGTCCGGATTGACGAAGCGGCTCTTGTCGCAGGCTTCGGGACTCCAGGCCACGCCATGGGCGTCGATGTAGGACCAGTTGCCCTGGCTGTCCCACTCCTCGCGGGCGCCGTCGGGATAGAACAGGCTGCCGGAGCCGTCGGTCTGGTAACGGCCGGTGGAGCCGTCGGCATGCCGCCAGGAACCCGATCCGTCGGGAAGCCATTGGGAGACATTGCCATGACCGTCGTCCCAGGTGCCGGAACCATCGGCATGCCAGCGTCCGACCGAGCCGTCGGCGCCGATGAAGGAGCCATTCCCCTGCCCGTCCCACAGGGAGGAGGAACCATCTGCGGCGCCGCTGCTGCCGGAACCGTCGGCGCCCCAGGCATTGGCATTGCCCTGGCCATCCTCCCAGAAGCCGGTTCCGTCCGGATGCTGGACCGTGCGTGAGCCATCGCTCCCCTGGCGGGAATAGGCGCCGTCCGCATGCCACTCCTCACGGTTGCCATGCCCATCGGCACTGGAGAAAGAACCGTCCGCGCCCAGGGTTTCCCAGGAACCGTCCGCCCCCTGCATGTCGTAGGAGCCATCCGCGCCGCTCCGCTCCGTGGAACCGTCCGCATGGCGCGTGGCGCTGGAGCCGTCGGCTCGCCAGGTGATCAGGAGTCCCTGGGGATCGCTCCAGGAGCCGGAACCGTCCGGGTTGAGGACGCCGATGGCCCCGTCCGGGGCCTGCCAGGTGAAATTGGCGCGGTCCCACGCCGCGCTGGAGCCGTCGGCATGGACGCCTTCCCCCTCCTCCTCCAGGTCGTGCTCCAGATCGATGACGCCGGACGCGGCGGTGGCTTCCTCCTGCCAGCGTGTCGCGCCATCCGGCGCGCGGACACAAGAGAACCCCGCATCCTCGAAGGAGAGGGTTCCGTCCCGGTTCAGACGCCAGGTTGCGCCATGCGCGTCCGTGCCGCCCTGGTTGCCGAGGGCGTCGTACCAGCCGGAATTGCCCAGCCCGTCCCGCCACTCGCCGTTGCCCTGGCCGTCGCCGGCGGCGAGTGAGCCGTCCGCGCCGAACTCGCCCCACGACCCGTCCGGCTCGAACCACCCGCCGTTGCCATGACCGTCCTGCCACCCGCGTGCGCCCTGGCCATCGTCGCAGGAGACGAAACCGTCGGCCTGCACGACGCTGGTCCCGCCCGCGCCGTCGTCATGGAGATGATTGCCCTCTTCGTCCCAGGTATCGCAGGCCCCGTTGCTGGCGATCACGCCGCCCGATCCGTCGAGGTGGTAGTCGAAGCGATTGCCGCGCGCGTCCGTATGGCCGAAGGAGCCGTTCGGGCCGAAGCGGTCGGAAGAGCCGTCCGGGTTGGCAAACTCTCCGCTCTGGTAGTCCCGGCAGGAATACTCGATCCCCTCGCTGGTGATGAACGTGCCGCTCCCCTGGCCGTCCCAGGACTCGATGCTGCCGTCCGCACGGGTGATGCTGCCGGCCATACGTTCGTTGAAGGTGCCGGTCGTGCCGTCCGGGCAGGACCACTGCCCCCGGCCATCGGCGTTCCACTCGGCCAGGGAGCCGTCCTCGCGGACAAAGCGACCCCCCTGCTCCATGGACAGGGTCGATGGAGCCAACGGCTGCTTGACGGATCGATTGGGGTTTTTGTCCATGTTCGGCAGCGTACCGCAAAATCGAACCCATTTTCAATTGACAAAATCGCACATTTCCCGGTAGGATGGTTTGTAAATGTTTCGTGAATAAGCGGCACGCATTGTATCAATCACATCTTCAACAAGAGACATTCGAAAGTGGGGAGAGAACATGAGCATTAATGCGAGCGTCAACAATATAAAAATCAGCATGAAAATCGGCCTTGGATTTGCCGTCGTCGGGGTGTTGCTGTTGGGGGTCGTCTGGGTCTACCACACCACCCTCACCCAGACCCTGAACACCTTCCAGGACGATATCCTGGGCCGGGTCGAGGTGGAAAAAGCCAACGCCATGCGGCTGAACGTCCTGATGCTGGAGGCCAGACGCGGAGAAAAGGACTTCCTTTTGCGAAAAGAGGCGAAATACATCGACGCGGTCAAGAAACGGATCGACGAGATGGGCAGGATCACCGACGCATTGCTGGAGACGGCCCGTGCCAACCAGGATGCCGAAAGCGCCCGTCTGGACGGGGAGATCAAGCAAAAGAGCGCGGAGTACCTGAACGCCTTTCTGAAACTGACCCAAAACGAAACGGAAAAAGGGTTGGATGCCAACTCTGGACTGCAAGGGAGCTTCCGGGAGAGCGCCCACAAGCTGGAAAAGGGGATCAGGAATCTCGACACCGAGGAGACCATGGTTTCTCTTCTCCAGATGCGGCGCGCGGAAAAGGATTTCCAGTTGCGCAAGGATCCGAAATACGCCGCGCAACTGGAAGGCTGGGTCAAACGGTTCCTCCAGGCGGTCGCGGATTCCTCCCTTGCCGAGGCCCTCAAGAAAGAACTGACGGCCAAGGCCGGGCAGTACCAGACCGCCTTCAAGGAGTACACCGCCCTGCCCCCGGAAAAGGCCGACGCCAAGGCAACGGAAATCCGCGACCTCGCCCACGGGATCGAGGCACTGCTCAAGACCCACTACGTTCCGGGTCTGGCCCAGATCTACCTGGAAATCCGCAAGGACGAGAAGGATTACCTGCTGCGCGGGGAGGAAAAATACGTCGCCAACGTGAGCAAGAGAGTGGAAACGCTGCACAAGGAGATCACCGACTCCGGCATCCCGGAAGCGGACAGGAAGATCCTGCTCGACACCACCAAAAAATACCAGCAGGATTTTCAGGCCCTGATCGCCAAGGACAAGGAGATCGCCACTCTGACCGAACAGATGCGCACGGCCACGCACGCCATCGAACCGCTCATCGAGGCCCTGGTCAAGGAGGCGAGCGAGGATATGGTCAAGACCACCGAAGCTGTTGGCTCCACTGCCCGGAACAACAGCCGGGCCGCCCTGAGCGTCAGCGGGGTCGCCATATTGCTCGGCGCCTTTTTCGCATGGTGGATCGCCCGGCTCATCGTCAAGCCGATCCTGAAACTCCAGAGTATGTTCGAGGAGTTCGCGAGCGGCAATTTGACGGTTGCCGTCACGATCCGGCAGAACGATGAGGTGGGACAGATGGCCGCCACCCTGGAGGAAAGCACCGGAAGGTTGCGCGAAGTCATCACCCGTATCAAACTGGCCGCCATGGAAGTGGCCAACGGCAGCCAGACGCTCTCCGACGCCTCCCAGGGGTTGTCGCAATCCACCACCGAGCAGGCGGCCTCCATCGAGGAGACCTCCGCGTCCATGGAGCAGATGGCCTCCAACGTCCAGCAAAACACCGACAACGCGGAAACCACGGCCAAAATCTCGCAATCGGCCGCCAGGGATGCGGTGGAGACCGGCGAGGCCGTCACCGAGGCGGTGAGCGCCATGAAGGAAATCGCGCAAAAAATCTCCATCATCGAGGAGATCGCCCGCCAGACCAATCTGTTGGCGTTGAACGCGGCCATCGAGGCGGCGCGGGCCGGAGAACACGGCAAGGGATTCGCCGTGGTGGCCGCCGAGGTGAGAAAACTGGCGGAACGCAGCCAGACCGCCGCTGGCGAGATCGGCGCACTTTCCGGTTCCAGCGTGGAGGTGGCGGAACGGGCCGGGAACATGCTGGCCAAACTGGTCCCGGACATCCAGAAGACCGCCGAACTGCTCCAGGAGATCTCCGCCTCCAGCCGGGAACAGAACCAGGGGGTGGGACAGGTCAACCGCGCCATCCAGCAGATGGATCAGGGGATCCAGCGCAACGCAGGCACCTCCCAGGAGATGGCCGCCACCTCCGAGGAACTCTCTGCCCAGGCCGAAACCCTGCAAAGTTCCGTGGCCTATTTCAAGACCGGGGAGGAGCATCGGGGCACGGCCACCCGCAAGCCGCAGGCCGCCCCGCGTCCCAAGGCCATCGCCCATCAGCCCGCGCCCAGGAAAAGCCTCGCCTTGATGGACCAGCGCGACCACAAGGCCAAACCCAGCCACTCCGACGACGAATTCGAGACCTTCTGATCCCGCTCCATCCGCCCCGGCATCCGAATCTTCCGGTTCCGGGGCGAGATATTTTCATTGTTTCCATGCGCCATTTCCGATAGAATTCAAGAATCATTCACGTCCGTTGTGGGGAGGAAACATGAAAAATCTCAAACTTGGACAAAAACTGGGCCTCGGCTTCGGTCTGGTGCTGATCCTGACCGCCTTCGTGGCCGTCTCCGGCTACAACGCCCTGACCGGCATCGCGGATCGCATCGACAAGCGCAGCGACATGGCGATCCTGATCGACAATATCGGCAAGGCCATGCAGTCGGAAAAAAACTTCATCATCCGCAAAGATGTGAAGAGTGTGGAGGATAACCACAAGGCTTTGGAGGAACTCAAGAAACAGGCGATCATCGACCGGGACCAGAAGTTCCACAGCCCGTCTGACAAGGCCGAGATGGAAGGGGTGATCGGGGCTGCGGAAAGTTATGGCAAGGCTTTCTCCAGCTATGTTGCCATGGAGAAGAAGGTCAACGAGACCATCACCCGTGTCCGGGAACTGGCCGACAAGATCGGCCTGGTCAACATCACGGCCATGCACGCGGATCAATCGAAAAAGTTGACGGAACTGCTCAAAAGCGACGCCGGTTCCCAGGACAAGGCGGCCCAGACGGAAAGAAACGCCAAGATCGAGGACCGCGCCCACAAGGTGGACGCGGCGGCCAACATGCTGATCCACTTCAAGGATGCCCGCATCGCCGAAAAGGAAATCCTCATCACCCATGGCAAGGACGAGAAATTCGTCAAACGCAACCAGACCGGCGCCGAGACCACCCTCAAGATCGCCAAGGAACTGCTGCCCACCTTCAAGGGGCAGGAAAACATCGACCAGTCCAAGAACATCATCGCCGGCGTCGAACAATATCAAAAAGAGATCAACGGCCTGCTGGAGATCTTCAAGGAGCAGGAAAAAGCGGAAAAAGAGATGATCACTGCCCGACGCACGGCCGATGAAAAGGTCGATGTGGTGAACGAAGGGCAGAAGAAAAAAGCGGACACCGAGATCTCCTCGGCCATCCTGTTCATCTCCAGCGCCAGTGGCGTGGCCATCATCCTGGGGATCCTCATCGCGCTGCTGCTCACCCGCGCCATCGTCAGCGCCCTGATCATGGGGGTCGCTTTCGCACAAAAGATCGCCGGTGGCGACCTGACCGCCACCATCGACCTCGACCAGAAGGACGAAGTCGGCCAGTTGGCCAGCGCCCTGCAAGACATGGCGGCCAAACTGAGGGAAGTGATCGGCGAGGTCTCCATCGCGGCGGCCCAGGTCTCCCTCGGCAGCAACGAAATCTCCAACACGGCGCAGAACCTCTCGCAAGGGGCCACCGAGCAGGCCGCCTCCATCGAGGAGACCTCCTCGGCCATGGAACAAATGAGCAGCAACATTCAGCAAAACAGCGACAACGCCAGCACCACCCAGAACATCTCCCAGAAAGCGTCCAAGGACGCCGAGGAGGGGGGCCAGGCGGTGATGCAGGCGGTACACGCCATGAAGGAAATCGCCTCCAAGATCGGCATCATCGAGGAGATCGCCCGCCAGACCAATCTGTTGGCGCTCAACGCGGCCATCGAGGCGGCGCGCGCCGGGGAGCACGGCAAGGGCTTCGCCGTGGTGGCCGCCGAGGTGCGAAAACTGGCGGAACGCAGCCAGACCGCCGCAGGCGAGATCAGCCATCTGTCGGCCACCAGCGTGGACGTGGCGGAACGGGCCGGCGGGATCATCAACAAGCTGGTGCCCGACATCCAGAAAACCGCCGAGTTGATCCAGGAGATCGCCGCCGGCAGCCAGGAACAGAATCAAGGGGCCGCACAGATCAACAAGGCGATCCAGCAACTCGACCAGGTGATCCAACAGAACGCCGGGACCTCCGAGGAGATGGCCGCCACCGCCGAGGAACTGAGCGCCCAGTCGGACATGATGGCCCAGTCCATCTCCTACTTCAACATCGGCCAGGAGGCCAAACGCGCCAAGCCCGCCGCATCCAGAAAGCCCGCCGCCGGCAAAATGACGAAACCCGCCGCCCCGGTTGCCCACCATGCGGCCAAACCAACCCCCAAGGCCCTGCCCGCCCCGGCGCGCAAGGGCGAGGGCGTGGATCTCAACATGGGATCCGGACACTCGGATGACGAGTTCGAAACCTTCTAAACCCAATGATGAGGAGGATACACGCATGAGCGTTGCCGGCATTACCGAACCCACTCAGTTTCTCACCTTTCATCTGGACAAGGAGGTGTTCGCCATCGACATCTCCCGCATCAAGGAGGTGCTGGAGTTCACCACGGTCACCAAGATCCCCCGCACCCCCAACTTCATGTGCGGGGTGATCAACCTGCGCGGCAGCGTGGTCCCGGTGGTGGACATGCGGCTGAAATTCGGCATGTCCAAGAGCGAAAAGACCGTCAACACCTGTATCATCATCATCGACGTGGCCCAGGACGACGGCACCACGGTGATCGGGGCCATGGCGGACTCGGTCAAGGAGGTGGTGGAGCTGGACCCCGCCCACATCGAACCCCCGCCGAAGATCGGCACCGGGCTGCGCACCGATTTCATTCGCGGCATGGGCAAGCAGGGCGATCACTTCGTCATCCTGCTGGATACCGACAAGGTCTTCTCGTCCACCGAGTTGTCCATGCTCCAGGATGCCAGCAAGGCGGGCGCCAAGGCGGCCTGAACCCGATCAGACCCCGGGGGAGCGATCCCCCGGACCCTTTTTTTGCCTGCGAGAGGTTAAAAGATGATTGCGGTCAGTGAAAATGAAGGAGTGGTGACCATCACCCTGGATGGCAAGTTCGTCTTCAGCGAGCATCGCGAGTTCCGGGACACCTACAAGGACAAACCGCCCAAAACCCGCTACGTGCTGGATTTCAGACGGGTCACCTACATGGACAGCGCCGCCCTGGGCATGCTGCTGCTGCTCAACGAACACAACAAGTCCGGCGGCACGGACCTGATCAAAATCGTCAACTGCACCCCTCAGGTCGCCAAGGTCTTCGAGATCGCCAACTTCAGCCAGCTCTTCACCATAGCGTAATCCCGGCCCACCAGATCAACCACGCCACGGCGGGAGGAAGGAGCAACACCCAATCCCGCCAATCCGTTGCCCTGGCCTCCGCCCGCACCAAAGGCAAGGCATCGGCATGCCCCCTGGCCAACAATCCCTGCTCGCGACGCCGCGCATCCCACAACATCCTCATCAGCATGGCCTCCCCGGCAAAGACGATACGCTCCAGCCGCGCGGCAAATCCTCCCTGATCTTCCGCCAACCGCAACCGCATGCCGATCCGCACCCGCCGCGCATCCTCCTGCAGCCTGGGCAGGGTCGCCAGACAAAAGGCCAATAATGACAACCAATGTTGTGCAGGCCGCCACCCACCGCTCCACCGTTGTAACGCCCCCACCAGCTCCATGGGGGTGGTGGAACGCATCAGGCTCCAGGCCGCGCCGATCAACAGGATCATGCGCGCCGCCTGCCGCCCCCCGGCCAACACCCCCTCCCCTGTCAACGCCGGCCCGACCGGCCAAAGGGGCGTTCCGGGCGTGAACCAACCATGAATCAACAGCATGGCCAGCCACAACCAACGCAAACGCCACAATCCGCGCGCAAACTCCTGCCAGCCGACCCGCGCCAGCATCAAACCCGCCAGCACCAACACGACTCCCACCATCCAGACCGGGGAGGCGATCGGGGCGGTCATCAACACCGGCAGCAGCAGTGCGAACGCCGCCAACTTGCAACGGGGATCACGGCCTCTCACGTTCGTGAACGGGAACGAACCAAGGCATTCTCATCCAAGTCGTAGGGTTCGAATTCCAGGGAGAGCATCGTCTCCTCCTCGGGATGAAGACGGCTCCGGTCCGGTTCGGGGGGGTTGGCGGGAACGCTCTCCTGTCCGTCCGCCGGGGTGAAGGTCCAGGAGTCCGGCACCTCCTCCTCCTGACGCATGGTGGCGGCAAAATCCATCCTCGGACGCAAATCCAGATCCGGCGCCTCGCCTGGGGAACCCTCTTCCTCCGCAGTTGCGGGGCGCGGCGAATCCGGCTCTCTGGTCGGAGTGAAGCTCGCGGACGGCTCCTCGGCCGAAGTCGCATCCTCCGGCCAAGCCTCGCCAGGGTCCAAAACCGGCTCCACCACGGCACGGGGCGGCGCGCCCACCGCGCTCGCGGGCACGGACGCGACACACCGCCGGCGCAAAATCCACCAACCCGCAAGCCCCAGGGCCAGCGCCCCTCCCGCCAACGGCCATGCCATCCTTGCGCCCGCGCCACCCGCCGCAGGGAGACCCGGCACAACCCGCGCCCCGCCAGGCAAATGGGATTGCACCGGAAACACCGGCAACACCCCACCGCTCGGAAAAGCGCCCAATACCACCGAGTAGTTGCGCACGAAAGTCAGATCCGGCCGCGCGATCCGCAGCAGAATGGTGAAAAAAAGCTCGTTTTCCGGCTGAGTGCCGGTAATGACGATGCGTCCGGTCCTGCCGCCCGCACCGGGCAGGGGGGGATTGTCCTCCTCCAGCCTGGCGGTCAGACGGTTGCGCAACCCATCCCCGGCCCCGCCACCGACGAAATCGGAATTCACCCCCGCCACCACCTCGACGCCGGGCATCTCCTCCCCTGGCTCCAGCACGAAGGGCAAATCGGCGGAAAACGGCTCGTGCAGAGCACTGTGAACCTGCAACGCCCCGGTCACGGAGAGGGCCAGGGCAGGTTCCGCACCCCCCCACCACCAACCGGTCAGCAGCGCCAGCAGGGCGCAAACGCGCCTTGCCAGGCCAGGCGAACCCATGGAGGGATCACCCCTCCTTGCCAAGTTCAAAATCATCGATGGACAACTCCAACACTTCGATCTCATCCCCCGCGCGCGCGGCAGGCTCACCGGTGGCCACCGGGCCAGGAGGCGGCGGTGCGCGATCCCTTTCCTCATCCAGTTCGAAGTCGATCACCTCCAACTCCTCCGGCTCGGCAGGCGCGAAATTCGCCGCCAGCAGCCCCCCGGCATCCCCCCCCTTGCCCAGATCGAAGGCGATGGTCTCCAACTCCGGAAGCATCCCCTCCGGCTCGTCGCCAGACTCCGCGCGATCCAGTTCCGGGAGTTCCACCCCCTCGTCGAACCCCTCGCCGATCTCCAACCCCTCGAAGACGGAGGGCAGTTCTTCCTCCTCCTCGACGGGAAACGAGGAGGGTTGCCAGCTCTCGCCAAGGGTGGTCTGCCGCGACGCGGGCGGGGCGTCCAGGTGGATCGGACCCGCCAGTTCCACCCCTTCCTCGTCCAACGCCTCCTGCTCCCGCACCGGCATGGCCGCCACCACGGCAGCCGCGCTCAACGCCGCCGCCACGGCCCCACCCATGCGGCTGGGGAGATGCCCCTCCTCCCTGGCCGGGTCATGGGCCGGGGGGGTCGCAACGACAGGGCGCTCCTCGATGGGGGGCGCGCTCTTTTCCTCACGCAGCGCCGCTCCGGCGGCCATCCCGCGACGCCGCAACAACCAGGCCAGCGCCCCGGCCAGAAAACCCACCGCGCCGGCCCCGCCGCCAAGCAGCTTCCAATCCAACGGCTCGCCCTGCAGGGCCATCTTTTCCTGCTCCAGGGCATGCAGCCGTTTGGTCAGGCTGGAGACATCCTTTTTCAGGGCATCCCGCTCCGCCTCCACCTTGACAATTTTGGCGTTCGCCTCCCGCAGTTTCTCCTGCTCCTCGCGCAATTGACGCATGCTCTCCTCGATCCGGGCGGTCCACTCCGGATCGATGGCTGGCGAAGCGGGCGTGGCAGGCGCCGGGGATGCCTCCGCCGCCACCGGCTTGCCCGTCGGCGCGGGGTCAACGGTCAAACGCATGCCGAACTTCTGTCCCTCGGCGGCAGGGGCCGGGGCGGGTTTCGCCTGGGGGGGGGCGTTGACCACCTGGCGTTGCGACCAGGCCTCGGCATGGCGCTTCACCAATGCCCGCGCATCCGCCTCGCTCATGCGGCGCATCTCGTCCGGGCCGGGGATGGCAAGCTCCACGCCTACCGGCAGACCATGGAGGTTCTCTCCGGTGAACTTGCCCTTGTTGGCCGACCAGATGGCCGCCAGCGCCTGGTGTACCCCCACCCCCTCGCCCGCGACCTTGCGGGCGATCCCCAGCGGGGTCTCGCCCGCCCGCACCGGACCATAACGGGCGATGCTCGCGACCTTGGCAACGACGGACGCGGTCACCGGCGCCGGCTCGACCAGCGCCCGCGCCGGCAGATCCAACACCACCCGATAGGCGCGAAAATGGGCGCCACGCCCCAACTCCGTCTTGAGCAGCAATTGAAAATAGGGATCCCGTACCGCATTGGCGGTCTGCACGAGGATCTTCCTGGGCTTGCCCACCTCCCCGGTCAGCTTCACCGTCACTTCGCCGACGAAGGGGGGACGCGTCAGATCCATCTGGCGATACTCGGCCGGAGCGGCGACGAAAACCCCCAGATCCCTGGACTCCTCTTCCCTGTCGAGCAGCAGGGGGATTTCGGCCCGCAACGGCTCGCCCAGCTTGCTGGTCACCCGCATCTCGCCCAGGGAGAGCGCATCGGCCATCCTTGGCGCGCCACCCAGCAGCGCCAGGGCCACCAGGAGCGTGCAAGGACGGGGAAAACGCAATGGGGAGGATACGGACATGGCCAGTGATCTCTCAGAAATGATCGCGCACCAGGTGCTCGGCGATCTGCACGGCATTCAGGGCCGCCCCCTTGCGCAGGTTGTCGGAGACCACCCACATCTGCAAGCCGTTTTCCACGCTGAAGTCCTGGCGGATGCGGGAGACGAAGGTGGCATCGCGTCCGGCGGCCTCGCGAGGGGTGATGTAGGTCAGGGTGGCGGGGTCATCCACCACCTCGATGCCGGGCGCGGCGGCCAGCAGGGCACGCGCCTGCTCCGGGGACAAGGGCCGCTCGGTCTCGATGGTGACCACCTCGGAGTGGGCGTTGAAGACCGGCACCCGCACCGTGGTGGCGGTCAGCCGGATATTGGGATCGAGGATCTTGCGGGTCTCGTTGACCATCTTCATCTCTTCCTTGGTGTAGCCGTTTTCCAGGAAGGAATCGATCTGAGGAATCAGATTGAAGCAGATGGGTTTCGTGAATTTCTTCGGCAACACCTCCTTGCCGGGGATGTAGAAGGCGCGGGTCTGCTCCATCAGTTCGTCGATGGCCGCCTTGCCGGCCCCGGAGACCGCCTGATAGGTGGCGACCACCACCCGCCGGATCGTGGCTGCGTCGTGGAGCGGCTTCAGGGCCACCACCATCTGGATGGTGGAGCAGTTGGGATTGGCGATGATCCCTTTTTTCTTGTACTCGGCGATGGCGCCGGGATTGACCTCCGGGACCACGAGGGGGACCTCCGGGTCCATGCGGAAGAAGGAGGTGTTGTCCACCACCACGCACCCGGCGGCGGCGGCCCTGGGGGCATGCACCGCCGACACCGAGGCCCCCGGAGAGAACAGCCCGATCCGGACACCGGCGAAATCGAAATCGGCCAGGTTTTTCACCACCAGTTCCTCGTCCCGGAAGGTCATCCGGGTCCCGGCGGTACGCTCCGAGGCGAGCAGATGCACCTCCCCCACGGGGAAATCCCGCTCCTCGAGAATCGAGAGCATCTCCCGGCCCACGTTGCCCGTGGCGCCGACGACGGCTACATTGAATCGCTGCATGATCTGAAGATCCTGTTCCAGGTTAAGGTTATGCGATCAAACAAGTCGAACGTGTCACTCCCCCAATGCCGCCACCACGGCGGAACCCATGGCTGCGGTTCCCACTTTTTCCTTGCCGGGCTGCATGATGTCGGCGGTGCGCAGTCCGGCATCCAGCACCCGCTGGACCGCGCGTTCGATCCTGGCGGCCACGTCCGACTGGCCCAGGGTGTAACGAAACATCATCGCCACGGAGAGGATCATGGCCAGGGGGTTGGCGATCCCCTTGCCCGCGATGTCCGGCGCGGAACCGTGAATCGGTTCGTACAACGCGCCCCGATCCCCCAGGGAGGCGGACGGGAGCATGCCGATGGAACCGGTCAACATGCTCGCCTCGTCGGAGAGGATGTCGCCGAACATGTTGGTGGTCAACATGACGTCGAACTGGCGCGGATTGCGGATCAACTGCATGGCGGCGTTGTCCACGTACATGTGACTCAAGGCCACATCCGGGAATTCGGCCTGGCCGATGGCGGTCACCACGTTGCGCCACAATTCGGTCGCCTCCAGCACGTTGGCCTTGTCCACCGAACAGAGGCGCTTCTGGCGCAGACGGGCGATGCCAAAAGCCCGCCTGGCCACCCGCTCGATCTCGTCGGTGGTGTAATAGAGGGTGTTGATCCCCACTTGCCGCCCGTCCGGCAGGGTGGAGACCCCGCGAGGTTGACCGAAATAGATGTCCGAGGAAAGCTCGCGCACCACCATGATGTCGATGCCGGAAACCACCTCCGGCTTGAGGGTCGATGCGTCGGCCAATTGGGGAAACACCTGCGCCGGACGCAGGTTGCAATAGACGTCCATCGCCTTGCGGATGCCCAGCAGCCCCCGTTCGGGCCGCACGGCGTAATCCAGCGACTCCCACTGCACCCCGCCCACCGCCCCCAGCAACACCGCGTCCGACTCCAGAGCGCGGGTGACGGTCTCCTCCGGCAAGGGCGTCCCCACCTGATCATAGGCGCATCCGCCCAACAGGGCCTCGCGGAACTTCAAGTCGCACATGCCCTGCGTGCCCAGCCAATCCAACACCTTGACCGCCTCGGCCATGATCTCCTGGCCAATGCCATCCCCTGGCAACAACAATACCGACTTGCTCATGCTCTCACCCTTTCTGTGTCACGAAAACCCAAGGTTCCTGTTCACCCCTTGCCACCTCGAAGGCGCGGATCGCCTCCTTGTGCCGCAAAGTCAGTCCGATGGCATCCAACCCGTTGAGCAGACAATACCTGCGGTGCGGATCGACCTCGAAGAGATGTTTTTCCCCAGTCGGGGTGGTCACGCTCTGGGAGGTCAGGTCCACCTCGAGGCGATACCCCTCCTGTGCGGCGATCTCCCGAAACAGCCCGTCCACCGCCGCCGCATCCAACACCACCGGCAAGATGCCATTGTTGAAACAATTGTTGAAAAAGATATCCGCGAAGCTCGGGGCGATGACCACGCGAAAGCCGTACTCCAGCAAGGCCCAGGGCGCATGCTCGCGACTGGAGCCGCACCCGAAGTTCTCCCTGGCCAACAGGATGCCGGCCCCCTGATAACGGGGCCGGTTGAGGACGAAATCGGGATTGACGGGCCGGCCGCCACAGGGCATGCCCGGCTCGCCCCGGTCGAGATAGCGCCACTCGTCGAACAGATAGCAGCCGAAACCGGTACGGGTGATCATCTTGAGGAACTGCTTGGGGATGATGGCGTCCGTGTCCACGTTGGCCCGGTCGAGGGGGGCGGCGATGGCGTCAAAAGTGGTGAAGGGTTCCATGGCGGGTCAATCCTCCTGGCGAATGTCCACGAAATGGCCGGCGATGGCCGCAGCAGCCGCCATGGCCGGACTCACCAGATGGGTCCGGCCTCCGGGTCCCTGCCGGCCCTCGAAATTGCGGTTGGAGGTGGAGGCGCACCGCTCGCCGGGGGAGAGGATGTCGTCGTTCATGGCCAGGCACATGGAGCAGCCCGGCATGCGCCACTCGAAACCGGCGGCAACGAAGATCCGGTCCAGCCCCTCGGCCTCGGCCTGTTGCTTCACCAGCCCGGTGCCGGGCACCACCAGCACCTGCCGCACCGAATCGGCCTTGCGGCGTCCCCGGATCATGGCGGCGGCGGCGCGCAGGTCCTCGATGCGACCATTGGTGCAGGAACCGATGAATATTTTATCCAGTTGGATGGCGTCGATGGGCGTGCCGGGACTGAGTCCCATATAGGCGAGCGCCTTCTCCACGGAGCCGCGCCGCACCGGATCGGCCTGGTCCACCGGATCGGGGATGCGTCCGCCGACGGGCAGGGTCATTTCCGGGGAGGTGCCCCAGGTCACCTGCGGGGCGATCGCGCCGCCATCGAACACCAGTTCGCGGTCGAACACCGCCCCCTCGTCCGAGTGCAGGGTTTGCCAGAAGGCCACGGCCCGCTCCCATGCCTCCCCAGTGGGGGCGAGGGGACGGCCACGCAGATATTCCACGGTCTTGTAATCCACCGCCACCATGCCGGCGCGCGCGCCACCCTCGATGGCCATGTTGCAGAGGGTCATGCGCCCCTCCATGGAGAGTTCGGCGATCGCCTGACCGTCGAATTCGATGACATGGCCGGTGCCGCCGGCCGTGCCGATGGCGCCGATGACGTGCAGAATCAAATCCTTGGCCGTGACGCCGGAGGAGAGGCTCCCCTCCACCCGGATGCGCATGGTCCTGGGGAGTTTCTGGGGCAGGGTCTGGGTGGCCAGGACGTGCTCCACCTCGGAGGTGCCGATCCCGAAGGCGAGGGCGCCGAATGCCCCATGGGTGGCGGTGTGGGAATCGCCGCACACCACGATCAGGCCGGGCAGGGTGATCCCCTGCTCCGGGGCCATGACATGCACCACCCCCTGACGGGGATCGCCCAGGCCGAACTCGGTCACGCCGAAATGTTGACAGTTGTCGTCCAGGGTCTCCACCTGCAGCCGGGCCACCGGATCGAGGATCCCCTTCTCCAGGCCGAGGGTCGGGACGTTGTGGTCCGGGACTGCGAAGGTCAGATCGGGCCGGAACACCCGGCGACCGGCCAGGCGCAGCCCCTCGAAGGCCTGGGGACTGGTCACCTCGTGGACGAGGTGACGATCCACGTACAACAGCGCGGTGCCATCCGGTTCGGTGCGGATGACGTGGGAGTGCCAGATCTTGTGAAAAAGCGTTCGGGGCGCCATGGAATCGTGCTCTTTATGCTGGAATGACGAAATGAGGGTCGGAATGCAACAGCTTAGCCAACCCGCCGGCGAACAACAAGGTGTTTTCCTCCCGGCGGGGCGGCGGACGACATTTCGCTCACGGCGTCCCCAGCCCGGCAAAAAAACGGGCGTAGGCGTGATCCTCGTGATTGACATGATTCAACAACCACTCCAGCAGCCAGCGGCGCATCTCCTTCAAGTCTTTCTCCTCGAACTGCAACACCTTGTGCTTGAAGGCATTCAGATCCGCGATCAAGGCATGATGCGATGCCTGATGGGCCTCGGCGGCGGGATAACCCCGCTTGAGGAGTTCCTCTTCCTCCTCGATGAAATGCTGTTTGGCGTAAGTCACCAGGTCATCGCAGTAACCGGCCAGGGTGTCCCACTCGGCGCTGGTCGGGGTACGTTCCTCCGTCAGGACGGCCGCGACCACCACATCGGCATCGATGATGATCTCGAACAGCCGGGCATGGGCCTGATTGAAGCGGGCATCTCCCACATCCACCAGCTTTTCCAACAATTTGGCGTGAAATTCGTTTCTCATGCGCGTGCATCCTCAATCTAAAGATTCGAGAGTCCTTAAGGATCCAGGGATGTCTCAAGGATACCATATTCACGAACGGTCGCGAAAGGCAATCATCTCGTGCAGGATGCCACGCAGGATGGCCACCTCGCGCCGATCCAGCACCGCGCGCTGGAACATGGCCCGGATGCTCCCCATCATGTGGCGTTTCTGGTTCGGTTTGAGAAAGCCGATGGTCTCCAGGGTCTCCTCCATGTGTGCATAGAGATGCTCCAGGTCGGCGGCGTCGGCCAGTGGACTCTCCCGCATCGGGGCGCGACCGATTCCGTTCCCCTGGCCCGCCCCCAGCATCAACTCGTACAACACGATCAGCACCGCTTGCGCCAGGTTGAGCGACCCCTGCGCGCCCGCAGTGGGAATGTGGCAGATCACGTTGGCCCGATCCACGTCCCCGGTCAACAGGCCGGTCCGCTCCGTGCCGAACAAAATCCCCACCCGCCGCCCCGGCACGGCGAGCAGGCCCGGCAACCGCTCCCCCAACTCACGCGGGGTGAGCAGAATCTGACGCTGCCCGCGAAACCGGTTGGTGGTGGCCACCAGATAATTGAGGTCCGCCACGGCGGCGGACAGATCCGCAAACAACTCCACCCGCTCCAGAATCGCCACGCACCCCACGGCGTAAGCCTCCACGTCGGGATGGGGAAACTGACGCGGCGCCACCAGACGCAGACGGGAAAATCCGGTATTCCCCATGGCCCGGATCACCGCCCCCACGTTCCCCGCGTGGGCCGGACGATCCAGAATCACCACCGGCTCCGCTTCCCCCCATTGATTTTCCAACCCAGTCACCGTCGGTTTCTCCACGATTTCACATTGTTGATTGGCGTGAAACTTGCTAAAATTCTTGTTCAGGATATCCATGCCACCAAGAAATTTGGCGAGCCGCGACCTTGAACATCAGAAGACGCCTGGGCGAAAACCGCAGAAACTTCCCCCGCACCCCCGGAGCCGTGCGCAGGATCCCCCGCGACCCGAACCAGGCGAGCGCCATGACACGCCCGGCCATCCACGTCAAGAAATCCCTGATCCTCGGCGTGGGCCTGCTCGTCCTGCTGGCGGGAGCCGGCATACTCCTCTCCCGCTTCAAGCCGCCGCCACCCGCCGAACTGCCCTGGCAATCCTGCCTGACCCAATGGCCGGACGGCACACTCTATCCCGATCTGATCCCGGTGCCAACCGGCGATTACCAGTTGTCCGACACCTTCCAGGAACACAAGGCCTTCCTGGCGCCCCACGGACTGCACACTCTATCCCGATCTGATCCCGGTGCCAACCGGCGATTACCAGTTGTCCGACACCTTCCAGGAACACAAGGCCTTCCTGGCGCCCCACGGACTGCACAAAATCGCCATCCGGGAACCGTTCCTGATCGAACAACGCGAGGTGACCAGCAAGGCGTTCCGACACTACGTGGAGTTCGTCAACCGCATGCCCGACGGGGCCAGCAAGGAGCGCCTCCAATCCCATATCGGGATCCACTGGAACAAGGAAGAGTCCGACAACGGCCCGGTCAAAGGGGTCTCCTGGGAGGCGGCCTGGGATTACGCCGACTGGCTGGGCCAACAAACCGGCTGCGCCTACACCCTCCCCTCCCGCGAGCAGTGGGGGGCCACGGTGCTGATGCTGGACGCGCAACGCAAGCAATCCGGGGATTCCCCGGAAAACGAAACCCTGAAACGGTTGCTCTGGGGCGTCCGGGAATGGACCTCCACCCCCTGCGCCGGGGGATACTACCTGGTGGGCGAGGACGACCTCGTGCCCCTGCCGGAAGTCCGCGCCGCAACCTGCTTGCCCTCCATGCTCTCCGTGGCCGGCTTCCGGGTGGCAATCCGCACCGCCCTCTCCGGAGGCCAGGAGGCCAAGACGAGCGAACCGCCACAAAAACCCCCACGACCATAAGCCAGACCCGGCCATTTTGCGACCTTCAATAACTTAGTCATAGGGATTTCATCCGTGAACAACCGACTCAAGCCCAGCACCCTCCTGTTGACCGCCAGCCTGCTGTGGGCCGCGCCCATGACCCCGGCCCAGGCCGGAGAAAACCAGCCAGGCAGTTGCGCGGCCTACGACTTTTCCAGCTTCTACCAGAACGAGAAGCTGAAATGGGCCGGAGTCGCTCGCGTCGTGCGCCATGACACCCCCCTCTACGACCAGGCCTCCGGCGACAAAAAAACCGGCGCCCTGCTCTTCAACCAACAGGGCGAGATCCAGGAAGAGAAAAAGGATCGGGTCAAGATCCGCGCCTTCCGCTACAAGGACCGTCCGGAGGCGACCGGCTGGGTGGCCAAGTCCGACCTGCTGTGCCGCAACCTGCCCATCAAGAGCGATGCCGGCCTGGAGATGAAATTTTTCATCAAGACCTCCACGGTGGCCAGGGACGAATCCGGACAAGAACCCAAGGTGCAACCGTTCCAGGACCCGGAGTTGAAGAACTGCGTCGGCGGAGCCGGACACTGCCGGGAAGGGGCCTCCCGCTTCCACATGTACTTCGTCTTCGACGAGACCGACAAGGCGGTCCTGCTGGCAGACCGCTTCCGCCTGGAAGAGGACGACATCCTGCTGGGCTGGGTGGACAAAACCAACGGCTTCTTGTGGAACAATGCCTTCAGCCTGCGGCCCAAGGAAGACCTGACTGCCCCGGACCAGAAAGGGGCCGGCGCGCTGTGTACCTACGAACGCCTGGAAGACGCCGTCAACCGCAATGCAGCCAACTGCCAACCGGTGGTCGGCGGACGGGAGTGGTTCCGCTCCTCGTTGCGCATCCCGGTGCTGGAGATGGTGGACGCCAAAAACCAACATGTCGCGCCGGAAAACGTGGAAACCGAATCCGGCCAGAGGCTCTTCTACAAGGTGGCCCTGGCCCGTCCCGGCCTGGTGGGCCGGCGGGTGAGCGACGAAAAGGTGGCCATCTCGCCCGCGCTCGCCAGCCGCATCATGCCGGAATTCAAGAACCTGACCGCCAAGAAAAAAGTGGACATCTTCTTTCTGCTGGACGCCACAGCCAGCATGGAGCCGGTCTTCGACGCGGTGCGGGGCACCCCGGCGCGGCGCGGCGTGATCCAGGAGATCATCCATACCCTGAAGAATACCCAAGGCTTCAAGGATACCCAGTTCCGCTTCGGTTTCCGGGTCTATCGCGACCCCTATGCGGACAAACTCTTCCCGAACGGCCCAGGCGACGGGGTCGGCGAGGGTCACCCGCTGCCGCAGGCGTGCGATCTGGACGCCGCCGGCCAACAGCAGGAGTTCGCCAAGTTCGAGCAGGCCATCGCCGCAGCGAAGGTCACCCAGAACGACGAGGCGGACGACTATCCGGAAAACCTCTACGGCGGCCTGAACCAGGCGCTCAAGAACGACCTGACCGCCTGCCCGGACAACCTCAAACTGCTCTTCGTCATCGGCGACAACGGCTATATCTCCACCCGCGTGGAGTACGACAACCGAGGCCGCCAGCGCCAGGTGCCCAAATACGCCAACACGATCACCCGCGAGGTGCTGGCCAAACTCATGCGCGGCGGGTCCGAAGCCGGCGCCAAGAGCAACAACATCATCCCGTTCTTCATCCAGACGCCCTACAAGGGCGATCAGGTCAAACATGCCCAGGCCTATCGCACCGCCTACGAGCAGTTCGAAAGCCAAACCAAATACCTCCTGGAAGAGAGCCTGCCCGGCGAAGAGGTGAAAGCCGGCGCGGTGAAGAATCACTTCCTGCGCATGGAAGAAGAAAACCTGGTCACCCGGCTGGTCTCCACCGTGGAAAAACTCTCCAGCAGCGCCCTGATCGACGAGATCATCCTCGACATGCGGGGCGGCGCGGCCCTCAACGCGGTGATCGACCGGCTCAGAAGGGAGAGAATTGACATCCCCGGCGTTTATTGGCACATTCTGCAACGCGGCAGTTGCGGCGAGTTGGGAAAACAGTGCGAGGACCGGGTCTACGACACCACCCGCATCGGCTACCTGGAGGCCGACAACAAGGTGACGGAGGAACTCTGGATCTCCAGCGGCGCGCTCTCCTCGTGGATCCGCATCCTGAAGGGGTTCGAAGGGTACTTCGATCTGCCGGAAACACAACTGAGACGGGCACTGATCAGCGCCATGGTCCTGGGGTTGCAGCAGGAGATCCGCAGACCGCCCATTGACGTGTCGGGGGAAACTCCCGCAGAATACGCACAACGCCGTGGCGGATTGCCGGTGCGGCGTCACAGCCCGCTGTTGAGCTATCCCGTGCCGTCGCTCTCCGCCGAGGCGACCGCCCGCAACAAGGATGGACGGCTGGTGGTGCTGGACGCCAACAAAAAACCCATGAAGGACAAGGCCGGACAGGAGATCCTGGCGGCCCCGACTTGTGAATTGCGCCGTCTGGCCTTGTGGGCCATCAAGTCCAAGGAGATGTTGGAAATCGTGGAACGGGATCACGTCCGTCCGGTCTTCAAGACCACACCGTATCAGCCCCGTCAGTGCCCGGACGCCACCCCGAGCGGTCGCGCCCTGCCGCAAATCACTGACGCCATTCAACAAAATCCGCTGGGACCCGACAAGTCCTACCGGTTCAGCCACGAAATCGGCGGCATGCGTGGCTATTGGATACCACAGGAATACCTGCCATGACGTGGGGCGTTCAAGTACGGGCCGCGACCGTGGGCTGGGGGGAATTCCAACTCCAGGTCGGCGGCTTGAAACTGGACGCCGACGCCATTTCCGGCCGCCTGCCGGTGCTGGGACGCAGCGGCAGCGGCAAGAGCACCCTTTTGTATCTGCAAGCCTTTCTCAAGCGCCCCCTGGAAGGGACGGTGCGCTGGACCTTTCCCGACGGCAGCCAGGCCACCTGGGGACCCAAGGGACTGGATGGCGACAACTCGACCGTGAGCCTGCGGGAAATCCGGCGGCGCTGTTTCGGCTTCGCCTATCAAAACAGCACCCTGACCCCCTACCTGCGGGTGCGCGAGAACCTGCGCTATCCCCTGGAACAGCGCGGCGGCATCTCCCCGGCGGAGATGGAACGCAAGGTCCACGCCGCCATGGACCGGGTGCTGCTGCGCGACAAAAACGGCAGCCGCATCGAGGAGACCACCCCGGAGGAGTTTCTGGAACGCTACCCCAATCAACTCTCCGGAGGACAGTTCCAGCGGGTCGCGCTGGCGCAAGCCATGATCCACGACCCTTACGTGCTCTTCGCCGACGAACCCACCGGCAATCTGGACGCCGAAACCCGGCGCGAGGTGATGTCCCTGGTGGATCGTTGGCTCACCACCGGAGACCGCATGGTCATCTGGGTCACCCACCATCAATCCGACGCGCTGGACCCGCGCGTCAATCATTGGTTAATGGTCGCCAACAACCGCTGTCACCTACGTCTCAAGGGTGGCGGCAGGGCCTCCGAAACGCAATCCGATCATGCCTGACACCCCTTCGGAAAAAGTACGCCGTCGCCTGACCCCGGTCTGGGCCTCCCTGGGGGCCAAGGCCTACTGGCGCTCGTTCATCTGTGGCCGCTTCGGCTGCACCCACGGCGGACGGGACTTCGCCTGGCTGACCCTGCTGCTGGCCCTGGTGATCTGCATGGCCCTGCTGCTGGTGGGGACCCACTCCGGACTGCTGGAACGATTCACCGACGCCCTGTTGGGCACCTTGCGGCCCCATGGGGTGCCGGTCTGGGTCACCTCCCACTGGGAGAACCAGGCGGGCATCGGCAGCGACCTCCTCACCCGCCTCAAGGAGATGGAAAAACGGATTCCCGGCGAGACCTTCGGGATTTCCACCCATCCCTACCGTCAGGTGGGGGATGCCTCGCCCAAGATCCGGCTTCCCGGAGCCACCACCTGGGACACCGGCACCCCCTGGATCGGCTGGGCGGTCTACCCGAAGGATCCCTTGTGGAACATGGAGATCCCCAAGGATTGGACCGAGGAGGGCGACCAGAAAAACGACGGCTGGCTGGGACTCCCGTTGACCGTGGTATTGAGCGAATCGGTCTTTTCCGAAGGGTTCAACTACGAATCCTACAAGGAGGCGGTGCAACCGATCCTGCGGCAGAAAAAGCTGCGCCGCCTGCCGGACCAGCCGCCGGAAAAGTCGTTGCGCAACGCCCTGGACGCCATCTGGCTGGATGTGGGCATCGGCAACAACGAAGAGTTGGTGCCGTTCCGGGTGCGTTGGGTGCATCACATCCCGGCGATGGAAAAGGTGGCGTTCCTGTTTCCGCTGACCACCTATCATGCCTTGCTGGCGGCCTTTCACTATCCGGAGATCCGCTTCGACGTCAAATCCAAGGGGATGGGGGATCAGGAGGAGTATCGGCGTCTCACCGCCGCCACCTATCCCCGTGGCGAGATCACCGCTCACGCCCAGTGTCTTCAGGAGGAACTGGCCAAATCGGGCCTGCTGGGCTTGCCCAAGATCCCGGAGGAGCGCTGCCCGCGCCCGTCATTGCCTCCGGCGGCCCCCTTGCAGCGCCAGTTGGGTGGCGAGGAGGGGTGGGACGTGATCAATCATGACGACAACCATCGTTTATGGCTGCCATGTCATCGCCTGCCGCACGACAACCCCCTGCGGGAGAGTCTCTGCCCCAGCGGACGCCCCAAGGCCGGGCAAGCGTTAATTCATGCCCCATGGGACGTGACGGAGACGGGCACCTCGTTTGCGGCGGTGCGGGTCTACATGCCGGACCCCACCCGTTTGAGCAAGGGGATCCGCACCCTGATGGCGGTTCGCACCCGTGATGGCCGACCGGCCTTCAACATCCACTCCATGTATCAGGACGCGCTCAATCGTTTCAATCTTCTGAGCGACCTGCTGGCCACCATGACGCCGGCCTATGCCATCACCTTCGGAATTTTTCTGGGTGCCTTGCTGCTGGCCCAGGCCGGCACGCTCATCGGTCACCGGCGGCATCATTACGGCATTCTGCTGAGCCGTGGCTTCACCTGGAGCGGGATTTACGGCAAGCTGTTGTGGCAGATGCTCCTGGCCACCATCACCGCCGGGGTGCTGGCGGTCTTCGGCATGATCCCGGCGTTGCGCTATCTGCTGGATGACGGCTTGAAGAAAATCATCACCCGCTATCAGGATCTGCTCCCCCCCGGATCCGACTTCGAGGCCCTGCCCCTCCCCTGGCAGGAGATCCTGATCACCATTGGCGAGGTCTACGCCGTGGTGGCCCTGGTGACCCTCTTTCTACTCTTTCGCCTGCCCCTGAGGGGGGATACCGCCCCCTCCGACCTGCTGCACGGCGAGGGCCTGGCCCCCAGGAGCAGCAGTCGGAAGAAGGAAGGATAACCTCCTGGCCTGAAAAATCGCGGAGATTTTTCATTGGACGATCCGGTTCGGATCGGCTAGACTTTGTTTACCAATTGATTTTGTCTGTCGGAGAGAAAGCCCCATGTCCGGTCTTGCATTCGACACCTTGAAATACACCAAGCGCTTGCGTGAGGTTGGCGTCCCCGAACCTCAGGCAGAGGTGCAAGCCGAACTGTTGGCGGAAGCCTTGGCGGATCGGCTCGCCTCCAAGGAGGATTTGGCCAAGGTGGAAGCGGCCTTGAAAGCGGACCTGGTCAAGGTGGAAGCGGAGTTGAAGGCGGAACTGGCCAGAGTGGCAGCCGAACTGAAACGGGATATCAAGGAACTGGATGTCAAGGCCGAAACACGGATCAAGGAACTGGATGCCAAGGCCGAAACACGGATCAAGGAACTCGAACTCCGCATGGTGATCAAGATGGGGGCCATGATCCTGGGCGGGATCGGCCTGCTGTTCGGACTCATGCGGGCATGGCCGATGCCCGTGCAGTACGTCCCGCCCCTCATGACGCAAATC
>PDZX01000050.1 GCA_002753185.1 Magnetococcales bacterium WMHbin3
ATGAGTTTGCTAATATTCAGTTGACTCGGGACAGTTTTCATGGCGAATGGAACTATGTGATCTCGCCATACGACGCATCAAAGAAGTCCATGTAATTTTTTAACGGCTCCTTAGCGCGCTACTGGGCGCGCTACAGGGCGCGCGGCTTGGCGCGCGACTTAGCGCGCTACTGGGCGAATGACTTAGCGCGCGATTTTGCGCGTTACTGGGCGAACGACTGGGCGCGCGACTTGGCGAGCGACTGGGCGCGCGACTTGGCGAGCGACTGGGCGCGCGACTTGGTGAGCGACTGGGCGCGCGACTTGGTGCGCGACTGGGTGCGTGACTTGGAGAGCGACTGGGCGCGCGACTGGGCGAAAAGGGTAGATCTAGATCTCACCATGCCCGGTGTCACGGATTTTGCCTTAATAGAATTTTTCTCTCTGGGCCGGGTCAGTTCACGGTCTTTCATCGCCCAAGAAAAAGATTTCCTGAAGCCGTTCGAAAGAACCCCCTTGGCCCCAGAGGTCCAACTGTTCCATCACGCCTGCCGTCTCTCCTATGACCAGGGGGGAGACAGCGGCCCCTTTCAGCAGGCACTGGAAAAATACGACCAACTCAACCGCCCCGATCCTTTGTGGCGTGCCCTGGCCCGCCACGTCGCCCGGCAGAGCGACGCACAGGACAAGGCCCTGCTTGAGGATCTGGCCCGCCACCCGGAGAAGCGGGAAGGCCGCCTCTCCTGGTGCCTGCGGGGGTTCATCCGTGGCGATCTGGTGACCCCGGATGGGGAGTGGCTGCTGCTGGACGATTTCCTCGCCCGCCACAACGTGCCGCCCCCTCCCTACCTGGAGGATATGCCCGACGAACTGGTGATCGACGAAGAATTGGATTCAGACACCATACCAGGAGAAAAAAAATGACCACGGAACCGGATCAGGAAAAACGGCCACACGATGAGTTCGATGTCCCCTGGAAGGAGATCGTCGAGGGTTATTTTACCAATTTTATTGCTTTTTTCTTGCCAGAGGCCCATCATGACATCGGCTGGGATCGTGGTTACGAGTTCCTGGACACGGAGCTGGCCCGCATCACCCGTGACTCCGAGATCGGCGACCGGCGCATGGACAAACTGGTAAAAGTCTGGCGCGGGGCGGGCGACGAGTGCTGGGTGCTGATCCACATCGAAATTCAAGGCAACCGCAAATCGGATTTCGCCCTCGGAATGTACGTTTACCAATACCGGGCCTTCGACCTCTACCAGAAGCCGGTGGTGGGTTTGGCCATCCTGGCGGACGAGAGCGTCGGCTGGAGGCCACGGGAATTCCACTACGAGCTGTGGGGAACCCGCCAGAGCTACCAGTTCACGGCCATCAAGCTGTTGGACTTTGTCGAGGCCGATTTGATAAACTCCACCAATCCCTTCGCCCTCGTGACACGGGCCTACCTGACCGCCAAGAAGACCCGTCAGCGGATGGAGGAGCGCTATGCACTGAAAAAACACCTGATCCGCACCCTTTACGAGAGCGGTTTCAACCGCCAGCAGGTGATCGACCTGTTTCGTTTCATAGACTGGGTGCTGCATTTGCCCAAAGAGCTGGATGTCCGGTTGTGGAAAGAGATCGCTGCCTACGAGGAGAGCCAAAAGATGCCATACATGTCGAGCATAGAGCGGATAGGGATGGAGCGAGGGGAAAAGATAGGGGAACAGAGAGGAGAGCAGCAGGGGCAGGCCAAGTTGCTCATCCGATTGCTTCAAGAACGTTTCGGGCTGCTCCCGGAACCGCTTCGGGAAAAGGTGACAACCGCCAAACCCGACGACATCGATGCCTGGGCCGGCAAAATCTTCAAAGCCGACTCCCTGCAAGCGGTTTTCCAATAAGGATCATTTTCCCATCCCCTCCAGCCACAGGCGCGCGCTGGCATCCGTAACCTCCAGCAGCGGCGCGGGATGGAGGCCGATCAGCAGGATCAGCGTCCCGAAGGTCAGCATGACCAGCCACTCCCGTGGCAGCGGGGCGGGCAGGTCTGCGGGGAGGTGCCGGTTCAATGGACCCAGGAAGGTCTGGCGATAGAACTCGAAAAAGGCCGCCGCGCCCAGAATCACCCCGGCCAACGCCGCCAGACCCGCCCCCAGATGGCTTTGCAACACCCCGACCAGCAGCAACAGTTCGCCGGGAAAGCCGGAGGTCAACGGCATGCCGATGCCCGCCAACCCGAACAGAAAACAAAAAAAGGCCAGCCAGGGCAAAGGCCGGGCGATGCCCCCCAGATGGTGCGGATCCAGGGAACCCGTTCTGTGCCGCAACTGCTCGAGCAGCAAAAAAAGTCCCCCCGATGCCAGGGAAAAATTCACAAGTTGCAGCAATGCCCCCTGCACCCCCTGCCGGGTGAGGGAAGCCAGACCCAGGACCACCAGTCCCACATGGGCGATGCTGGCGCAGGCGAGCATGCGGCGCGGATTGCCCTGCGCCACGGCGGCCAGGCCACCGTACAGGATGGCCACCACACCCAGGCCCGCCAGCAGCCAGTGCAGCTCCCTGACCACCATGGGGGCGAGGGGGAACAGAAAGCGCAACAGGCCATACGCCCCCAGTTTCAGGCCGGTCATGATGGCGGCGATCCCTGCCGGTCCCTCCATGGCCACGGTGATGAGCCAGTTGTGCAGGGGGACCAGGGGGACCTTGACGCCGAAACCCACCAGCAGCAACAGAAAAATCGGCCATTGCAGCGCGTGCGGCGCCGGGTCGGCCAGCAGTCCCGGCAGGTCGAACAGGGGCGGGGAGTGGTGGAGCGCGGCCAACAGGAGTCCGAACAGTACAAAAACCCCGCCCGCAAGCATGGTCAAGGTGTATTTGGTCGCCGCGTGTCGCCGGTCGGGACCGATGCCCCACAAGGCGATCAGGAAATGGATGGGGATCAGGGTCATCTCCCAAAACAGGAAAAACAGCACGGTGTCCAATGCGCAGAAGATCCCCAGCGTCGCCCCTTCCAGAAAGAGCAGCAGGGCAAATTGCAGGTTCGGCATGCGGCGATGGTCGGGATTGGCGCCGGACAGCAGCACCGCCAGGAACAGCAACGCCGTCATTGGCAAAAAAAGCACGGAGATGCCGTCGATGCCCACGTGATAGGCACTGCCTACGGAAGGAATCCAGGGATGTTTTTCCACCAGTTGGAAGCCGGGGTTGGCGGGATCGAACGCCAGCAGGGCGCCCAGGGTGGCGATGGCGGTTGCCAGGCCTCCGGTCAGGGCCGCGCCTTTCGCCAGGCGTCCATGGCTAGGCAGCAGCCAGACCAGCAGGCCGCTGATCCAGGGGAGGGCGATGGAGAGGCTCAGCCAGGGGAGGTGGGTCATGGCCTTTTCTCCGATTGCGCGAAGGGTTTTTCCAGTTTTTGGGCGGCGCGGTTCACCAGGTCCAGCCAGGGATCGGTGTGAAACCCGGAGAGCAGTTGCACGGCGATGAGCGCGGCCACGATCATGGTTTCGGCCCGGGAGGCGCGCGGGATGGCGCTGACCAGAACGGCCTCCGGGCCGGGGGTGGCCAGAAAGGCGCGCTGAAAGGCCCACAGCAGGCAGGCGGCGGCGGCCACGTTGCCCAGGGCCGCCAGCACGGTGATCAGGGCGCCCTGACGGTCGATGGCCGCCTCCAGCAGCAGATGCACCGCGTCGAATCCGGGGGTGAGGGGCATCCCCACCACGGAGAGGGCCGCCACCAGAAAGGCGGATCCCACCAGGGGCAGACGCGCGAACAGCCCGCCAAGGCGGGGCAGCAGCTGGGTGCGGGTGCGCAGATGGATCATGCCCGCCGTCAGCGCCAGGGTGGAGATGGCCAGGCCGAAGGTGGCGGTCAACAGGATCACCCCCTGGAAGGCTTGATGGTGCAGGGTGAAGAGTCCGATGATCAGGATGCCGGTATGGCTGATCACGGCATAGGCGAGCAGTTTGCGCAGGTTGCGTTGCACCAGGGCCAGCAGGGCGCTATAGAAGATGCCCAGCGCAGCGATCGCGACGGCGTGTGTGTGCCATTGCCAGACCGCGTCCGGAAAGAGGGGAAACAGAAAACGGACCATGCCGTAAAGCCCGGCCTTGACCCCCAGCATCAGCACCATGGCCGTGGCGACGGTGCCATGCTCCATCACCACGGGCAGCCAGCCGTGCAGCGGAAAGACCGGCAGCCGGATCGCCAGGCCATAGAATAGCAGATAAAACAAAATATTTTGCAGATAGGGGGTGCGATGGTCCCCGCTCAGCGCCTCCAGTTCGAACCGCCATCCCTGCCCGGAGACGTCGGCGTGATGCCAGCCGAGCATCAATGTCGCGGCCAGCAGCAGAAGAAGGCTGGTCGCCATGAATTGATAATAGCGCACGATGGCCGGCCACTCCGTGTCCCCTCCGGACCACTGGTTGAGCAGGTGGCCGATCAGCAGGGTGTGCAGCAGGGCCAGCAGCACGAACCACAACAGGTCCAACACCACGAACTGCCCCATCAGGACCGCCTCGCAGGCGAGCACGGCGGCCAGGTAGCGGGGCAGCGGGTCGAAGCAGCGCACCAGGCCGCCATAAAGCATGGCCACCAGGGTCAAAATCGCGGTGAGCAGCACGAAGAGCACCGTGATGCCGTCCGCTCCCACGGTGTAGACCAGCCAGGAGCCGGCCAGCTCCACCCGGTGCGCCCATTGCCATCCCTCCTGGTGGAGATCGAAACCGAGGTAGAGCCGTATCGCCAGGGCCACTTCCCCCAGGCCGCATGTCAGGCCGATCAGCCAGGCGATCGGGTTGCCCCGCGCCCGCCAGAGGATGGCGGCCCCGCACAGGGGGAGGAGTTGCAGGGCATCCAGAAGATAGTTCGAGTCCGGCATGACGGGCGCCCCCTACAGAATCACCACGAAGGTCAAGGCAAGCAGCAGGAAAAGATAGCGGGGCAGACCCAGGAACTCCTCGATGCGGGAGACGTATCCTCCCAGAAAGGTCAGGGCGTCCAGCAACCCCTCGCCGCTGCTTCTCAGGATCAGGTGTTCCTCGAACCAGGCCAGTCCGCGTGCGCTGTCTTGCAGGATATGGCCCAGCATCCCCCGTCCACGGGTCACGGCGTCGCCGGGCGTGACCACAGGCTCCTTTTTCCGGACGCGCGCTGGCAGGGGGGCCTCGTTCAGGGGGCGTCCGGTCACGCGGCTGAAGACCCGCACGTCGAGCAGGCGGACTTCTTGCGCCAGCGCCCGGGTGGGGTGGGTGATCAGGGCGTCCAGCAGGGCGTCCAGGTGAAATCGGTGCAGGGCCAGCCGATAGAAAGTGTGGCTTTCCGCCAGCCAGCCGGGGATCGGACGCACCGGCCTCCCGGAGAGATGGAGATACGAGGGGGAGAGCAGGAATTGATACAACCGCCAGATCGTGTGCCCGGTCAGGTGCCACAAGGCCACCTCGAACAGGCCCGCCCCGCACTCGAAGAAGATCAGGCCGAGTTGCGCCTGGGTGGAGAAGATCAGGGCGCTCTTCACGTCGCCCTGCGTCCGTCCGGCGACGGTGGCGTAAACGGCGGTCAGCAGTCCCACCGGCATCAGAACCGCCAGCCAGAACGGCGCGCGCCACAGGAGCGGTTCCAGGCGGATCACCAGAAAGGCCCCGGCGTGGGCCATCAGGGCGCCGTAGAAGACCGCGCTGGAGGGGGTGGGGCCTTCCAGGGCGCGGGCGATCCAGCCGGCGAAGGGGAGTTGCGCCGATTTGGCCAGCGCAGCCACCAGGAATCCACCCACCATCACCCCGGCCAGCAGGGAGTCGAGGGTCGTCACGCTCGTGAAGATTTTCGGCCATTCCAGGGTGTCCAGGAACAGAAAGGTCATGGCGATGCCGAACAGAAAACCGGCGTCGCCGAACCGGTTGGTCAGCACCGCGCGGGTGGCGTTGCAGGTGGCGGTGTGCCGGTCGTAGGCGTAGCCGATCAGCAGATAGGAGGCGATGCCCGCCGCCTCCCAGCCAACGAAAGTCAGCACCGCGTTGTCCGCCAAGGCCACCCACATCATGCCGCCGACGAACAGCGACAGCACGAGAAAGAAGCGGTGAAACCCCTCCTCGCGGTGCAGGTAGTCCACCGCGAAGCGCATGGTCAGCCAGCCGCAGCCGGCGGCCAGGGTGCCCATGACCAGCGCCGGCAAATCCGTCAATACTCCCAGGGTGACCCGGAATGGGCCGCTCTCCAGCCAGGTGATCCGGCTGGCGGGTGAAGAGATGCCATGCGTTGCGGCCAGGAGGTCCAGCCCCGCCATGCCCAGCAACGCCAGACCGGTGCAAGACAGCGCGATGCGGGCCGTGCCCCGTTCTCCGGCCTCGCCACGGCGGCCCCCGGTCAGCATCCCCAGGCCGATCCAGGCCCCTCCCAGCCAGGGGAGCAGGGGGATCAGCAGTCGCCAGGCATCCGTCATGGGCGTTCCTCCGGTACGATGAGCGCGGGGGGCAGGGGGCCGGAGTGGCCCGCGTACCAGGCCCGGGACGAGGGGGTGGTGGCGATTGCCGGGGTGGGATCGTTCCAGGGGTTCCAGCCGCTGGCGGGATCGAAAAGCTGGATCGCGCCGTTGTCCGGGTCGATGGCGGCCAGGATGATCCAGGCGTTGCCCACCAGTTCGCGGATTTCCGGCTGGCGCAGATAGATGGCGGTGAGAATCTCCGGTTTCTGTTCCACCACCACGAGCAGGCGCATCGCCTCGTGGATTTCGATCATCTGGCGTGGCAGGCCGGTGCGCAGGTCCGAGCCGGTCCCCTCCATGACCCCGAACAGCCCGGTGATGTTATGGACGATCTTGGTCCCGCAGCCGTAGCGGTCATTGTCCACCGTGGAAAAATAATATTCCAGGCTGATGCCGGCTCCCACGGGTCCGGCGGCCAGCAGGATCCCTTCCACGATTTTGCCGTCCACATCCTGGGTGGGGTCGTAGGAGATCAGGAACAGGCGCCGGTCGAAGAAGGCCCCGCGGCTCACGGAGCGTCTGCCGATGAGGGCTGCGGCATTGGTGGCGTGTCCCAGTTCCGGTCTGGCCTGGCTGAAGTCCAGGCCGCGTCGTTCCATGTGTCTCAAGGCTGTTCGCGGGTCCGGCCCGTGCGGGGCGGAGGCCAGCCGGCGGGCGCGTTCGTGGGCGGAATCGGCGCGGGCCGTGTTCAGCAGTCCGGTCAGGCGGGTCAGATCTTCTTGCAGGGCGGTCGGGACCTGGTCGCGGTCGAACCAGTCGATGGTTTCGTTGCCGGTGTTGTGTTCCCCGCCGACAAACCAGCTCGTTTTCGGGATGTCGATGCCCTGTTCCCGCAGCCGTTGCCGCACTTCGGGACGGTTGGCCATGGCGGCGAACAGGCGGGCGTTGGGTCCGCCGTGCCTGCCGCTGCACGCCCCGCAGTCGTAGGCCGCCAGGTGGGGATTGTTGTGACTGCTGGAGCCGTGGCCCAGGATCACCACCAGGCGGGAGAAGCCGTAAGTCAGGCCGGTGTTGCGCAGAAAGCCCGCCACCCGCGCGGTCTGTTCGGCGTCGGTGAACCCGGTGCGCGGCGTGGCCGGAGTCGCGGGGCGGCCATCTTCCGGGGCGGTGAGATCCATCACGGTGGGCAGGGGCGGGTCGAAGCGGGTGCGCAGGGCCATGTTCAGGCGTCCCCAGGCGCGCGGAATCGTCAATCGTCCCAGCATGGCCAGCAGGGCCAGCGGAGCGGCGCTCAGGCTCACCAAGGTTGGCCAGGCCAGACCACGGTGGCTTTCGCGATAGAGCAGGTCCCGGCCACGTTCCAGCAGGCCGCGTCGTTGCCGGTGGCGTTGCAGGCGTGCCTCCTCGCCGGGCGCCGCTGCCTCTTGCACCTCGTTGGCGGGCGTGACCACCACCGGACAGAGCGCCATCGGGGCCGGGTCGTCCACCCCCCGCCAGTTGACCGGCACCCCGAAGAAGCCCGGTCCCCCCAGGGTTTCGATCTCCGGGGTCCGTTCTTCCAGGTGGCGGCGGATCCCCTCCTCGCGGTCGTCCATGCAGAAGATGATCTGGGCCAGGGGCGTACTCTCCCGGCGCGTCCAGCGTCCCCGGCCGTGATTGGCGGTCAATGCCGCCAGGATCTGGTTCCGGTAGTGCCGCTCGTATGCCTGCAACCAGAGATGGCCGGTTTTTTCGTCGTTCAGGTCGCGCAGCAGGTCGCGCATCGCCTCGATGGCCTCTGGCGGCAAGGCGCGCACGGCTTGCGCCTCCAGCCCCAGATGCTGGGCGAGCACGAACAGCGGCCATGCCTCATCCCCTGCGCGGCCCGCGTTCACGTGGGTTTCCCGCTCCAGGGCGCGGATCCGGCGGGCCAGATCGCGCCACTCCTGGTCGCGCCGCGCATCCTCGCCGCACTCCCACGTCAGCCAGTCGGCGCGCGCGGCGAGCCATTCCGGCAATTGGCCGCCAAACAGCGCCCGGCGGGCGTAGATCTCGCCCCGGTGGCCGCGAAAATGCCAGCCCAGAATCCCCAGGGAGGGTTCCACCCGCCAGAGGGTCCGGCAGAGCCGGGCGGCGAAATGCCATTCCATCGCCAGCCGCACCGCCAGATAATCGGTCATCTCCACGCGGGTGCGCACGTTGCCGTAGCCGGGCCGCAGCGATCGCCACATCATCATGCCCGACCAGCCGGGCAGCTCCATGGCGAGCCGTTCCAGATACCCCTCCCAGCGCTCTTCCGCCACGCCGATTCTCTCCAGGCAGCGTTCGATCGCCTCCAGGGCATTCATCCCCGCGAACCCCCCGGCCAGTTCGGCGGCCCCGCCAGCGGCATTCCGCAGCCAGGCGCTCCACAACCCTTCGCTGCGTTCCGGCAGGGACCAGGAGGCGACCCCCAGATCCAGAAAACCGGACAGCGCTCGCGTCAGCTCCGGCCGCATCTCTTCCAGGATATCCTCCCCGGTGAGGGCCAGCAGCAATCCGCGCAGGGTCAGTTCCGTTCCCACCTGGTCCAGGAGCGTCTGCCACAGGGTATCCGCCTCCCGGCGCACCTCCTCGTCGGTTGCTTCTTGCCGGGCGAGGTCCGCACGCAGCATCGCCTCGGTGCGAAACAGGGGCGTCTCTTCGGCCTCCGCGTCGAGGCGGGCTTCCCGGCGCCAGGCATCGTGGGCCAGGCCGAGTTGGTCCTGGATCGCCCGCCACAGCCCGGCCACGTCCCTGGTTCGTGCGCCGGGACGGGGGCGGCAGAGGGCATCCCGCTCCTCGATCTCCCAGGTCAGGCGTGGCGCGCTGAGCGGCTCGATCCCATGCTCCATGATCAGGCGGATGATCTCGCCACGGGTGGCGGGTCCGAGGGGTTGGCTGGCGGCGAGTTCCGGGTCGTTGGCGATGACCGCCGTCAGGTCTTCGTGTTGGATGCGGCCTTCCCGGTGGAGGGCGCGGAATTTTTCCCCGGAAAGATAACCATAAATGCCGGTCAGTTTGCGCGCGGCGGCCAGCGCGGCGGGAAAGGGGAGGTGCTGATGGCCGTGCAGGGTGTTGTGATGGACGAAATCGGCCAGCGGCGCCTGCGCCGGGAGGAGGTGCTCCAGGTGATGGACGCTCTTGAGGATGCGTTCTCGTCTGGTCAGGGGGGTGAGGGATTCCGAATGGGACATGGTTGGCGTTCGTTTACGGTCGGTGGGCGAACAGGCCGCCAACGTGGTCGATGGTGGCGGAGATTTTGCCGATCAGGGGCGCGGGCGCCAGGCCGACCAGTACAATGATCAGGGTCAGCAAGGCGGCGGCGATCCACTCCGGGCGTTTTGGCGGGTCGATGGTCAGCGGGCAGGCCGGGCCGGTGCACAGGACGCCGATGGTGCGCACCGCGTAGGCGGCGCTCACCAGCATGCCGACGCTCATCAAGGCGCTCCAGGCCCCCCAGCGTTGCAGCCCGCCGATCAGGACGTGCAGCTCGGCGATGAAGCCGGAGGTCCCCGGCACCCCCACCGACGCGACGAAGGCAACCACGGTGAAAAAGGCGAACTGGGGTGACTGGACGGTCAGCGAGCCGTACTCGCGGATATCGCGGGTATGGGTCCGTTCGTAGAGCAGCCCGATCACCAGGAACAGGGCGCCGGCGGTCAGGCCGTGGGAGACCATTTGCAGAACGGCCCCGGTCAGGCCGGTTTTTTCCAGGGTGGCGATGCCGAGCAGCACCACGCCCATGTGGCTGACCGAGGAGTAGGCGATCATCCCCTTGAGGTCGATCTGCCGCCAGGCCAGCACCCCGCCGTGGAGCAGATTGATCATGGCCAGGGCGGCCAGGCCTCCCTGGAGGGCGCTCACCGCGTCCGGCAGGAGCATGGCGGTGCGCAACAGGCCGTAGGAACCCATTTTCAGGAGCACGCCGGAGAGGAGGATGCTCACCGGGGCCGGGGCCTCCACGTGGGCCAGGGGGAGCCAGCCGTGCAGGGGGAAGACCGGCATCTTGACCCCGAATCCGATGAAAAAACCCAGGAAGATCAGGATCTGTTTTTCCTGCGACAGGCCGCGCAGTCCTTCCGCCATGGCGGTCATGAGGAAGGTATGCTCCGGGAGCGCGTCGTAGGCCAGCAACAGAGCGAGCAGCAAAAAAACCGACCCGCCCATGGTGTAGAGCAGGAAATTGAGCGCCGCCCGGTTGCGTTGGGCGCCGCCGTAATTGTTGATCAGAAAGAAGAGCGGCAGCAGGGTCAGCTCCCAGAAGATGTAGAACAAGGACCAGTCCTGGGCCGCGAAGACCCCGATCATGGCCGCTTCCAGGAGCAGCATGGGGATGAAATACCCTTTGACCCTCGTGCGGACATGGCCGGAGGCGAGCACCGCCACCAGGGTCAGGAGTGTTGCCAGCAGCAGCAGGGGCAGCGAGAGTCCGTCCACCCCCAGGGCGAAATGGCTCCCCAGCCGGGGGCGCCAGACGATTTTTTCCAGGAGTTGCAGCTGGGCGATCGTATCGGAAAAGAGCGAGGCCACCCATCCGGACCACAGCAGGGTGGCCAGGGTGGCGGTCGTCGCCACGCGGTGGGCGAGACGCGCCGGCAGCAAGGCGACCAGCAGGGCGCCGGCTGTCGGCAACAGCAACAGGATCAACAAGGGAGGCATGGGCGGGTGCGTGATCACATCGGCATCAATCGGTTGCGGGAGCGGTTTTGGCCCTGGCCCTGGCGGCGATCTCGTCGAAGGTATCCCCCAGCGTCGGGCGTTTCTGGTGATAAAACAGTCCGAGGGCCGGCTGGTCGGTATCCTGGGCCAGTCGCATCGCGGCCATCAGGTCGGTCGGGTCGTGCCCTTCGGGAATCTCGCGCACTTGCAGGCCGAGATTGACATAGGTTCTGCTGGTCTTGTCGAAGGTCACGCAGGGCGAGAGAATGTGCAGATAGGAAAATCCCCGGTGGGCGATGGCGTCGGCAATCATGCCGCGCAGATGGTCCGGGCGACCGGCGTAGGCTTGTCCGAGCCAGGAGACGCCATACGAGAGCAGCATCAGTAGCGGATTCAGGGGGCGTTCGGGATTGTCGAACGGGGAGGTGGAGGTGCGCAGTCCCACCGCCGAGGTGGGGGAGGTCTGGCCCTTGGTCAGCCCGTAGATGCCGTTGTCGAACAGAAGATAAGTGATGTCCACATTGCGTTTGGCCGCGTGGGCGATATGGCCACCGCCGATGGCGAAGCCGTCGCCGTCGCCGCCGACGGCGATCACGGTCAGGCGGTCGTTGGCGGTCTTGATGCCGGTGGCCACCGGCAGCGCCCGGCCGTGCAGGGTATGGAAGCCGTAGAGATCGACGAAGAAGGGAAACCGCGACGAGCAGCCGATGCCGGAGACCACTGCCGTCTGGTCGCGGGGCAGATTCATGGCGTTGCAGGCGTGGGTCAACCCCTCGACGATGGCGAAGTAGCCGCAGCCCGGGCACCAGGTGGGCAGGGCATGGGAGCGGTAGGCGAGCCGGCCGCTCTCCTGGACCTCGCGCAGTTTTTCATCGACGAACACCGGCTTGATGGGGATGGACATGCTTCGTTCTCCAAACGGAAGATAATCGTGTTCTCAACCCTGGGCCAGGCGGCGGATTTCGTTCAGGATCAGCTCCACCGGCATGGGTGAGCCGGGGACGCGGCTCAAGCGGGTCACCGGCCTGGCGAGCGTGCCCTGGACGAGTTGCGCGAATTGTCCTTCGTGGTTGATCTCCGGGACCAGCACCTGGTCGCAGTCGTCCATGAAGGAGGCCACCTCCCGCACCGGGAAGGGGGAGAGCATCACCACCTTCAGGGCGGCGCAGGGGATGTTTTGCGCTTGCGCCATGAACATCGCCTCCAGGCACTCGCCGAAGGTCGATCCCCAGGCCAGCAGACCGACCTTGACGCGTCCCGTGGCGCCGAACCGCCGGGTGACGGCGAATTCCGGGTGGCGCAGCGCGGCTTGCAGCTTGTCGTGGCGTTTGCGGCTCATGGCGGCATGCATGGTTTCGCTGTCGTCGGGACGGCCCAGTTCGTTGTGTTCCAGGCCGGTGATCACGTGCATGTGGCCGGCATCGCCCGGCACGGCGCGCGGACTGACGCCGTCTTCGGTCAGGGCGTAACGGCGGTAGGTCTCGCCCGGCTCCAGGCGGGGCAGGGGCTTGTTGGCGTCCAGGACGAACGCATGGTCCGATTCGTCCAGGGTGACGGTCTCGTAGCGATTGGAAAGATAGAGATCCAGCAGAACGATCACCGGGGTTTGATAGCGTTCGGCCATTTCGAACGCCTTGCCCGCGCAGCGGTAGCACCCCTCGACGTTGGTCGGGGCGATGACGATGCGGCAGGCGTCGCCGGGTGAGCCGTACAGGGCGGCGTTCAGATCGGATTGTTCGGTCTTGGTGGGCATGCCGGTGGAAGGCCCGCCGCGTTGCGAGACGAAGACCACGCACGGCGTTTCGGTAATCGTGGCCAGGCCGAGCATTTCCGACATCAGCGCCAGTCCCGGTCCCGACGTGGCGGTGGCCGCCCGTGCCCCGGCGTAGCCGGCGCCGATGGTGGCGGCGATGGCGGCGATTTCGTCCTCGGTTTGCAGCAGGCGGCGGCCGTGTTTGGGCAGTTCTGCGGCCAGGCGCTCCATGATCGAGGTGGCCGGGGTGATGGGATAGCCGAAGAAGGTGTCCAGTTCGGCATCCAGGCAGCCGCGCGCCACGGCGGCGTTGCCGCTCAGCATGATCACGCGCTGGGCCGTGTCCGCCTGTCCAGGTGGTGAAAAAAACACGTCATCCAGCTTGAAGGTCCTGGTCGCGCCGTCGAATCCGGCCTGGAATCCGGCCAGGCTGCGCGCCACAATTTCGGGACCCTGTTTGCCGAACTTGCGGGCGATGATCGCGCGGAAGGGATCCGGCGTCAGGCCGAGCAGCCCGGCGATGATCCCCAGGGCCACCAGATTGCGGGCGCGTCCGCCGCCGGTGGCCTGCTGGGACAGCTCGCGCATGGAAAAGGCATACGGAATCTGGCCGGGGAGCACCCGTGCGCTCATATGTTCCCCCTCCTGGCAGGGGGCGATGGGCTGGGACTCGAAGATCACCGCGCCCATGTCGCGCACCTCGCCGGCATGCGGCAGGGCCTGGCTGTCGTCGAGGGAGAGCAGCACGTCGGAGTGGCGTTTGAGCGAGTAGGACTGATCGGTGGAGATGCGCAGCCGGGAGATGCATTTGCCGAAGCCGCGGATCTCCGGGGGATAGACGTCGAAGCCGATCACCCGGTAACCCGCCGCCGCCACGGCGTTGCGCAGGATGTCGCCTGCGGCGATGGTCCCGTCGCCTGCGGAGCCGCAGATGGCGATCTGGATATCGGTTTTGCTCATGGTCGTCATTCGTCGTAGACCCAGAAGGAGGAGTCGATGCGGCCCTGGGCGTCGTGGCCGAGGGACTCCACGCGGTTGGTGGCGAACGCCTCCTGCCCGCCCGTCATGTTGATGGCGGCGACCTCGCCCATGGCCCGGACATTCCGATAGCCATAATAGAAGCGATAGGCGTGTTCTTCCTCGGACCAGATCTGGCAGACATCTCCGGCGGCGAAGATGTGGGGATCGCTGGTGCGCAACTGCGGGCTGACCAGCACGCCCCGTTCGATGTCGATGCCGGTGCCGACCATGAATTCCACCATGGGCGTCAGGCCGAAGCAGGGCATCACCACGTCCCCGTAGAGATCGGCGCCATTGTGAAACACTACGCGGCGCGCCGGCAGGCCGGGGGCGCCCGGCTCCACGGCGGCGACGCCGCCCCTGGCATCGCCGTCGATCACCTCGATGCCCATGGCCACCAGGGTGGCGAGGGCGTTGGTCCGTTCTTCGGGCGTGAGGGCATGGGGCCAGAAGGTGGTTTCGTGGGTGACGAGGATCACCCGGCATTCGATGGCGAGCAGGGTGCGGGCCAGATCCAGGCCGATCATGTCGCCGCCGAGCATCACCACGGCGCCCCGTTCGGGGAGCGCCCGCCGGGTGGCCATGGCCGCCTCGTAGGAGCCGAAGTGGTGAAAGAGCGGGCGGTATTCGGCCAGCTCCTCCGGCAGATGGCCGCGTCCGCCGGTGGCCACCAGCAGGGTGTCGTAGGGGATGGTTTCGTTGTGGGCCAGTTTCACCAGGCGGTTGCGGGGATCCACCGCGCTGACGCGGCACTCCCGGCGGACATGGATGCGCCGGGCGGCATAGTGTTCCGGTGGGTGGGCCAGCAGTTCCGGCCAGTTGGCCATGTCCTGGAAGATCCCGGGCAGCAGGTAGCGGTTGTAGAACAGCAGCCGGCTGTGGGTGAGAATGGTCACGCGGCTGGCGGGATCCCGATCGCGCAGCAGTTCGGCGGCCTGGTTGCCGGCGACGCCGTTGCCGATGATCACATGGTGGCGTGGGGGAGGGGAGGCGGCGGCGTTCATGGCATCATCCATCCACGGTGACGAAATGGTTGCGGGTAATGGAGATGCAGGCCACGGGGCAGACCTTGAAGCAGGCGCCGCAGCGGATGCATTCGTTGTTGTCGATCCAGATCGCGGCCACGCGTCGCCATTCGCGGGTCTCCCGCAGCGCGCCGAGGCTGCCGTCCGCCCGGATCTCGACATCCCGCGTCAGCTTGATGCAGTTGCGCGGGGCCACTTCGATGCAGGCGCGGCAGTAGATGCAGCGATCCACATCGATCTGATACCGCAGGTCGCACAGGTAGCAGCGTTTGGCCTCCTCGGCGGCCAGTTCCGGGGTGTAGCCCCGTTCCACCTCGCCGGTGAGCAGTTGGCGTTCGGCCAGGGGGAGGGTCGGCATGTGGCATCGGGGGATGAAGTCGTGCGCCGGCAGGCGGGGCGGAGCGGCGACCGCCTCGATGCGCACCATCCGGCGGCGCTGGCGGCCCATGAGCCAGGCATCGATCCGGTCGGCGATGCCGCGGGCATGGCCGATGGCCTCGATGGCGGTGGAGGCCCCGCGCACATAATCCCCGGCGGCGAACAGCCCGTGTACCGAGGTCATGCCGTTTTCCGCCACCCGCACGTTGCCGGCGCGGTCCAACTCGACCCGCATGTCCAGAAAGTCGTTCACCGTGCGCTGGCCGATGGCGATGATCAGGGTGTCGCACGGTTCGAAGAACTCCGAACCCTCGATGGGGGTGGCCAGGCGGCGTCCGTTTTCGCGCCAGCCGCCCAGGCGGTTCTGCACGAACGCGACGCCGGTCAGGCGACCGTCGCCGTCGGTACGCAGGGCCACCGGGGTGCGCAGCCCCTTGATGCGGATGCCTTCGCGTTTGGTTTCGAACAGCTCCTCGCTGGTGACCGGGATGTACTCTTCGCTGGTGCGCAGGTGGATGGTCACCTCCCGCCCCCCCAGGCGGCGCGCCACGCGGGCGCAGTCCAGCGCGGTGAAGCCCGCGCCCACCACCGCCACGCGCCGTCCCACCCGTTTGTGCTGGCCGCGATGCAGATCCATCAGGAATGGCAGGCCGTACTCCACGTCCTGGCAATGCCGGGAGAGATCGGTTCCTTCCGGCACGCCGCGCAGCGGCAGTTGGACCGGGGCCATGCAGCCGGTGGCCAGCAGCACGGCGTCGTGATCGGCCAGCAGGGTGGAGACCCGGATGGCGCCCTGGGTCGTCCCCACCGTCACGCCGGCACGCAGTTGCACGCCCAGCCGCAGGGCGTTGCGCAGTTCGATTTCCAGCATGTCGCGGGGCAGGCGGAATTCCGGGATGCCGTAGCGCAGCATGCCGCCGGGTTTTTCCTCCCGTTCCAGGATGGTCACGTCGTGGCCGAGCAGGGAGAGATCGTGCGCGGCGGCCACCCCGGCCGGACCCGCGCCCACCACGGCGATGCGTTTGCCGGTCGGGGCGTAGAGCCGTTCGGTGATGCGGTGGCGGGTATCCTTCAAGTCCGCCGCCGCGCGTTTCAGGTGGCAGATGCCGACCGGATCGCCGTTGCCGGCCCAGCCGTGGCGGCAGGCGGACTCGCAGGGGCGCGAGCAGATGCGTCCCAGCACGCCGGGCAGCACATTGGCTTCACGGTTGATTTCGTAGGCCTGGCCGTGGTTGCCCCCGGCAATGGCGCGGATGTAGGCCGGGATATCGGTGCCTGCCGGACAGGCGTTCTGGCAGGGGATATTCTCCCGCACCCAGCCGATGTCTCTCGGATCGTCGGAGTGAAATGTCATGCCACCTTGACCACGATATGGTGCAGGATGTTGCTCGCAGCACGCATGTCGCGCGCCGCATCGGAGATGTGCCGGTAGATTTCCCGGCGTTTGAAAATGTCGAGGACATAGTGCATGGCCTGCACTTCCGCCTCCTCCTGCCTGGCCTGCATGTGCTCCACGTATTGTTCGCCCGTGAACAGGTTGGCCAGGGCTTCGCGAAAGAGGGTTTCGATGCGTTTGCAGGCCTGGATGACGGCCTGGGCATCCTGGTCTGCTGCCGCGACTTCGTCGGTGGCAAGTTTGCGATAACCGGTTCCCAATGTCAATACCGCCTCGCGCAGCAGTTCCACCATTTGTTGGATGGAACGGTTGGTTGCGATGTGCAGTTCGTCCATTTCGGTGGTGATGGCATGGGCATATCCCAGGATGCAATCCGTGGAGGTGAAGGCACGGTACAGATCCACGCGATCCATGGGCGTGGCGAAGGCGTTTTTCAGAATGTCCAGGTTGCGTTGCCGCAGACGTTCCCCTTCCTGATCCAGGCGGGCGATCAGCAGGGTGCGGGAGTGGTGGCCGGTTCGCACGTACTCTTCGAGGGTGGTGGCGGCATGGTCGGCCAGATTGCACTCTTCGATGATCAGGCGATAGAAATCGGGCATGCGTGGAAAGATCCGGTTGGTCAATCTGGAAAAGCTGCTGTTGGTTGCTGACATGGCATGCCTCCTGAATCGTATCTGTGGGGGGGGGGGTGTGGTGAAGCATGGCCCCATTATACACAAAAACGAACACAAGGCAAACTTATTCGAATATCAAGTGTCTGTTTTTTTTCTCGACAAACGGTGAATGATAAAATAATATCAATTGAATCATGTGTGAAAAGAAGCAAGATCCATCTCGCTCGTGTCTGTTTTTTTGTACATTACAATCACTAATAAAGAAGGTTCTTTCGCCATGCCAAGCCAAGTGCATCTGCGTATTCAGCAATTCCGCAAACAACGCGAATTGTCCCAACGGGCGCTCGCGGAACGGGCCGGCATCAGTACCGCCGGCCTTTCGCAGATCGAGAGCGGCCAATCCTCGCCCTCGGTGGCCACCCTGGAAAAGCTGGCCGATGCCTTGGGGGTTCCCATCGCGTCGTTTTTCGCCGATCCGGATGACCACACCTTGACCGTGGAGATCCTGACCAGCAACAACCGTCCGGTTTTCAGCGCCAGGCAAGGCGCGGAGGTCGTTCCGTTGGGGTCGCGCTATCACTCCACCACGTTCGAGCCGGTGCTGATCCGGCTCAAGCCTGGCGGCGAGATGTCGGAAGAGCTGTTCGGGGTCAAGGGGAGCGTGGAATTCGTCCGCGTGCTGCGGGGCCACGCCATCTTGACGCACGAGGGCGAACGGTACGAACTGGCCGAGAACCAATCCGTTTACTACCATCCTGGCAAGCCCCACAACTGGAACAATCCATTCGACGCCTGGTGCGAACTCTTGCTGGTGCGTTCCCGCTGATGGGTTTTTTCCCGTGCGGCTGGGGAGACGAGCAGGCCGGATTCGATGTCGGCGAGCAGCGCGCGCATGACGGGCTGGTCGTCGCGTTGGACGATCAAGGTGACCATGGGTTTCATGAGGCCTCCGGGACACACAGCAGGGGGCGGTTCTTGTCGCCGGAGAGCCGTTCGTAGATGTCGTTCAGGGCGGCTTGTTCGGTGGCGAAGATGTTCTTGTTGCCGCCCACGTAATCGAACAGGCCGGTGGCCTGCATTACAATTATTATTTGGCGTTTCAGACCTGAAAATACCATTGTCATGCCATTTTTGCGGATGCGTTCGACCAGGTGGTGGACCACCTCCTCGCCGGAGGCATCCATCTGGTTGATGCCGTCGCCGACCAGCAGGAGAAATTTGGCGTTCGGTTTGGCGGCCACGGCGTCGAGGACCATCTCTTCGAAATAGGAGACATTGGCGAAATAGAGCTGGCCGTCGAAGCGCAGGACGATGATGCGCGGGTCGGTGGGCAGTTGGGGGTGGATGGCGACGTCGCGCAGGGTGCCGTCCGGGTAGAGGCCGAGCTGGGCGACGCGGGGGCTCATGGTGCGGTAGAGGTAGAGCAGGATGGCCAGTCCGGCGCCGAAGAAGATCCCCTTGTCCAGGTGAGGGGCGAAGGCCAGGGAGGCGACGAAGGTGGCGACTGCGGCGATGCCGTCATGACGGTTGGCGTGCCAGGCGTGGACGATGGCGCGCACGTTCAGCAGGCCCACCACGGCCATCATGATCACGGCGGCGAGCACCGCCTCGGGGAGGTGGTAGAGGAGCGGGGTGAGAAAGAGCAGGGTGGCGAGCACCATCAGGGAGGTGATCACCGAGGAGAGGCCGGTCTTGGCCCCGGCATCCAGATTGACCGCCGAGCGGGAGAAGGAGCCGGAGGTGGGATAGGCCAGGGTCAGGCTGCCTGCGAGATTGCCCAGTCCCTGCCCGATCAGCTCCTGGTTGGGGTCGATGCCTTGTTTGGTGCGGGCGGCCATGGCCTTGGCGATGGAGATGGCCTCCATGAAGCCGACCATGGAGATGACGATGGCGCTGCCGATCAGGTTGCCCATGTGATGGAGGTCGAGGCTGGGCAGGGAGACCGAGGGCAGGCCGCCGGGAACGGCGCCCACCACCTTGCCCCCCGCGTTCTCGTAGCCCATGAGCCAGCTGGCCAGGGTGGTCAGGGTCACGGCGATCAGGACGTTGGGGAGGCGGGGGGCTTTTTTCTTCAGAGTAAACATGATGGTGAAGGCCACCACGCCAAAGATCAGGGAGGGCAGGTGGGTGGAACCGAATTGTTGAAACACCCCCCAAATGTCTTGCAGGAAGTGATCGCTGCGTCCCATCTTGACCCCGAGGATCTTGGAGAGCTGGGAGAGGCCGATGATCAGGGCCGCCGCATTGGTGAAACCCACGATGACCGGGTGGGAGAGGAAATTGACCACCACCCCCAGCCGCAGCAGACCAAGGATGAGTTGGACGAAACCGATCAGCATGGACATCATGATGGCCAGGGCGATGTAGGCGTCGCTGCCGGTCTGGGCGAAGGGGAGCAGGGAGGCGCCGGTGAGTAAAGAGACCACGGCCACCGGCCCGGTGGCCAACTGGCGGGAGGAGCCGAACAGGGCCGCCACGGCGCCGGGCAGGAAGGCGGCGTAGAGGCCGTAGTAGGCGGGGAGTCCGGCCAGGTTGGCGTAGGCCATGGACTGGGGGATGAGCACCAGCGCCACCGTGATGCCGGCCAAGATGTCGGCTTGCAGCGTCTCGCGGCTCATGGGGAACCATTTCAGAAATGGTAATTTTATCATCATTTTATTTCCTTCGCACCAGGTGTCATGAATGGTTGCCTGCCGCGCCGGCCACCACCAGGGGGCAGGGGAGGCGGTTGCTCCAGGGCGGGGGCCGTCGGCTTGCCCGGTCGTTTTTGAGACCCCATTTTTCCAGCGACTCCACCACGATGCAGACCACGCTGGAGAGCGCTCCGGCGTGGCGGACGACCGCGTCCCAGGAGAGGTCGGGGCGGTAGAGCAGGCGGCCATTGCCGCCACTGCTGGTCACCTCTTCCAGGAAGCGGTCCACCGGGGTGGAGTGGTACATGACCTCGGAGCGCATGAGGATTTCCACTTCCGCCTCCAGGCGTTCCATCATGGATCTGGCGGTGGCGAGCACGCCGGCCTCCGGTTCGCGGGCGTGCAGGACCAGCAGGATTTTGCGTCTTGCTTGCGGCGCTTCCGGCATGTTCTGCTCCCTGTGGGTTTGTTGTGTAATGAAATCTTGCCTGAGCTAATGGCAAGGTGTGGGCCATATGAATTTTTCATTAATTTTCAATAAATTGTCGAAAAAGTGGTTTGAAGATGGCTTGCTGTCCATTGCATTCTGAAATACCATTACCGGGCATTCCGAGGGCTTTTTTTTATTAATAAATTGAAAATGAATTAGAAAAAAGCGGATCGGACAGGGGCTTGCAAAATGCAACAGGACTCACTACCATCGGTGGAGAGGCTTCATGGGCCAAACGTCGCTGCAACACAAGGTGCTGTTCGGGTATTACCTCATCAGTGCCCTGGCCCTGGGGCTGGGCCTGTTCACCCTGGTGGAGCTGCGGGTGGTCTCGGCGCGGCTGGTGCGGGGGGAGCATGTGTTTCTGATGCTCAACGACGTGCTGGAGATGCGCCGGTTCGAGAAGAATTTTTTTCTCTTTCACCAGCGGGAGGACATGGACCAGTTGCTCGGCTATCTGGAGCGGGTGGAGGGCAATCCCAATCTGGAAGGGCTGCCCGCCGGGGCGGTGGGGATGTACCGTGAGCTGGTCTCGGCGCAGGTGGACGGCGAGGCGGAAAAGAAGATCCGTACCCTGGGCAAGGCGATCGTCACGGCGGCGGAAGGGGCGGCCGAGACCGAGCGGATCGAGGCGCGCCGGGCGCTGGAGCGGCATCGGCTGATGCTGCTGATGGCCATGATCGCGGCGGTGGTGGTGATTCTGCTGCTGGGGCGGACGGTGGCGCGGCGGATCGTGCTGCCGCTGCGGCGTCTGGAGGAGAGCATGGCCGGGGTGGTGGACGGCCGCTTCGAGTCGTTGCGGATCGAGGATGACGCACGGGAGATCCTCTCCTTGACCCAGGCGTTCAACCTGGTGCTCCGGGAGCTTCGGGAGCGGCAGCGGAACCTGGTGCGCTCCGAAAAGCTGGCGGCCCTGGGGACCTTGCTGGCCGGGGTGGCCCACGAGCTGAACAATCCGCTTTCCAACATCTCCACCTCCTGTCAGATCCTGCTGGAGGAGGGGGCGGCGGCGGATCCGGCCTTCGCCCGCGAGATGCTGGAGCAGATCGACGGCCAGACCCGGCGGGCCAGGGACATCGTGCGCTCGCTGCTGGATTTCGCCCGCGACCGTCCGTTTCGGGCGGAGGCGGTGCGGCTGGCCCCCCTGATCGACGAGGCGATCCGCTTCAGCAAGGGGCTTATCCCGCCGCGCATCCGCGTGCGGGTGGAGGTGGATCGGGAGCTGGTCCTGTCCGGGGACCGGCAGCGTTTGCAGCAGGTCTTCCTCAATCTGCTCAAGAACGCGGTGGATGCCATTCCCGATCGCGGGGAGGTCCTGATCCGGGCCATGCCGCCCAATACCGCAGTGGCCAGCGGGATCGCCGGCAGTCGCTGCCGCGCCCCCTGGACCGAGATCGAGGTGCGGGATACGGGCCTGGGGATCGCTGGCGAGCATTTGGCGCGGGTTTTCGATCCGTTTTTCACCACCAAGCCGGTGGGCAAGGGGTCGGGATTGGGGTTGGCGGTGGTGCATGAGGTGATCGAGGAGCACGGGGGGGAGATCGCGGTCGAGAGTTGGTTGAATCGCGGGACGCGGTTCATCATTCGTTTGCCGGTGCGAGAAAATGGTTGACGCGGGTTCGGTTCTGATCGTGGATGACGAGGCCATCGCCATGCGCAATCTTGCGCATGTGATGCGCAAGGAGGGGTATCGGACCACGGCGCTCGAGGACGGGCAGGAGGCGGTCGCCCTGTTGCGGCGCCAGACGTTCGACGTGGTGCTGACCGATCTGCGCATGGAGGGATCGGATGGCATGGAGGTGCTGCGGGTCTGCAAGCAGCGCGCCCCGGAAAGCGAGGTGATCCTGATCACCGGCTTCGCCACCCTGGAGTCGGCGGTGGAGGCGATGCGGGAGGGGGCCTTCTTTTACATCGCCAAGCCGTTCCGCCTGGACGAGGTGCGCAAGGTGGTGCGGGAGGCGATGCAGAAGGTCCACCTGCGGCGCGAGAACCGCGACCTGCGCGAGAAGCTGCGTCGGCTCCAGGGGGACGGCTCGATCATCACGCGGGATCCCGGCATGCTCAAACTGCTGGAGACCGTGCGGCAGGTGGCCCCGACCGGCTGCAACACCCTGATCACCGGAGAGAGCGGGGTGGGCAAGGAGCTGATCGCCCGCGCCATTCATCAGCACGGCGGGCGGCCCGAAGGCCCGTTCGTGGCGGTCAACTGCGGGGTCTTCTCGGAGGATCTGTTGGCCAGCGAGCTGTTCGGCCACGAGAAGGGGGCCTTTACCGGCGCGGTGGTGGCCAAGGTGGGGCTGATGGAGGCGGCGCGCGGGGGTACTTTGTTCCTGGACGAGTTGACGGAGATGAGCCTCTCCATGCAGGTCAAGCTGTTGCGGGCCATTCAGGAGCGGGAGATCATGCGGGTGGGTGGGGTGCGGCCCATTGCCATCGACGTCCGCTTCATCGCCGCCACCAACCGCAATCTGGCGGAGGCGGTCTCCCTGGGCAAATTCCGGCAGGATCTCTATTTTCGGCTGAACGTGATCACGCTGTCGATCCCGCCCCTCAAGGAGCGGCGCGGGGATATCGCCCTGCTGGCGGACCATTTTCTCAAGCGGGGCGTGGAGCGGATGGACAGGCGGGTGCGTTCCATCGCCCCGGAGGCGATGGCGATCCTGCGCGAATACGACTATCCCGGCAACATCCGCGAGCTGGAGAACGTCATCGAGCGGGCGGTGGCCCTGTGCAACGAGGAGGTCATCACCCCGCAACACCTGCCGGACGAGTTGCGGATTCAGGTGATTCGCACGTTTCGCGGTCGCGGAGACCGTCCTCCCACCCTGGAGGAGCTGGAGACCGATTACATCCGCTGGGTGTTGGACGAAACCGGCGGCAACCAGACCCTGGCGGCGGAGATTCTGGCCATCGACCGGGTCTCCTTGTGGCGCAGGCTCAAGAAGCTGCGCATGCTTTCCGCGGATGGGGACGGGGCGCGGGAACCCCCTGCGGCCAATTGAGGAGGCGTTTTTTGCCATGCGCGATTATGTCCACTACGACCGGTTTCTGGATCGACTCTCCCTGGACGTTTATCCGGAGCTTCCCGGGGCGATCGCCGACATGGTGACCGGACAGGTGATGGGCGATCTGGTGCGGGGAGGGATTCTGGTTCCCGGCCTGCGGATTCTGGATATCGGTTGCGGTCAGGGCGTGGCCCTGGAGCGGTTTCGCGATCATGGTTTGACCGCCGAGGGGATCACCCTGGGAACGGACTACGAGGTCTGTCTGAACAAGGGGTTGCGGGTTCACCAGATGGACCAGAATTTCATGACCTTCGCGGATGGAGCGTTCGATTTTCTCTGGTGCCGTCACGTGCTGGAGCACAGCGTGGCGCCCTTTTTCACCCTGAGCGAATACCTCCGGATCACCCGGCCCGGCGGCCGGATCTACGTGGAGGTCCCCGCGCCGGACACCTCCGCGCATCACGAGCGCAATCCGAACCACTACAGCGTGCTGCCGGACTGCCTTTGGCAAGCCTTGTTCGCGCGGGCCGGTCTGACGTTGGAGGGCAGGGTGGTCCTCAACTTCGAGCTTGCCTGCGGTCCGGACGAGTACTGGGCCTACCTGTTGCGGCGCTGATCAGGCCGTTGCCGGGCGCAGCGGGTCGTTGGCCGCCGTGCTGCCGTTGCGGGCGAAGATCGTCGTCAGCGCCTGGTCGGCGGTGGGGAAGAAGCGTTCCGCGCCGATGGTATCCCACAGTTTGGTGGCGTGCATCACGTCCAGCACCTGCTTTTTGAGTCCGGAGAACATCACCTCCACACCATTCTCCCTGAGGCGCTCCACCACATGGTGGATCACCTCTTCGCCGGAGGAGTCGATGGCGTTGATGCCGTCGCCCACCACCAGGATGTAGCGTGCTTGCGGGTTCGCGGCGATGGCGTCCAGGAGTGCGTCCTCGAAATAGGCCACGTTGGCGAAATAGAGCCGGCCATCGAAGCGGATGGCGGTGACCAGGGGCGAAGTGGGGAGGTTGTTGACCCTGGCGTCGCGCAGGGTGCCGTCGTTGAAGCGTCCCAGGACCGCCACGCGCGGCTTCATGGTGTGATAGAGGAACAACAGCAGCGACAGCACGGTGCCGACGATGATCCCCTTGTCCAGGTGAGGGGCGGCCAGCAGGGTGACCACGAAAGTGACGGCCACGACCATGCCGTCCACGCGGCTGGCCTGCCAGGTGTGCTTGATGGCGGTGGGGGTGAGCAGGCTGGTGACGGCGAACATGATGATCACCGCCAGGACCGCCTTGGGCAGATGGTAGAGGTAGGGGGTGAGGAAGAGCAGGGTGACCGCCACAAAGATGCCGTTGAAGACCATGGCGAAGCCGGTCCTGGCGCCGGCCTGGAGGTTGATCGCCGAGCCGGTGAAGGAGCCGCAGGCGGGATAGGCCTGGAAGAAGGCGCCGCCGAGGTTGGCGATGCCCTGGCCGATCAGCTCCTGGTTGGGGTCGATCATCTGTTTGGACTTGGTGGCCATGGCCTTGGCCATGGAGATCGACTCCATGAAGGCGACCAGGGAGATGATGAGGGCCGAGGTGAGCAGGGACATGATGGCATCCCAGGAGAAGTTCGGCATGCGGAAGGCCGGTAGTCCGGCGGGGATGTTGCCCACCACGTCGCCGCCGCTGCTCATGAGGAGTTCGTTCTTGTCGATTTTTTTGACGTGCCAGGCGCGGCCATCGGTCTTGACCCCCTGGGGGATGGCGCCCTGGAAATGAAAGATCGGCTGGGTCGCGTCGCGTTCGAATTGCATTTTGTTGATCTGGCCGTTGCGCAGGTTGTTTTGCTTTTTCAGGGCCTGCATGTCGAGTTCCAGAAGCTTGATGGCATGGCTCAGTTCGGCTTCGGTGCGCGCATCCTTTTCCTTTTGCGCGGTGCGCAGTTGGGTGGCCTTGGCGGTGGATTCGGCCATCAGTTCGGTGATGCGGCGTTCGGTGTCGGCATAGGCCGTGACCATATCCCGCACGCCTGGGGTGGCGATGCCGGTCAGTGGGCTTTTTTCCTTGTTGGAGTAGTCCAGCCCGGCGCTGAGCAGGGTGGTGATGACCACCACCACCAGCACCGAGGGTTTGGCGAGCCAGGAGACTTTCTTGAGTCCGAGGATCAGGGCGCAGGCCAGCAGGGACATGCCCAGGGTTGGCAGGTGGGTATAGGGGATGTAGGAGAGCATCTCCCAGATGTCTTTGAGGAAGGAGTCGCTGCGGCCCTTGGGGATGCCCAGGAGCTGGTCGAACTGGGAGAGGCCGATGATGATGGCGGCGGCGTTCATGAAGCCGAGGATCACCGGATGGGAGACGAAATTGACGATGGTGCCCAGTTTGACCACGCCGAGGAGCAACTGGATGACCCCGACCAGCAGGGTGAGCAGCAGGGCGTAGCCGACGTATTCGTCCGACAGGGGGAGTGCCAGTGGGGTGACGGCGGCGGCGGTCATCAGGGAGACGACGGCCACCGGGCCGGTGGCCAGTTGGCGGCTGGATCCCCACAGGGCGCCGAGAAAGGCTGGCACGAAGGCGGTATAGAGGCCGAAATAGATGGGCAGGCCGGAGAGTTGTGCGTAGGCCATGGCCTTGGGCACCAGGACCAGGGCGCCGGTGATGCCGGCGAGGAGGTCATCGCGCAGGATGATGGAGTGGATGGGGAACCATTGCAGGAAGGGGAGCAGGCGGTACTTCAGGGGAATGGCGGTCATGGGATTCCTCGGAGTTTTGCAGGGTGCTCGCGGATTCTGAGTTTCGTGAACGTATATAGAGGATGGCGTGAATCTGTTGCGGAATGCAATACAAAATCTATTGATATAAAAATTTTTTGTGCAATAGTTATGACGCTATAAATTTTTTCAATTGTTTGTTTCGATCGCAAAATGTACCTGAATCGATTGATGTTGCAATTGAATATGAACGATTCCACTTTGTGCAGGTCTTTGTCATCCAGTCAGTACAAGCCCAGCCCTTGCCCAGGTGTGAGGGGGACGCGACCTGGCAGAATTCATGATGAATTTGTAAATATGGCCTGCTATTTGCTTAAAGTCACATTTGTGGCAGCATTACTGCTGGGGCTTGCTTTTGCATGCGGCAACGGTTATCCTCACAACAGAACAGGTATTGATCTGGGTAACTCATTGAAAATAAATACATACTAATCATTTGGCGTGATACAGCGGAACGACACTGCAACCGTTATTTGACCTTCTTCCAAAGACACCGAAAGCGAACCATGCGGATCTTGATTGTCCTGACAGGCGGAACGATTGGCAGTGAATCGGGTGCTAATGGTCTTAGACCGGCAAACCCTGAACATCAAGCTGAGATCATTGCTGCCTTGATTGGGCAATATGTAAATGTCAACAATCTTGTTTTAATCGTTCAGCAGGTATTAAATTCGCTTAGTGAAAATTTTCATCCTACCGATTGGGGTTATGTGTGTTCGAAAACACTGACTTTGGCGAAATTTCATTCTGCTGATGGCGTGCTAATTTTGCATGGCACGGACACTCTCGCCTATTCCGCAGCTGCATTGTCTTTTTATGAGCCTCTGTCAAAACATTGGCCAGTCGTTATTTCAGGCGCTAATAAGCCGATGACTGCTATTGATTCGGATGGACCGATTAATGTTAGTCAGTCAATCTCTACACTGGAATATCTCATTGACAACAAATTAAATGGATGTTTTGTGGTGTTTAATGGGACTGGGGACCCGGATAAGGGGAAAATTTTTCTTGCTTCCAGGATCAAAAAGTTCTCTTGGGCTGGTTATTGCTTCCGAAATTTTAATCTAGGAGATCATTCGTGGATAGGTGAGGTGCAGGGGTGCAATGTCGCTCTCAATCATGATTTTCTTGAGATTTATCCATGTCATGAACGATTTCCGAGTCTCATGCCGGAATTCGCTTCAGATAAAATCGAATTTTATGCAATCCATCCCGGCTTTGATCCTGTAATATTAGAGTCGGTTGCAAAAAAAGAAAAAATTGTTGCTGTTCTGTTAGCGATCTATAATTCTGGAACAGGACCCGTTCAAGGATTGGGATCGATTTTAAAAACATTGAGCGTTTTACGGGAGCATGATAAGCTTATTTTTGCTGTTTCTCAACACGAGGGCGAAGGGGGAATGCAAATGAATATTTATGAAACATCCCATGCCTTGCGTGCTGAAGGAATGATATCATTGCATGATATGATGATGGAATCTGCTATTCCTAAATTGATGCTTGCGGCAGGAAATTTTTCAGATCGTGACGATATTAGGCGCTTTATGAATACCAACCTTGCCGGAGAACTGTTTGTAGGAGCAGGAGAATGAAGAATAATCTTGTTTCTGGATTTCTCATCCTGTGTGCGATTGTGCTTATGGGATATTCTTTACGGTATGGTTTCTACACCATTGTCTTTTTTGATCTTTTTGTGTTAATTTTTTATATTATTTTTGCAGCGCCTTATACTCGCATTGGAAGCTATTTAGATCAAAATAGAATAATAGTTTATACAAAAAGAAAATCAATATTATTTATTACAGGATTATTATTATGTATAAATCTTATTGTTGCGGCTTTTGGTTCGATTTTGCCTGCCAATTTATTAAATGACGCTTTGCTTGCAAAATGCAGTAATACCGAGATGTCTTTTTTTTGTAAAACAGAGATATATTTCATTTCGCTAGAGCAAGCGTTGCAAATTGTACTGCCAGCATTAGTGGTGCTTCTTCCATTGGCCATGTATTTTGATCGGCTTATCTCGCATAGTTTTGTTGGCTACTGGATTGATAGCGACGGCACGAGGACAGACCTTCATACAGGTAGTATCAATATTGGTTTAAGGGAAGAAACGATTATATTAATGATTGATGCACTGAGCAAGCCTTATGACATTGGGTTGTCGGTTGGAGAGAATTTTTCGTTAAAAATGCCCGTAAGGAGAAGCAGAAATAATCTCGGACTATTTATTGAAAAGTGGCGAGAGGTAGATTACAGGGCTGGATTGATTAGTTCGATAAAATTAGATGGCAATAGAATATTATTAAAAAGTCATCTGCTCAACAAAGATAAACAAAATATATGCAAATTTTTTCTTGGTTATTTAAATGGGATGTTTAAAAATTGTTGTCAAAAACAAATTCGGTGGGAAGAAATACAATGTCAGCAATGTCCAAATGGAATGGAATGTATTGCAATCATTGAAGAGCCGCAAGTGCCTCAAGAGATTTTGTCATCTGACCTGTCTGCACAAGGCAATTCCTGATCCTTGACCCATGGGTCGGGTGAGATGTGACTCAATAGAATTACGAACCGCGACAAAAAACGGATGCCTCGCATGACGCACTTCACCCTACGCCTCCTCCTGACCTGCCTGCTGATCCTGTCATGCGCGCCAGCCCACGCCGGACTGCAAATCGATATCTCCAAGGGGGGATTGCAGCCGCTGCCCATCGCCATACCCCAGTTCCTCGACCAGCCGGGCGGGGCCTCCGGAGGCCGCATCGCCGACGTGGTCGCCGCCGACCTGGAACGCTCCGGCCTCTTCCAGATCCTCGAACGCAAAGGGTTCCTGCAAGATCCCGCCTCCCTGTGGCAACAAGGCCCCAACTTCAAGGACTGGCGCATCGTCGGCGCCGAGGCCGTGGTCTCCGGCTCGGTCACCGATACCGGCACCGAGGTGACCGCCGACTTCTTCCTCTACGATGTCTACAAGGGAACCCCGGTCGGCAAGGGCCAGCGCTTCTCCGCCCCGAAAAAGGACTGGCACATGGTGGCCCACCGCATCGCCGACGAAATCTACGCCCGCCTCACCGGCGAATCCGGCTACTTTTCCTCGCGCATCGTCTTCGTGGCCCAGCGCGGCGACAAGAAATGGCTCTCCATCATGGATCAGGACGGCCTCAACCGCGTGGACATGACCGAAGGACGCTCCCTGGTCCTCACCCCACGCTTCTCCCCCAATGGCGACAACCTCTTCTTCCTCTCCTACGTCTCCGGCGAGCCGCGCATCTACAAGTGGGAACTCTACACCGGCAAGAAGAGCCTGGTCGATGACTACCCCGGCCTCAACAGCGCCCCCTCCTGGTCCCCGGACGGCTCCCGCATGGCCTTGACCCTCAACAAGGACGGCAATCCGGAAATCTACGTCAAGGATCTGGCCTCCGGACACCTCACCCGCCTCACCCACAGCACCGGAATCGATACCTCCCCCTCCTGGTCCCCGGATGGCCGGCGCATCGTCTTCAACTCCGATCGCGGCGGTACGCCGCAGATCTATACCATGAACGCCGACGGCTCCAGTCAGACCCGCATCACCTTCGAGGGCAATTACAACGCCGCCCCCTCCTGGTCCCCGCGCGGCGACCTGATCGCCTACGTCAAGGGCGGCGGCGGCGCCTTCGGCATCGCCGTCATCAACCCCCAGGGCAACCAGGGACGCAACCTGACCAGCTCCTGGATGGACGAATCCCCGGCCTGGGCGCCCAACGGCCGGGTCATCGCCTTCACCAGGGAGATTCAGGGCAAAGGCTCGCGCCTTTACACCATCGACCTGACCGGCTACAATGAACGCGCCGTGCCCATGGATCCGGACATCAACGCCTCGGATCCTTCCTGGTCTCCTTTGCTGAAATAATGAGGAATTGACCCGCGCCGCGCGATCGTTTATCATTAATGAGGTATCTCGCGAACGCCAATGCGCGGCTCGCGATCGTAAGCGCATTTCCACTCTCTCTGTAACGAGGATGTAACACCATGATGACAAAGCGTTTTCACTTCCTGGCCGTCACCCTTCTCACCCTTGGCCTGCTCTCCGCCTGCGGCTCGGTGCCCGAAGCCGGCCCCGACGGCGGCCAGGCGGGCGCCGCCTCCGGCAGAACCGGCGATGACGGCCGCGCCCTGGGCCGCGCCGACGGCTCCGCCGGCTCGCTCGATGGCAGAACCGCCGGCATGGCCGATGGCAAAATGGCCGGCGAACCGGAACACCGCATCTATTTCGCCCTCAACTCCGACGAGATCACCCCCAATTCCGCCTCCGTGCTCACCCATAACGCCCGCTGGCTCGGCAAGCGCAACGTCACCATCGAGGGCCACTGCGACGAACGCGGCACCCGTGAGTACAACCTGGCCCTCGGCCAAAAACGCGCCGACTCCGTCAAGCAGTTCCTGATCTCCCAGGGCGTCGAGCCGTCCCGGATCCGCACCGTCAGCTACGGCAAGGAGCGGCCCCTGGTCAATGGCCATAGCGAAGCGGCCTGGAACAAAAACCGTCGCGCCGACCTCGTTCCTTGAATCCAGTCACCCCCATGAACGCGATGCCGCCTCGCCTTCCTTCGACCCGTGCCCCGGGACCGCGCCTGCTGGCGGTCCTGGGGATCGCCTCCCTGCTCGCCGGTTGTACCGGCCTGGGTTCCCCTCCGGAGGGGGCCGAGGGCGCACCCAAACCCCCCTGGGCGGCGCGCATCGACGAGGTCGCGGAACGTCTGCAAAAGGCCGAACAGACCCAGCGCGCGGTCTCCTCGGAACTCACCAACCGCCTCTCCCTGATGGAGAGGCAGATGGAGTCCATGCAGGGCGGCCTCGAGGAGTTGCGCCACGCCAACAAGACGTTGAATGAGCGGGTCGAACTCCTCTCCCAGGCGGAACAACAAAAAGCACAACGCCCGGCGGACCCGGCAGCCAGCGCTCCGCCCCCGGCGGAACCGGGCGCCGAGGCGCATGCCGCCACCGCTCCGACAACTCTCGCCGCGCCCACGCCACAGGCTGCGGCCCCGGCGGCTCCCGCCGCTCCCGCCGCGAAACCAGCAGCCCCAGCCGCCACCCCCACCACCCC
>PDZX01000051.1 GCA_002753185.1 Magnetococcales bacterium WMHbin3
ACAACACCAGATCCGGAATGCGCTTCATGGTGGAGGCGAACTCGGCAGGCAGATGCCGCACCGCCCTGCCCCCCATCACCGCCTGCAACAGGCACTGCGGCAATTGCTGAAACAAGTCTTTCAGCGTGGTGTCGTACTGGGAGCGATTCCGCTCGTTCGCCGATATCATACCCCCTGCCCCTCCCCATCCGCGAGCATTTTCGCCAGCAACTCCGTCATGCGCCGGATCTCCTCCGCACTCAAAAGCGTCGCCACCCTGTGGCACTCCTGGCCGACCATCTCCCGCATGGCCGCCTCGACCACGGGAAAGGCCGCCCCGGTCAAATGCACGGGCTTGACCCGCCGGTCCCCGGAAGCGATGGAACGGGCGATCAGACCCCGGCCCTCCAACTGCTGCAGAATCTTGGTCAAACCGCCAGAGGTGATCAGCAGGGCCTGCTGCAACTGCGATGGCGTCATCTCGTGCGGCGGAGGCGAACGGCGCAGACTGGCCAGGACATCGAACTCCGACGGCGTGAAACCGTGCCGCTCCATCACCTGCATGGCCCGGCCCAACAGTTTCCCATGCACGCGATGCAGCGTGTAAAAAAAGGGGGTATGAACCGGATCGAAAGTCGCCGACCAATTCTCTTGATGCAATTTTATCAATTCGCTAACGGAAACATCCATGACGCCCCCCGATTGGTGAAAAGAAAAAAATATCTTGCAAGATAGATTAAATGTCAATATACTCCGTGCAAAAATTTATCTTGCAAGATAAATATCCATCCACACACCCCGCCCCGGAATGGCCACGCGATGCCCGTTACCCCCACCCGACGACTGGTCGGCTTATGTTCCTCCCTGGTGATGCTGGCCGGATGCGCGGTCATGGGACCGGACTATCGCAGACCCCCGGAGGTCTTGCCGACCGCCGGCTGGCAGGCCACCCTGCCGCAGGGTGGGACACCGGAAAATCCGACCGACTGGTGGGCGCGTTGCGAGGATCCGGCCCTGAGCGCACTGCTCGCGGCCACCTGCGCCAACCATCCCGGCCTGGAAGGGGCGAAAGGGGCCATCGACGCAGCCCGTGCGGCGTTGACCGGCCAGCAGGCGACGGAGAAGCCGCAGGTCACGCTGGGCAGCGCGGCCAACCGGAGCGGCAACCACCCCAACCCCGCCGTGCTCTCCATGAGCACCGTGGGGATGACGGTGGATGCGGGCTGGGAGTTGGATCTCTTCGGAAGGGTGAAACGAGCCACCGAGGGGGCGCGGGCCAAGGTGGCGGCCCGCGAGGCGGACTTGCATGGATTGCGGGTCACGCTGGCCGCCGAGGTGGCGACGCTCTACGCCGATCTGCGCGGCTGCGAACGCATGGTGGCCAGCATGGCAGAAGAGATCGCCTCGCGCGTCAAGAGCGTCGAGGCCACCCGCGCCGCCATCCGGGCCGGGTTGACCGCCGCCAGCGATGGCGAACTGGCCGAAGCCGGACTCAGCGACGCCCGCAGCCAGGTGATTGCCCAGCAGGGGGTGTGCGATGTGACGGTCAAGGGGCTGGTGGCGTTGAGCGGTCTGCCGGAGCCGGCGGTCAGGGAACGGCTGCGACCCGGTCGCGGACGCCTGCCGGGCATGGCGCCCTTCGTGGTGCGCACGGTGCCGGCGCAACTGCTCGGCCAGCGTCCCGATCTGGCCAGCGCCGAGGCGGAACTGATGGCAGCCAACGCCGGGATCGGCGAGGCGGAGGCCAACCGCTGGCCGCGCTTCTCCCTGCTGGGGAGCGTGGGAAGCAGCTCCAGCGCCATGGGGAGCGTCACGTTGCGCAACCAGCCGTGGAGTTTCGGCCCGGCCCTGCAACTGCCGGTGTTCGACGCCGGGGCGCGGGCGGCCAATGTGCGGGCCGCCGAGGCGAAACGACGCATCGCGCTGGCCAACTTCCGGCAGGCGGTTACCAACGCGGTGCGGGAGGTGGAAAGCGTGCTGGTCAATCTGGCGAGCACCCGTGACCGAAGCACGGACACCCGCAAGGCGGCGACCGGATTCGCCGCGTTTCTGGCGGCGAGCGAAACCCACTGGAGCAAGGGGGGGATCAGCCTGCTCGCCCTGGAGGAGGCCCGCCGCAAGAGCATCGGCGCCGAGCGGGCGGTCATCGAGCTGGAGCGCCGGGAAGCACAACTCTGGATCAATCTGTACAAGGCCTTGGGCGGCGGCTGGACGCCCGGAGAAGAGCGATGAAACAGGCGCGGTATTGGTTGCCTCTGGTCTGCATGCTGCTTGCCCCGTTGACGGTCGCGGCGCAACCGAACCAGGAAGAGAAGGCGGTGCTCACGGTGACCACCGTGCGGCCGGTCGCCGAGCAGTGGCCGGAGACCCTGCTGGCCAGCGGCGGGATTCATGCCTGGCAGGAGGCCATCGTGGCAGCGGAGATCGGCGGCCTGGCCATCACCTCCCTGTCGGTGGACGTGGGCAGCGTGGTGAAGCGGGATCAGGAGTTGGCCCGACTGTCGGATGCCACCGTCAAGGCGACCCATGCCCTGCAGAAGGCCAACGTGGCCCGCGCCCAGGCCGGGCTGGCCCTGGCGAAGGCCAACGGGGAGCGGGCCAGGGCGGTGACCGGATCGGGGGCGTTGTCGGAGCAGCAGATCACCCAGTATCTGATCGGCGAGGAGTCGGCCCGGGCCGACCTGGCCGCCGCCAAGGCCAGCCTGGAGCTGGAGGAGGCGCGTCTGCGCCAGACCCGCATCCTGGCGGCGGACGACGGGGTCATCTCGGCGCGCAACGCCACGCTGGGGGCGGTGGCGCAGGTGGGTGGCGAGCTGTTCCGTCTGGTGCGTCAGGGCCGCCTGGAGTGGCGCGCCGAATTGACCGCCGCCCAACTGACCCGCATCCGCGCCGGGCAAAAGGCCACGCTCTCCTTGTCGAACGGCAAGAGCGCCCTGGCCATCCTGCGCCAGATCGCCCCCACCCAGGACCCCAACACCCGCAAGGGGTTGGCCTATTTCGACCTGCCCGCCGAAGTCGAGGCGCAGGCCGGCATGTTCGCCCAGGGGGAGATCCTGCTGGGGGAGGAACGGGTACTCACCCTGCCCCAATCCACGATCCTCAACGCGGACGGTTTTACCTACCTTTTCGAACTTGTCGGCCCGGATCGGGTGACGCGGCGCAAGGTGACCACCGGGCAGCGACGGGGGGAACGGATCGCCATTCTCGCGGGCGTGGAGGAGCAGGCCCAAATAGTGACCAGCGGCGGGGCCTTTCTCAAGGACGGGGATCGGGTGCTGGTGAAGGAGAGCGCAAAGCCATGAACTTCTCCGCGCTCTCCATCAAGCATCCGGTGCCGGCGATTCTCTTGTTCACCCTGCTGACGCTGTTGGGGATCTCCTCGTTCCGGAGTCTGGGGATCCAGAACTTTCCCGACATCGAGGTGCCGATCATCACGGTCACCGCGACCCTGGAGGGGGCGGCCCCCGCGCAACTGGAGACCGAAGTGGCGCGCCGGATCGAGGATGCCGTGGCCTCGCTGGGCGGGGTGGAGCACATCCGTTCCACCCTGACCGACAGCGTGGTGAACATCCTCATCGAATTCAACATCGACAAGAACGCGGACGTGGCCCTCGACGAGGTGCGCAACGCCGTGGACACCACCCGCGCCGACCTGCCCCAGGACCTGACCACGCCGGTGATCTCCAAGCGCACCACCACGGGCGGGGTGATGATCGCCTTCGTGGTGAAATCCGACAAATTGGACGAGGGAGAACTCTCCTGGCTGGTGGACAACGACATCGCCAAGGCCATGCTGGCGGTTCCGGGTGTAGGCAGATTCAACCGCATGGGGGGGATCGATCGGGAGATTCAGGTGGATCTGGATCCCTCCCGCATGCGCGCCATGGGGATCACCGCCGCCGACGTTTCGCGGCTGTTGCGGCAGGTGCGCCGGGATGCGCCGGGGGGACGCGGGGATATCGCCGGCGAGGTCCAGTCGATCCGCACCCTGGCTGCCGCCGAATCCGTGGAGGATCTGCGGCAACTGGAGATCCCCCTCCCCGGCGGCACCCGCCGGGTGCCTTTGAGCCAGATCGCCACCATCACCGACGGCAAGGCCGAGCCGGGCAGCATCGTGCTGTTCCACGGGGAGCGGGTGGTGGGTTTCGAACTCGCCCGCCTGAAGGGATCCAGCGAGGTGACCGTGGCCCGCGCAGCGCGCAAGGCGGTGGCGGAATTCGCCAGGAGTCATCCCCAGGTGATCATCGAGGAGGCCTACAATACCTTTTTCCCGGCGGAGGACAATTATCGCGGCTCCATGGAGCTGCTCTACGAGGGTGCCCTACTGGCCATCATCGTGGTCTGGTGGTTTCTGCGCGACGGGCGCGCCACGTTGATTTCGGCTGCGGCCCTGCCCTTGTCCATCATTCCGGCCTTTCTGGTGATGCGGCTGGCCGGCTTCAGCCTGGACACCCTGACCCTGCTCGCCATGGCCCTGGTGGTGGGGATCCTGGTGGACGACGCCATCGTGGAGGTGGAAAACATCATCCGCCACCTCAAGATGGGCAAGAGTCCCTATCAGGCGGCCATGGAGGCGGCGGACGAGATTGGCATGGCGGTCATCGCCACCACCCTGACTTTGGTGGCGGTTTTCTTGCCAACTGCCTTCATGGGGGGGATTCCCGGCAAGTTCTTCCGTTCGTTCGGCATGACCTCGGTGGCGGCCATTCTGGCCTCGCTGGTGGTGGCGCGCCTGCTGACGCCGATGATGTGCGCCCATCTGCTGCGTCCCGACACCCGCATGCACACGGAGGAAGCGGCCTGGCAGCGGGTCTATCGGCGCATGGTGACCGCCTGTCTCGACCACCCCCGCCTGACGGTGCTGGGGGCGTTGCTCTTTTTCGCCGGGTCGGTCTCGCTGGCGCCGATGCTGCCCAAGGGATTCGTCCCGGCGGCGGATCGCAGCCAGACCATGGTCAGCCTGGAGTTGCCGCCGGGCAGTTCCCTGGATGACACGTTGACCACCACCCGGCAGGCGTTGGAATTGCTCAAACCGGTCAAGGAGATCACCTCGATTTATGCTGCCGTCGGTTCGGCGGCCAGCGTGGACGGCGGGCCGTTGGGCGGGACGGCAACCGGGGATGTGCGCAAGGCGACGTTGATCGTCAATCTGATCGACCGCCATCAACGGGCCAAGCAGTCCGAGGTGGAAAACATTCTGCGGGACCGTTTGCAGCCTCTGCCCGGGGCGCGGGTCTCCATCAACGCCAACGCCATGGGGGTCAAGCTGATGCTGGTATTGGCCAGCAGCGATGCCACGGCCCTGAATCAAGCCACGGTGGCGCTGGAGAAGGATCTGCGTTCCCGGTTGCGTGGGGTGGGCAACATCATCGCCAACGCCACTCTGGAACGCCCGGAGGTCCACGTCGTACCCGACTTTTCCAGGGCCGCAGACCTGGGGGTTTCTGGCGAGACGATCGCCCAGGCGGTACGGGTGGCCACTGCCGGGGATTTCAAGGTGCAACTGGCCAAGCTCAATCTCCCGGAGCGGCAGATTCCCATCCGGGTGCGACTGGCCCCAGAGGCGCGCCAGGATCTGGCCGCCATTCGTCAACTGCCGGTCGCCGCCCGCAACGGCGTGATCCCCCTGGAGTCCATCGCCACGGTGGAGATGGGCAGCGGCTCGACGCAGGTGGACCGGCTGGACCGCATGCGTTACAGCACCATCAACGTCGAGTTGAAGCAGCGGGTGATCGGCGAGGTGTTGGCCGAGGTGAACCAGATGCCGAGCATGGTCAATCTCCCTGCGGCGGTGCGGCGTCCCCCGGACGGCGAGGCGCAGCGCATGCAGGAGTTGTTCGGCGGTTTCGGCACGGCCATGTCCGTCGGGGTGCTGTGCATTTACATCGTGCTGGTGTTGCTGTTTCACGATTTCCTGCAACCGGTGACGATTCTGGCCGCCTTGCCGCTTTCGTTGGGCGGGGCCTTTCTCTCTTTGCTGGTGACCCACAACGCCTTTTCCATGCCGGCGGTGATCGGCATTCTGATGCTGATGGGGATTGTCACCAAGAATTCGATTTTGTTGGTGGAGTATGCCGTGGTGGCCCGCGCCGAGCGGGGGTTGCCGCGCCGGGAGGCTCTGCTGGACGCCTGTGCCAAGCGGGCGCGTCCCATTGTCATGACCACCATTGCCATGGGGGCCGGCATGCTGCCTGTGGCCTTGGGCATCGGCGCGGAGCCGAGTTTCCGCTCGCCGATGGCCATCGTGGTGATCGGCGGGTTGATCACCTCGACTTTTCTTTCACTGTTGGTAATTCCTACAATATATGGTTATATAGATGATTTGTTGCAATTCGGCAGGAGGCTACGCGGCAGGTCCCCATGAGACATTTCGAACATTCACGCACAGCCATCCACCACGCTTGCCATCCTTGCTCCTTCCTCATATACTCGACCAGGAAAGCGTTATGGTAAAAAAATCAGCAAGGACGAACCAATATGCGCGCAATAAACGATCTGAAAGTGATCACAAAATTAGGGATCGGATTCGGGATTGTTTTGTTATTGCTTTTATTTGTCGCAATGGATGCCCTTCATACCATCGACAGATACAAAATCAACGGCCCATATTACCACGAAATCATCCTGGACAAGGACCTGCTGGCGGATGTGCTGCCGCCGCCGCTCTATATCCTGGAGCCATGGCAGGTGGTCTTGGCAAGTCACGACACAACGACCCCCGCAACGATTGCCCAGGCACATGAAAAACTTAACTCATTGCGCAAGGATTATATGCAGCGCCATGAATTCTGGAAAAAAGAGCACCTGGATGCCACATTGACCGAACTGATGGGGCAGGCGCACCAACCGGCCATGCGCTTCTTCGACCTGGCCACGGGCGACTACCTGACGGCCTTGCGGAAAGGGAATGCGCAGGGCGCGGAGCAAATCATGGCTGAGTTGGCCAGCCACTATGCCACGCACCGCAGATTCATCGACAAGGTCGTGGCGCACACCACCGAGTTGAGCGCGCAGACCGAACAGGCGGTCCAGAAGCGTATCACCACCGCCATTTTGCTCATCGTTGCCGGGACCGTGATCGCCATTCTGTTTGGCGGTTTCATCGCCTGGTCCATCAGCCGGGCCATCAGCAGGCCGTTGCTCCAGGGGGTGGCGTTGGCCAGGGAGTTGGCGAACGGTGATCTGACGGCCCACATGGAGATCACCCGGCAGGATGAAATCGGCGAACTGGCCACCTCTCTCAACGGCATGTCCGCCGCACTCAAGACAACGGTACGAGAGGTGATCGGCCAGGCCGGAGAGGTCAATACCGCCGCCGCATCCTTCAACCAGGTGGCGACCGGTCTGAACGAGAGTGCCGGGATGCTCGGTCAACAGGCTGCCACCGTGGCAGCGGCCACCGAGGAGATGAGCGCCACCATGGAGACCATCGCCGCCTCGGCGGAGGAGATCTCCACCAACATCAACACGGTGGCCGCCGCTGCGGAAGAGATGGCCACCAACATGACCACCATCTCCTCTGCCGCCGAGGAGGCGAATACCAACCTGAACGCGGTGGCTGGCAGCAGCAACCGGATCAATCTCGGCATGGAGGAGGTCTCCGAATCCATGCAGGCCACGCTGCAATCCGTGGAGACCGTCGCCTCCGCCATGGAGGAGATGAGCACCTCCCTGGCGGAAGTGCGCGCGCTTTGTCAGACGGCGGCGTCGCGGGCGAATCAAGCCAGGGACAGTATCACGACCACGGACGAGGTGATGGGCACGTTGATGAATTCGGCGCGGGAGATCGATCAGGTCGTCACCATGATCAACGACATCGCCAGTCTGACGAATCTGCTGGCGCTGAATGCCGCCATCGAGGCTGCGGGCGCCGGGGATGCGGGCAAGGGCTTTTCGGTGGTGGCCATCGAGGTGAAGGACCTGGCCCGCCAAACCGCCGACGCCACGCAGCTGATTGCCACCCGGATCAGTGAAATCCAGGCCCAGGCCAGCCAGGCCGGCGATGCGACGCGCCATATTATGAAAATTATTGAAAATCTTGGTCAATCCAACGATTCCATCCTGTCCGCCGTAGAGGAGCAATCCCTGACCTTAGGGGAGATCACCCGCTCCATGTCGATCGCCACGACGCAGACGCAAAGCGTGATGCACCGGGTTCAGGAGGCATCCTCGGATGTTCAGGACGTGACGCGCAACGTGGTGGAAATCGCTTCCGGAATCGCGGAGGTGACCCGCAGCGTCCTGGAGGCATCGACCGGGGTCAACGAGGTCACCCGGCGGATCAACGAGACCTCTGGTGGCGTTCAGGAGGTCAACCGCAACATCGGGGCGGTTGCCGAGGCGGTGCGTGAGGTGGCGCAAAGCACGAGTCGCGTCAACCAATCCTCAGGGGAAGTGCAGGACGCGGGTCGGTCAATCGGTGAGCAGGCCACGCGCATGACCGCCATCGCTGCGGCACTGAAAGAAAAACTCGCCGGGTTCCGCACGGAGTGAGGTCCAGATCAGAGAACGGCATTCGCAGCAGGCGGCATGATTCTTATGGACGGGATCGACCCGGATCATATAGAATATTGCCACAATTGCGTTCTGCCTGCCCAGGAGGAAACCTCATGACCACCATTGCCATCCCGTTTGACACGCTGGCCTTTGTGAAGGAATTGGAAGGCGCCGGGGTGCCGCCCGCCCAAGCCGAAGTCCAGGCCAAGGTGTTGTCCGGTTTCCTTCAGAAGGTGGAAGCACGACTCAAGGAGTTGGTAACCAAGGGCGATCTGGAGTTGACCAAAGTGGAATTACGCAAGGAAATCGAAGCCGCCAAGGTGGAAACCATCAAATGGGTGGTCGCCACGGGGATCATTATTCTCGGTGGCGTCGTCACCATCAATCGATTCTTCCCGCCGGTCCCGATCTATTACCAGCCTTTCGCCCAGGAGATGCGCCTGCCGACGGCGCCACCCCAGGATCTGAGAGTGCCTGCCCCTTCCCGGTAATGATATTCACAACTTGTGTTCGTCGCTGTGGCGCAAACATCCAACGACTGCGAGGAAATTGGCATGGCGTCCTCGCAACTCATCAATATCCATGCATTCCTCTATACAAAATCACAACACCAACAAAGACCAACATTGCACCAACATACCGTTTAAAACCCTCTCTTGACATTGCTTTTGAAATTTTTGGACCAAGCAGTCCGCCAACAATGACACCAGGAGCAACAAAAATAACAATATTTATTATTAAAATTATATTATTATACAAAAAATAACTAATATTTAAATAAATGAGCGAAAACGACACAGCAAATAAATCAGCTATCAAAACAATAAAAACAGAAGTTCCGGCAGCTTGAGCAGGGGAAACGCCAGTTTGCCGCAGAAAACAGGGGGTCAGCAGCTTGCCAAGTCCGGTCGCGATCATACCTTGCAATACGCCACCGATCAGCGCGACTGTCCTACAGATCGTCAAACCAGATGAGGACTGATCCACTTTGGCCTTGTAAATCATATAAAAACCATATAAAAAGACAAAAAAACCAAACAGAATTACTAATATATTCTCTTTAAAAAACCCTGCTATAAGAACACCCGACAAGACGCCTACCACAGCATACAATGCGTGACGAAATGCCTGAGGAAACATGATCGTGCGCTGGCAGTAGTGTCCGATAGTCCCAGCACCGAACCCGAAGAGCATTGTAAACATGGCGAGCCAAAAACTGACGCGCGTATCAAGGCCCAGGACTACTAGATAGACCGGAGTCCAGAAGTTCGCCCCAGAGATACCAGCCGACATCGCGATTATTGCGATAGCAATACCGGCAGGAAACAGCCAAACATACTGCCAAGAAAAATTTTCTATCATATTTTTAAAACAATTCAATCATAAATTTGAATTCACAATACAATAAAAAATAATGCTCACGAAGATTCCCCCCATCGACCGGATTCCTCGTCGTATTGCGCATGCGACCCTCCTTAAGCCCAATATTGACCCAAAAAAGACAACAAAAAAATTTTAAAACAAATTTGTTGTAAAATCAAGCAGAGGTCAAAAACGCATCCGCCGTCAAAAGGCGGCCCGCACCCGCAGTTTGGAGCCAAGGCCGGCGGATAAGTTCTCCCTGGCGCTCCCCTGGTTGACCACCACCTCCACGGTGCCGAAGCCGCCCACCACCATGGTGCTCTCTCCGGGGGGGACGCTGGCGAAGGTGGTCACCAGGGAGCCGCAAGGCCGACCGTCGATCTCCCCCTTCGCCTGGCGATCCGCCAGCTCGGCGCCGGGCAGGGTGGTCACCAGATTGCCGTAGCGGTCCACCAGGATCACTTCCGCCTCCCACTCGCCAAACCCGCCGCGCCAGCCGGGATCGGCAAAGGTCACCGGCGGCGGGGAAAACAACGGCGCGCCCAACCCCTTGGAAGCCGTCCCGGTGGCCAGATGCGCCGCTACGGGAGCGAACAGATCCCGGCCATGAAACGTCGGACTCACCCCGTTCTCCCCGGCCACCTCGTCCAACACCAGCGCCTTGGCCCCGTGCAACGAAAGAGGATAGGTGAACAACCCGTTGTCCGGACCCACGAAAAACGATCCCCCCGCCTCCACCACCAACCCCCGACGCCCGCTGCCCACGCCAGGATCCACCACGCACAGCCAGACCGCCGGCCTGGGCATGTGCGGCCAGCACCGTTCCAACAACCAGGCAGCGCTCTTGATATGAAATGGAGAGATATCGTGAAAGGAGTCGATCACCAATGCCCCAGGGGCATGGCGCGCCAGGACGCCCTTCATCTGTCCCACGTAAGGATCCCCGGACCCGAAATCGGTCAGGAGAATGATCGGCAGGGTTGCCGTGGATAATGAAAATAATGTCATGCCTTCTGCCGCCAGAAACCGGCATCGGCGGCCATCACCCCATACCCTCGGCGCAAGGATTGCATCCGGCGGTTCTCCGCGAACAACTGATCCGCCACCTCGGACTTGTGTTTTACCAGTTCCGGCTGCACCTCGGCGATCCGCTTGACGAAGCGTGTCAACCGCTCGCGTGTGCCATCCCCAGGGGTCACCCCATCGGGGAACTTGGCAGTGAGCGCCTCCAACGCGGCCATATCCTCATCCCACTGCGCCATCACCTCGCCAACATCCTCACCGTCGAGGCGCTCCGGTTCGGCCAAACGGTCCAGCAAGCCCTCCAGTCGAAAGAGCAGTTCCGGGATGTCCCTCATGCCACGCCACCGATGCGCCGGGGTGGCGCATCCGCTGGCGGTTCCATGGGCGGCAGGGCGGCGATCGACCCGCTCTTGACCTGTCGCACCGCGTCCCGCCAACCCTCCAGCAACGTGTTCAAGTGCTGGATCACCTCCCGTATCAGGGAGGCATCCTTGCGCAGATTGGCCTGCGTGAGCTGATCGAGCATGTAGGCGTAAAGATCGAACAACTGAACCGCCAACTCCCCGCCCTTTTCGAAATTCAGGGTATTTTGCAGTTCCGCGATGATGGCGATGCCACGCCGCAGGCTCATCTTGTGCTCGCTCAGACGCCCCTCCGCCAATTCCTCGATGGAACGCTCGAGAAAACGGATCGCCCCCTCGTACAGGAGGATCAGCAGATCCTCCCGCGAGGCGGTGTTGGCGCGGGATGTCTTGTAACTACGCAGGCCATACGACATGGCGCAATGTCACTCTCAATGATCCAGCGTGGAGGAAAACCCCGACGAACGCACCCCCTGCCAACCCTCCAGCAGGACGCGCAACTGCTCGATCACCCGCTGGATGAAAAGAGAGTCATGGGTCAATCCGGCCTGGGTCAGGCTGTCGAGCATGTACTGGTACAGATCGTTCAACTGGGCCGGAACCTGTCCGCCCTGGGTGAAGTCCAGCGTATTCTGGAACTCCTCGATGATCCGGCGGCCCCTCTGCATCCAGTGCTTGAATTCGGCCACCTGGCCCTGATCGCACGCCTGGCTCGCCTCTTCCAGAAAGTGAATGCACCCCTCGTACAATTGGATCAGGATGTCCAACTGCGAGGCGCCCTCCTCTTCCACGGGCGGGGGTGGGGGAGGCATGATGTGTCCTGCGTTTTCCATGATGCGAATATCCACTGGGTTCTCCTGGATGCTGCGATTGAAGGCGCTAATTGCCTAGTTTCTGAATGGAACTGAGCATGGATCCGCTGGCCGAATTCATTTTGGTGATCATCTGCTCCAGATTGGAAAATTTCCTGGTCAACAGCTCACGCACCTTGTCGAGCCGGGTATTTTCGCTGGAGATGCTCTTTTCCAGCCGGTCGAGGCGCGCCTGAAGACCATCCATCCTGCCGGTAATCGCGCCACTGCTGCTGGAGGTCAGGCTGGTGACCAGGTCCGCCATCCGATGGGCCAGACCTTCGTTGAAGGTGTCCGTCGAGGTGGTGTGCTGGGTGGTGAACAGCTTGGTGACGCTGTTGAAATTGGTGCTCAGGGCCTTGTCCAGGGAGGTGCCGTCGAAGCTGATCTTGCCGGTCTTCTGATCGGTGCGCAGGCCCATCGCGGAGAGCGTGGAAAAGGGGGACAGCTCCGCGTTGGCGGTGGTCTGGGTCTTGGTGTTCAACACGCCGCGCATCTGGGAGATCACGCTTCTGGAGAGCGAATCCCCGGAGAGGGTATTCTCCTTGTGCAGGTTGACATAATCGATGATGGCGTTGAAGGAGTCCACGAACTCGTTGAGGGTGGTCTTCAGCGCGGACTTGTCGTTGGCGATGGTGACATTGACCCCGGCGACGCCGGTGGTCGCCTTGAGATTGAGGGTCACTCCGGTGAGGGCGTCCGAGACCTGATTGCTGGGACTGATGACCGCGATCCCGTCGATGGTGAGTTGGGCATCGGTGGGCGTGGAAATAGTGAAGGGCTGCGCCGTGTTCAGGCTCCCGCCGAAATTGGACAGCCGTGGAGAACCATCGGGGGGAACGCCCACGGGGAGGCTGCCTCGAACCGTGCCGCTGTCCTTGGCGGTCAGTACCAGCCGGTAGGCGGAACCGTCGTACAGGACGCTGGCACTCACGCCGGCGGAAGTGCTGCCGAAATCCAGGGCGTTGATATCCGCAGCAATGTCGTCGATGGTAGCGGTCGCCGAGATGTTGACGCTGTAGCTGACGGTGGAATCGGGAGTACTGTTGATGCTGCCGTTGTAGTCGAACGTGAAGGTTCCGGTCCCCGATGCGTCCACGGCGGCAGAGCGGCTGAGCACCCCGGTGTTCATCACCGCAGTGTTGTAACTCGCCAACTGGGTGACGACGACCGAATGGTTGGCCGACTGCGCGGTGCTGTCCGCCGTGAGCGTGACCAGGGAGTCGTCCGAGGTGGAGACCGTGTGCGGCGCCCAGGCCGTGGGATCCTGCAACGCCTCGGACTTGGTCTTCAGGGCGACGATCTTGGTTTTCAGCTCACTGATGGCGGCCTGCTGATCGGTGAAGAACTGCTGGTCCCTCTGAAAGGACTTGAGCCGGGTCTTCTGGGCCTCCACGAGTTTGTCCACCAGATCCGGGGGCAGACCGCTCGCCATGCCCGAGAACGTGACGGTGCCCAATCCGCTGGAAGAACTGCCTACCGCGCTTGTGGCCATATGGATCTCCTCCTTAGTGTATCAACTCACCCGTTGGGTCAAGTTGCACCGCTGATGCCCAGGAGCGTCTTTTGCAAGCTCCGGATTCTCTCCGCCAGGTCAGGAATCTCCTCTTCCCGGATGCGGGCAATGGGCCGTCTGCTTTCCCGATAGGCCACGCAAACCGTGGTAGTATCTTCCTGTTTCTCTTCCACCATCAGGTTGATGGCCCGCAGGCTGTCCAAGGTACGGTTGGCCTCGGCCACCAGGGATTCCAGAAACAATGCGTCCGCATCTTCCCCCTCCTCCGCCCGCAACGTGAAGTCGCTCGGCACCGGAATGGGAGGGGTGGTACGAATTGCGGCGGTCGATTTCATATCAAGGTTTCCTTTAAGAGCAAAACCCAATCCATCCGAGAAGCTTATCGGCCGATTGGATGGTTTTCATAAATGAAAAACTCACCAGACAAGGGCGCGAGACCAGGAAAAGGCCTCCTCCGCCCCTTACTTGCCAAGCAATTGCAGGGCCAACTGCGGCTGCTGATTGGCCTGGGCCAACACGGCGGTTCCGGCCTGCTGCAGAATGGCGTTGCGGGTCAGGGTGGCCGTTTCGTTGGCGATGTCGGCGTCCACGATCCGCGAGCGGGCGGCGGACATGTTCTCCACCACGTTGGCGAGGTTGGAGATGATCGCCTCGAAGCGGTTCTGCACCGCGCCCAGGTTGGCGCGGATGTCCGAGATCGAGTCCAGGGCGCTGCTGATCTTGAGCAGGGCCGTGGAGGCGCTGGTGCGCAGGCTGATGTTCACCGTGCTGATCCCCAGGGCGCCCCAGGAGGCGTTGCCGATCGAGACCTGGATGGTCTGTCCGGCGAAGGTCCCCACCTGAAACACCCGGCCCAGGAACGAGCCGTTGAGCACCTTGTTGCCGTTGAACTCCACATCCTTCGAGATGCGCTGGATCTCCGAGAGGAGTTGCGTGACCTCCTTTTGCAGGTCCTTGCGATCCGATTCGGTGTAGGTGGCGTTGGAGGCCTGCACCGCCAGTTCACGAATCCGCTGCAGGGCATTGCCGGTTTCGTTCAGCGCCCCTTCCGCGACCTGGGAGAGGGAGATCCCGTCGTTGGCGTTGCGGATCGCCTGGTTCAATCCCCGGATCTGCGAGGTCATGCGATGCGAGATCGCCAAGCCCGCCGCGTCGTCCTTGGCCGAGTTGATCCGCATGCCCGAAGCCAGGCGCGCGAAGGTCTGTCCCAGGGCCAGCGTGGATTTCTCCAGGTTTCTCTGGGCGTTGAGAGAGGCTACGTTGGTATTGATAAAAAGTGGCATGGCTCTAATCCTTGTCTCTAGTCACCCGTTCAGGAAACCGCAACCATTTGTTGTCTGACTGCCCTTCTTCCGCGCCCGACCTCCGTGCGTTCCCTGTAGGTTGCGCGCATCTCCAGAGGAATCAGGGGCTGGCGTGGAGAGTACTCCTTGACCACCACCTGCCGACCGCGACGGTTACTCGCATTCACCACCACCGGTCCCGCCAGATTGGTGCGCATCTCTTCCGGATTCCCCTCCGGGATGGTCAACAGGGTAAACACTTCCAGGTCCTCGCCCTTTTCCAGGCCGATGGACCGGGAATCCTCGTCATCGATCAGGAACTCCAGATCCGCGAAGAAGTCGAAGGGGTTGATCACGATGAAGGCGATCTCCGGCTCATCCACGGATTGCAGCCAGAAGAAGGAGGAGTCCTCCGCATAGGGAAACATGAGATATTGCTTGCTATTGGGAAAACCCAGCATCCCATCGGCAAGGGTTATCACCTCTTCTGGCCTGAACTTCAAGGTTCCGAACCGCGTACCGTGGATCTCCATCATCATCTCCCTTTGTTGCGAAACATTCCGATTGCCGGTCCTTGAGCGGGTACCTGGCACGCCATAAAGAAAGCACAATGCATGCCAACTCAATTTTTTCAGCAATATCAACTTATACATCCACACCCCTTCCTCCGGGCCGGCAGGTTTTACCCAGCCGACGCGGCCCGAAGGTATCCTTATTGTCAGAAATCCCACCCCTGGGAAAAAACCGGTGAAAAAGGATTTCCGACGCTTGCCCGCCTTATTTCAGCAACTGCAAGGCCAACTGCGGCTGCTGATTGGCCTGGGCCAGGATCGCGGTGCCGGCCTGCTGCATGATCGCCAACCGGGTGAGATTGGCGGTCTCGGCCGCGATGTCGGTGTCCATGATCCGCGAACGGGCCGCCGAAACGTTCTCCACCACGTTGGAAAGGTTCTTGACGTTGGCGGCGAAACGGCTCTCGATGGCCCCCAGCTCCGCGCGGGTGGCCGACACCCGGTCGAGGCGCGTGGCGATGATCGCCAACATCTGTCCTGCGGCCTTGGCCCCGTTCAGCGGCGGATTGGTGCCGTCCGTGGACGGCGGATCGAAGGGCAGGGTCGGGTCGGTCGGCACCGACGCGCCGGTGATGTCCACCAGGGGCACGGGCGGGAATTTGGTCTGCCCGCTGGTGTCCACCAGCCACTCCGGGACCGTGACATGCTGATTGGCGATCGCCTTGGCGCCAAACTTGGCCGCGTAGGAGACGGTATAATCACGAGCGTCCAGCACCCGCGCCATGTTGCTGGCGGCGGTATTGGCCGCGCTCACGGTGGCGCCCGGAACCGCTGCCGCCTTGCCGCCGGCGGCGATCACCTTGGCGATGTCGATGGAGAGATTGCCCCCGGCATCCACCGCCCTGGCTTCCGCAGCAACGGTCTCGATATCCTTGCCCTGGCTGATGGCCGCGCCGAAGGCGTTGATCACCAGACGAATATTGCCCACCGGGACATCCTTCACGCCGCTGGCGTAGACCGCGTTCTCCACCACCACCGCCGTGCTGGCGGAGACGCTGGAACTCATGGCATAGGCCACGCCATCCTTGGTGACTGCGGCCTCGGCGGCGGTGCCGGCGGAGGTGGCGGTGCCACCGTTCTTGAAGTTCTTGGCCGCCGCCACGATGACGCGCGCCTCGTCCAGGGTCAGGTTGCTGCCCGCGTCCGAGCGCACCGCCGCCAGGGCGACCACCTCGGCGGAGTCGCCGCGATTGATCCCCTTGGTGATGGTATTGGCCACCGCCAGCCGGTCGTTGACGTTGACGTTGGTGTTGTTCACACCCACGGTCACCACGTCGGTCCCGTTCATGTCGGTCAGGGTCGTGGTGGAGACCGTGGTGCTGCCGGCCTTGATGGCGGTCACGATGTCGCTGCGTTTGGAACTCTCCGCAGCCTTGTAGGCAGCGGCGGCGATCACCTGCGCCTTGTCGAAGTCGAGGCTGGTGTCCGCGTTGCGGATCACCTGCGCCGCAGCGGAATCACGGGCATCCAGGCAACTGGCCCCATCCCGCGAGATCGCGATCATCGCGGCGGCCGCCACCTTGGCCTTCTCGTAGAACGCCGAGGTATTGTCCCCCTTGATGTTCTTGAGGGCCGTCGCCACGTTTTCCACCGTCTCGGTGCCATCCAGGCTGGTACCGGTCTTCGGCGGGGTCAGGCCGACCGGCACATTGTCCAGATCCGTCACGGCGCCCAGTCCGAGATAGGTCGTGATCGCATCGTACACATCCGATTTGACGGTCGAGCCAGTCGCCGCCAGGGCAAGGCTCTTGGCGAAGCTGGCCCCCTCGTAGGTGGTGCCGTTGACCGCCGCGCCGGTCACCGAGGCCTCGGCCGCCTCCTTGGCGGAGATGTTCCCCTCGAAGGCATCGACCACCTTGGTGATCACATCGGTCGGCTTGGTGGTGAAGGGGGAAGCGCCCGCCTCGTTGGCATTGGCGATGGCGTTGATCCCGGTGGCCACGTTGGCGCTGTACAGCTTGGTGTTGGCCAGCGGCGGACTCGGAATCTTGGTGACTATCCCCTTGATCTTGGGATTGAATACGCTCTCCTTGGCGTTGGGATTGACCAGATGCGGCTGGGCGAGCAGGGTGTTGGCCCGCGCGTCGGCCAATCCCACGGTGACGGTCTGATCCTCGCGCGCCCCGACATGGAACACCAGCGGCTGGGTCTTGCCGTTGAGCATCGGCCAGTTGTTGAATTCGGTCTCCTGCGCCACCCGCTCGATCTCGCCCAAGAGCTGATTGATCTCCTGCTGAAGGCTCAGGCGGTCGGCGTCGCTGTTGGTGGCGTTGGCCGCCTGCACCGCCAGTTCGTTCATCCTCTGCAGCATGTTGGAGTGCTCGGACAGGGCGCCCTCGGCCACCTGGGAGACCGAGATGCCATCGTTGGCGTTGCGGATCGCCTGGGTCAGGCCGCGAACCTGCGCCGTCATCCGGTTGGAGATCGCCAGGCCGGCGGCGTCGTCACCGGCGGTGTTGATCCGCATCCCGGAGGAGAGGCGGGCGAACACCTTGTTCAGTTCGCCGGTGGCGCCCAGCAGGTGGCGTTGGGAGTTCAAGGAGGCAATGTTGGTATTGATATAGATAGGCATGGTTCGATTCCCTTGGTAGTGCTGTTTTAGATTCGTTCAAACGATTCAACCCGCGGCGGCGATTCTTCTTTGCGGAACCACCTTTTCGCGCCGGAAACGTCGGCGCGCCTCCTGCCGGCCAAATCGTCGCTGTTCCTCCTCGCGCTCTTGTGTATAGGTCTGCCGCAGATGCTCCGGGATCAACAACTGCCGGGGCGAATACTCCTTGATGAGAATCTGACGGCCCATGCGATTGGCGGTGTTCACCACCACCGGTCCCGCCAGGTTGGTCCGCATCTCCTCCGGCCTCCCTTCGGGAATCGTCACCAGGGAGAAGATCTCCACATCCTCGCCGCCGGGACAACCGATGGCCTCCGCATCCGCGTCCTGGATCACGAACTCCATCTCCGCGAAAAAGTCGAAGGGATTGATGACGATGAACGCGATCTCCGCTTCATCCACCGACTGCAACCAGAAGAACGAGGAGTCCTGCCCGTACGGGAAGAGGAGAAAGCGCCGGCTCAAAGGAAAACCGAGCAGGCCTTCGTTCAAGATGATGACCTCGTGCTCTTCGAATTCCAGTACGCCGAATCGGGTGCCGTGAATTTCCATGCTCAACCTCCGTTCCCTTGCGCCTAACGAATGAAATCAATCAATGAGTTGTTGAGAATCTGCCGCTGCGTGGCGGTCATCACCTGCAATGCCTGCGAGACCTGTTGCATCTCCGACACCACATCCATCACATCCGCCTCGACATTGTCGGCCTTCAGTTTGGTCAGGGTGGCCTCGTTGGACTCCAGGGTGGTGGTGACCGCATTCACCTGAGCGCTGCGCACCCCGGTCACCCCTTGCAGGTCCGAAATCTGGGCGCGGGCCTCCTGGATCCGGCTCAACTGCAGGGCCACCTCCTTGGGATCGGCGCGCAACAGGGCGCCACGCAACGCGGTCACCGCTCCCAGGATATTCGCGTTCCGGCCATACTGTCCCTTTCCTTCCAAAAACTCCTGTCCGGTCACATTGCCAGGCAGGGTCCCACCCTGCTGCACCCGCACCGGACGATCCTCGGTGCCGCCCTGGTACTTGGGGACCACCTCGAAATAATACACATCCCCGGTGCGCGCCGTGCCATTCAAGGTGAACTTCACGCCACTGCCCAGATCCAACTGCTTGTTGGCATCCAGGGAGGCCGGCGGCCGATCCACCCCGTTGATGTTGACCTCATATTCTCCAGTGGCGGCCAAGTACTTGACCTGCACGCTCCAGGGCAGATCCGACGGGGCGCTGCCGGCGGTCACGCTCGCGGTGGCGTTCCGGTAGACGTTCTGAATCTCCGGGGTACCCATGGGGTTGGTCCCACCGGTGAAGGCGAAGAGGTCCCCATCCTGCGGCGGATCGACGATCTTGAATTTCACCCCCTGCCCGAGATCCAGCTCGTTGCTGGCGTTCAGGCTGGCCGCCGCCTGCGCCACGCCGTTCACCGTCGCGGTGTACTGGTTGGTGGCCGAGGCATAAGAAATCTTCACATCCCACGGCAGCCCGGTCGGCGTGGTGCCCACCGTGGTGCCGGCTTCGAATCCCGCATCGGAGAGCCTGCTCTTGTCCGTGGACTTCGTCCGCACCGGCGTGGCGACCAGCGAAGTCGAATCGAACGGAATCCGCGACTTGCCGCCGCCGAACAACGGCACCTCGTCCAACTGGGTGTTGGCGCTTCTCAGGATGTCCTGATACCACGCGGTGGGCAGTTGGGCCTGCGCCTGCATGATGCTCGGATTGCCGTCCTGCATGCTCTCGCCCATCTGCAGCACCAGGTCCTGGGCATTCAGCAGGGTGTCATGAATCTGACCCAGATGGCTGTCGCCCAGCGCCAAACGCTCGGTGGCGAACTGGGTGGTCTTCTTCAGGCTCTGCATTCCGCTCAGATCTGCGGAAAAGATCATGTGCCGATAGACCGCCGACGGGTCTTCCGAAGGACGGTTGACGCGCTGGCCGCTCACGCTCTGTTCCTGCACCTTCAGGAGATCCTGCTGTTGCAGTTGCATCGCCTGGGCGCCGGTCTTGAACATCAAACTATGGGTGACACGCATCTTTCCCGCTCCCTCGTTCTGGTCAGACCATCTTGATGATGGTCTGCATCAATTCATCCGCCACGCCGACCATCTTGCTCGAGGCCTGGAAGGCCCGTTGAAAGCGAATCAGATCGGTCAGTTCCTCTTCCAGGGAGACCCCGGAAATCGACTCCCGCATGTCGGCGATGAAGGACTGCGCCGCCTTGTGGGCCGTCAGGGTCTCCTTGTTCTGATTGATCGTCGCGCCCACCTCGCCGCTCAGGGTGGCATAATGGCCGGTCAAGGTGGCGGAGTTGCCGAACAGGGAAAACCGGTCGGTGCGCAACCCACCCAGCTTCAGCGCCCCCTGACTGTTGGCGTCGTCGAAAGAGACCGCTTGCGGCGCGGTCAAGCTGTCCACGTTCAGACGCCCCACCCCCACCAGATCGGCATCCGCCATGATGTTGGCGTTCACCGCCATGTCCTGCGCGCCGCGCCCGCCGAAGAGGGCGTTCACCCCGAAAGCCGCCAATAATCCGGTCTGGTCGTTGATGACTGCAATTTTCTGGCCAGATGTTGCGGCGGTCAGTTGCAGCCGGTTCTCCGCGTTGATCGAGGCCGTGACTCCAGTCCCCGCAGCATTGAAGGCCGCCAGAACCTGGGTCAGCGTCATGCTCCGGGTGATGCCCACCGCCGTGCCGACCTGCAGATTATTCCCATCGGTCCCGTAGGCCAGGATGATATTGCCGCTGGTGATCCGCTTGACGTCATCCGGGGTCTTGAGACCGTTGGATACTGCGGCGTAGGCCTGGGCGACCGTGCCTCCGGCATTCCGGGTCTTGGCGGCCACCACGATGACGCGGGCCTCTTCCAGGGTCAGGTCGCCGCCCGTGTCCGCTGCCACCGCCGCAGCCGCCACGGTGTCCGTGGCGTCGGTCACCAGGTTGGCCGAGGTGATGGCGCTCGCCACCGCCGCGCGATTGTTGGCGTCCACCAGGGTCTTGGCCACCGCATTGTCCACCAGCGTGGCCACGCTCGCCCCGGTGTCCGTCTTCTCGATCGCCTTCAACATGGCGCTCGCGGACACATCGTAGGAGACCAGATCCTCCAGTTTCGTCGCCGTATCCACACTGGAAAGATCCATGATCCCCCGCAGTGTCGAGGACATATCCTTGTTCACCGACTGGCTATGGATCACATTGACCTGATAACGCAGCTCGTCGGTCAACGTCTCCAGGCGGGTGAGATACCCCTGGGCGCCGTTGATCACCTGATCCCGCAGCTCCAGGAGTCCGCCCAGTTGCCCGCCCCGGATGGTCTCCAGGCTCAACGGGCGCTCGCCGATCTTCAGCCCCTGAAACCCGGTGCTGGTGATGTCGGCGCTCCGGGAGAGGGTGGCGGAAAATACCGAGTCGGCAAGAAGTTCCTGCTCCCGGGCGCTCATGATCTGCACCTCGCCGTTCTTCAGGTCCACGGTGCGGATGTCGATCAGTTTTCCCAGGTCCTGGATCATCTTGCGGCGCTGGTCCTGCAAGTCCAGGGCAGGATTGGTGCTGTGGTTGCGCACGATGGTGTTGGTGATCTCCTGAATGGCCTTCAGCCGGGTGTTGACATCCGCCAGGGTCACGTCGATCTCGCGGTTGAGCGACTGGGCGATGCCGTTGAGGTCCTGTTGCATCCCGTTGAGCTGCCTGCTCACGCCATCCGCCTTGGCCACCAGTTGATAACGGGCCACGGCGTTGGCCGGATTGTCCGCCAGGGTGTCCGCCGCGTCGTAGAAGGCCTCCAGCCGCTGGGAAAGACCGTCCCCGTCCATCTCGTTGAAGACGTTCTCCACCATTTGCAGATACTTGTCCCGGCTCTCCAGCCGGCCCATCTCGCCGGTCCCCAGTTCCAGGCGGCGGTCCACCAGTTGGTCCAGTTGTTGCCGCACATCCAGCATGCGCACCCCGGAACCGCCTTCCGCGAACTGGTAGCTCGGCAGGGCGGCCAGTTCCACCGTTTGCCGGGAAAAGCCGGGGGTGTTGACATTGGCGATGTTGTGCGAAATCGTCTGCAACGTCCCCTGGGAGGCGAAGATTCCCAGCTTGGAGATGTCCAGCAAGCTACCGAGTGACATGGCTCAAAACGCTCCGATCCAGAGTTTGCGAAAGGGTGAAACTGGCGATTGACCATGGATACTGCAGAAGACATGCCAAACTGAAATACGGGACGAAATTTACAATTTTTTTAACAATTCATTGTTATTGTTCGATTATTTATTGTACCTCCACCATCACCCCCCCTCCCTCCGGCAACCTCTTCCCCGATTTCCCACGCGGCAAATGTTTCCCACGGGTGACTTCCTTGGGCAAATCATGCTACCGTTAGCCATCCATCGGACCCATCCTTGCCGTATCGATCGCCAATAACGAGGTTGCACATGCCCTTCTCCCCCCCGATCAACATCGCCGTACGCGCCGCGCTCAAGGCCGGCGCCCTGGCGCGGGAACATTTCGACCGTCGCCATGAACTGGAAGTCACCATGAAGGGCAGGAACGACCCGCTGACCAGCGCCGACTTGGCGGTGGAAAGGGAAATTCTGTTCCATCTCAAGAAGGCCTATCCCCAATACGGAATCCTGGCCGAGGAGAAGGGAGGGGCCGTGCGCGCGGATCGTCCCTGCTGGATCGTGGACCCCATCGACGGCACGCTCAATTTCCTGCACGGGGTGCCCCACTTCGCCATCTCCATCGCCCTGGTGGAGAACGGAACCTTGCGGGGAGGGGTGGTGTACGACCCCATGCGCGACGAACTGTTCGTCGCGGAACGGGGATGCGGCGCCTTCCTCAACGACCGGCGCATCCGGGTGGCCAATGCCGAACGCCTCGCGGACACACTGGTGGCCACCGGATTTCCCAGCCGCAGGCCCCAGTGGTTCGAGCGCTACCAGTCGGCCTTCGCCGGCTTTTTCGCCCAGGTGCGGGATCAACGCCGGCAAGGGGCGGCGTCGCTGGATCTGGCGTATGTGGCGGCGGGTCGTTACGACGGCTACTGGGAGATCGGCCTGTCCCAGTGGGACATCGCCGCCGGCGCGCTGCTGGTGCTGGAGGCCGGCGGATTGATCAGCGATTTTTCGGGTGGGCCGGAGTTCTTGCAAAGCGGCAATGTGGTGGCCAGCAACAATAAATTGCATGCCGGCATGCTGGCGATCATCAGCCAGGCCGGTCTGACCTGAGATGCCAGAGCAAGAGGAACGCCCCATCAAGACCCGCTGGCACCGCCTGCTGGGCGCTATGCTGGAAGAGGCGCTGACCCCGACCAACATCACGGTACGCACCGAGGTGGATGTGACCAACGCCTCCCCAAAGGCGGACATCATCCTGCTGCGCCGCGAGGGCGATGCCTGGACCGAGGCGCAAAAACGCTGGATGGCTGATGGCCTGCGCGACGCCACGGCAAAAGAGGAGTTGCTGGAGTTCAAATTCAGCGAGGGGCTGACCGAGAAAGCCCTCCTGCAAACCCTGGTGTACGATCATCTCTACCGGGGCAAGCAGAACCTGCCTCGGCACGCATTGCAAAGCTTCCTCCTGCTCGCCCAGACCCCCCTCCCCCAGACACTGCGCCGCTTCGGTTTCGCGCAAACCGACAAACCGGGGGTCCTCGTCTCCACCTTTCCACTACTGAACCGGTTGCGCCTCATCCTGCTGAACGAATTGATGGACAAACCCCACAACGCCGTATTAAAATGCTTTGCAAGCCGCCCCGATGAGTGGCACAAGGCATTCGCCAGCATCGAGGGATGGCATGACGCCAGCACGTCGCTCCAGTTCGACCATATCATGTTGGGCATCAGGAGAACACGCATGAATGAAGCAGTTCTGGATCAGGACGAGGACGAACTCACCGTCGAGGATGTGATCGCCATTGGCAGGGAATGGGCCATAAAAATGCTGGCCGCCCTGCCCAGCGAGGAACTCCCCCGGTTGCCTGGGGCCAATGAATATCTGCAAAAGGTCAGGCAGGAAGCAGAGCGAGCAGGCGAGCGCATCGGGATGGCCACGAGCCTCATGCGCCAATTGCAGCGCCGTTTTCCCGGTTTGCCGGACTGGGTGGAAAACCATGTGATGACCGCCGACCAGGATGCCTTGCACCGCTGGACGGATCGGATTCTGGATGCGCGCGACTGGCAGGAGGTGCTCAGCGAGACGGACGGGCCAGCCACTCCGCCATCCGCGTGAGATCCGCCGCCACGAAGGGAACCTCCCGCTCCGGGTGCCACATGCACCCCACCCAGGGCAGGCGCTCGTGGCGGATGGCCTCGATGACCCCGTCCGGGGCGCGCGCCGTCACCCGGTAGCCGGGTGGCGCGTTGGCCAGAGAAAACTGATGAAAACTGTTGACCTCGCCGGTCGCCTCGCCCTGCAAGGCATGCCGGGTGGCCACATGCCCGGTTACCTTGCGCAGGCTCCCCCCCGCATGCACGGCCAACATCTGCATCCCCCGGCAGATCCCCACCACCGGCAGGGACAACGCCCCCGCCCACACCAGCAAACGCCGCTCGGTGGCGTCCCGTTCCGGACAGGCCCCGATATCGTTGCCACCGGAGAGCACCACCCCCGCCGGACGCACCCGGTTCAACCACGCGCCCAGCAGCTCCCCAAGGAGATTGGGCACCGGTACCGCGCACCAACCGGCCTCCGCCAGGAAGGCCGGCAGGCGTTGATCCAGCGCGTCGCGCCGTTCGTCACGCCCCGGCGCCCCATCGACCCGCTGCGTGACCGCCACCAGCAGGTCGCTCAACGCAACCTCGCGATCCAGATGTTGGTCGTGTAGGGGATCCGGATGACCGGCTGCCCAAGGGAACGCAAATGACCCTCGATGGCGGCGATCACCGGCGCAAAGGCCTCCCCTGCCTGCCGTTGCAGGGTGGCATGGGAACGCCAGGCCTCCACGCACGCCTCGATGGTCTGCTCGTGCATCACCCGCGCGTCCAGATGGACCACCGGGCCGAACAGGCCGCTGGCGTCGATCACCTCGGTCTGATCCTCGCGGCGCGTGCCGTAGCCGTAGTTTTGCACCCGCTGCTTGATGATGGACTCGATGGCCGACTGCACCGGATCGTCGAGTTGACGGTGGTTCCACATGCAGGCGAACCAGCCGTGGGGCGCGAGGATGCGCGCCGTCTCCCGCAGGGCGGCGGGACGATCGCACACGTTGAACGAACTGCCGAACGTCACCATGGCGAAGGCGCGATCCTCCTGCCCGGTAGCCTCACCGCTCCCCTCGTGCCACCGCACCCCCTCCAGGCCGTGGGTGCGCCGCATGCCATTGGCGCGCATGGCGTCGTTCGGCTCCACGGCGGTCACGTGCAGACCGCGCGCGGCCAGCATCAGGGTCAGGTGCGCCACCCCGGCGCCCACATCGCAAACTGCCCCCCCCCTGCGGACCCCGGTGATCGCCAGCATCGCATCGATGGCGGCATCCGCGTAATCGGGACGCCGCAGATAGGCATCCGCCAACGTGGTGTAATCCCATTCGGTTTTCATCTTTCGCTATTCTCCATGCATGCGCTCGAACAACGCCTCCGCCAGGGCCGCCACCGACCGACCCGGCACGAAATCGACCACCCAGTCCGCGCCTTCCGGTTCGTCCACCGGCAGGTCCAATCCGGCCACATGCGTGAGTTCCCCGCTCGCGAACCGGCGATAGATCCCCTTGGGGTCGCGCCTTTGCAGCTCCTCCAGTGGCACTTTCAGATATACCTCGAAATATCCGGGCAGATGTTGCCGGTTCCAGGCATGCACCTCCCGGAACAAGGAGATGGTCGCGATCACCACCAGCACCCCCTGCCCGGCCAGCACCCGGCACAGGCGGGCATAGCGCAGGGCCAAGGCCAGACGCCCCTCGCGACCGTGATTGGCGGTGTTGGCCGCCACCGCGCCGAACACCTCCCGCAACTCGTCCCCATCCAGCAGCAGGACGGGCCGGCCCATGGCCCGCAAGCGGCCCGTCACTTCCCTGGCCAGGGTGCTCTTGCCGGCTCCGGAGAGGCCGGTGATCCAGAGCACCCGAATCTCCTCCATGGCCGATCCGCTCATTGGCAGGCCGCCAGGTCTTCCGGCGAGTCCACCTCTCCCCAGGCGCGGGGATAGGGGATGGCGGCCACCGTCACCCGGCCCGCCTCGATCACCTTTTGCAGGGTGCCGGTCATGTGCATGCGGTCGGCCTCCTCGCCAGGGAGCGCGGCGCGGATCCGGCTCACCTCCGCCCACCCCTCCGGGGTGAATCGCAACAACCCCATGTACTGGCCCTCCACCTCCTCCACCGAGCCGGGACGGTTGCCGATCTCCAGCAGATGGCCCCGCCCGTCCAGGCGGAAGCTCTCCGCGTCGCGCAAGGGGTCGCCGAAGCGCCGTTCCCACAGGGCGCGCCAGTTGGGATCGTAGGTGACCGCCAGCGAGGCCGGCGTGGCCATGAGGGAGGCAACGGCCCCGGCATCGTAGAAGATGTCCGAGTAACTGACGATGCACGGCCCCTCCTCCAGCCAGGCGGCGGCGCACGCCAGCGAGGTGACCATGTTGGTTGTCGCCCAGCGCGGGTTGTGGAACTCGGTGGCGACGCGCCCGACCAGCATCTCGCGGCGATAGCCGGTCACCAGGGCGATGGCCCCGATCCCGGCCTCGTTCAGGGCGGCCAACTGCCACTCCAGCAACGGTCTGCCGCGCAGTTCCACCAGGCATTTGGGCCGTTCCCCGGTCAGGCTGCCCATGCGGCTGCCGCGACCCGCCGCGAGGATCACCGCCCTCATGCCCCGTCGCTCGTTTCGGCGTCCAGGGAGAGGAAGATGCACGGAGATCTCGCAGGGGGAAGCATCCATGGAAGCGACTCTGTTTGGGCGTTGTTTTGATAACAAAAAATAAGCAAATTTCATTCCAACCGCATAGGCGATCCAAACCACGTTACTTGCGCATGGCATTCTTCATGCAGGGTCGGTCCACCATTCACCCCTCGCAACCGGATGATCTCCCAACCGAAAACCATGACCACCCCGCATCACGATGCCCTGGCATGCTATCAGGCCAGGCAATACGCCAAGGCGATCTCCCTGGCCGAGGCAGGGCTGGCGAACGATCCGTCGAACGCCAATCTCCTGACTCTGTTGGCGGTCTGCCGGATGGAATCGGATCAACCCGAAGCCGCCATCGTCACCCTGCGCCAACTCCTCGGAATCCACCCCGACCCGGCGGAGATCCATCATCGGATCGCCGGGCTGCTCCACGACCTGCACCGCCAGGAAGAGGCCGAGGCGGCCTACCGGATCGCCCTGACCCTCCGCCCGGAACACGCCGATGCCCGCTTCAACCTGAGCAATCTGTTGACCCAACAGGGCCGGGAGGCGGAAGCCGAGGCCGAACTCCGGCAACTGCTGCGCTTTTTCCCGCAGGATGCCGAGGCCTGGTGCCATCTGGGCAACCTGCTGGCCAAACGGCAGGGCATCGCCGAGGCGGAAGCCGCCTATCGGGAAGGGTTGCGCATCCGGCCCGGCCATGTGGCGACCTGCAACAATCTGGGCAACCTGCTGGTGGACGCGCGGCGATTTGTCGAGGCGGAAACCGCCTATCGCCTGGCCCTGGCGGGCCAGCCCGGACATGCCGGCATCCTGGGCAACCTGGGGGTGGTCCTGAAGAAGATGGGCCGTTTCGAGGAGGCGGAAGGGGTGTACCGGGAGGCGTTGCAAATCCGGCCAGATCATGACGACGCCCTGCTCAACCTGGGGATGCTGCTGATTGCCATGCACCGTTATCCGGAGGCGGAGGCGCTGCTCGCCAACGCCATGACCAGGGAAACGGCCCGGGCCGGCGCCTTGCGGGGGCTGGGCGATCTCCACCGGCGGATGGGGGATCCGGCGCGGGCCGCGACCGCCTGCCGGGAGTCACTGCGACTCGAACCGGACCATCCGGACACCTGGAACAATCTGGGCAACTGCCTGGCGGACGAAAAGCGCTGGAGCGAGGCCGAGGCATGCTTCCGGGAGGCGTTGCGCCTTCGGCCGGAATGTCCGGACATTCGGTGCAATCTGGGGCATCTGCTGTTGACGCTGGGCCGTTTCGACGAGGGTTGGCCCCTGTACGAGGCGCGCCATCACCCCGCGCGCGCCGAGGCGAGCGCCGATCCGGCGGATTGCGATGTGCCCTTCTGGCAGGGGGAGGCGTTGACGGGGCGCTCGATCCGGGTCCTGGCCGAGCAGGGGTTCGGCGATCAGATTCAGTTCGGCCGTTATGCCCCGCTGCTCAAGGCCATGGGGGCGCGGCGGGTCACGCTGGTGTGCGAACCGGCCCTGCGGGAGCTGCTCGCCTGGCTGGACGGGGTGGACCGGGTTCTGGTCAAGGGCGAGCCGACGGACGAACCCGTTGCCGATTTGCAGACCTTTCCCTTGTCCATTCCCCGCCATCTGGGGACCATTGCGCCCCCCTTGCCCGCCTTGCGTGTCGCGGAGGAACGGATCGCCCACTGGCGGAAACGGCTGCCGGGCGCCCCGTTCCGGGTGGGATTGGCGTGGCGGGGCAATCCGAACTTTCACGGCGACCGCGCCCGTTCCCTGCCGGGTCTGGCGACCCTGGCGCCGCTTTGGTCGGTGCCCGGTATCGCCTTCGTCTCTCTGCAGAAGGGCGCGGGGGCGCAAGAGGCGCGTTTCCCTCCTGCGGACCAACCGCTTCTGAACGCGGGCGACCTGGTGGAGGATTTCGCGCAGACCGCCGCCATCGTGGCGCAACTGGATCTGGTGATTTGCAGTGACTCCGCCGTGGCCCATCTGACCGGGGCATTGGCAAGACCCTGCTGGGTGATGCTCGCCTGGAATGCGGACTGGCGCTGGGGTCGGGAAGGGAGCGCCACCCCCTGGTATCCGGAGGGGATGCGGCTTTACCGCCAGAGCGAACCGGGAAACTGGCATGAAGTCATCATGCGCATCGTCAATGATTTAAAAAGTTTTACCAATCCATAAAGACCCACCCCTCCGCGCGCGGGGCAGAGGGGTGGGTGGTTACGGCGATCAGCGACCGTTGGACATCAGCGCCAGGGCGATGGTGGGCTGCTGGTTGGCCTGGGCCAGGATGGCCACGCCCGCCTGTTGCAGAATGGTCTGTTTGGTCAGGTTGGCGATATCGGCGTCCTGAATCCGGGAACGGGCCGCGTCCGTGTTCTCCACCACGTTGGAGAGGGAGACGATGATGTTCTCGAACCGGGACTGCGCCGCGCCCAGGGTGGCACGCAGGGCGGAAACGCTGTCCAGGGCCGAGTCGATGCGACCGATGGCGGCGCTGGCGGAACCGCGCAGCGAGACGCCGATCAGGGAGCCGCCCTTGCCGAGACCCAGGGTCGAGGTATCGGCGGCGCCGATGGAGACGGTGAGGGTCTGCCCCATGTCGCCGCCGATCTGGAACTTGCCGGTGAACAGGGAGCCGGTGGCCACGCGTCCGCCATCGGCGCTGCCGCCCAGCAGGAGCACGCCGTTGAACTTGGTGGTTTCGGCGATGCGGCGGACTTCCGTCAGCATCTGCTTGACCTCGTTGTTGAGGTTCAGGCGGTCCGTGGAGCTGTAGGTGGAGTTGGACGCCTGCACGGCCAGTTCGCGGATCCTTTGCAGGGAGGCGGTGGTTTCGTTCAGCGCCCCTTCCGCCACCTGGGTGAGGGAGATGCCGTCATTGGCGTTGCGCACGGCGGCGTTCATGCCCCGGATCTGGGCGATCATGCGGTTGACGATGGCCAATCCGGCGGCGTCGTCCTTCGAGGTATTGACGCGCATCCCGGAGGAGAGGCGCTGAAAGGTCTTGCTCAATGCGTCGGTGTGCTTGTCGAGCTGACGACGGGCATTGATGGATGCGATGCTGCCATTGATGGTGAGCGCCATTTTCGTTCTCCTGGGAAAAATTCTTGGCCGGGAAAGCCTCCGGGCCGTATATGCGTTTCCGTCCCTGGTCAATGATGGGCTATTCGTTTTATGGGCCTAACCCTGACCCAGCACTCATTATACTTTTTTACGACCAGAACCATCCTGATTAGTAGCTTTTGCTTGTTTTCTCATTTTGCCAAAATTTCCTCTTAATCAATTTATCGTCCCGTGGCATCTGCGACTAAAGCACTTTTTCCACTTTTTTTACCCCCTCCCCTCCCTGCCTGGATGATCTTGATTCTCAATCGTTGTTATACAAAAAGCATATACACATTCTCAAAGAAATTTCCAGAACCACCCACCCCCCGCGCGGAACGAAGGGGTGGGTGGTTCTGGCGATCAGCGACCGTTGGACATCAGCGCCAGGGCGATGGTGGGCTGCTGGTTGGCCTGGGCCAGGATGGCCACGCCCGCCTGTTGCAGGATGGTCTGCTTGGTCAGGTTGGCGGTTTCCAGGGCGATATCGGCGTCCTGAATCCGGGAACGGGCCGCGTCCGTGTTCTCCACCACGTTGGAGAGGGAGACGATGATGTTCTCGAACCGGGACTGCGCCGCGCCCAGGGTGGCGCGCA
>PDZX01000052.1 GCA_002753185.1 Magnetococcales bacterium WMHbin3
CAAAAGGCGCGCGAAAAAAGCTTCTTGAAAAGAGCGCGCTGAAAGTCAAAGTCCCAAGGGCTTCGCCCTTGGATCCCACCAAGGGCTTCGCCCTTGGATCCCACCAGGGGGATAATCCCCCTGGACCCCTAATAATTAAAACTGTTAATTCATATTAACACGATTCAGGGTTTGGGATCGACGGGCAAAACGTGTTCAAAGGGATCCAACACCGGCAGATTCACCGCTGGCGTTGGCGCCGGTTGTTGCATAGGCGCTGGTTGCACCACGGGGGGAGCGCTCGCCGCCGGCTTCTCCCGCATGACGGGCGCGAGGGGGGGCTTTCTCGGTGGGGCAGGGGACTTCGCCACGGGCTTTTCGCTCTCCGCCACCGGTTTCCGTGCCGCAGACGGCTGTTCCGCCTGCCGCTTCGGCTCCACGCGCAGAAAATGCGAGATCGGCTCCACCTGAATGCCCCGTTTGGTCGCCTCCGGCAGCCATCTCTGCAACGCGTGCAAGGTCTCCCGATACGGATGGCCGATCCCCACCGCCCGTCCGGTATGATGGGCGATGTGCTCCAGCTCGGCCAGCCGCGCGTCGATTGGCCCGGCCTTGGGAATGTTGTCGAGAAACACATCCCGTCGGGTCGCGGACAACCCATGGGCCAACGCGCGCGCATACGCCACACTCGATTGACTCGTACGGCTGTCCACGAAGAACATCGATTTGCCCCGCAACGTCTCCATCACCGTGTCCATCGCGTCACGGTTCTCGGTCAAACGCGAACCCATGTGATTGTTGATGCCCACCGCCTCTGGAAACTGCTTCAGATTCTGCAACAGAATCTGACGAATCTGCTCCGATTCCATGTTCGAGAACATGGCCCCGGGACCGGGCTTCACTTTCGGATACCCCTTGGGTTCCATGGGTTGATGCAGGATGACCTCCTTGTGGGTGGCCTGGCCGATGGTCGCCGATTGCCTGGACAGTTCGCCACCCGGCAGAATCGCCAGTGTGATGGCATAAGGCAGCTTGGCAATGGCCAGGGAGGTGGGAGTGTATCCGATGTCGTCGATGATGATGGCCACCCGCGCCGTACCCTTGCCCGATGGCGGCCGCGTGGGCAACGGAATGGGCGGCGGCGGCGGTTCGTGTGTCGGTGGCTCCTCGTATTCCACCGGCAGTTCTTCTTCCGGTTCGCCATGCGTCTGGGCGCCGATCTCGTTGCGGGGTGGGGCCTCCTCGACCGGTACCGTCTTGGAGGAAGGTTCCGGCGCCGGGACAACCGCCTCGGACGGCGGCGTCACCGTCTCGGCGGGTGGCTTGACCTCGCTTTTGGCCGCATCGACCGGCACGCTGCTGGTGGTGCTGGAAACAACGACATCCACCTTGGCGGCCGGAGCCGGCGATTCGGGAGGCGGCTCCCCGACCGGCGTGGCCGCCTCCTCCGTCCTCACGGGCGGGGGAGACGGTTGGTCCAGGTACCGGCCCACGCCGATTCCCGCCAGAAACAACAGGATGGCGGCTACCAGGGGAACAACCCACCATCTCCTCTCCGGTTGGTTCAAGGCGGGCAACTCCGGAAACTGGTCGTCGCTGGTCAATGTCGGCCTTCCGCTGGCTTGGTTTTGATGCGGCTTTCCAGCACCTGGAAGCCCTTCAACAGATCCAGCGCCCGTTGCAACTGGTAATCCTGCTTGCTGTGGCCGGTCACGATGTCCTGATCCGCTTCGGGTACGGTGCTCGAGCCGTCCTTTTTCTTCTCTTTCTCAGGTTTCGCGTCCGGATCGACTTCCACTTCCGGTTCCTTTTCCTTCGCAGGCTCTTTGTTCTTCTCCGGTTCCTGTTCCGGTTTGAGTGTCTTGTCCGCGTCGGGTTCCGGATTCTTGTCCTGCTCCTCGGGAGCGGTTTCCGCCGGGGCTTTTTGTTCGGGGTCGTTGTTTTGCAGGTGACCCTTGAGATCCGCCTCCTTGGGACGGTGTTGCCCTTTCTTGTCCTTGACGTCCAAGTCCTCGACCACGATGTCTGGCATGATCCCCTTGGCCTGGATCGAGCGGCCGCTCGGCGTGTAATACTGCGCCGTGGTCAGGCGCAGTCCGGAGCCGTCCGCCAGCGGAATGATGGTTTGCACCGAACCCTTGCCGAACGACGAGGTCCCCATGATCACCGCCCGATGATGATCCTGCAGCGCGCCGGCCACGATCTCCGAGGCCGAGGCCGAACCGCCGTTGATCAGCACCACGATCGGCGCCCCATGGGTCAGATCGCCGGCCTGCGCGTCGAACGACATGTCCTTGCCGGGGATGCGGCCCTTGGTGTAGACGATCCGGCCCTCCTCCAGAAACGCATCCGCCACCGAGACCGCCTGATCCAGCAGACCGCCGGGATCGTTGCGCAGATCCAATACCACACCCTTGAGCTTGCCGTCGTTTTTCTTCAGCAGTTCGGCCAGCGCCGTCTCCAGCAACGGCTGGGTCTGCTCGTTGAACTGGATCACCCGCACATAGCCGATGCCAGCGGACTCTTCCCGCCATTTCACGCTGCGGATCTTGATGATCGCCCGCACGATGGTGAAGGAGAGCGGTTTCGTCTCGCCCTTGCGCACCACCGTCAGGGTGATCTTGGTACCGGGCTTGCCCCGCATCTTCTTGACCGCCTCCAGCAGGTCCATGTCCACGGCGCTGGTGTTGTCGATCTTGACGATGATGTCACCGGCCTTCATCCCGGCGCGGTAGGCCGGCGTGTCCTCGATGGGCGACACCACCCGCACCCCGCGCTCATCCCGCGAAATCTCGATCCCCAGGCCCCCGAACTCGCCATGGGTATCGACCCGCATCTCCTTGAAATTCTCCGGCGTCAAAAACGACGAATGGGGATCCAGGGTCTTCAGCATCCCTTGAATTGCCCCATACAGGATCGATTTCTCGTCCACCTCCTCGACGTAGTTCTGCTTGATCAGCGAATAGACCTCCGAGAAGACGCGCAGCTTCTCGTAGGTGACCTGACTGACCGCCAACACATTGTCGGTCATGAAATGGGCTGCAGTCAGGACGGTCAAAAGTACAACGCCGAATCGCCAGGGACGGCCGGCTCGCTTTGGATTGTTCATGGATTCTCCCAAGTCGTTTCTGTTCATCAGATAGCGCCAGCCCGGCAGGCTGGCCGTTACACGCTGTATACAAGATCCGGACCCAATCGTTGCCGATTTTGTCCCGATCATCCCCGATCCATCAGCCAATCGCCAGGATTGACGCTCCGGCCCTGGATGCGGATTTCGAAATAGAGTCCCGGTACCCCATCCAGCGCGCCGGAATCGCCGCTTTCCGCGATGATGTCCCGCGCCTTCACCGGATCTCCCTGCGCCACCAACAGTTTGTTGTTGTGGCCGTACAGGGAGTAGACGTGTTCGTCGTGCTTCAGGATCACCAGCAGACCATACCCCCGGAACCAGTCGGCGTAAACCACCTGTCCGCCATGAATGGCCGCGATCGGGGTTTTGGCCGCGATGCGGAAGAAGATCCCCGGCGGGCGTTTCTCCCACTCGCCGCTCACCGGCGGCTGGATCTGTCCGCGCCGGCTGCGGATCGCAACCTCGACGCTGGCCGTGGCTGCGGGTTTTTTCACCACCGTTTCGGCGGGTTTTTTCACCACCGTCTCGACCGGTTTTTCCGGCGTCGTTTCGGCGGGTTTTTCCTCGGTGGTCCGGAACGGTTCCTCGTCCAGGTAGCCGCTCAATTTTTCCAGGAAGGTGGTCAATTGGTTCTTGGCCTGGGTCAGCTCCTCCACCTTGCGTTGATGCGATTTTTCCTCGCTGCGCGCCTTTTCCAGGAATCTGGCCCGCTGGAGCCGCTCCTCCTGGAGCTGTTGTTGCTCCTTGGTCAGGTCCGCGTTGAGCGCGGCCAGGGTATCCGCCAGTTCCCGGCTTTTGGCCAGGTCGTTGCGCAGCCTTGCGGCGGCGAGGCGGAATTCGAGGAACTCCTGGTTGCGGGCCTGGATGTAGCGGGCATAATAATGCACCCCCTGCCGGCTGGCGGCGCTGCTGTCTCCGGACAGCAAAGCCTTGAGGGGTCCCTGGCTGCCCAATTCATACATCAAACGCAGGTGCTGCGCCAACCGTCGGCGTTGTCCGGCCATCTTTTTCCGATGGGCATCGACCCTGGCCTCCACTTCCGGCAGGTTGCGCAGGGCTTCCATCTGGCGTTGCATCAGCTCCGCCTGACGCCGTTCGCCCTCCAGCAGGGAGCGGTCCAGTTTTTCCAGTTCGTCCAGCAACGAGGCGGCCTCTCCGCTGGCCGTGCGCAACGCCAACTGTTCCCGGACCAGTTCGCGCACGGTTCGATTCAACTGCACGCGGCTGCGTTCCAGGGTGGCGTGTTCCTGGTTGTCGATCTCGCTGACCGCAGGCAGCGTCGCCGGAGCGAGCAGCCCGACCAGCAGCGTCAGTCGCGACAGAAACGTCATGGCGGCGACAGCATGGCCAGCGAACGGCCATCCATCTCTTCGGGCTGGGGCAGGCCCATCAGCCACAGCAGGGTCGGGGCCACGTCGCACAGCCGTCCGTCCATCAGCCGGATGCGCCGGTTCCCCAGATGGAGCAGTGGCGCCGGACTCAGGGTATGGGCCGTGTGGGGCTGGCCGTCCTCGCCCAGCATGCGGTCGGCGTTGCCGTGATCGGCGGTGATGAGCATCTCCGCGCCGGTTTTGTCCGCCGCCTCGGCCAGCCGGCCCAGGCAGAGGTCCACCACCCGGATCGCCTCCAGCGCCGCCGCGAAGTTGCCGGTATGGCCCACCATGTCCGGATTGGCGTAATTGACCACGATCAGGTCGTATCGTCCGGAGGCGATGGCCTCCACCACCCGGTCGGTCAGCGGGATGGCCGACATTTCCGGTTGCGAGTCGTAGGTGGCCACCTTGGGCGAGGGGATCAGCAGCCGCTCCTCGCCCGGAAAGGAGATCTCCTGGCCGCCGTTGAAAAAATAGGTGACGTGGGCGTATTTTTCCGTCTCGGCGGCCCGCAACTGGGTCAAGCCCGCCTTGGCCAGGGTTTCCCCCAGGGTGTTGACCAGGGTTTGCGGAGGAAAGGCGACCACGGTTCCCGGCAGGGAGGCGTCGTATTCGGTCAGGCTGAGGTGACCGGAGAGAACGGGCCGAACCCGACGGTCGAAGCCGGTGAAAAGAGGATCGAGCAGGGCGCGGTTGATCTCCCGCATGCGGTCGGCGCGGAAGTTCATCATCAGGATCGCGTCCCCGTCGCGCACCGTGGCGATCCGGCCCTGGCCATCCGGAATCACGGTGGGTTGCACGAACTCGTCGTCCTCGCCGCGCGCGTAGGCCGCCTGGACCGCGCTTGCCGCATCGCTGGCCTGCTCTCCCGTGCCCAGGGTCAGCATGTCGTAGGCGCGCGCCACCCGGTCCCAGCGCTGATCCCGGTCCATGGCCCAGTAGCGGCCGCAGACCGACGCGATGCGGCCGGCACCCAGTTGCGCCAGGCGCGCCTCGAAGTCGGCCAGGTACTCCAGCGCCGAGCGGGGTGGGACATCCCGACCGTCCAGAAAGGCGTGGACATGAATGGCGTCCGTTCCCAGTTCATGGGCCGCGCGCACGCCGGCCAGCAGATGATCCGCGTGGGAATGCACCCCGCCGGGGGAGAGCAGGCCGCACAGATGGACCTCGCCCTTGGCCGTGACGCAGGCCGCGACGGTGCGTGTCAGGGCGGGATTGTCGCGCAGCCGGTTTTCCCGCACCTCCAGGCCGATCCGCGTGAAATCCTGATAGAGGATGCGTCCCGCCCCCAGATTGGCATGTCCCACCTCGGAGTTGCCCATCTGGCCGTCCGGCAGGCCGACGTGTTCGCCGCAGGTTTCCACCAGGGCGTGGGGGCGATGGCGCCACCAGAGGTCGAAATGGGGGGTGGGGGCGGCGTGGATGGCGTTGTGGCTGGTTTCCCGGCGCATCCCCCAGCCGTCAAGTATGGCGAGTATCATGGGCGTGGGTCGCATGGTGCGTGGCAATCCTTTGTCCGAAAAATGGGTTTCCATGGGTCTCGATAATTTTAACACCAAATGGCGGCTTGCTCCAGTGCGTCCCTTGCATGACTTGGCTGGTCTATTTAAACTGTCTTTAATTCTTCTCCATCCGTTTTGGGAGTACACATGCCATGGCCATTTCCTTGACCAAGGGTCAACGGGTTTCGTTGGAAAAAGAGACGGGCAAAACGCTGGACAACATCGTCATGGGGTTGGGTTGGGATGCCCGCAAATCGGAAAAAAAAGGATTTTTCGGATTCTTGACCGGCGGCGGCGCCAAGGATATCGATCTGGACGCCTCGGTGGGGTTGTTCGACGCGCAGGGCCGGCTGGTGGATCAGGTGTGGTTTCGGCAACTGCAAAGTCAGGACGGTAGCGTGCGGCACTCGGGCGACAATCTGACCGGTGAGGGGGAGGGGGACGACGAGCAGATCCAGGTCTCCTTGCAGCGTGTCCCGCCGCATGTGCAGGCTCTGATCTTCGTGGTCAGTTCCTTCACCAACGATACCTTCGACGCCATCGAGAACTCCTATTGCCGTTTGTTGGATGCCACTACCGGTCAGGAACTGGTAAGATATCAATTGCGGGAGCAGGGTTCGCATACCGCCTTGATCATGCTGACCCTGTACCGCAAGGATGGCGGCTGGTCCGTGCGCGCCGTGGGCGAGAAGGCGCAGGGGCGCACCCTGGCCGAACTCGCGGAAAGAATGCGTCAGTTCATTTAATGCCAACCACTCGATCTTACGAAAAAGGAGCTTTGCGAGATGCCTGTTTCCCTCACGAAAGGCGGTAATGTGTCGTTGTCCAAGGAAGCGCCCGGCTTGAAGGCCGCCATGATCGGCCTGGGTTGGGATATCCGTGCCACCGACGGTCAGGCGTTCGATCTGGATGCCGTGGTGTTCGTTCTCGGGGCCAATGGCAAGGTGCGTTCGGACAGCGATTTCGTCTTCTACAACAACCCGAAGGGGGCCAATGGCGCGGTTCAGCATCAGGGCGACAATCGCAGCGGCGCGGGCGAGGGGGACGACGAGCGGATTCTGATGAATCTGGCCGGGATTCCCGCCGACGTGGACAAGGTGGTGATCGCGGCGACCATTCACGAGGCCGATGTCCGGCGGCAGAGTTTCGGCCAGGTGAACAACGCCTACATGCGCGTGATGAATGCCGATGGCGGGGCCGAAATCGCCCGTTACGACCTGAGCGAGGACGCCTCCACCGAGGCGGCAATGATCTTCGGCGAGATCTACAAACGCAACGACGAATGGAAATTCCGCGCCGTGGGGCAGGGGTTCGCCGGTGGTCTGGCCCCCCTGGCGAGAAGTTACGGGGTGGATGTGGGTTGAGTCGGCTGGGCGTTTCGCTCTCCTTGGGGGAGCGAAACGCCGTTTTCATTGATGGAGGGTGCTGACGCATGGCGACGCAGAACGAATGGATGGAACGGGGACAACGGGCCGTGGGCGCGGCGACCGATATGGCGACCGGCCTGTTTCGGGGGTTGCAGAATCTTGGGCCGCGCATTCAGGCCTCGCAGTACAAGCCGATCGTCGAGGCTTTCTGCGCCTATACCGGTTTGATGGCGGCCCAGCATGGCCGGTTGCGGCGCGCGGAGATCGACGGATTTCGCAATTTTTTGATGCAGCATCGGCAGAATCCGGTCTTTGGCGGTTTCCCCATGGACGAGTTGATCGACAAATTCAGAAATTACGCCGTGCGGGCCTTTCTCGAGGAGACCGCGATCTTCGACACGGTTCTGCATCCCATCGCACGCGGCTCCGACGAGGCCCGGCTGATCGTGACCGGTTGTCTGAGCATCGTCTATGCCGATGGCCGTTGCGATGAGAACGAGCGGGTACAGATGGAACAACTGGCGACCCGATTGGGGGTGGACACCTGGCGGATGATGCAGGAACTGGGGGTGGTCCTGCCCTCCTGGTCCGGTGCGTCCGCGCCACCACCACCACCTCCTCCATCTCCCGCGCATGCCGCCCCGCCACCGCCGCCACCCGTGTATGCCGCCCCGCCACCGCCGCCACCCGCGTATGCCGCCCCTCCGCCGCCACCACCCGCGCATGCCGCCGCGCCTCCTCCTCCGGCGCGGCCCGCCGCTTCCGGGCGTGAGCCATGCTCTTTTTGTCAGGGCGCGGGGTGTGTGTTCTGCAACAATACCGGTTTCAAGGCGTAGGACTCAAGATGGATGATTCCCAATCTCCGGGCAAGGCGGATGTGGTGCGGCTGTTGCTGGAAAGCGAGGGCAGGGCCATGTTGTGCCTGGACGCCACGCGCTCCGGGGTGATGGTGCCGCGCCGTTTCGCCAAGGACATCGAGTTGCGTCTGATCCTGAACCGGAACATGCCGCAGCTCATCGACATCGGCGCGGAGGCCATCGAGTCGGAGCTGCGTTTCGGCGGCATTCCCCACTATTGCGTGATCCCCTACGAGGCCGTGTGGGGGGTTTTCAATCCCGACACCCGTCACGGGATGTTCTGGAGCGAGAGCATGCCCGAGGAGGTGCGTGCCCGGTTCGGTCTGGCGGAGGCGGCCATATCGTTGCCCGTTCTGCCTGCTCCTGCCGTGGCGCCACCCGATCCCGAGCCGGTCGAGGAGCCGCCACCCGTCCCGTCCAGGGCGCGGGTCGGTTTGCAGGTCATCGAGGGTGGGGGAAGCGAGCATGCCGACCCGCCCCGGAAACGTCCCCCGCCCAATTTGCGTCTGGTGACCTGAAACCGAAAGCAGCAAATGGCAAGAGACAAACAAAAATTCGTCTGTCAGGATTGCGGCGCCGACTTCTCGCGCTGGGAGGGACGTTGCGCCGCGTGTGGGGCCTGGAATACCCTGAAGGCGTTTCAGGAGGCATCCGCTGCCCCCGGACGCCGTCTCCATTCCACTGGTGAAAAAACAACGCTGCCCGTGCCCCTGTCGGCCATTCCCGCCGACTCCCAGCCACGGGTGACCACCGGCATCGACGAACTGGACCGTGCCCTGGGCGGCGGCCTGACCCCAGGTTCGGCCATCCTCATCGCCGGCGATCCCGGCATCGGCAAATCCACCCTGCTCATGACCGCGCTGGCCAAACTCGCCGCGCAACGCACCGTGCTCTATCTCTCCGGCGAGGAGTCCCCCCAACAGATCAAGCAACGCGCCGAACGCCTGAATCTCGCCTGCGACCGCCTGCTGGTCCTGATGGAAAACCGCCTGGAAACCGTGATCGACGCCGTGGGCGCCTCCCATCCGGACGTCCTGGCCGTGGACTCCATCCAGACCCTGGTCACCGACACCATCCCCGCCGGGGCCGGGTCCGTGACCCAGGTGCGGGAGTGCGCTGCCCGTCTCATCATGCTGGCCAAGCAACGCAACATGGCCCTTTTCCTGGTGGGACACGTCACCAAGGACGGCCAGATCGCCGGTCCCCGCGTCCTGGAACACATGGTGGACACCGTGCTCCACTTCGAGGGGGAGCGCGGACACGACTACCGCATCCTGCGCGCCATCAAGAACCGTTTCGGCCCGGCCAACGAAATCGGCGTCTTCGAAATGCGCGAAAGCGGCCTGGCCGAGGTGCCCAATCCCTCGGAACTCTTTCTGTCGGATCGCAATGTGGCTTCCGCCGGTCGTGTCGTCTTCGCCGGCATGGAGGGCACCCGGCCCGTGCTGGTGGAGATCCAGTCGTTGGCCGCCTCCAGCATGCTGCCACAACCCCGCCGCGCCACCCTCGGCCTGGATCCCAATCGTTTGGCCATGTTGGCGGCAGTGCTGGAAAAACGGCTGGGGGTCGGTTTTTTCAACCACGATCTGTTTCTCAACGTGGCCGGCGGGTTTCGCATCACCGAACCGGCCGCCGATCTGGCCGTCTGCGCCTCCCTCTACGCCTCTTTTCGCAACCTTGCCGTCCATCCGGGCCTGGTGATTCTGGGCGAGGTGGGACTCGGCGGCGAGGTGCGCGCGGTCTCCCATGTCGGCGCGCGTCTCAAGGAGGCGGCCAAGCTCGGCTTTTCCGCCTGCCTGATCCCGGCCTCCTGCCAGAAGCATCTCCCCCAGGGGCTGGGGATCCGCGTTCACCCGTTGACCCGTCTGGCCGACATGATCGACCACCTGACGGTTTGAACCCATCTCACATCCTGTCCGCGAAGATTTCGTCCAGTGACCGGGCATCCAGGACGCGCAGGCTCCACGCCTCCAGGTCGGGGGAGGTCGCCTTGGCGATTCTTTCCCCTGTCCAGTCGGGGACGGCGCCAAAACGGCGTTGCAACTGGCGCAGCAGGATTTTTGCCTCGCCGATCTGTTCGCCTTCCAGCCGTCCTTTTTTTTCTCCCTCCAGCATGCCCGCGCCCCAGGTGGACTCCACCATGCTGGCCTGGAAATGCAGGTCGTCCTGGAAGGATTCGTAGGCACGGCGCTCCTGTTCCGGGAGTTGCAGAATATCCAGCACCTGTTTGGCTTTCTGCAATCCGCGCGCGGTGAACTCCTCGCGAATCTCGCCGTTCTTCAGGAAATAGATCCACTCGTCCAGGGTGTTGCGGGCCACTTCGTCGAAACGCTTGACCCGGATCAGATAGAATTCCGGAAAGATCTCCTGGACGGATTGGCGGTGGAACAACCCTTTCTGACCTTCGTTGAGCTGCAATTCGTCGTTGGTGTGCAGCCCTCGGAACGAGGTCGTGCCGTGGTAAATATAGTCATCCCCCTTGCCGAGGTCAAAATAGAGGATACTGATGGAAATCACCTTGGGAACCTGGGAATAGGCATCGCCTTCGTCCACATGTTCGGTGACCGTTTTGGATGCCGCATAGACCAGGCGTTGCAGATAATCATGTTCCCGTTCGTATTGCAATTCGATCAGGATCAGCTCGTCCTGACTGTTCCTGACCTTCATGTCAACCCGGTTGTACTTGTCGCGGTGATTTTCCCGGTTGCTTTCGCTCTCCAGGATCTCGATTATTTTAATATCTGTCATGAGCAATTCGCTCAACAGCCCTTCCAGCACTTCGAAGTTGGCCTTGCTGCGCAAAAGCCGTTTCAAAGCCCAGTCGAAGCTGATCAGTCGGCGTCGTTTCATGGGTTCCTCCTTCCACTGGAGCAATTGAATATATTGAATTCTGACCCGATCCGTCATGGATCGCAAGAAGATTTTGCCGCACGCCGCGTCATCCGCTGCGATTGCCTTGGGAAATCCCTTTTGACAGCATACCCTATTTGCGGTTATCCTGTTTCGCTTGCATGCTTCGACCTCACATTGCCGGGGGAAGGAAAAACCTTGACCGATCTCTTAGACGATCACTTCCATGACGCGTGCGGGGTGTGTGGCGTTTTTGGCCATCCCGAGGCGGCCAATCTGGTCTATCTGGGACTCTATGCCCTGCAACATCGCGGTCAGGAGTCGGCGGGCATCGTGTCGGTGGACGAACGGATGTTTCTCACCAATCGGGGCGGCGGGCTGGTGGCGGATGTCTTTCGTCGTCATGAACTGGCCACCTTGAAGGGACAACAGGCCATCGGGCATGTGCGCTACTCCACCGCAGGCGGGAGCATCAGCCCGCGCAACCGGCAGCCCCTGGTGGTGGACACGGCCTACGGCGGCATGGCGATGGCCCATAACGGCAACCTGGTCAACGGCGTGCCGATGCGCCGCCAACTGGAACGGCGCGGCTCGATCTTCCAGTCCACCATGGACACCGAGGTGATCGTCCATCTCACCGCGCTCTCCCGCCGCAAGACCTTTCCGGAGCGTCTGGTGGAGGCCCTTGGCCAGGTGCAAGGCTCCTATGCCCTGCTGGCCATGAACGAACAGTGCGTCATCGCCGCCCGCGATCCCTACGGCGTGCGGCCCCTGGTGCTGGGCAGGCTGGAAAACGGCGGCTATGTCTTCTCTTCCGAAACCTGCGCCCTCAACCTGATCGGCGCCCAATTCGTCCGCGACGTCGAGCCGGGCGAGGTGGTCATGATCGGACCCGACGGACTGGAGTCCTTTTTCCCCTTCCCGGCCAGGGAACGGCGTCTGTGCATCTTCGAATACATCTATTTCGCCCGTCCGGACTCCATCATCGACGGCGTCAACGTCTATGCCTCCCGCAAGAGCATCGGCATGCGCCTGGCCCAGGAACATCCGGTCCCGGAAGCCGATCTGGTGATCCCGGTGCCCGACTCCGGCGTGCCCGCCGCCCTTGGCTTCGCCCAGGCCGCCGGCCTGCCCTTCGAGTTGGGCATCATCCGCAATCACTATGTCGGTCGCACCTTCATCGAGCCGCAGCAGACCATCCGTCACTTCGGGGTCAAGATCAAGCTCAACCCCAATGCCCACATCATCGCGGGCAAGCACGTGGTCCTGGTGGACGACTCCATCGTGCGGGGCACCACCAGCCGCAAGATCGTCAAGATGGTGCGCGATGCCGGGGCCAAATCGGTCCATCTGCGCATCTCCTCCCCCCCCACCACCCACCCTTGTTTTTACGGCATCGACACCCCCACGCAGAGCGAACTGCTGGCCGCCCTCCATACCGTCGAGCAGATGCGCGAGTATGTCACCGCCGACTCCCTGGCCTTTTTGTCCATGGAGGGGATGTATGCCACGGTCAATGGTTCCCGCACCGGGTATTGCGATGCCTGTTTTTCGGGTCGTTATCCCATTCCGCTCCCCCGTCAGGAGGAGAACACCCAGCTCTCCTTGTTGCAGGAGACCTGAACGCCATGGACGCGCGGCGGCGTCATGAACGGGTGGTCTTTTCCGGGCGGGCCGTGTTGACCTTGCCGGACGGGACGGTCTGTGCGGGCGAGACGCGGGATGTGTCGCTGCACGGGCTGTTTCTCGTGCTGCCGGAGATTCCCGCCGGGGTCGTCTACGGCTGCCAGGGGGTGTTGCGGCTGACCGAGCTGCATCACCAGCGGGAATTTTTGTGCCGGGTGGTGCATGTGGCGCCCCAGGGGCTGGGCATCGAGCTGCAAGACCACTCCGTCTCTTTTGGTTCCGACCTGACCGGATCCATGTTGCGCGCGACCCGGTTCCAGGTGGGCGTGACCATCCCCCCTGACAGCACCATGCCGGTGACGCTCCTCTGGTCCGGGGGAGGCATGCTGCGCGCCTATCTGCTCAAGATCAGCATCAGTCGCATGGAGTGTGTCGTTCCGGTCCATTCCGCCCCGCCTCCCGCTCCGGGCGAGCGGCTCGCCTGGCGCATCGAACCGGCTGCCCATGACCCGATCGAGGGGGAGGGAGAGATGCGTTCCGCGCGGGATCAGGGGGCGGAAAAGATCTGCCAGGTGGCGGTGGCCCCGTTGGCCGAGCACGCGCGCCGCGCCGTCGAGGGGTTGATTCAACGCCTGAGCGATCATCAGGCGCAACGCGGTCTGGCCGGCATCGCCAATCCCACGCCCGATCGTTTCCCCGCCGGACAATCCCGGCAAGTCAAACAGCTCCAGAAGGCCTTCGAAGGGGTGTTCGGCAAATCCAAACCCTGATTGGGACATGGTTATGGCCCAGGATGGCGATATTTGCAGACACAGGCATTGTTTGACGGAAAGATCTTGCCCGCTTATTAATAATCTGTTATACACTCAATCCGCTATTTTGACATATCAGTATGTCCGTTCTCGCACCAACCAGGCCGCGCGCCACTCCGAGGTTGGGCGCTCCATGTCATGACCGGGGGGGAACTCCGAAGTGCGATTGCAGGATCTTTCCATGCGTTGGAAAGTGACCGGTCTTTTGTTGGTGATCGGCCTGGTTCCATTGGGGCTGGCGGTCTGGTTCGCGGGGGTGCGCGCCGGTGACGCCCTGATGGACAAGGCTGCGGATCAACTGCGCACCGTTCGTCAGATCAAGAAGCACCAGGTGGAAGCCCTGTTCGCCAGCCGCCGGCAGGATGTGAGCATGCTGGTGGATACGGTGGGGACTTTGCGCAGCGAGGCCTTCCGCAAGCTGACCGCCCTGCGCGAGGACCGCAAGCTGGCGGTGTCGCGTTATCTGCGGACCATCGAAAGCGAGATTGCCACCCTCGCCGCGCAACCCATGGTGATCGAAGCGGCCCAGGGGTTCCGGCGGCACTTGCCCTCCTTGCGCCGGGAAAACGGCGTGGAGGGCCAGACCCTCGAACGGATGCGCGGTGAGCTTGCCGCTCATTACGCGGGTGAGTTCCGCCAGGAGTACCGTCGCCGCAACGCCGGTCGGGAACCGGAACAGGAGCGTTGGTTTGCGGCCCTGGACGATGACGCCGTGGCCTTGCAAGCCTATTACGTCATGGGCAATCCGAACGCGCCCGGCGCCCGGCACCGGCTGGACCGGCATGCCGACGACCGTTCCGCCTATGGCCAACTGCATGCGCGCATCCATCCGGTATTTCGCAACTATTTGGACAAGTTGGGCTATCATGACATTCTCATCGCCGATCCGGAGAGCGGACGGATCGTCTATTCGACCGTAAAGGAGGTGGACCTCGGTCGTTCGCTGAAGGAGGGCGCCATTGCCGGCAGCAATCTCGCCTTGGCGTTTCGTCAGGCCAGCCGGGAGGAGCATGACGGCGCGGTGGTGGCGGCGGATGTGGCGCCCTATTGGCCCTCCTATCTGGATCCGGCCGGTTTCCTGGCGGTACCGATTCTCGATGGCACGCGAACCGTGGGGATTCTTTTGTTCCAGTTTCCCCTCGATGCCCTCAACGCCATCATGACGGAACGTGCCGGACAAGGCGCTTCCGGGCAGACCTACCTGGTGGGCCAGGACCGGCTGATGCGCTCCGACGCCTTTCTCGACCCGGAGCATCGTTCCGTGGCGGCCTCGTTGCGCCAGCCGGAACAGGGCAGGGTGGATACCGAGGCGGTGCGCTCCGCCCTGGCGGGCGAGACCGGCACCCGGGTGATCCGGGATTATCGGGGCAATCCCGTGCTGGCCGCGTGGACCCCGCTTGTCGCCATGGGTCTGCATTGGGCGCTGGTGGCGGAGGTGAGCGTGGGCGAGGCCTTCATCCCCATGGATGACCAGGGGCGTTCGTTTCTGGCCCGTTACGCCGAAAAGCACGGTTACCGGGATCTGCTGCTGATCGATCCGGACGGATATGTTTTTCATTCGGTGGCCCGCACGCCGGTGCTGGGGAGCAATCTGCTCGACGGATCGTATGCCGATTCCCATTTGAGCGATCTGGTGCGACGGATTCTGGCCACCGGGGGCATCGGTTTCGCCGACCTGGCCCCTTATGCCCCCAGGGATGGCCAACCGGCCTTTTTCGTGGCGCAGGCTGCGGGGTATCATGGCAAGCCGGAAGTGATCGTGGCCCTGGAAATGCCCCTGGAGGGCATCGACCGGATCATCCACCAGCGGGAAGGGATGGGTCGCACCGGCGAGACCTTTCTGGTGGGACGGCATCAGGGCAGGATCTCCTACCGCAACAATCGCGTGGTGGAACCGGCCCGCGTCGGCGACAGCGATGCGGATGCCTCCGGCTATGGGGAGAGGGCGCTGAACGGCGAAACCGGCTCCATGTTGGGCATCTGCCGGGACGGAGCATCCGAGCTGGTCGATTTCGCCCCGTTGGACATCCCCGGGCTGAACTGGGCGATCGTCAGCCTCATGCGGGTTGACGAGGTGCGCGCTCCGGTGCATGAGTTGTCCTTGGCGCTGCTGTTGGCCGGTTGCGCGCTGGCCGGTATGATCGTCCTGATCTCCTGGCGGATGGCGCGTGGCTTGGTGCGTCCCATGCTCGAACTGCAAAAGGCGGCCACTGCCATCGCCGCCGGGGACCTGGGTGCGCGCAGTCTGGTCTCCGGACAGGACGAGGTCGGGCAGGTGGGGGTCACTTTCGATCGCATGGCCCACACCATCGAGGAGCAGCACTGGATCAATGCCGGCCTGGCCCGGATCATCGGCATCCTCCAGCAGGCGGAACATCCCGATCCTCTGGCCGACGCACTGTTGCGGGAACTGCTGCCCATGCTTTCCGCTGCGCACGGGATGTTTTTTGCGTGGGATCCGGTGCGGGAATGGTATGAACCGCTGGGGAATTTCCGTCATGCGCTGCGTGAGGATCACCGGGAAACCGTTTTTGTCCCTGGGGAGGGCCTGGTGGGTCGGTGTGCCTTGACGGGCCGCACCGAGGGGCTGGACAACATCCCCGCCGAAGCCGCGCGCATCGGATTTGGTCTGGGGGAGGCGCTGCCCGTTTCGGTCATCGCCGTTCCGGTGGTCCATCGGGAAAGGGTGTCGGCCGTGTTGGTGCTTGCCGCCCTTCGGGTCTTCACGCCCGTGCAACGGGAGTTGCTGGAAGCCGTGGCCCAACGCCTGGGTCCGACCTTGTCGCAACAGTGGCAGGCCATGGAGACCCGCGAACTGCTGGAAGAGACGCGACGCCAGGCCGAGGAGCTGCAAGTCCAGACCGAGGAGCTGGAGATCCAACAGGACGAACTGCGGCAAATCAACGACGCCCTGAAAAGTTCCGAGGTGGAACTCAAAACCCGGCAGGAGGCGTTGCAGGCCGCCAACGCGGCCCTGACGGAGCAGGCCCGGCATCTGGAGGAGCGCACGCTGGAGCTGGAAGCGGCGCGCCATGCACTGGAGCGAACCGGTCGCGACCACGCCAACCCGCAGTCGGGAGATCTGACCCTGCTGGTGATCGAAAACCATCCGGCATCGGTCGGTCGGGAACAAATGGAGCAGGTATTCCAGCGCATCGCCCAGGCCCATGGCGACAAGCCCGAGCACCGGCGTTTGCTGCTGGTGGATGACGATCCCGTGACGCGCACCCTGATCGCCTATCGGCTCGCCGCCGCGAATTGCCAGGTCCGCGAGGCCAGCCGTGGCGAGGAGGCCTTGGATCTGCTGCGCCGGGAGGTTTTCGACTGCATGATCCTGGACCTGGGTTTGCCCGACATGACCGGGTTCGGCATCCTGGACCGGCTGGCGGCCGACCGGACCATCCGCAAGCCGCCGGTGGTGGTCTATTCCGGCCGGGAGTTGACCCGGCTGGAGTACGATTATTTGCAGAGGTATACCGACAGTATCGTCATCAAGGGGGAACATTCGGCGGAGCGGCTGCTGGAGGAAGTGACGTTGTTGCCGCATCGGGAAGCGGGAGATTTGCGGGAGGGGGAAGGATGAGAACGGTAAAAAGGCATGCCGGTATTGTGATGGTTCTGATCGGTTGTCTGCTCTTGTGGCAAACGCGCCTGGCCGTGGCCGGAGAGCGTTTGACACTGGCCGACGCGCCGACCCTGTTGACCGGTCTGGTGGCATTGGCCAATCATCTGGGCCATTTCCGCGCGGCGGATCTGGATCTTTCGATCCTGCCCTTTTCCACCGGGGACCAGGCCTTGAAGGCCATGGAGGAAGGGCGCGCGGAGGTGGCCACCGTGGCGGAAACCGCCTTTGTCCTGCGCCTGTTCGGGCAGCCGGAGCTGCGGGTGCTGGCGGTGATCGGCGGTTGCGACAACGAAGTGCGCATCCTGGCGCGCCGGGACGCGGGGATAGGCGCGCTGGCCGATCTGCGCGGCAAGCGCATCGCCACCCAGGAGCGGCTTTCCACCCATTTTTTCCTTGATCAGGTGTTGCTCAAGCACGGCATGACCATGGCGGACATCACCCCGGTGTTTCGCAAACTGCCGGAACTGCCCGACCTGATCAACGAGGGCCGGGTGGATGCGATCATCATCCGCGATCCCTTTCTGAGCCAGGCCACCGAGCGGCTGGGCGGGAACGCCATTCTGCTGGAGGCCCCCGGACTTTACGACAAGGTGTTTTTGCTGGCGGTGCGCCGGGAGCTGCTCGAGAAACGCGGCCCGGCCATCCATCAATTGCTGACCGCCCTGGCGCGCACCGAGGCGTATGTCCGTGACCATGGCCAGGAGGCCCACGACCTGCTCGCGCGGCTTATGCCCAACGAAAAGTTGACTCCCTTGTGGCGTCATACCCGTTTGCGACTTTGGCTGGATCACCGTTTTCTCCTCACCCTGGAGGATGTGGCGGCATGGGCCATGCGTTCGCAACTGGTGAAGGCGGACAGCGTGCCCAATTTTCTGGCGAACATCGCCGCCGAACCGCTGCGCCGGGTACGGCCCATCGCCGTCAATCTGCCGGATTGAGGCCATGTCCATTCGTGGCAAACTGCGCTGGATGGGGATTCTGCCGGTCGTGGTCTTCCTGCTGCTGACCGCGCATGCCCTGGTGATCCAGCGGGAGGGGGGCCGGATGATGGACCGTTCCCGTCAGATGGACGCCATCCTGAAACTCGCCGCCCAGTGGACAGTCGCCACCTACGAACTGGCCACCCACGACCGCAAGCGCCCGGACGATCAGTGGCACACGCTGCACCGGCGCATTGCCGAACTGCTGACCGCCTTGTCCAGTCGCGCCACGGACCCGGACGAACGCTATCTGCTGGACGAGATGCGCGCCAGGGTGACCAGTGCCGGCAAGCGTCACGAGGAGTTTCACGATCTGCCCGATCTCAACCGGCAGCCCGAGATGCGCCATTATCACGAGTTGCTCATCCGTCACATGCGCATCGAGGTGCAATCCGTGGCGCCTCTGGTGGAAAAGCTGCACGAGCTGCACAATGCCGCCATGATGCGTCTGCTGGAATGGCAGGGACGGCTCAACATCATCCTGCAACTGATGCTGGCCCTGATCGCCGGTCTGACCTCCGGGATGCTGGTGCGCGCCATCACCCGTTCCCTGTCGGTGTTGCATCAGGGCATCCTCTCCCTGGGCCGGGGGGATCTGACCAGCCCCATCGTGCTGGATTCCCGCGATGAACTGGGAGAGGTCGCCACGACCCTCAACCGCATGAGGGAGCAACTGGGCGAGGTCACCGTGTCGCGTGATCTCCTGTCCGAGAAGGAGCGGGAGGCGCGTGGCATCATCCAGACCGCGCTGGATGGTTTCTGGATCGTGGACCTGCACGGACGCATCCTGGATGTCAACGACGCCTATTGCCAACTCTCCGGCTACACCCGGGACGCGTTGCTCGCCATGTCCATTGCCCAACTGGAGGTCAGGGAATCCCCGGAAGAGGTGGCTCGCCATGTGGCGATGCTGCGCCAGGAGGGTCATGGCCGTTTCGAGACCTGCCATCGCCGCAAGGATGGCGCGTTGCTGGATTTGGAGATCAGTGTCCGTTACATGGATATGCGCGGCGGTTTGCTGATCGCCTTTCTGCACGACATCACCGCGCGCAAGCGGGACCAGCGTCACCTGGCCGAGACCCTGGAGTTCAATCGCCGCATCATCGAGGAGGCCCCGGCGGGGGTGGTGGTCTATCATCGGGACGGGCCGGCGGTGCTGGCCAATCATGCCGCCGTGCGCATTCTCGGCGCAAAGAACCGCAAGGATCTGTTGAGCCAGGATTTTCATCAACTGATCTCCTGGCGGGTTTCCGGGATTTACGCCGTGGCCATGGATGCCTTGCAAGGCGGGCGTCTTCGTCGGCACGAGGCGTTCGTTCGCACCAGTTTCGGCAATCCGGTCTGGCTGGAAAGTCAGTTTGTGCCCTTGACCCTCAACGATCAACCCCACCTGATGGTGATCTTCACCGACACCACCGAGTCCAATCAGGCGCGCGAGGCCATGGCGCGCGCCAAGGGGCTGGCCGAGGAGGCGAGCCGGGCCAAGAGCGATTTCCTGGCCAACATGAGCCATGAGATCCGCACTCCCATGAACGCCATTCTGGGCATGGCGGATCTTTTGTGGGACAGCACGTTGACCTCCGAGCAGAGAAAGTGTGTGCGGATCTTCCGTTCCTCCGGGGAGACCCTGATGGGCATCATCAACGATGTTCTCGATTTTTCCAAGATCGAGGCGGGTCGTCTGGATCTGGAGGAGATCGACTTTCGTCTGGAAGAAGAGGTGGAGACGGTTTGTGAAATCATGGCCCCGCGCGCCCGCGACAAGGGGTTGGAGCTGGCTTGGCGCATCGCTGCGGATTTGCCCCGGAGCCTGCGTGGCGATCCCACGCGACTGCGTCAGATTCTGATCAATTTTCTGGGCAATGCGCTCAAGTTCACCGAGCAGGGCGAGGTGGAACTGACCATGAACCGTCTCCCCGTGACCGGCGAGGAGGAAAAGGTGGTGTTGCTGGAGGTGGCGGTACGGGACACCGGCATTGGCATTCCCCGGCATCGGCTGACGGGTATTTTCGAGAGTTTCACGCAGGGTGATCGCACCACCACCCGCCGTTATGGTGGCACCGGCCTTGGGTTGGCCATCGTCAAGCGGCTGGCGGAACGGATGGGAGGCGGCATTGCCGTGGAGAGTGTTCCCGGTCAGGGTTCGGTTTTTCGGGTCACGTTGTGTTTGCGCGAGGGGGTGGAGCAATACGAACCGTTGCCCGTCCCGAACCTGAGTGGCAAACGCACCCTGGTGGTCGATGACACCGAGGCCAACCGGTTGATGTTGCGCCAGGTTCTTGAACCATTGGGCGCCGAGGTGACGGAGGCCGTCGATGGTCAGACGGCGTTGCTGCTCATGGAACGGGCCAGGGATCGGCGGGTTTCTTTCGATTTGTTGCTGTTGGATGAGCGCATGCCGGGCCTGGATGGTTTGCAGGTGGTCGAGTGCTGGAAGGCGGCCGGCTATCCCGGCACGCCCATTCTGATGTTGACTTCGGATTATCGTGAGTCTCACAAGCAGCGTTGCGCCGAATTGGGGGTCCATCACTATCTGGTCAAGCCGGCGCGTCGCGTTGATCTGCATGCGGTCATCGCCGCCGCGCTGGGAGTGGCGCCAACTGTCCCCTCGACCCCTGATGTCGAGAATCTTGCGGCGCTACCGGTCGATATCCCCTTGCGCATTCTGCTGGTCGAGGACACGGTCGAGAATCGTCTGGTCGTGCAAGGTTATTGCAAACGCACTGCCTATCGTCTGGATCTGGCGGAAAACGGCGCGGTTGCCCTGGAGAAGTTGAAGAGCGGTACGTATGACCTGGTATTGATGGATGTACACATGCCGGTCATGGACGGTTACGCCGCCACGCGGGCCTGGCGGGCCTGGGAGCGGGAACAAGGGCGGCATCCGGTTTACATGATCGCCCTGACCGCCAACGCCATGCAGGAGGACATTCAACGCAGCCTGGAGGCCGGCTGTGACGAACATTTGACCAAACCCATCCGTCGCAAGACCTTGTTGGAGGCCATTGCGCGACTGGCCCCCAGGCTGGCGCCCGACCGCATGGCCGGTTGAACCGTGTTGTTCGCCCTTTTCAATTCTCCTGTTTCCAGGCAGACTTTTCCTTCATGGACGATCTGCTTTTTCTCGCGCACCGCATTCCCTATCCCCCGCGCAAGGGGGACAAGATCCGCTCGTATCATCTTCTGCGGCATCTGTCCCGGCGCTATCGCGTGCATTTGGGGGCCTTCGTGGACGACGGGGCGGATGCGGTTCATGCCGCCCCTCTGGTTGAGTTGTGCGCCGGGGAGACCCGTTTCGTCCGGTTGCATCCCCTGGTGTGCCGGTTGCGTGCCTTGTGGGGTTTGGCGGCGGGACGGTCGCTCACCTTGCCCTGTTATGCCAGTCGCGCCATGCGGAGTTGGACCGAGGAGATTCTGCGTCGTTATCGGGTGTGCCGCATCGTGGTCTATTCGGCGGCTCCGGCCCAGTTCGTGCCGGCCAACCTCGATCCCGCCATTCGCCGGGTGATTGATTTCGTGGATGTGGACTCCAGCAAGTGGGCGCAGTATGCCGAGGGACGTCGGGGTCTGGCCCGTTGGATTTACCGCCGCGAGGCTCGTACTCTGCTCGACGAGGAGAGAAGGATCGCTGCCGCCTTCGATGCCTCCCTGTTCGTCAGCGAGCCGGAGGCGGCGCTTTTCAAGGGTTTGGCCCCGGAGGTGGCCGGCAAGGTCGATTTTTGGGAAAACGGCGTGGATACCGATTATTTTTCCCCGGAGCGGGATTATCCGAATCCTTATGAGCCTGACGACCTGCCGTTGGTTTTTACAGGGGCCATGGATTACTGGGCCAACGTGGATGCGGTCACCTGGTTTGCGCGTGAGGTCTTTCCCCAGGTTTTGGCCGTCTCGCCGCGCGCGCGATTTGTGATCGTCGGGGGGCGTCCGAACCGGGAGGTGTTGGCGTTGCGTTCCTTGGTGGGGATTACGGTCACCGGGCAGGTGGAGGATGTGCGGCCATGGTTGTATTGGGCCAAGGCGGCGGTGGCCCCGTTGCGCATTGCCCAGGGGATTCAGAACAAGGTTCTGGAGGCCATGGCCATGGCCAGGCCGGTATTGGCCACCCCCAAGGCCATGGAGGGGGTGCGGGTGCCGTTGGCGTTGCGGCGTTTCGTGGCTGAGGAGCCGGCTGCCCTGGTTGGCATGGCCGTTATCCTGCTTGCGGGCAACGAGGATGGCAGGCCCTATCGGGAGGCGGTGTGTGCCCATCACGACTGGCAGGTCAATCTGGAAAAGGCGGCACGGGTGGTGGCGGGTTGAACATGCGCATCGCCCACATCCTCCATCGCTTCGACATCGGCGGCCTGGAAAACGTGGTGGCCCACCTGATCAATCATCTGCCCCAGGATCGCTTCGACCACGCCATCATCTCCCTGACCGAGGTGACCGATTTCAAACAGCGCGTCAACCATCCACGGGTCACCTTCCACGCCCTGCACAAAAAACCGGGCAAGGATCTCGCGGTCTGGTTCCGCTTGTGGCGACTGCTGCGACGGCTGCAACCGGATTTGATCCATACCTGCAACCTGGCCGCCATGGAGGCGGTCATCCCCGCACGCCTGGCCGGGGTCGGACGCGTCATCCACGCCGAACATGGCCGCGACAGCTACGATCCCCACGGGACCAACCGCAAATACCTCCTGCTGCGCCGACTCCTGGCCCCATTCGTGGACGGCTTCGTCCCGGTCTCCGCCGAGCTTGCAACGTGGTTGATCGACAAGGTGGGTGTCCCGTCCGGCAAGGTTTGTTTCATCAGTAACGGCGTCACCCTCCCGCAACAAAACGCGCGCCACCCTTCCGCCTCTGGCGAAACGATCATCGGCACGGTGGGCAGGATGTGGTCCATCAAGGATCACCCCAATCTGGTGCATGCCTTTTTTCGATTGTCCCAATTGGCCCCGCAGCGACCGTTGCGCTTGATGATCGTCGGGGATGGCCCGGAACGCCCGGCGGTGCAGGCCCTCATCGACCGGCTCGGCATCGCCGACCGCGTGCGCATCACCGGCTGGCGGCCAGACGCACGGGAACTGATGGCGAATTTCGACCTCTTCGTCCTCTCCTCGCAGGCCGAGGGGACCCCACTGACCATCCTGGAAGCCATGGCCGCCAGCCTGCCGGTGGTCGCCACCCGCGTGGGCGGGGTGCCGGATCTGGTCGTGGATGGCCAAACCGGCGCCCTGGTCCCTCCCGGCGATGCCGAGGCATTGGCACGGGCCATGCTTCCCTATCTGGATCCGGAACTGGCGGCCCGTCACGGCGCCGCCGGACGCGCCCGCATCGCGGAACAGTTCTCCCTGACGGCCATGGTGGAGGCCTATCGCAGGCTGTTCGAGGGATGACGGTTACGAAATGGCACGCAAGTTTACAAATCTCTTTTTGATTTTTCGGTCCGAAGCGGCTATTCTTTGGAAAAGGGTTGCCAATCAACGAGGAGTTCGCCATGGCCGTTGGCCCTGACACACCCGTCCAACGGGAGGAACCGACCACCGAGGAGATCGAACGCCAACAGCGCCGGCGTTTGATCAAGCGTCTCGCCGCCACCGGGGCCGGGGTGCCGGTCATGCTCACCCTGAGCAGCGGCGCCGCCTTGGCCGCGGCCAGCAATCACTGCATCGATACGACATTGATGAACGATAAGGATGACTATCGATGCATCGCGAATACCGCCTCCGAAAACGTACCAGAACGCCGCGGATTGAGACTGGACTATTTTGGAGACACCGCCAATGCGGGAGGCGATGACATGACCATCAATGGCGCCGCTGCCGATAATGACCTGTGCCTGATTTATCATGATCCGGTCACGGGCGATCCCCAGGTGGGGGTTTCCCCCACCTGGGGAAAAGTCGGCGCGAATGTCCGCATCACCGAATCCTGCTGGAACTCCTTCATGCAACCATGAATTCCACGCCTTTTCCCACTTCCTGGGCCATCGGCAAGGATGCCTCCTGGATCTGGGAACCCTTTGAGAACTCTTTTTTTCTGTTCAATCCCCACTCCGGGGAGACCCATGTGCTCAACGCCGAGGCCGTGGCGCTGCTGGAGGCGTTGCAGGAAGGCGCGGCGACCCTGCCGGAACTGCTCGCGCGTCTGGACGTCGCGGGGGATCCCACGCCCTACCGCGCCGTCCTGGAGGAGTTGGACCGCTTCGGCCTGATCGTCCCGGCGTGGACGTGAAAATCGGTACACTGACCCCCGGGGAGACGGCCCGGCGTCTGAAAAGCCGCGACGGTTTGGCCTGGCGGGCGGGACCGTTCGTGGTGAGCCTGCGCGCCGACGTTCCGGCGTTTCCCGAACAGTTCCATCTGCTCTACGGCGAGCATCGTCTGGCCGAGGAGATTGGTAAAACAAACGATTTTCGTCTGGAGTTGGCCCGGCCCTGGGGTCTGCGCCGCTGGTGGCGACCCAAGGTCTTCTTCGAGATGGACGGCCCCACCCGCATGGCCCCCTTTCCCCTGGATCACGCCCTGCCCCTGTTCGAGTGGGGGTTCAATTACGCCATCGCCACGCGCGCCAATCAGTATTTGTTGCTGCATGCCGCCGTGGTGGCGCAAGGGGAGCGGGCGTTGCTGCTGCCCGGACTGCCCGGATCGGGCAAGAGCACCCTGTGCGCGGCCCTGGTGTTGCGCGGCTGGCGGTTGCTGTCGGACGAATTCGGCCTGCTGCGGCCCGGCTCCGGCGAGTTGGCCCCTCTGCCTGGCTCCATCGCCCTGAAAAACGCCTCCATCGCCGTGATCCGCGCCTTCGACCCGGCGGCGGTGCTTGGACCGGAGTTCCCCAAGACCCGCAAGGGGACCGTGGCCCATCTGCGGCCTCCCCCGGAGAGCGTGCAAGACCAGGAACGCGTCGCCCGTCCCGTCTGGGTGGTCTCTCCCCGGTTCGAGGCCGGAGCCGCCGCCCGGCTGGTTCCCTTGCCCAGGGATCACGGATTTCTGCGTCTGGCCCACAACGCCTTCAATTACGAATTGCAGGGGGAGCGGGGCTTTCGCGCCGTGACGCGCATGACCAGGGAGTGCCGCTTCTTCGATTTGACCTTCGGGGATCCGGGCGAGGCCGTGGCCTTGCTGGACGAAATGGCCGCGTCATGACCGGGGCGGCGACTTTGCTGGTGGTGCTGCGTCAACCGGAGCGCCTGGCGCTCTTGAGTCCCCCTGAGCAGGAGTTCCTCCTGCGCCTGGCCCGCCGCGTCGGGATGCTGGGACCGCTGCATCACGGACTGGAGCGGGCCGGCCTCCTGGCGACCCTGCCGGCTCCCATTCGGGATGGGCTGGAAGGGGGCAGGGTGGTGGCCGACAGCCGGGAACGGTCCATCCTCTGGGAGGTGGATCGGCTGGAACGGGCCTTTTTCGGCACCCGGTTGCCGGTGATCCTCCTCAAGGGGGCCGCCTACGCGGCGTTGGGTCTGCCTCTGGCCAGGGGACGGCTGATGGCCGACATCGACATCCTGCTGCCCCGCGCCGATCTGCCCCTGGCGGAGCGGGAATTGCGGAAACACGGCTGGCTGACCGCCACAACCGACCCGTATGATCAACACTACTACCGGGAGTGGATGCATGAACTCCCGCCCATGCGCCACTGCCATCGCCCCACGGAGCTGGATATCCATCACGCCATTCTGCCCCGCACCGGACGGCTGCAACCCGACAGCGCGCTTCTGCTTCAGGAGGCGATCCCCCTGCCGGGCAGGCCGGAGGTGTGGACGCTGGCCCCGGTGGACATGGTGCTCCATGCCGTGGTGCAACTGTTCCATGACAGCGATTTTGGCGCCAACGCACTGCGGGATCTGCTGGATCTGGACGGCCTGCTGCGCCATTACGGCCCAACCCCCGGTTTCGGCGACCGGCTGTGGGCCAGAAGTCGCGCGTTGCATCTCACGGCTCCGCTCCATGCCGCCCTCTACTTTCTGCAGCGATTCTGCCAAACCCCGGTGCCGGAGCACGCACGACCCGGATGGCTGATGCGGGGGCTGATCACCCTGGCCATGCTGCCGGACCATCCCGATCCGCGTCGGGACGGGATGCCCGTCCGCCTGGCCCGCTGGTGCCTTTATGTACGTTCCCACTGGCTGCGCATGCCGCCGGGATTGCTTTTGACCCATTTGACCCGCAAGGGACTGAGGAGATGGAGGCAACATGTGTGGCATCGTCGGGGTGTTTGATTGCCGGGAAGAGCGGCCGGTGGCGCCAAACCTGGTGACCCGCATGAACGACGCCCAGGCCCATCGCGGCCCGGACGGGGCCGGGGTACGGGTGCTGCCCGGCCTGGGGTTCGGCCATCGCCGCCTGGCCATCATCGACCTGGAGGGGGGCGTCCAGCCCATGGAAAACGAGGACGGCTCGGTGCTGCTGGTCTTCAATGGCGAAATCTACAATTTTCATGAGTTGTACCAGGAGCTGGTCGCCCTTGGGCACCGGTTCCGCACCCGCTCCGACACCGAGGTGATCGTCCACGCCTGGGAGAGTTGGGGCAGGGATTGCCTGCTCCGCCTGCGCGGCATGTTCGCCTTCGCCCTGTGGGATCAAAATGCAAAAACCCTTTTTCTGGCCCGCGACCGGCTGGGGATGAAACCGCTCTATTATACGTTCCATCCCGAAGGGTGGTTGATTTTCGCCTCGGAACTGGCCGGTCTCACCGCCTGGCGGCCAGGGAGCTGGTCCATCTCGCCCCGCGCGGTGGAGTGTTTTTTCGCGCTTGGCTATATCCCGGACCCCGAGGCGATCTTTTCCGGCATCCACAAGCTGGAGCCGGGATATTCCCTGCTGGCGCGGCGCGGAGGCGCACAGCCCCGGCCAGAGCGTTACTGGGACGTGCGTTTCTCTCCCGGCCCCCCCCTGACCCGCGCGGACGCCGCCGCCGAACTGCTGGAGCGGCTGGAGGAGTCGGTGCGCGCCCACATGGTCGCCGATGTCCCGGTGGCCAGTTTTCTCTCCGGTGGCATCGACTCCTCGGCGGTCTCCCTGCTGATGGCCCGCGCCTCCGACCAGCCCCTGGAGGCCTGCACCATCTCCTTCGGCGATCCGCTCCTGGACGAATCGGCCCATGCCGCCAAGGTCGCCGAACGCCACGGCCTGCGCCATCACATCGAACGGGCCGACCCGCAACGGTTCGACCTGCTGGATACCCTGGCGCGCCATTACGGCGAACCCTTCGCCGACCCCTCGGCCCTGCCCACCTGGCTGGTCTGTGGCCTGGCGCGCCAACACGCCAAGGTGGTCCTCTCCGGCGACGGCGGCGACGAGAGCCTGGCCGGCTACCGGCGCTACCGGCTCTTCCTGGCGGAGGAACGGGTGCGCGCCCTGTTGCCCTACGCCTTGCGGCGTCCGCTGTTCGGCCTGCTGGGCCGCTGCTACCCCAAGCTCGACCGCGCCCCCCCCTGGCTGCGTGCCCGCTGCACGTTCCAATCCCTGGCCCGCGACTGGGTGGATGGCGCCTTTCAGGGGGTCGCCATCCTGCGCGACGACCTGCGGGAGCAACTCTTCACCCCGGCCTTCGCGCGTCAGTTGCAGGGGTTTCGTGCCGGAGAGATTTTCCGGGCCTACGCCCGCGATGCCCCGGAGCACCCTTTGTCCCGGCTGCAATATCTCGATTTCAAGGGCTTTCTGGCCGGTCAGGTGCTGGTCAAGGTGGATCGCGCCAGCATGGCCCACGGGCTGGAGGTGCGTGCTCCGCTGCTGGATTACCGCCTGGTGGAGTGGATGGCCGGATTGCCCCCGGAGTTCAAGCTGCACCGGGGCGAGGGCAAGGCGATCCTCAAGGAGGGGTTGCGGCCCCTGTTGCCGGAGGATCTGGCGCGGCGTCCCAAGCAGGGGTTTGTCGTACCTCTGGCCGCCTGGCTTCGTGGTCCATTGGCACGAATTGTGCAAGAAAGGATACCGGGCACCCTCCTGACCGCCACCGGCTGGTTCGATCGCCCCTTCCTCGCGCGCATGGTCGCGCAGCACCTGAGCGGCACGCGGGATTTCGCTTATCCATTGTGGGCATTGTTGATCTTCGAGTCATTCATGCGTCAAATGGAAGTTGCCAAGGAGGGTGCAATCGGGTAATATCGACGGCTTTTACATGGGTAGTCAATGGCAGCGGGGGCAAGGTCTCAGGTGTCGAAAAACATCATTCGCAAACGCAGTCTGTTGTTTCCCCTGGTGGGGTTGTTGATCCTGACGGTGCTCTCCACCATGGGCGTCGGCTATTTCATCAACTATCCCTTTCTGTATCGATCCCTGCAACAAAAGGCGCAAACCGAACACGAGGCCCAGGCGGCCCAGGCCGGTTTCATGCTGGAACATGTGTCCGGCTCGCTGATTCAACTGGCCCACGTTGTCTCCCGCGACGGCGAGCTGCAAGAAGCCTTCACCTGGCGCACCCAGGATTTCAACCGCCTGTTGCGCAAACTCCTGTTCCTGGCGGACAACATCCACGGCGTGGACTTCTTCGCCGTGACCGATGAAAACGGCGCCACCCTCTACAGCACCAGCGACGCCAGCTCGGAAACCGCGTTTCCCGCCGCCTCTTTGCAAAAGACCCTCAAGGGCGGTGCGGACCTCGCCGCCGCCAACCTCGACGGGACGTGGGCCATGCTGGCCATGGCCCCTGTCGTGATCAACCGCAAGACCTCCGGCGTGCTGATCCTGGGCGTATGGCTCGACAAGGAACTGGCGCGCCAATTGACCCCCAAGGAGTCCCTGGGCGTCGCCTTCCATGCCCCGGACCAGGTCCTGACCAGCTCGTTCGAACTGAAAGCCTGGCCCCCCGTCGATCCGGAACGGGCGCGAGGGTGCGTCGCCGATGCCCGATCCTCATCGTTTCTGGATCACCCGTCGCGCCATGGACTCCTCTATTCTCCCGCACGGATCGCGGATCAGCCGTTCTGCCTGCTCCTGCCCCTGGACCTGAACCCCATGCACCAGACCCTGCGCGACCACACCCTCAGGCTGGCATGGTCTTCGGTCATCATCATCCTCATGATTCTGCTGCTCGGCCTGACCATGCACTTCCTGATCCTGCAACCCCTGAACCGGCTGCGCAACAAGGCGCTGATCCTGGTGGAGGTCTGCTCCAACGAGAAGTTGCGCATGCCGGACATCATCGGATCCGAGAGCGGCAATGAGATCCAGATCCTCGATCAGGCCTTCGAAACCGCCTCCACGGCAATTTATTCTTACATCGGCGAGTTGAGTCATCAGAAGGAACACTTCAAGGACATGGCCATCCGGGATCCCCTTACGGGGTTGGGCAACCGCCGGCTTTTCAACCAGTTGGTGGAGAAGGCCATGGCTTTCTGTCACCGCTACCAGCGCACCATGGCCGTGATGTATCTGGACCTTGACCACTTCAAGCCGGTCAACGATACCCTGGGGCACGACATCGGCGACCTGTTGCTCAAGGAGGTGGCCTTGCGCCTCAAGGGGGCGCTGCGGGAAACCGATGTGGTGTTCCGCATGGGGGGCGACGAGTTCGCCGCGCTCCTGCCGGAGTGCGCGGGCGGGGAGATGGCCCGGCAACTGGGGGGACGCCTCATTCAGGAGGTCTCCCAGCCCTATCGGTTGAAGGAACACGATTGCCGGATCGGCGTGAGCGTCGGGGTGGCGCTGTTCCCGGATCATGCGGACGACCTGGAAAAATTGCTCAAGAATGCCGACAAGTCCCTCTACGCGGCCAAGGAGGCGGGACGCGGCGTCTGCCGTCTGTTCTCCGATCTGCCGGCGGATCAGACGTAGGAGACGATCTTCAACAGCCGTTTCAGGTTGTCCGGCGTCAAAATCGTGTCGAGGGTCAGCGGGATCAGGGGAGCGGACGGGGAGGGGTTCGCCGGGTCATGCTCCTGACGCGGCGCGCGGGGTTTTTCCACTTTGGCGGGTGAGACCGCCGATTCCATGTTCATGCCGGAAAATGTTCCGCCCATCGTCAAACCCTCGTGCGTTCGAAATGCAGGTAACTTCTGCCGCGTGTGGGAGCAAAAAGCAACCATTGCGCCAATTATCGCGCAACCCATCGCACGCCGGCCATTGCCGGGGCCATGACGAATGAGGTATCGTCGTTGCCAACTGCGTTCAATTTGGAATTCGCAGTTCCAAATTATTAAGGGTCCAGGGGGATTATCCCCCTGGTGGGATCCAAGGGCGAAGCCCTTGGTGGGATCCAAGGGCGAAGCCCTTGGGACTTTGCCTTTCAGCGCGCTCTTCTCAAGAAGCTTTTTTCGCGCGCCTTTTGCGCGAAAAAAGCGCCGCGCGCCGCCTTCGCAGGCTCTCTTTTCGTTTCCGCTTTTTGGAA
>PDZX01000053.1 GCA_002753185.1 Magnetococcales bacterium WMHbin3
TTCCATGTTTCATTGTTAATATTGCCGTCGCTGGGACTTTTGGGAGTCCAAAAATTTCCCTGGACCCAAGTCGGTTACGGGAAGGATGGCGGTGAATCCGACAGGCTGCTAGTGACGGAGATCGAGAAGGGCTTGACGACAAAACCGATCATCTCATGGTGTTGCCTGATCATGATGACCGCCGGGGATCTCTGGGCGGGCGCGATGAGGTTCGAGGAATTCTACAACCTGCCATTTTATAAAAATAACTGGACATTGAGCGGGTTGGTGACGATGGCCAGCGTGGCGACCGTGGGGAGCGGGGTGCCGGCCCTGGCCATCGGCGTGAGTTCCCTCTCCAGCACGATGGCCGGCGCGGGGGCCGGTTCCTATCTGCGGGAGGTGGGCGGCAACGAAACCGTGGGCAACGCGTTTTTGAATGCCCTTTCGTTCGGGGTGGAGTGGAACATCGGCAAGGCGCTCTCCACGAGCACGCTGATGGCCTTGAAGTCGGTGCAGGCCGGCGGCATGGGCGCGATTCTGATGAACAACCGCTCCGAGATCCACCTGCGGATCATTCCCCCGGATATCGAGGGGTCCGAGGCCATTCGTGACGCGTTGCAGCACTACCGGACCCTTCAGGAGGGGTTGGCCGGGCAGTCGCTGTCGGCCCTGGAGTACGACAGGGAGCAGCAGGCCATGGCGGATCGGCTGGTGGTCCAGATGCGCCGAACCGAGGATCGGGAGGACCTGGTGGTGGGCGCGGTGATGCTGTACGGCATCGGGCGGCACCAGGAGTTCGGGGAGGTCATCGACCGGGTCACGGTCCTGGATGAGACGGAAAGTTATCTGTATTTCCTCAAGGCGGTGGCGGCGACGCTGCGCAATGACCTGGAATCGGCGGAAATCCTGGTGCTCAAGTCGATCCGGGCCGAGCCGGAGGTGATCGAGCCGAAGATGTTGTACATGATCATCCTGGACGACATGGGCAAGCACGAGAAGCTGCGGAGCCGCGACTGGGTGGACCGCCTGCTGGCCGGTTTCGACCGCAACCACTACAATACCCCCAACTCCCTGGCGTCGGCCTACACCCTGGCCGGAGATCTGGCGGTGGGGAACAAGGAGTACCAGACGGCGCTCTATTATCACGAGCGGGCTTACGACGCGATGGGGTTGTTGTCATCCTGGGACGACAAGGCGTTGTTGTGCCTGAAGATCGCCCTGGATCACAAACGGCTCGACCATCCGGAGCAGGTGGAGATCTACTACCGGAAGGCCATGTTCCATGTGTCGGACGACCGGTTGCGCGCCCAGATCGAGGAGACCCTCAACCCCCCGCCCCCTTCCAGGTAAGTGATCAGCGTTTGGCCGGTCGCATCAGTCCGGCTTCCACCTGTTCGCGGTTGGCGCGTCCGGTGAGCAGTTCGGCGAGGGTGAGGGCGAAATCCATGGCCGTGCCCGGTCCCCGCGAGGTGACCACGCGGTCGTCATGCACCACCGGTTCTTCCGCCAGGTAGTGCATGGCGGGGAGGTGTTCTTCCGGCATGCAGGTGGGGTAGCTGGTGGCCTTTTTGCCCTGGAGCAGGCCGGCGTTGGCGAGGACCATGGGGGCGGCGCAGATGGCGGCGATGAGTTTGCCTTCCTGGTCCATGCGGCGCAGCAGGGCATGGATGCGGGGGTCTTCGTCGAGATGGGTGGTTCCCGGCAGGCCGCCCGGCAGGACGATCAGGTCGAAGTCGGCGTGCAGGACCGCGTCCAGGGTGGTGTCGGGCAGCAGGCCGATGCCATGGCTGCCATGCACGGCCCCAGGGGTCAGGCCGGCGGTGGTCACCTCGACCCCGGCGCGGCGCAACAGGTCGATCAGGGTGACGGCTTCCAGTTCCTCGCACCCTTGGGCCAGGGGAATCAAGACTTTTTTCATGGCGTTATCTCCTGATAAAGTTCATGTCGATGGCATGGGGGTGGTGATGGCGTTTTCTTTCAATTCCCGCAGCAGTTGTTTGACTTCCCGCTGGAGGAAGGCATCGTCCGGTGGCGAGTCGTTGCGCGGGGGGGGTGGTGATGGCGTTGGCGAGGGGGGCGCGGCGGCGGGAGCGGGTCGTTGTTCTTCCAGGTCGATGAGGGCGCGGATGGCGTCGCCTGGGGTTTTCAGGCCCTTGCGTTGCCGGAAGGCCTCCAGGAGTTGGAAGGCATCCCTGGGCAGGGCGCGTCCGGAGATGTCCAGCAGGTGCTTGACGGCCAGTTCCATGGACCCCTGGCCCTCGCCGAAGAGACGGTCGCGGTACTCCTTGAGGGCGTTGCGGGTTTCCAGGGAGAGGATCACCTCGGCGGCCCGTTTGGCGGCCTCGAACTGGGCCTCGCGCAGGTCGGAGAACATCGTGGCCCTGGTTTTGCGCAACATGTGGCGTTCCACCCAGACGCGCAACTGTTCGGTGGCGGTCCCGTCGGCATCGGGGGATTCCGGAATGGCGCGCAGGTTTTCCAGGGGCCAGCCGGAGAAGTTCATGCGTCCCTTGTCGATGGCCGCGAACAGATAATCGCGCACCTCGTTGAAATTTTCGTCCGTGACGGTCTCGTCCGGCTCACCCTTGACGTTCATGCCATCCTCTTTTGCGGTCATTGGTGAAATATTTTCCAATATCAGTCAGTTTGGCACAATGTATCGGCGTTCGTCAACGGGGAATCGCATGATTGGGCAGTGGATCGCCTTTGTTGATATTTTTCTATTCGTTCTCGCAAAAGAGTGTGCATATCCCAATCGGTATTCAAGGAAATGGTTACCTGATCAGGAATCTCGTATGCTTTGCGAAGTCGTTGGGCCAAGTCGGCAGCGAACAAGCCCAGAATGGCATATTGGTATTGTGCTTCTTCAATATAGACATCAAAGGGCGGTCCATTCCATTCGCCCACATATTCAATAATTTTATTTGCGTCAGCTATTTTTGGTGGCAGGGAGTGCAAATCATACATTAACTCATAATTGATGCTCAACCAGTCATCTGCGGAATCAGAGAAATGCGGGGGTTTTGGAAAAGGGATATTAGGATCCAGGCATCCCTGCGAATCTTTGTGTCCATCGATCAGTCCATCATAGAATGCGACTTTCGTGCAATCGGAGACAAATTGATCAAGCACGCAAACAAGACGAATGGCAAAATATTTAGCACGGTTTTGCCTTTCTTCCTTTTTTGTTCTTAGAGACCAATATTCTTTAATCCATAATGTAATTATAGCAATGAGGCCGCCAATTCCTGTATGAATTATTTTGTCATCAATCATGGTGCTGCTCGTTCTGTGTTCACCTGCTCGAATCCTCTGTGCATTCCATGATCCAAGGTCACCAATTTCAGCTTCCAGAGTATGGCCGTAGCGGCAATGATTGCGTCTGGAAGTTTGAATAACCCCGTGCGACGCAAGCGGATTGCCTGTCGTTCGATTGCCTCGTCCAGCAACACCACCCGGCAGTCGTTCAAAAAGGCCAGAATCCGTTGCTCCTCGCTCTCGGTCAAGCCGGGAAAGCCCAACAATTCCATTCGCGTGATCTGACTGACCGCGCAACGGCTCAAGACGAGTTTCTGAAATTCCGCCAAAGACACCGCCTCGGCATTTCCTTTGAGCAAGCCGATCACCACGTTGCTGTCCAGCAACCAATCAACCCCATTCATCGCGCATCGCCTGCTGGATGGCCACTGGATGTCCATTGAAATGCGGTGAATCCGTCAGAATGCCTACATGGCGGCGCCAATCCGAGGGGGGGGGTTCTCTCTGAATCGTCGCCTCTTCCTTGTCCAAAGGTTCCAGTACGGTCACGATCGCCCGATGCCATCTTTGCAATGTCAACGGTTCCCGCAACCTGACCTGTCCGTTTTCACCGATTTCGGCCTCAACTGCCGTCAGCATCACGCATCTCCTCTGATCGTCGTGCTGTCCCGCATTACTCCTGGTACTGTGGTCAGTATACATGATGTCGGTGCTCGCAGCGAGTAGGAAATGTCGCCGCCTATCCCGCGAAGCGCAACAGCCGCCGGCCATTGAAGATCACCAGCAGGCTGGTGCCCATGTCGGCCAGCACGGCCATCCACAAGGTGGCGACGCCCATCCCGGCCAGCAGCAGAAAGCCCCCCTTGATCCCCAACGCCAGGGCGATGTTTTGCCACAGGATCCGCCGGGTGGCGCGGCTCAGGCGCACGAACTCGGCGACCTTGCGCAGGTCGTCGTTCATGATGGCCACGTCGGCGGTCTCCAGGGCGGTGTCGGTGCCGGTGGTTCCCATGGCGATGCCGATGGAGGCGCGCGCCAGGGCAGGGGCGTCGTTGATGCCATCACCCACCATGGCCACCATGCCGTGACGCGTCGTCAACTCCTCCACGGCGGCCAGCTTTTCCTCCGGAAGCAGCTCGGCGCGCGCATCCTCGATGCCCGCATGCCGCGCAACGGCCCGCGCCGTGGCCCGGTTGTCGCCGGTCAGCATGGTCACGGCCACCCCCAGCTCGCGCAACGCGGCTACCGCTTCCGGGGCGTGCTCCCGCATCCGGTCGGCCACGGCGATGATCGCCAGGGGTTCGCTGGCGGAGGCCAACACCACCACCGTCTTTTCATCCCGCTCCAGGGGCAGCAGAATCTCTTCCACCTCCGGACGGCACAGCCCCAGCTCTTCCAGCAGGCGATGGTTGCCGATGCTGTACCGCTCGCCCGCCACGCTGCCCCGCGCGCCCTTGCCGGGCAGGGCCTCGAAGTCACGGACATGCAAAAGCGGTCGCCCCTGGTCCCGGGCAGCAGTGATGGCAGAGGCCACCGCATGCTCGGAATGGGACTCCAGGCTGGCGGCCAGGCGCAGCATCCGCTCCCGGTCGTGTCCTCCCAGGACGATGCAATCGGTCATTTCCAGCCGACCGTGGGTCAGGGTGCCGGTCTTGTCCAGGGCCACCGCCTTCAGGGCATGGGCCTGCTCCAGATACAGCCCGCCCTTGATCAGGATCCCGCGCCGCGCCCCGGCGGCCAGGCCGCTGACCACGGTCACCGGGGTGGAGATCACCAGGGCGCACGGACAGGCCACCACCAGCATCACCAGGGCATTGTAGAACCAACTGGGAAATGAGGCCCCGGTCAGCAGGGGAGGGGCGAGGGCGATGAATGTGGCGATGCCCACCACCGATGGGGTGTAATAACCGGCGAACCGCTCCACGAACCGTTGCATGGGCGCGCGTTTGGCTTGCGCTTCCTGCACGGTGTCGATGATCCGCGCCAGGGTGGAGTGTTTGAAGTCGGCGGTGACCCGGTACTCCAAGACCCCGGAACCGTTGATCGAACCGGCGTAGAGCGGCATGCCGGCCTCCTTGGCCACCGGCACGCTCTCGCCGGTGATCGGGGCCTGGTTGACATCGGAACGACCGTTGATGACCAGGCCATCCAGGGCGATGCGTTCTCCGGGCTTGACCCGCGCCACGCTCTCCACCGTCACGGCGGCGGCGGGAACGGTGCGCCATGCTCCGGCGGCGTCGCGGATGGTGGCGGTCTCCGGGGCCAGGGCCATCAAGCCGCGAATGGCGTTGCGCGCCCGGTCCATGGAGAGGACCTCGATCCGTTCGGCCAGGGAGAAGAGGAACACCACCATGGCCGCCTCCGGCCACTGGCCGATGACCATCGCCCCCAGCACCGCCAGGCTCATCAGGAAGTGGATGTTGAGCGTGAGATTGCGCAACGCGATCCAGCCCCGCTTCAGGGTGCCGGTTCCCCCGGTCAGGATCGAGGCCGCAGCCAACCCGGCGATCCAGGGCGAGGTTTCCTCGATGCCGCCAAAAACCAGCAACTCCGCGCCCAGGGCCGCCACCCCCGACAGGCCGGTCATCCACCACTCCCGGCGGGAGACGCCGGTGGCCGGCACGGTTGTCCGATCCGGTTCCATGTCCACGGCGCGCAAGGCGGCGTCGATGGCGATCCGGCTCGCGCCGCGATGCCGCAGGATCAATTCGCGGCGCATGAAGTCGAAATCCAGGTGTGTAATCTCTCGCATGCCGCCGAGCGCCTTGCGGATCAACTCTGCCTCGGTGGGGCAGCAGAGTTTGGAGATGCGCAGCACCATGCGTTCCCCATCGTCCGGGATCTGGGGCAGGGGCAGGGGCGCCATGGACGCGGCGCTGCAACTGGGACCGGTGCAGCAAGCGGTGGTCGCGGGGGTTTCGGACATGTTGCGATCCTCGATGAGGTTGCCAGGCGGAACAGAACATGCCACCATTGCACACCCTGTAGCGGCTACAGGGTCAAACGTTTTTTTCGGGAGCCGTGCATTTTTTTCGCGAGGCATGGACGATGCGCATCGGCGAACTGGCGAAACGGACGGGTTGCGGCGTGGAGACCGTCCGCTATTACGAACGGGAAGGGTTGCTGGAAGCCCCGCAACGCGACGCCTCCGGCTATCGCGCCTACGGCCCGCGCCATCTGGAAACCTTGCAGTTCGCCAGACATTGCCGCTCCCTGGGGATGAAACTGACCGAGATCCGCCAGTTGCTGGATTTCCGCCGCCATCCGGAAGGGGATTGCGCGGGGGTGAACGACCTCCTGGACCTGCAAATCGTCCAGGTGGAACGGCAAATCGCCGCCATGGCGACCCTCAAGGAACAACTGCTCCTGTTGCGCGGGACCTGCGCCGAACGGCGCACCAACGGCAAGTGCGGCATCCTCCGCTCCCTCGACGATGCCGCCCGTGGCGCGCCTTGTCCCTGCCACGGCGAGGCGAGCCAGCCGGTTGCCGCTGCCGGGGGATGTGTGGTAGATTGGAGAATCGATGAAGCTTTCGCCTCGAACGCCGTCAACCCGGACCATTGAAAAAATGAAAAAATACAATCCTCAAGCCGTGGAAGCCAAGTGGCAACGCCTCTGGGAGGCCGAAAAGAGTTTTCGGGCCACCCCGGACGCGCAACGGGAAAAATTTTATCTGCTGGTCATGTTTCCCTATCCCTCCGGCAGGATTCACATGGGCCATGTGCGCAACTACGCCATCGGCGACGTGATCGCCCGCCAACAGCGCCTCCTGGGGCGCAATGTCCTGCAACCCATGGGGTGGGACGCCTTCGGCATGCCGGCGGAAAACGCCGCCATCAAACAGAAGACCCATCCCAAGGAGTGGACCTATCGCAACATCGCCACCATGCGCCAGGAACTGAAATCCATGGGCCTGGCCTACGACTGGGAGCGGGAGTTCGCCACCTGTGACCCGGAATACGCCCACTGGGAGCAGGTGCTTTTTCTCAAGTTGTACGAAAAGGGTCTCGTCTACCGCAAGAAGTCCCTGGTCAACTGGGATCCGGTGGACCACACCGTGCTGGCCAACGAACAGGTGATCGACGGACGCGGCTGGCGCAGCGGCGCTCTGGTGCAACGCAAGGAACTTGCTCAATGGTTCTTGAAAATCACCCACTATGCCGATGAGCTGCTTGCCGATATCGAAAAACTGACCGGCTGGCCGGAAACCGTGCGCATCATGCAGACCAACTGGATCGGCAAGAGCCATGGCGTGGAATTTTCTTTCACCATTGTGGGCCGTGACGAGACCCTCCCGGTTTATACGACCCGGCCCGACACCATCATGGGGGTGACCTTCTGCTCCATCGCGCCGGAACACCCCCTGGCCAGGCAGGTCGCCGGGGAGAATCCCTCTGCTGCCGCCTTCATCGCCGAGTGCCAGCAGAGCGGCACCAGCGAGGAGGTCCTGGAACGCATGGAAAAAAAGGGCTTCGACACCGGTCTGAGGGCCGTGCATCCCTTCACCGGCGAGGCGGTGCCGATCTTCATCGCCAATTTTGTCCTCATGAGCTACGGCACCGGCGCGGTGATGGCGGTCCCGGCCCACGACCAGCGCGACTTCGAGTTCGCCCGCGCCCACGGCCTGCCGATCCGGGTGGTGATCCAACCCCCCGGTCCGCCCCTCGACCCGAACACCATGACCGCCGCCCATACCGGCCCCGGCATCCTGACCGCCTCCGGCCCCTTCGACGGCCTGGACAACGAATCCGCCAAGCAGACAATCGCCGAACGGTTCGCCAGCGAGGGGATTGGCCGCGCCACCATCAACTACCGGCTGCGCGACTGGGGCATCTCCCGGCAGCGCTACTGGGGCAATCCGATTCCCTTTATCCATTGTGAACAGTGCGGGGTGGTTCCGGTGCCGCAGGAACAGCTGCCGGTGCGGCTGCCGGAGGATGTCGTCGAACTGCTCGGCCAGCCGGGCAATCCCCTGGAACGCCACCCGACCTGGAAGCAGACCGCCTGCCCCCGCTGCGGTCAGCCCGCGCAACGGGAAACCGACACCATGGACACCTTCATGGAGTCCTCCTGGTATTTTCTGCGCTACTGCTGCCCGGACCACCACGACGCCCCCCTGGACCGTGCGCAGGTGGATCACTGGATGCCGGTGGATCAGTACGTCGGCGGGGTGGAGCACGCGGTTTTGCATCTGCTCTATGCCCGGTTTTTCCACAAGGCGCTGCGGGACGTGGGGGAAGCGGGCTGCGACGAACCCTTCACCCGTCTGCTCACCCAGGGCATGGTGCGCAAGGATACCCATCGCTGCCCCCAACACGGCTGGCGCTATCCCCACGAGACCAGGGAGGAGGAGGGGAGTCTGCGGTGCGCCGATTGCGGCTCTCCCATCGAGATCGGTCGCAACGAAAAGATGTCCAAGAGCAAACACAACGTCGTGGACCCCAACGAAATCATCCAGGGCTACGGCGCTGATACCGCGCGGCTCTTCATGCTCTTCGCCTCCCCGCCGGAGATGGACCTGGAGTGGAGCGACAGCGGCGTGGACGGGGCCTGGCGTTTTCTTGGACGGGTGTGGCGCCTGGTCCATCTCATCGCGGAGCGTACCGCCGGGGTGGCGCCGGCCTCCGCCATGCCCGCCGGGGCCGATGCCCGCGCCCTGCGCGCCAAGACCCACACCACCATCGACAAGGCCAGCCGCGACATGGCCCGCTTCCAGTTCAATACCGTCATTTCGGCGGTCATGGAACTGATCAATGCCGGCTTCGTTTTTTTCAATAATTCAGGCGAGGGCACACCCGACAGCGAGGCGGCGGCGGTCCTGCGGGAGGTGGCCGAGGTGGCGGTCGTGTTGCTCCATCCGTTCGCACCCCACATCACCGAGGAGCTGTGGGCCGAGGCCCTAAGCATGACCACCGGCTTGAGCCGGGCCGCCTGGCCCGTGGTGGACCCCGCCGCCCTGGTGAAGGAGGAGCTTACCGTGGTGGTGCAGATCAACGGCAAGCTGCGCGCCCGCATCCTCGTCCCGGCGGACGCCACCCCGGCGGCTCAAGAGGCGCTGGCCCTGGAGGATCCCAACGTGACGCTCCATCTGACCGGCAAGAGCGTCCGCAAACTGGTGACCATCCCCGGTCGGCTCATCAACATCGTGGCTTCGGCCTGACTATCGGCAATCAAGGTGACGGCATGACGATTCGGCGGATGGCATGGGGGTTGGCTTGCTTGGCGCTGCTTGGCGGGGGGATCTCCGGTTGCGGCTACCGCTTTCCCGGTGAGCGCGGCCCCGAGGCGGGCAGCGGACGATGGGCGCAAACCGCCCTGACCGTGGAAGGGGTCAAGTCCACGCCGCACCGCAAGGACACGGAAGCGCTGACCCGGTTCCAGGAGGCGGGGTTGCAGCGTCAGGACGCGGTGCTCACCCGTATCCTGGACAACATCCTCACCACCCGCATGGGTCCCTTTGCCCCGGCCACTTCCTCCCAGGAGGCGCGCCGTCTGCGGGTGCAACTCGACGCGGTCACCCGCGACCTGATCCTCGAGGACCGTTCGGGACGCGCCAATCAGTACCGGATCACCATCACCGCCCGTCCCATCCTGGAGGAGAATGGCAAGGCGGTCGAACCGGGCTATCCCCTGGTCAAGGGGGTGGCCACCTATTACGAGCCGGCCTCTGGCACGGCCAGCCAGGCGGCCCGGCTGCGCGCCCAGACCGAGGCCATGAACCAGCTCGCCGACTCCCTGGTGGCGTTGTTGGCCGGCGATTTCGCACTCGCCCCGGCAGCCAAGAAACCCTAGTCGCGACCGGAAACGCCGATCATGACCCTTTTACGTATTTTTTTGCTGCTCGTTCTGGTTTATGCCGCCTATCGGGTGGTGCGCTACCTGCTGGCGGCTCGCAACACGCGGCGACAGGTTCCCGACGCCTCGTCCGCCAGCCATGGCCAGCAGCTTTTGCGTTGCGAGCGCTGCGGCACCCTGGTCACGCCGGCGGTCGTGGTGCGGGCCGGGCAGCGGTTCTTCTGTTCGGAAGCCTGCCGCGCGGCGGACCGGGAGGGTTGACGATCAGATGTCCCAGCGGCCGTCCGGGCGGCGGCAGGCGGTCTTGACCACGGTTTCGCGCTTGCCGTTGATGGTGGAGACGATCTCCGCCTGGCGGCAATCCCGTCCCGCGTTGTCCTGATAGGCGGGTTGGGGGGTGACGGCATATTCGGCGCGGGTATCCGGGTTCACCCAGCTGGTGGTCTTGCGGGAGGGGGCGGTCTCCAGGGTGTGGCTGAGTTGCGCCCGGTCGTTTTTGTCCATCTCGTTGCCCACGGCATAACCCAGCATGCCACCCACGGCGGCGCCGATCAGGGCGTTTTGCTCGCGGTTTTTGGAGCGGCCCAGGAGGCTGCCGGCCAGGGCGCCGCCGAGGGCGCCGATCCCGGCCCCCTGCTGTGCCTTGTCCTCGAAGCATCCGGACAGGATCGGCGTCGTCAGAAAGACCATCGCCGTCAGAATGATCAGCCGTTTGGAACGAAAGAAGATGACCCAACCGCTCATTTTGTTAAAGACTCCCGTGGCAAAGAGGAAGGTTTCCATTGACTGCTAACGCAATCATGCCACAATCATGCCAGATTTGTCCGAGTCTGTCAATTCGTTGGCGTAACGTTACCGCCTGACCAGAAATGACCTTGTCTTCACGAAGATTTGGTCGCACACTGTTGCTCTGTCGCGACATCGTCTCTTCACCACACAATGAAGCGGTTGGATGCATGACTGAACCGAATAAGGATCCGCTGGAGCATGGCGCCGGCGTGGCCAGGCGGCCCTGGACCATCCTGATCGTGGACGACGACCCGGATGTCCATACCCTGACGCGTCTGGTCCTGCGCGATCTCGTGTTCGAGGGGCAGGGGGTGCGTTGCCTCAGCGTCTATTCCGCTGCGGAAGCCATCCCGGTGCTGGAACAGGATCCCCTGGTGGCCGTGATGCTGCTGGACGTGGTGATGGAAAGCGACCAGGCGGGCCTCGATCTGGTCCGTCACGTGCGGGAGGTGATGCGCAATACCTTCGTGCGCATCATCCTGCGTACCGGCCAGGCCGGCCAGGCCCCGGAACCCCGCGTGATCGTGGAGTACGACATCAACGACTACCGCGACAAGAGCGATCTGACCAGCCAAAAGCTGATCACGGCGGTGATCGTGGCCCTGCGGGCGTGGCGGGATCTGAAGATGATCGAACATCTGGTCACCTCGCTGAAGCAGGAACGCGAAAGCCTGGACCGCGCCCAGGAGATCGCCCACCTGGGCAACTGGGACTGGGACCTCGCCCAGGACCGGATGAACTGCTCGGAAGAGGCCAGGCGCATCGCCGGTCTGCCACTGGGCGACCACCGGCGCGGGGCGCTGGCCACCTTCCTGAGCATCTCGCATCCCGATGACCGCGTCATGGTCGAAAAGGCCGTCCGGCATGCCATGACCAGCGGGGAGCCGTTCGAATTCGACCATCGGGTGTTGCGCCCGGACGGCTCGGTGCGCTGGATCCACGAAATGGGCGAGGTCTATCGGGACCAGACCGGAACATCCGTCCGCATGGTGGGCACCATGCACGACCTCACGGCCCAGCGGGAGGCGGAACACCGCTTCCGCATTGCCGCCTCCATCTTCGAGGGGGCCATGGAAGAGGCGGAGGAGCGGCTTCTGCTGACCGCCAAGGTGTTCGAGAACGCCATGGAGGCCGTGCTGGTCACCGACCGCAATTGCGTCATTCAGTCCATCAATCCCGCCTTCACGGTCATCACCGGATACAGCGCCGAGGAGATCCTGGGCAAGACCCCCCGCATGCTGCGCTCCGGAATGCACAACGACGTCTTCTACCGGGAGATGTGGAGCGCCATCCTCGGCGAACAGGGCGCCTGGCGCGGGGAGATCTGGAACCGGCGCAAGGATGGCGAACCCTATCCGGTCTGGGAGACCATCACCACGATCCGCAACCGGAGCGGGGAGATCATCAACTTCATCGGGGTGATTCAGGACCTGACGGCCATCAAGCGCAGCGAGGAGGCGCTGCTTTTTCGCACCTATCACGACAGCCTGACCGGCCTGCCCAACCGGGTGTTGTTCCAGGACCGCCTGCGTCAGGCCATCGGGCAGGCCGGCCGCAACGACGACAAGGTGCTGACGCTGATCTGCGATCTGGACCTCTTCAAGAACGTCAACAACAGCCTGGGTCACACCGTGGGCGATCAGCTGCTGCGGGGCGTGGCGGAGCGGTTGCGCCACTTCGTGCGCGAGGGGGACACCATCAGCCGGTTGGGGGGCAACTCCTTTGGCTTCATCATGCCGGAGATCCGCGGTTTCCAGGACGCCGGGGTGGTGGTGCGCAAGCTGACCGATGCCCTGGCCGCGCCGTTCCTGGTGGACGGCCACGAGCTTTTCATCACCGCCAGCATCGGCGTCACCCTCTACCCCGATGACGGCGCCGAGGTGGATCTGCTGATCCGCAACGCGGACATGGCCGTGACGCGCGCCAAGCAGGCCGGTCGCAACAACTGCCAGTACTATGCCCCCGCCATGAGCGCCGACGCCGAGCGTCGCCTCCGGCTGGAGAAGCACTTGCGCCTCGGCCTGGAGCGCAATGAATTCCTTTTATATTATCAGCCCAAGGTGGATCTGCGCTCCGGCCGGGTGATCGGCATGGAGGCCCTGGCGCGCTGGCGACACCCGGAGCAGGGGATGGTCTCTCCGGGCGAGTTCATTCCCGTGGCCGAGGAGAGCGGTTTGATCCTTCCGCTGGGCAGATGGGCGCTGGTCAGCGCCTGCCGCCAAACCCGGCAGTGGCTGGATCAGGGGTTCGGCCACCTGAAGGTGGCGGTGAATCTCTCCATCCGCCAGTTGCGCCAGAGCGCCCTGGTCGAGGAGGTCCGCGCCGCCCTGGAGGAGAGCGGCCTCCCCCCGGACGCGCTGGAACTGGAGGTGACCGAGACCATGATGATGGAAAACCTCGAGGAGAGCGTTGTCCTGCTGCGCCAGTTGCGGGGGATGGGGTTGACCGTGGCGGTGGACGATTTCGGCGTTGGCCACTCCTCGCTCACCTACCTCAAACAACTCCCCATCGATGTCCTGAAGATCGACCAATCCTTCGTGCGCGATCTGGCGGTGGACAACGACGACGCGGTGATCGTTTCGGCGATCATCGCCCTGGGCAGGAGCCTGCGGTTGACCGTGGTGGCGGAAGGGGTGGAAACCGTGGAGCAGTTGGAATTCCTGCGGCGCGAGGGGTGTGACGAATTGCAGGGCTATTATTTCAGTCGTCCTCTCGATGTGGATGCGTTTACACAATTACTCGTGGAAGGAAAGCATCTCTAAGGAAAAATTCTTGCCCGGCCGGGTCGCGGGGACTTCGAAACGGGCCGGAAATGTGGTATTTTACATGGACGCTGGAGCACGGCTTTTTCGGCAATCATTAACGGAACCAATCATGGGGCAAAGGGGAGTAACGATGCGAAACCTTTCTCGGATCACCATTGGGTTGGCGGGCGCCATTCTTGGGGTCTGTCTGGGTGTGGCCAATTCCGGTTGGGCCGGCAATGTGGGAAGGGTGAGTTTTTCCGAGGACGTCTTTCCGATCCTGCAATATCGCTGCCTGGAGTGCCACAAGGCCGGGGCGCCCGGCGTGGCCTTTTCCGGTTTGAACCTGGAGAGCTACGAGGGACTGATGAAGGGGACCCGTTATGGACCGGTCGTGGTGCCCGGCAATGCGATGGTGAGCAATCTGAACGTCCTGGTCGAAGGCCGCGCCGGCATCCGCATGCCCCACAACCGCAAACGGCTGACCCCCTGCGAGATCGACATTCTGCGCAACTGGGTGAATCAGGGAGCCAAAAACGACTGATGAAACTGCGCACGGTTGTCATCCCGGTCGCGGGATTGGGGACGCGTTTTCTGCCTGCCACCAAGACGCTGCCCAAGGAGATGTTGCCGGTGGTGGATAAGCCGCTGATCCAGTACGCGGTGGAAGAGGCCTGGGCAGCGGGGATGGAACGGATCGTCTTCGTCACCGGACGCGGCAAAAAGATCCTGGAAGATCACTTCGATCACAATCCGGAGTTGGAAGAGGCGTTGCTGTCGCGCGGCAAGGATACCCTGCTGGCCGAGGCCCGCTCGACGATCCCGCAACCCGCAGGCACCCTGCTGTACACCCGGCAGAACCAGCCGCTGGGCCTGGGCCACGCCGTATGGTGCGCGCGGCACGTGGCGGAAGGAGAACCATTCGCCGTCATCCTGCCGGACGACCTGATCGACTCCGGCGGCGGCAAGCCGGTGTTGCAGCAGATGGCCGAGGAGTTCGAGCGGTTGCAGACCTCCATCGTGGCGGTGATGGCCGTGGAACCCTGGCAGACCAGCAAGTACGGGATCGTGGCCCCGGCCCACGGCGAGGATGTCGATGCCCGCTGCATCCAGGTGAGCGGCCTGATCGAAAAACCCCTGGCCGAGGCCGCCCCTTCCAATCTGGCGGTCATTGGCCGCTATATCCTCATGCCGGAAATTTTTCAATACCTGGAACGCAAACATCAGGGCGTGGGCGGCGAGGTGCAATTGACCGACGCCATCGCCGCGCTGCTGGAAAAGCAGTCCGTGTTTGCCTATCGCTTTCAAGGGGTCCGTTACGACTGCGGGGACAAGGTGGGATTTCAGATGGCCAACATCAGTCTGGCCCTGCAACGCCCACTGCTGCGGGATCAATTGCTGCCCCTGCTGCGGGAGCAACTGGACCGGTACCATCACCAACCGTCGGACACAATCGAGGAATAGTTCGCATGCGCATCACGATGATTGGTACCGGTTACGTGGGTCTGGTGACCGGGGCCTGTTTTTCCGAGTTCGGGGTGCAGGTCACCTGCGTGGATTCGGATGCGGAGAAGATCGAACGGTTGCGCCGGGGCGAGATCCCGATCTTCGAGCCAGGGCTGGATCGGCTGACGATCCGCAACGCCCAGGCCGGGCGCCTGAGCTTCACCACCGACATGGCCGGCGCGGTGGCGGCCAGCGATGTGGTGTTCATCGCCGTGGGCACGCCGGAGCGGCGGGGCGACGGGGCGGCGGATCTGCAATTCGTTTTCGCCGCAGCCCGCGAGGTGGCCAGACACCTGAAGGGATTCACGGTGGTGGTGACCAAATCCACGGTTCCGGTGGGCACCGGGGCGCGCGTGGCCGAGATCATCCGCGCGGAAAATCCGGAAGCCCAGTTCGCCATGGCCTCCAACCCGGAGTTCCTGCGTGAGGGTTCGGCCATCGAGGATTTCATGCGGCCGGATCGGGTGGTGATCGGCGTGGAGGACCAGCGGGCCGCCGAGGTCCTGAAAAGCCTCTATCGTCCGCTCTATCTGATCGAAACCCCGATCCTGATCACCAACATCCCCACCGCCGAACTGACGAAATACGCCGCCAACGCCTTTCTGGCCACCAAGATCATGTTCATCAACCAAATGGCCAATCTGTGCGAGGTGGTGGGCGCGGACGTGCATCATGTGGCCAAGGGCATGGGGCTGGACCGGCGCATCGGACCGAAGTTCCTGCATCCCGGCCCGGGCTATGGCGGCTCCTGCTTCCCCAAGGATACCCAGGCCCTGGCGCGCACGGCGCGCGACGCGGGCCAGCCGGTCTCCATCGTCGAGGCGGTGATCGAGGCCAATGCGCACCAGAAACGGCGCATGGTGGACAAGGTGCGCGCGGCCATGGGTGGCTCACTGGAGGGAGTCGCGGTGGGGGTGTTGGGATTGACCTTCAAGCCCAATACCGATGATCTGCGCGAGGCCCCGTCGCTGATGATCCTGCCGGAACTGATCCGGCTGGGGGCGCGGGTGACGGCCTTCGATCCGGAGGTCAGGGGAGCGGCCCGGACCCTCCTGCCCGAGGGGATCATGTTCGTCGAGGACACCTACGCCACCTGCCAGGGCGCTGATGTGGTGGTGATCCTGACCGAGTGGAACCAGTTCCGCAATCTGGATCTGGAGGCGATACGCCGGGGCATGCGGCCCCGCCCGGACGGGAAATGTGTGTTTTGTGATTTTCGTAATATCTACGACCCGGAGTCGATGCGCAAGGCCGGTTTCCATTATGTGTGCGTGGGGCGATGAACATGAACGAAGTGAATCCGTTTATCTTCCGGGAGTATGACATTCGTGGCGTCATGGATCGGGATCTCACGCCGGAGCTGTTTCGGGACATGGGCCAGGCGTTTGCCGCCCACCTGCGCGCGGAGTGCCATCGGGAGTCGTTGTCGGTGGCGGTGGGCCGGGACGGGCGCCTGTCGTCACCCGTATTGTCGGCTGCCCTCATCGAGGGTCTGGTCAAGGGGGGATTGGACGTGATCGACGTGGGGCTGGTGCCCACGCCGGCTTTGTACTATGCCACGCATCATTTCGAAACCGACGCCGGGATCATGATCACCGGGAGTCACAATCCCCCGGATTATAATGGTCTGAAGATGCTGCGCACCGAAAAGCCGATCTTCGGGGCGGAGATTCAGGCGTTGCATCGGCGGCTGGTGGCGCGCAATGTTCCGGAGATTGCCGGGGGCCGGTCGCGGCAATTGCCGGTTTTGGATGCCTATGTGGATCGTATCGCCCAGGATTTCAAGCCAGGGCGCGAGTGCAAGGTGGTATTGGATTGCGGCAATGGCGCGACCGGAACGGCGGTCGAGGCGCTGGTGAAACGGTTGCCGGGCGTGAAGGCGGAAGTGCTGTTCGCCGAGATCGACGGGCGTTTCCCCAATCACCATCCCGATCCCACGGAACCGAGGAATCTGCAGGCCATGGCGGCGCGCATGCGGGAGATCGGCGCGGAGTTGGGGATCGCCTTCGACGGGGATGGGGATCGCATCGGGGTGATGGACGATACCGGGCGGATCCTGTGGGGGGACTTGTTGTTGATCCTGTTCGCCCGCGCGGTGTTGGAGTCGCAACCCGGCGCGGCGGTGATCGGGGATGTCAAGTGTTCGCAGTTGTTGTTCGATGCCGTGGCGCAAGCCGGGGGCGAGCCGATTCTGTGGAAGACCGGGCACTCGTTGATCAAGGACAAGATGAAGGAGACCGGCGCGCCGTTGGCCGGGGAGATGAGCGGACATCTGTTTTTCGCGGATCGTTATTACGGATATGATGACGCCTTGTATGCCGCGATGCGCTTGCTGGAACTGGTGGTGGCGCGTCCCGAACCGCTGGCCGCGAGGTTGTCGGATCTGCCGGTGGCGCACGCCTCACCGGAGTTGCGCATCCCCTGCGAGGATGAGCAAAAGTTCGTGATCATGGAGCGGGTACTGGAAAAATTGCGTGCCGAGGGCGCCGATCTGTCCGATGTGGATGGGGCGCGTGTGCGGGTGGAGGGGGGGTGGTGGTTGTTGCGGGTCTCCAACACCCAGCCGATCCTGGTGGTGCGCGCCGAGGCGCAAAGCGAGACCGCCCTGGAGCGGATCCTCGCCAAGGTGACCGTCATTCTGGAGGCCGAGGGGGTGGCGTTTCCCGATTGGCGCGCCTGACGGGCGTCTGTATTGAGAGAACGACCGCTTGAGCGATCCTGGCGCAACGACCTGTTGGCACTGCCTGGTGGGCGCGACCCTGAATGCGCTGCTGGAGCCGGTCGGGATCGAGGTCCGCACCGAGGTGCCGCTGCTTTCCCTGCCGCCCAAGGCCGGTTTGAAATTGTGGATGCAGCCGGATAGATGCGCGCATCCACGCCATTTCACGATATCATGAATGGCCTCAACGATCATGCGCAATTCATTGCAACATCTGGATAACGCGGGCATCACCCCCGACTCCGTCATGCGGATGGGGCGGAGAATGTTCGAGGCGACGCTGGCTCAGATGCCCGAAGAAGAACTTGCCGCCTTTCCAAAGATGGAACATCTGCTGGGACGGGAGCGTCAGGAAGGCGAGCAGAAAGGCGAGGCAAAAATTCTGATGCGTCTGTTGCAGCGCCGGTTTGGCGTTGTTCCCGACCGGGTCGTTGAAAAGATCGCCAAGGCAACTTCCCAAACCCTGGAGGAGTGGAGCCTCCGCTTTGTGGATGCCCGGTCACTGGAAGAGATTTTCGCGGATCGAATGTGACGATCGAGCATGGGTCGCATGTGAAAATGGCTTAAAATTGTTCAAAAAATCCGTTGAAGATCGCTCGTCGCCTTGACCGGACGATCCGAAAGGAGTACCCTGACCAAAAAAAGGATCCCCAACCAGACCGGCTTTTTCCACCATGCGAAGGAGTGGCACGTCATGCCCGTGAATCAGGTCCTGGAAATGGTGAACGAGGCCCTCAAGATCGCCTTGCTCATTTCCGCGCCCATGCTCTTGACCGCGCTGGTGGTGGGTATCCTCATCTCCCTGTTCCAGTCCGTCACCCAGATCCAGGAGATGACCCTCACCTTCATCCCGAAAATCCTCGCCACCTTTTTCGCCCTCTCCCTCACCCTCCCCTGGATGCTGGAAACGATCATGGATTACTTCCTGCGCCTTTTCGACTCCATTCCGCGCATGGTCAACTGAACCGATCGAAGGAAACGCGCCATGGATCCGAAGACCATGATGGATCTGTTCGGATTGACCACCGGAGAACTCGAACGGTTGGCCCTCATCGTCACGCGCCTTTCCGGCCTGTTCCTCACCGCGCCCTTCTTCTCTCGCGGCATGGGACCGACCCGCATCAAGCTCCTTCTGACCGTCACCCTGGCGGTGGTCCTGTTCCCCCTGGTTCCCCCCTGGTCCGGCGAGGGCAAGGGCGACCTGACCACCATGGCCTTCGCGGGCATCACCGAGTTGATCATCGGCGCTGTCTTCGGCATGCTCGTCCACTGGGTCCTCATCGCCACCCAGATCGCCGGCAGCGTGATGGGCTTCCAAATGGGCCTCTCCATGGCCATGGTCATGGACCCCACCTCCGGCGTGCAGGAAGGGGTGATTTCCAACCTGCTCTACCTTACCGCGCTCATGATCTTCCTCGCCTTCAACGGTCATCACCTCCTCCTGGAAGGGATGGCCCGTTCTTTTGCCACCCTCCCCCTGGGGGGCGGCCTGCCCCATTCCGAGGATCTCCTCCAGGGGGGCATGGAGATCATGTCCCGCATGTTCCGCTGGGCGATTCTCATCGCCGCCCCGGTCATCGGCGTCACCACGCTGCTCTATCTCGGCATGGGCCTCATCAACCGCGCCTCGCCACAGATTCAGGTCTTCTTCGTGGCCATGCCTCTGGCGCAGATCGGGGGGTTCATCGTCATGGGCCTGACGCTGACCATCTTCGGACAGGTCATGGTGCGCGAAATGGAAGCCTTCTTCGCCGCCGCCTTCCACGCCATGGGGTTTTGAATGGGCATGCGCATTCATCTGGATCTCGAGGCCGGTATCGCCGGCAACATGTTCCTGGCCGCCTGTCTCGACCTGGGACTGGATGCCGGGGAACTCCGGGAGGCCTTGCGCGGCCTCGATCTCTCCGGTTGGCACCTGGACATCGCCACGGAACGCCGGGGCGGCCTGCGGGGCCTGCATGTCGATTTTCGCATCCCCCATGTCCACACCCACCGGCATCTGGCCCCGATCCTGGCCCTGATTCACGGCTCCGGCCTGCCCGAACCGGTCCGGCGGCTGGCGGATGCCATTTTCATCAAACTGGCCGAGGCCGAGGCCGTCGTCCATGGCGTTCCGGTCGATGAGGTCCATTTCCACGAGGTCGGGGCCATGGATGCCATCCTGGACATCTGTGGCGCCGCCTTCGCGGTCTGGAAACTGGGCATCACCCGCGTGACCGCCTCCCCGGTGCCCACCGGAAGCGGGGTGGTCAACGGCGCCCACGGCCGCCTGCCCGTTCCGGTCCCGGCGGTGGTCGAACTGTTGCGCGCCCATCAGGCCCCCTTGCGCCCCGACAACGCGGAGGCCGAACTGGTCACCCCCACTGGCGCCGCCATTCTCGTCGCCCTGGTCGAGCGCTACGGCCCCGCCGATCTCACCCGCGTGGACCGGGTCGGCCATGGCCTGGGCAGCCGGGAACTGCCCGGACGCGCCAATGTGCTGCGGATTCTGGCCCAGAACGAGGATTCCGCCCTGGTTGCGGAGTCGGGTTTGCTGCGCGAGCGGGTGCTGGTGCTCTCCTGCCATGTGGACGACATGAATCCGGAATGGTACGGACCCTTGTGGGAACATCTGACCCGGGCCGGGGCGCTGGATGTCGCCCTGATTCCCATGACCATGAAAAAGGGCAGGCCGGGGGTGCGCATCGAGGTGGTGGCCAGACCCGGTCACGAGGAGGAACTCGCACGGATCCTGCTCACCCATACCACCTCCCTGGGGGTGCGGCTCGATGCCATGGAGCGGTTGGTCCTGCCCCGCGCCGAGCGCGAATTGAAAACCCCGTGGGGCACGGTGCGGGTCAAGGTGGCCGGCGGCATCTGGCGGCCCGAGCACGACGACCTGGAACAACTCGCCCGGCGTCAGGGGTGGAGCCTGCCGCAGGCCTGGCAGAACCTGGCCCCGCTCCTGGCGCTGGTCGTTGGCGGGCGAACGGGTGGCGAAAAGGGCGGATCGGGCAAACCGGACGCCGAGTTCAAGCAATATGACTCCTGAGTTCCTGCGCACCCTGTTGACCGCCCTGGCCGGAGGCGAGGTCACCGTGGAGGAGGCCTTGCGGCGTCTGGAGCGTTTTCCCATGGACCCGGTGCAACGGCATGGCCGGGTGGTGGCGCGTCTGGATACCCAGCGCGGGTTGCGGCATGGCTTTCCGGAGGTGGTCCTGGCCGCCGGCAAGCGGTTTTCCCACCTGCGCGCCATCGTGGGCCGGGCGCTGGAACAAAAGAACTCCGCCTTGCTGATCACCCGCCTGACCCGCAAGCGCGTCGCCCGGCTCCAGGCGGAGTTCCCGGTTCTTGCGCATGCGCGGGGCACCGGATGCCTGTTTCGCCAGCCGGAGACGGACGTTCCTCCGGCGGGGCTGGTGGGGGTGTTGTGCGCCGGAACCAGCGACATCCCGGTGGCCGAGGAGGCCGCCCTGGTGGCGCGGCTCATGGGGGCCAGGGTGGAGACCTGGTACGACGCCGGCGTGGCCGGTCTGCATCGTTTGCTCGCCGCCGACGCGCTGTTGCGTGACGCACGGGTGTTCGTCGTGGTGGCGGGCATGGAGGGGGCATTGCCCTCCGTGGTGGGGGGGCTGGTGGACAGGCCGGTCATCGCCGTGCCCACCTCTTGCGGTTACGGGGCCGCGCTTGGCGGGCTGGCCGCCTTGTTCGGCATGTTGAACAGTTGCGCCGCCAATGTCACCGTGGTCAACATCGACAATGGCTTCGGGGCCGGCTATGTGGCCGGTCTGATCAATCGTTTGTGACGCCGTGGCGTCAGGACTTGACCACGCCTGCCCGGAGTGCTACCTATGACCCCGGACACGCCCTCTTTTTCCAATATCTCAAGGAATGCATCATGAAACTTCGCATTGCGCTCGTCATGGTCCTGACCGTCATGGGGTGGCTCGCCCTCCCGGTCGTTCAGGCGGCCGAAACCGAAACCGAAACCGCCGCGCCCGCCGCCAAGGCGCCCAGGGGCGACAAATCCACCTCCCTCAAGACCTCCAAGGAACGCTACAGCTATGCCAAGGGCATCCTGACCGGCGCCCAGCTCCAGCAGTTCGGCGACAGCCTGGACGTGAAGTCCTTCATGACGGGGTTGCAGGACCGCCTCAACAACAAGCCCTCCAAGTTGACGGACGAGGAACTCAATCAGGCCAATGCCGATTTCCAGGAAGCGGTCAAGAAGGAAGTGGAGAAGAAGCTCAAGATCATCGGGGAACGCAACCAGAAAATGGGCACCGAGTTCCTGGCCGCCAACGCGAGCAAGAAGGGGGTCGTCACCACCGCGAGCGGCCTGCAATACGAGGTCCTCAATCCCGGCAATGGTTCCAAGCCCAAGGTCACGGACCAGGTCAAGGTTCATTATCATGGCACCTTGATCGACAACACGGTTTTTGACAGCTCCTTGATGCGCAAAGAACCGCTCACTCTCCCTTTGAATGCGGTCATTCCGGGTTGGGCCGAAGGTTTGCAGCTCATGCCGGTGGGGTCGAAATACCGTTTCGTGATCCCCGCCAAGCTGGCCTACGGCAGCAAGGGCGCGCCCCCCAAGATCACGCCGGAGTCCACCCTGATCTTCGAGGTGGAGCTTCTGGAGATCGTCAAGGAGGGCAGCAAGCCCGAGGAGAAAAAGGCCCCGGAAGGCAACAAGCCCGAAGAGAGAAAACCCGGCAGGTGGTGATCCTCCTCGCTCGCGGCCCAACGGCTTGACCGCGTGGCCCGAACGGTACGACAATGAACATCGGAAAAAACGGCGGATCGCCTGGCGCGGTCCATGATTCCTTCCCATCCTTTCGAAAAGGCGCCACCATGTCGGCAGAAGAAGACGAGACCACCCCTCCTTCCCAGCAGGAGCAATCCGCGTTTCATGTGGAGAAACTCTACCTCAAGGACCTCTCCTTCGAGAGTCCCCACGCCCCGGAGATCTTCACCGAGGATCTGGAGCCGGAGCTGGAATTCAACCTGGAAACCAACTCCACCCGCAAGGGCGAGGAGCACTATGAGACCGCGCTGCACGTTTCCGTGAAGGTCTCCAGCCCGGAAAAGGTCCTGTTCCTGGTGGAACTGACCTTCGCCGGCCTGTTTTTGTTGCGGCGCATTCCGCCCCAGCACGTTCCGCCGCTGTTGGGCATCGAATGTCCGAACATCCTTTTTCCCTATGTGCGGCGCATCGTTTCGGACATGGTGCTCGAGGGGGGATTCAAGCCGGTGGTGCTGGATCCGGTCAACTTCGCGGCGCTCTATCAGCGCAAGCTGCAGATGCGGCGCGAACAGGCCGACGATGAGCCGGAATCCTGAGGCGGCCTCTACGGACGGTCTGCCCACTCATGATGCACCGTCACCACGGTGGTGATGCCGCCGCGCACGTTGAAGGTCCCGGTGACGGTCATGGAGCGGGGATTCACCGCTGCCACGAGATCATCCAGAATGCGGTTGGTCACGGCTTCGTGAAAGGCGCCCTGATTCCGGTAACTCCACAGATAGAGCTTGAGGGATTTCAGTTCCACGCAGAGCCGATCCGGCACGTAGACGATGCGCATGATCGCGAAGTCGGGTTGGCCTGTGCGTGGACACAGGCAGGTGAATTCGGGCGAGGTCATCTCGATCTGGTAGTCGCGTTCCGGATTGGGATTGGGGAAACTTTCCAACATGGCGTCACCTCGATGTAGTGGAGAAACCCTTCGACTACCATGATTGCGCCAGCCTTGGCAAGAGGCGTCATTATGGCATCGATGCTGCAACAAACCGGTACCTGCTTTCATCGTGAGGAAATTTTTGCCCGAGAGCCTGCGTTATGATCCAGTTCCTGTCGGAATTGAGCCGCTCCAAGCTGTTCCGGGACCTGCCTCCGGAGATCTATCTGGAGGAGTTGACGGGGTGTCCCGTGGTCCCGCTTGCCCAGGAGGAGATCCTGATCGAGCCTGGGCAGACCAGGCGTCATGTCTATCTGATCCTGTCCGGGACGGCCCCGATCCACCTGGACAGCCGGAACTCCGCCCCGGTGCGCATGGTGGGCGCGGGCGAGATCGTCGGGGAACTCTCCATCATCGCCAATTCGGTCTCCTCCGCCTGGGTGGTGGGCCATGCCCCTTCGCGACTTCTGATCATCGACGAGACCCGCCTGTGGCGCATGATCGACCGCAACCCGCTCATCGCCCGCAATCTGCTGTCGATCCTGACCGGCTGGATCACCTCTGTGGACGCGCATGTCATCGACCAGCGCAAGGAGATCGACTCCCTGCGTGACAGCGCGCGCATCGACGGCCTGACCGGATTGTACAACCGTCGCTGGTTCGACGACTCTTTGCGGCAGCTTCTTGGACGCGCTCATAATCCTTTGGTTCTTGTCCTTATGGATATCGACCATTTCAAGCAGTACAACGATGCCCATGGTCATCCAGGAGGGGACCATGCCCTGCGTTCCCTGGCGGAGCTGCTCAAATCGATGGTGCGCCTGCATGATGTGGCGGCACGCTATGGCGGAGAGGAGTTCGCCCTGATCCTGCCGGACACCCCCATGGAGGCGGCCTGCGCGGTGGCCGAGCGGATTCGCCTGGCGGTCATGAATCTGGTCATTCGTGGTGCGGATGGCCAGTTTCTCCCCTCCATCACCCTCTCCCTGGGGCTGGCGGCGAGCGAACCGGCAACCAATCCGGAGGCGTTGATCGCCTTGGCTGACGCCAAACTCTATCTGGCGAAGAGAACCGGGAGAAATCGATGCTGCGCCTGATTTTTTCGTTAGAATTTTTCCGGTTTCGTGGTACATTCCCATTCAGGAACGCCGCAACGCGGTTCAAGGATTGCCCGGACGCAACGCAAGCCAGTGGACGACACCACATGCCCACGCCTCGCCACCTTTGCGGAAGGTTCGTTTTCCACGCGTCGCTGGCCGTGGCGATCACTTGGCTGCTGCTTGCCGGACGCAGCTTTGCCGAACTCCCCGCAGAGACGCCGCTCCCGCCGGCGATCGAGACCCTGCTGTTGCATGTGGAAAGCCGTCCGTCCGGGGCAACGCTCTATCTGGACGGGGATCGGCTGGGGGTCACCCCGTTCACTGTCGGTCGCGTCAAGGTCGGCAATCATGCCCTGCGTCTGGAAAAGGAGAGTTTCAATCCGGTCGCGATGGATCTGGAGTTGAACGAGGACACGGTGGTGGACCTCACCCTCGACTCCGTGCTCCCGGCTGGCGCCACCCCGCGGGCCGAGGTCGGCGAGGGGAAACCGGTGGTGATCGCGTCGCGCCCGCCGGAGGTCGATACGCTCCTGGCTGCGGCGGACAAGCGGTTCCAGGCCGACCAGCTCACCCGGCCCAAGGGCGAAAATGCCCTGGAGATCTACCAGAAGGTCCTGAAGCTGGCCGCAGACCTGCCGGAAGCCAAACAGGGGATCGTCCGTGTGGTCGAACGCCTGCTGGCCATGGCGCGGGAAGATCTGGACAACTGGCGCCTGTCGCGTCCCGCCGGCGAAAACGCCCTGGAAAAATACCGCTCGATTCTTTCGATCGATGCCGGCAATCCGGGCGCCAAGGCCGGCCTGGAGGAGATCGTGGACCGGCTGTTGACCCTGGCGCGGCATGCCAGCGGTAACGCCAGAAAGGTCGAAGCCTATCTGCGGCAGGCCGAGGAGGTCCTGCCCGGTCTGCCGCGCATCGCCGAAACACGCGCCTCGCTGACGCCGAAAGGCATGGAGAAGTCGACGGCGCTGCAAACATCCACTTCCCACAATTAGAGGTAGAGGCCCGGATCACCGTGAACCACATCAAAATCCTGCTTCTGGTCCTGTTCGGAATCATACTCGTCAACGGCTTGGTGAATTCCCGCGAATCCGAAGCCTTTGCGTCGGATACGCTCTTCACGTTGGCCATTCTGGCTTACATCTGGCATGTGTGGCGACGTCGGCGCACGGACTCCCAACCCTTCCCCTCGCAACCGGAGGCCCCCCAACAACCGATGCCGGCCCCGGAGGTCAAACGGCCCGTCCAGCCCGTGCCGCAACCCGTGGTGCCCGTCCTGCGGGCCTTCGCGTCTGGTCGGGTGATCCACCATAAAGCGCCGTGGACCATCGTGGAACAGGGCAAGTCGGTGGGCACCTTTCACCATCTGCCGATTCCGGCGTGGATACGCACCTCGGACAACCGTCAGGCCGACTACGCGGGCATCGCCCAGACCCCGCCGCCCGCCGAGTGCGTCTGCGTCGAACTGCTCGACCAGGCCGAACTGATCCTGCCCCCCGGATTGATCTACGCCATTCGTTCATGATTCCCCCCCCAGTCCACACCCCCGCGATGGCCCAGTACTGGGCCATCAAGGCGGAGTATCCGGAGACGTTGTTGTTCTACCGGATGGGCGATTTCTACGAGCTGTTTTTCGATGATGCCAAGGAGGCGGCCAGAGTCCTGGACATCGCGCTGACCCAGCGCGGCGCCTATGCCGGGGAGCCGATCCCCATGGCCGGGGTGCCGGCGCGCGCCCTGGACGACTACCTGCGCAAGGCGGTGCTGGCCGGGCACAAGGTGGCCATCTGCGAACAGATGGAGCCACCCGGTCAGGGCAAGGGGCCGGTGCGGCGGGAGGTGGTGCGGGTGGTGACCCGCGGCACCCTGACCGAGGATGCCCTGCTGACCCCGCGTCAGAACAACTTTCTGGCCGCAGTGGTCCCTCCGGAAAAAAAACGACGCGGCCATGGTCCGGGCCTGGCGGTGCTGGAACTCTCCACCGGGCAGTTCCTGGCCGGGGAACCGGGTTCCTGGGACGAGGCGGCCGCGCGGCTGTCGGCGCTGGACCCGGCGGAAATCCTGGCCCCGCGCGGCTGGGAGATCCCGGCGGAACTGACCGGCTGGTCGGAGCGCATCACCCCCTGGGGGGAGTGGGCGTTCCATCCCCAACAGGCCGAAACCCTGCTGAAGGACCATTTCCGTACCCTGACCCTGCAGGCCTTCGGCGTGGCGGACGCGCCGGCCTGCCTGGCGGCGGCGGGGGCGCTGATCGCCTACTGCCGGGAGACGCAAAAGGCGGCGTTGCCGCATATCACCGGATTGACCCGCATCATGGCGGGGGAGACGATGATCCTGGACCACGCCTGCCGGCGCAATCTGGAGATCAACGCCTCGTTGCGCACCGGAGAGCGCCACGGCAGTCTGATCGGGGCGCTGGACGCAACCGTCACGGCCATGGGAGGCAGGCTGCTCTCCCAATGGCTCAACCAGCCGCTGCAAGATCCGGAGCGCATCCGCGCCCGACAGGCCGGGGTGGCCTGGCTGCTCGAACGGCACGGCGCGCGGGAGGGGATCCGGGAGGCGATCAAGGGGGTGCATGACCTGGAGCGGCTGGTGAGCCGCCTCTCCATGGGACGCGCCGGACCACGGGACCTGGCCGGTCTGCGGGAGAGCCTGGCGCGCCTGCCCGGCTTGCGGGGCCATCTGGACGCAGTGGATACCCCGATCCTGGCGGAAGCGGCCCATCGGCTGACCGGTCACGAGCCGTTGCTGGAACGGCTGCTGGCCACCCTGACCGACGCGCCTCCCCTGCGGGTGGCGGATGGCGGGGTGATCCGCGAGGGCTTTCATGCGGAGCTGGATCAATATCGGCTCATGGCCCTGGACGGCAAGACCTTTCTGGCCGACATGGAGAAAACGGAACGGGAACGCCTCGGCATCCCCTCCCTGAAGATCAAGTTTCATCAGGCCTTCGGCTATACCCTGGAGATCCCGCGCACCCATACGGCCAAGATCCCTTACGACTACCGCATCCAGCAGACCATGACCAATGCGATCCGCTACGTCACCCCGGAGCTGAAGGAGCTGGAGGAGAAGATTCTCAACGCCCAGGAGCGGATGGGGACGCTGGAGCAGGAGCTGTTCGTGGCCCTGGTGGCCGAAATGGCGCAAGCGGCCCCCGCATTGCGGGCCACCGCCCACGCCCTGGCCACCCTGGATGTGCTGGCCGCCTTCGCCCATCTGGCGGAGCGGCGCGGTTACGTCCGTCCGGAGTTGAACTCCGGGACCGGGATTCACATCCGCCAGGGCCGGCATCCGGTGGTCGAAAGCCTGATGGGCATGGGGGAGTTCACCCCCAACGACGTGGACCTGGAGGCCGAGGAGGCCCGCATCGCCCTGATCACTGGTCCCAACATGGGGGGCAAATCGACCTTCATGCGGCAGACCGCCCTGATCGTGCTGATGGCCCATGCCGGATCCTTCGTGCCGGCCAGGGAGGCGCGCATCGGGCTGACCGACCGGCTCTTCACGCGGGTGGGCGCCACCGACGACCTGGCCGGAGGGCAATCCACCTTCATGGTGGAGATGACCGAAACCGCCTACATCCTCCATCATGCCACCCCCCGTTCCCTGGTGATCCTGGACGAGATCGGTCGCGGAACCGCCACGCTGGACGGGTTGGCCATCGCCTGGGCCGTGATCGAGCGGATGCACTCCGCCATCCGTTGCCGGACCCTGTTCGCCACCCATTTTCACGAGTTGACCCAACTGGAGCCGCTGTTGCCAGGGGTGTTCAACCTGACGGTCGCGGTCAAGGAGGAGAAGGGGGAGATCCTGTTTCTGCACACGATCCGCGCCGGGGCGGCGGATCGTTCCTACGGGATTCATGTCGCCGAACTGGCCGGGCTGCCCCGTTCGGTCACCGAGCGGGCCAGGGAGGTCCTGACCCGCCTGGAGGCGGAAACCACGAGTCATCGCCAGGTCGCCTCCGCGCGGCAGCTCTCCCTGTTCGCCGATACCACGCCGCCGCTCATCCAGGAACTCAAGGGGATGAACATCGACGGCTTCACGCCGCGTCAGGCCCTGGACGCCTTGTACCGTCTCAAGAAGATGCTGTAGAACAAAAAACGGCGACGGAGGTCGTCCGTCGCCGTTTTTTTGGGTCAGAGCGCGCTGCTGAAGAGCATGCCCTCCAGGTCGCGCATCTGTTTGACCAGATCCACCATGCGTTCGCTGGGGATCTGGCGGATGACGTTTTCGGTGCCACGGTCCACGACCTTGACCACCACCTGCTTGAGATCCCGATCCATCGAGAACCGGAGGCTGTTGAAGCCGGTCAACGATTGGGTGATCTCCTCGGCCAGGCTCTTGAGCATCGACTTGCGCAACTCCGGAGTCTGGGTTTCGTGCATGGCGTCGTACAGTTTTTTGTCGTAGCCGCCGCCGTTCCGGGAACGGCCCGCAGGGCCGGTGAGAGGCAGTCCGGTCGCTTCCATGCGGTCCCGCGACCCACTCGCGTCAAGGATATTGGCAACGCTTTCCATTGGAAGTACCTCCTAACCTATTTCAAGAGTTGCAGTGCGATCTGGGGTTGTTGATTGGCCTGGGCCAGGATGGCGGTGCCGGCCTGTTGCAGGATGGAATTGCGCGTGAGCGCGGCCGACTCGGCGGCGATGTCGGCGTCGGTGATGCGGGAACGGGCCGCAGAAGTATTCTCCGAGATATTGGAAAGATTGGCGATCACCGCCTCGAACCGGTTCTGGAAGGCGCCCAGGCTGGCGCGGATGTCGGAGACGGAATCCAGGGCGGAATCGACCCGTCCGATGGTCTTGTTGGCGCTGGCCTGGGTGCTGACGTTGATGGCGGCGCCGGCGCCCACGGAGAGCAGGGAGATGGTGGTGGTGCGCAGCACGCTCATCAGGATGGTCTGTCCACCCTTGGCGCCCATCTGGAAGACCTTGGGCGTCTCCCATCCGCCGGAGAGCAGCACTTGATTGTTGAACTCGGTATGCACGGCGATGCGGTCGATCTCCGACAGGAGCTGATCGATCTCCTTCTGGATGGCCAGGCGATCCACGCCGACATTGGTGTCGTTGGCGGCCTGGACGGCGAGTTCACGGATGCGTTGCAGGGCGTTGGTGGTCTCGTCCAGCGCGCCCTCGGCGACCTGCGCCATGGAGATGGCGTCGTTGGCATTGCGCGCGGCCTGGTTGATGCCGCGGATCTGCGAGGTCATGCGGGTGGCGATGGTCAAGCCGGCGGCGTCGTCCTTGGCGGAGTTGATCCGCAGGCCGGACGAGAGCCGTTGAAACGTGGTGCCCAGCGCCTTGGTGGTGAAGTCCAATTTGCGTTGGGCGTTCAGAGCGGAGACGTTGGTCAAGATAGAAAGAGACATCTTATTTTCCTCCTGCCGGTGGCCGGCATACTGTTGAAACGATTCATTCGTTTCTCGAATCATCCATCCATGGCTGAAATTGGGCCGTTCTTTTTAGCGGGTCGGCCCAGCCCGCGCCGCGCGTCTACCCGGATCAACCCCTGCCGAGGAGTTGCAGGGCCATTTGCGGCTGTTGATTGGCCTGGGCCAGAATGGCGGTCCCGGCCTGTTGCAGAATGGAATTGCGCGTGAGCGCGGCCGACTCGGCGGCGATGTCGGCGTCCGTGATGCGGGAGCGGGCCGCAGAAGTATTCTCCGAGATATTGGAAAGATTGGCGATCACCGCCTCGAACCGGTTCTGATAGGCGCCCAGGCTGGCGCGGATGTCGGAAACCGAATCCAGGGCGGAATCGACCCGTCCGATGGTCTTGTTG
>PDZX01000054.1:0-2512 GCA_002753185.1 Magnetococcales bacterium WMHbin3
ACTGCTTGCGCGTGGCGGTCAGGCGGTCGCTGACCGCCGTGATCTTGGGATCCTTGCCCAACTGGACCACCTGACGGATCTCCGAGGCGATCCTGAGCAGAATCCCCTTGCGCTGCAACCCCGCATCCAGGGCCTCGCGTCCGCCGGCGGCCCCGTCCAGCCGGGTCAGATGGGCCAGATGATCGTCGAACTCCGGCTGATGCAGGCGGATGTATCCCTCGCGGGCGTTCTCTCCGGTGGACCAGAGCATCCGGTCGAAGAATGCCGTGCGGCGGGCGAAAAGCTCCTTGCGCACGGTGAGCGCCTCCGGATTCTTGCCCTTCTCCAGCACCGAGGCCAGGGTGTTCAGGGTTTCGAAGGTATAGGGGTGCAACGGCCCCAGCACCTCCTCGTCCAGGGTGCGGGTCTTGCGCAACAGCTCCTCGGACTCCTTCATGCGGCCCATGTCCCGATAGAGCAGGGCCAGGTCGTGCATGGAGCGCATGACGTCCATGTGCCGCTCGCCCAGGGCCTGACGCCGCAGATCCAGGGTCTTGACGAAAAGCGCCTCCGCCTCCTTGTGCCTGCCCAGGTGCTGGGTGACCCGCGCCAGGTTGTTCATGGCCTTCAGGGTGCGCTGATGTTTTTCGCCCAGGTGCGCGCGCCAGATCTCCGCGATCTTCTTGAACAAGGGTTCGGCCTTGGCGTACTCCTGACGCAGCAGTTGCAGATAGGCCAGATTGTTGATCATCGCCACGGTGTCGGGATGGCGTTCCCCCAGCCGCTTGCGGGCCAGATCGATGGCGTTGTGGTAGAGCGGTTCCGCCTTGTCGAAGTTGCCCTGGCTCTCGTGGAGCAGGGCGAGATTGTTCATGGTGGTCAAGGTCAGGGGCTGGGCGGCGCCCTGATGCTTCCGGGCCAGGTCCAGGGCCTGCCGCAACAGAGGTTCGGCATCGTCGTACAGCCCGGCCTCCTCCAGGACCTGGCCGAGGTTGTTCATGGTGGTGATGGCGGTGGGATGGGCCTCGCCGAACGCCTTGCGATACTGCTCCAGGGTCTCTTTCAACTCCTGTTCCGCATCGGCCAGCCGCCCGAGTTTCTGATGAATCCCGGCCAGGTCCGCGCGCAGGGCCACGGTGGCGGGATGCTCCGCGCCCAGCCCCTCGCGCATGGCTTGCAGCAAGGCGCTCGCCGTGGTCTCGGCGGCCCGGAACTCTCCCAGATCGGTCAAGACGCGCGCCAGGCCGGCCCTGGCCTCCAGCAGGGCGGGGTCCTTGCCCGCCGACCCCTTGGCCGCCTCGCCCAGCAGAGCGTCGAGGATCTCGCGCCCCTTTTGCGCCTGCCCCATGCGCCGGTTGGCCTCGGCCATGCCGATCCGGGCGGGGAAACGGGCGGGATCCCCGTCAGCCGTCAGCCCGATCAGAATCGCCGCCTCCTGCTCATAGGCCGCCAGGGCTTCGGGAAACGCCTCCCGCGCCATTTGCGCGGTGGCATACTGCTCCAGACACCTGGCGGTCTCCGGGTGATAATGACCATAAACGGCGGCCACGCGGGGACAGGTCGCCGCGAGTTGCCTGGCCGCCTCGTCGGCATGGGCGAGATTGGTTTGCACCCGTGCCAGGGCCACCTCGTTTTCCAGCGCCAGGGGGTGATCGGCTCCCAGCTTGCCGGCAATGGCCGCGCGCGACTTCTTGTGGATCTCCAGGGCATCGGCGAGCCTGGCCCTGGACTCCAGAAACTCCGCCATGGCCTTGTCGGCGAGCATGGTATCGGGGTGCTCCCCGCCCAGGATCGCCCTGGCATCGTCGGCGGCCTGCCGCAGCAGCGGTTCGGCCTCACCCGGCTTGCCCGCCATGGCGTGATGACTCCCCAACTCCCGCGCGGTCATGAAGGTGGCGGCATGGCGTGCGCCGAGATTCTCGCGCGCCAGATCCAGGGCCTGTTTTCCCAGCCGGATCGCCTCTGCCGCATCCCCCTTGCCGGCGGCCTCCAGTGCCCCTTCCCTGGCCTTGGACCACAGCACCGCCGCTGCGGCCTTCTCCTGGGGCACGGCGCTGGCCTGGTTCATGGCCTCTTCCGCCCAGGCGGGGGGAAGATGGAGAATATTGGTGACCTCCTGCGCGTACTGTCCCGCCAGGTCGCTCCTGCCCGCCGCCACCGCCATCGTCACCGCCTTGCGGTAGCGCTCCAGGGCATCCTTGGGTTGGTTCTCCGTCAGCGCCTTCCTGGCGGCCTCCGCTTCCCTGGCGCCGGCCTGATCCGGCACATCGACTGCGGGCAAGGCGGGGGGCGTCAGCAAGGGGGGGGCGACCTTGGGCGCGGATCCGCCACCCTCTTGCGACTCCCTGGCCCACAACTGGGCGAGGTCGATTTCGGGCTTTTCCGGAGTGGCGGAGACCTCCTTGCCGGACGCATGTTCCGTCGCGCCAGGGGCGGGTTTCGCGCTCCGACGGCCACTGGCCGGGGCTTGTGACGCTTGCGGCGCATCCGCCTTGGCCACCACACGCACCGGCTTGGCGGGGGCCGGCCTGCT
>PDZX01000054.1:2522-29428 GCA_002753185.1 Magnetococcales bacterium WMHbin3
GGTGACGCTCGTTTTGCGGGCTGCCTGTTTCGGCGCCGGTTGGCGCGGCCTGGCCACCTCGCGGCGGACGGGAGCGCTCTCCACCCGCTGGGGGGCCTCGGAGGGTTGAGCGGCGACAGGAGCGGCCACCACCGGCACGGGCGGCTGGGGCGGGCCATCCGGGGAATAGGGCACGACCTCGAAGGGAGGCGGCGGTTGCGGCCCGGCCTTGGACGGCGGGGCGGGAGGGGGCTCCTCGTAGGCGGTGATGACCGGAGGGGGGGGTGACGCGGCCCGTTGCGGCCAACAGGCGGTCACGCGCGGCGGATGCCTCGGCATGGCCACGCCCGGCGGCCAGGCTGTACCATTTGATGGCCTGGCCGGCATCCATGGCCACCCCGGTCCCACGGGCATACATGTGCCCCAGCAGCATCATGGCCTCCGCGTCTCCGGCCGTGGCGGCGCGTTGCCACGAGATCCACACCGATCATGACCGGGCACAAGACAAACTCGACCCAACACAATGGCCAAGCCATGCAGGAAGCAACGCGACCAACCGGTTCCCCGGCGGATATTCCGCAACCGTGCGACGGACATGGGTCTTACCTCCAAGGGATACGCCTTTGGCGATGTTGGGGAGGGGGGGCGTTCTCGATATTCGAATGTATCCCTTTACGCGGGTGATTTCAATTCAAGAATGGCCCCGGCCCCATTTTTCCCCTTGCGGCTCACCGTTTGTTGATCACGATGAAGTCGTCGCCCCGCATGTTGATCACCGGATCCTGCATGTCGGTATGGTACTGTTTGGTCAACGCGGGGACCTTGACGCGCAGGTAATCGAGCAACTCCTTGACCGAAATCCGCTCATCGGCAGGCGCCAGATCCGCCTTCCCCTTCAGCCCCTCCAGCAGGGCAAAGGTGAACAGCCCGTGGCCCAACTGGCCCAACTCGCTGGCGTACTGCTCGCCGGTGGTGGCCGCTGCCACATGGATGCCGGTGGAGCGGGAGAGCACGGCCAGGGTGCGGTTGTTGTCCAGTTTGGCGAACTGGTCGATGGCAGCGCCGGATTTGCAGGCGTCCAGCAGCAACAGGATGTAGCGCGCACCCATTTCCGAGATCGCCTGCCGCAGTTGGCCGGAGGAGAGAGCCACCTGATTCAGGCGGTCCACGTCGCCCATGTCCACCTCGTTGGGGATGAAGTACCAGGCGTCATCCACCGACTCGCCGTGTCCGGCCAGGTAGACGACCACCGTGTCCTGGGGCGCGGTGTTCTTCAATACGCCCAGGCGGTCGCGGATTTCGTTCCTGGTGGCCCGCTCGTCGTAGATTTCGTCCACCATGGAACGGGCCACGGTGGAGGGCTTGGCCGCCGCGAAGAAATTGCGCACCCCCTTGGCGTCGGGCACCCCGAAGTTGAGATTCATCTCCGGGTTCTTGTACTTGTTGATCCCCACCGCGAAGATGTGCATGGTGGCCGGAGCGCTCCCGCCTCCAGAGTGGGAGTGAAGCACCTTGGCCAGTTCGCTTTCGATGCGGTCCTTGCTCAGGGCCACCCCCTGGATGGCGTTGGCGCCCTCCATCACCGGGACCTTGAAGCGGATTTGCCGCGCCCCGCCACGGGTGGCCCCCATCTCCTCGGCGCGGGCGGCGTCCACCACCTTGCCGTTGTGGAACAGGCGCACCTCCCCCACGCCGCCGCCCTGATCCTCGACGGTGGCCATCACCGAGACCATGCCGGTGGCCGGGTCGGAATCGCCCACCTCCAGGGAGATCTTGGGCGGCAGGGGGAACCCTTCCTGGACATTGGGGCGGCCCGCCAGATTCATCCGCTCGCCGGAGAGCACGCGCCCCAGCAGGCCGGGCCGAAAATAGTTCTCCAGGAAGCCGTCCACCGAAAAACTGCGACTCTCCACATCCCAGCTCACCGCGTCGATGCGGTCCTCGGTTTCGCCGTCCAGGGTGCCGTCGAAGAACCCTTCCGGGGCCACCGCAGCCCATCCGGAACGCAGGGCCACCAGCCGCAGGAGTTCGTTGCCGGCGGTTCCGCTCCAGAAATGGACCATTTTGTCGTCGCCGGCAGAGGCGATCACGTTGTTGCCGCCCGGTGCGGCGACCAGGGCGTTGATCTTGCCACTGGCCACGCGCATCTCCTTGGGGGGACCAGGAGGGGTCGCGACCGGGGCTGCGGGGGCGGCGGGAGCGTCCGGCTGGGCGCGGGAAAAGGCGCGCGCCCCGTCCGCGCCGGCCAGGCTCCAAACGCGGATGACCTGCTCCTTGTCGGCCACCGCCAGATTGCGGCCATCCGGGCTGTAAGTGATGGCGGTAGGATCGGCGTCACCGCCGCGCACCTCCCAGAGGCGCTGGCCTCCATTCACCCCCCAGGCGGCCACTCTGCCCCCTTCCAGGGCGGCGGCCACCATGCCGCTGTCTGGACTCCAGGCCCCGGCCACCGCGTCCCGCTCGGCCAGGGTGAACAGGATCCCACCGGTGGCGGTGTCCACCACCAGCAACCGTCCATCCTCCATCACCACCGAGGCCCGGTCGCCTTGCGGGGAGGCGGCCAGATGGCGCACCCGTCCGGGAATCTGAAAACGGCCCGTTTCGCTGCCGTTGTCCGGGTTCCAGCGCAGGAACAGGCCGTCATGGCCGGCGGCGAGCAACTGGCCTCCCGACAGGAGCGCCAATCCCGCCACCTGGCCGGTGTGGCCGCTCAGCCGGTGCCGGGGGGATCCGGTCGCCGTGTTCCATACCGTGACCACCCCGCTGCCATCCACGGTGGCCAGCGCGGGACGTTTGTCCGCCTCGCTCATTTTCGGGGCCGGAGCGGGAGACCCCGCCGGTTCGGCCTTTGCCGTGGTCTGGGCCTTCTTGGCCTTGGCGGGAGCCGGGGCCTTGGGTTCGGCCTTCGGCTCGGCGCGGGAGAAGGCGCGGGCATCCCCGCCGCGCGGCGACAACAGCAACATGTGTTCGATGGGACCGCTGCCCGCCAGATCGATCACCTTCTGTCCGGTGACCGTCTCCCAGATCTGCACCCCGCCGTTTTCGGAGGCGGAGGCAAACCACCCCCCACCCGGGGCGAAGACCACCGCGTTGACCGCCGCCGCGTGGCGGGAGCGGATGGTGAACGAGGGACGCATGGCCATGCGGACATTGGTCTGGATGGCGGACACGACGCTGCGCATGCTGCCCGGCATCGGCCCGGCGGCCAGATCCGCAGCGTGAAGACAAGCGAGCGCCAACACGAGGCGCGACAGAATGGAAGGCATGGGAAGGTCTCCTTTCGCAATGGCATGTGACGGGTCAGCCAGATCTTAATGCAATTTTTGCATGAATCCAATACATGACAAGACTGACCACACCCCTCATCATGGACACCGTATCGGACCACGAACGCAATTGCGTGATCTTGCGCCTTATCAGGGAGGGGCGCAAATAAAAACGGCGATAGGCATTCGTGAGGCTGGCTTCCAAACGTTGCGGCGAGATCGTGGGCAGATGCATCACCGATGTGGAGAATTCGTAATCATCCCAATCCTCGGTCGTCAGGTAACCATTGCCACGCGCCCATTCGAACATCTCCGTGCCTGGAAAAGGGATGGTGATGTTGAACACCACGAGATCCGGATCGAGTGCGATGGCATGGCGGATCGTCTGTTCGATGGTCTCGCTGGTCTCGCCGGGATATGAAGGTGCAACGCACGGTCAAACCGGCCTTTTTGGCCATCTCCACCGCGAGCCGGGTCTTTTCCGTGGCAATCGGTTTCCTGATGGTCCGCAGAATCTCCATGCTGCCGGATTCCACGCCGAACATCACCTGGTGGCAACCGGCTCTTTTCAGATCGTCCAGCATGTCTGCGGTCACGCAATCCACCCGCGCGAAACAACTGAAACCAATATCGAGATCATGCTCGCGTATCAAATTGCTTAATTTTTTAATGTTTGACGGAAAAACAGTAAAAGTATCATCATAGAATGCGATTTCGCGAATGCCGTAGCGCTGAATCAGATGCCTCATCTCCGCAACGATGCTTTCCGCAGAGCGCTTCCGCAGGGGGATGCTGGCCGAATTGCAGAACGTGCATTTGCCGGGACAGCCACGCGTGGTGGCCATATTGATGGCCGGAAGCCGCCGGTATGCCCCGACGGCGGGCCGATAGCGCTTCAGGTCCACCAGATGGAAGGCGGGCATGGGCAATGCGTCCAGATTCGCCACGAAACCATTGGGACCCTGGTGACGCACGACACCGTTGTCGAGAAACGAGATGCCGGATATCGCCTCACGCGGCTCCCCGCGCACCAGTCGCAGGAAACTCTCCTCCCCCTCGCCGCGCACCACGCAATCGACCCCTTCCTGGCGCAGGGCCTCCTCCGGCAGGGCGGTGACGTGTACCCCCCCAGCACCACCAGGGCTTGGGGGTGATGTTTCCTGATGATGCCAGCCAGACGGTAGGCGCTCTTGGCCAGGGTGGTGGAGACGGTGATGCCGTAGATTTCGCACGGCTCCCGCGCGATGCGCGCCTCCATCCCCTCCCAACCGAGGATCTCGGCCTGAAAGTCGAGGACCGCGACCGCGAACCCCTCCCGCTCCAGGGTGGCGGCCAGATAGAGCAGGCCCAGGGAAGGCATGGTGGCGCGAATCTGGCTCCAGATATTGCCCTTGCGGACCAGCCAGGGGGGATTGATCAGGCAACAACGCATGATCCGTTTATCCGCTCATGAGAAAAAAAAGATGTGATCCACCAAGGCCACGCAAAAAAGGGGTGGACATGGACGTCCACCCCTTCGTCTTCACGACCTGTTGCCGTGTACGCTCAGAACTCGTAGCGCAGGTTGGCGGTGACGGAGGTCTCTTCGTATCTCTGGCGGCCCACGGTCTTCTCCAGGGCGATGTCGCCCTTGAAGGAGGTGTCGAAATTGGCGCGCACGCCAGCGGCCCAGCGGTAATCATCCCGGTCGGAGGTGTTGGTCACGCCGACGGTCGAGGAGGCGCTGGTGGTCGTGTCGTAGGCATAGGTGACCCCCAGGTAGGGTTCCGCGTAGCTGGTCAGGTAGCTCAACTCCGCGCCGACAGAAGCCTGTCCCAGTTTGATGGCGTTGCCGGTATCCGGATTTTCGCGGGAGTACATGTAGCCCAACTTGCCGGAGGCCAGCCAATCGTTGCCCAGGGGCAGGAAGCCGTTGGCGGAAATGGCGCCGAACCAGCGCTCGGCGTCCGGGTAGGTCCCGATGAGGGGGAAACCGGTCTTGGCGGTCTGGGTGTTGTTCAGCCAGGAATAGCCCATCAAGGCATCGATGCCGAAATTGTTGTTGAACATGTAACCAACATACGGGGTCACGGTGGTGGTATCGGATTCGCGCAACTGGCTGGCGAGGTCGAACTCGGCATGATCCTTGGAGGCGGTCATGCCCACCAGCAGGCTTTGGATGGGACGGAAGTCGGCGCCCACCAGCCAGCTGATGTTGGAGCCGTCGTATTTGCTGGCGGAGAAGGTGTTCTGGCTGTTGATGTAACGGGAGTTGCCCCACACACCGAAGCGGTTGGCGGCGGGAGCGCCGCCGGAGGAGAGGCCCATCTGCTCGTTGTGCAGTTGCAGTTGGGCGGTCTTCTGCTTGGAGAAGGCGGCGGGACGCAGGATGGTGGCGACGCGATTGGAGACCTGGGTGACGGTGGCCTTGGTCTCGGCGCGCATGGCCGGGGCGGCGGTGGTACTGTATTCCTGGAGGGCCTTGCGCTCCTCCTCGGAAACGCCGCCGACGCTGGAGGAGGAGACCGTGTTGCTGCCGGACATGATGCCGCTCAGGGCCGAGGTACAGGCGCTGCTCAACTGGTAGTTGGTCAGGTCGATATAGCACCCGCTGGGGATAGTGACGACGCCACCGCTGCTGCCGGTGTAGACGCTCCCGGAGAAGGCGAGCTGGGTGTAGGCGGAGTTGAAGGCGTAGGTGAAGTTGCTCCCCAAGTTGCCGGTCACGTTGAAGTTGGTGGACGAGGTGGACCAGGTGAGGGTTTCACCGGTGCCCGAATAGGTGTAGCTGGATGCGCCCGCTTCCGGGACATTCACGAGCAGCGCCGCAGAGATACCCAGCAGGGCAACGGCTTTTTTCAATCTGGTCATGGTTTCTTTCCTTAAGAGTCGTTGTAAGTTTGGTCAGGTTACCGTCATCGATCACAGGGCACTGCAATGTGTTATTTTTATCACAAAATTTCATCAATGTGGCAAATATACCAAACGCACACCAATCACGTCAAGCAAAAAAAAACCGTAAAAAAAAATCGAGAAACTTACATAAACACTTTATCCATGCCGGATCAGGCAACAATGGAACGGATAGCAATCCCGATGCCATGCCGGGAACGAGCGAAAGCAGGCTGTTGCAATAGGGCAACAGCCCTCAATCACGCTCGCCACGCAGGCGATCCAGGACACCATGCATGAGACGGATGCTCTCCCATGCGTCGTCGCCGAGCACGGTCAAAAGATTGGCGGGGGGCAGGCGCTCGGCCTGGCAGAGGGACTCCAACTCCACACACAGATCCACCAGCCGGATGGCCCCCAGGGTGGCGGCCGCCCCTTTCAGCTTGTGGGCCTCGCGCCGGAGGGCGGGCAGGTCGCAATCCGCGTGCGCCCTGGTGAAAGCCGCAAGGCGCATGGGAATGGAGGAAACGAAATGCGCGACGATATCATCGAGATATCTCCCCACATCGACATGCAAGAGATGCAGCTTTTCACCGCCATCCAATAATGTCGAACGCGAGAAGTCGGCCATGCCGGCAATCAGACCCGCTTGCCGACGTACCACACCGCAAAACTCTCCAGCGCCCCACGCAGCACCCTGGCGGGTTCGCTCTCCAACAACCGGGCGCTCTCGGCGGGTTCCAGGTTGAAATCGGTGGTCAGATCCTCGGCGAAGCGCAGGATCGTTTCGCGGACAATCTCGCGTGAGTCCTGCAAGATTTCATCGACTCGACAGGTCATGAGGGGATTCCTTTAAAAAAATGGGGTTTTGTCGTGAGCCATTCATGCTAGAATGGTATCGCTTAGCACGCACACGCGCCAGAAAAATATTCAACCGGGGAGACCCTGCCCCGCGCCAGGCCGGAGACATACCGATGCATACTTTGGAAATCGTGGACAAATTGGCCTTCTTCCAAGGTTTGACCGACGAGGAGAAGGAGACCGTCAGCCAACTGCAAATGCGGATCTTCCGCTACCACCCCGGTTCCATCATCATCCGCAAGGGCGACCTGGACGGCGACCTCTTCATCATCCTCAAGGGGACCGCGACGGTGGTGGGCAGCCGCTCGATCCCTCTGGCCATCCTCAAGGGCGGGGATGTCTTCGGCGAGGTGTCGTTCCTCGCCCAAGGCCGCGCCCGCACCGCCGACGTGGTCTCCAACGGCGAGATCATCGTCATCCGCCTGGACCAGCAGGCATTCGCCTCCCTGGATGGCCCGCTCCGGGAGAAACTCAAGGACAAACTGATCAAAATCCTCATCGACCGCCTGGTCACCCCCAGCGCCGCTGCGGATGTCTCCTTCAACTGGACCCACTCCGGACCGGAGGCCGCCGGCTGAAGCGCGCTCAGGTGGGAAAACGACGCCGGATCTCCTGAATCTCCCCGTCCTCCAGCAACAACCGGAACGCCTCCGCCACGGCGGGATCGAAATGGGAACCGCTGGAACGTGCAATCTCGGCAGCCGCATCCTCCAGGCTCCAGGCCCTCTTGTAGGGCCGGTCGCTGGCCAGGGCGTCGAAGACGTCCGCCACCGCCACGATGCGCGCCGCCAGCGGAATCTCCTCGCCCCGCAACCCCTGCGGATAACCGCTCCCGTTCCACTTCTCGTGATGGCAATAGGCCACCTGACGCGCGGTCTCGAACCAGCGGTTCTCCCCCAGAATCCGCAGGGCCAGTTCGGGATGGGTCTTGATGACCGCGAACTCCTCCTCGGTGAGCCGGCCCGTTTTCTGGATGATCCCATCGGGAATGCCCAGCTTGCCCAGATCGTGCAGCATCCCGTCCAGCCCCAGGGCCGCCGCCGCCTCCGGCGCAAACCCCATGCGCCGGGCGAGGCTTTCGGTGTAATGACGGATGCGGTTGATGTGATTGCCGGTCTCCCGGTCCTTCAACTCCGAGGCCAGGGCCAACATGTGAATGGCATGATGATGCGCCTCCGTGACCTCCCGATGGCGCAGGGCGATGAGTTGCAGATCCCGATAGCTCTTGATGGCATTGCGAATGGCGGTGTAAAGCTTCTGGGAGGTGAGTTCGGTCTTCTCCTTGTAGTCGTCGATGTCGTAATGCTCGATCACGAACCGCTCCGGGGCCATGCCGGGCTGACCGGTGCGGATGATGATCCGCAAAAAGGGGTTCTGCAACGCGTCGCGGATGTGTTGGATCAGATCCAGTCCGGCGGTATCGGTCTCCATGACCACGTCGATCATCGCCACGGCCACATCCGGATGCCCGGCCAGCACCTCCCGCGCCTGGGCGGCGGAGTGGGCGTGCAGCATCTCCAGCCGCCCCTCGCCGAACGCGAAACGGGCCAACGCCAACTGGGTGGCGGCATGAACGTCGGGTTCGTCGTCCACGACCAGCAGTTTCCAGACCTGCCGGACGATCTCCTCGCCGCGTGACTCGCTTTTTTGCGTCTTGGCAATTTTCCTGATCATCGTGTTCACCCCTGCGAGGTCATCGGAACGCGAATATCGAACACCACCCCCTTGCCCGGTGTGCTCTGACAAGTGATTTCACCGCGCAGTTGACCGTGGATGATGTTGTAACAGATCGTCAACCCCAGTCCGGAGCCGCCACTCTCCCGCGCGGTGGTGAAAAACGGCTCGAAAATGTTGTTCAAATCCTCCGGACGAATCCCGGCCCCATTGTCCCGATAGCGGATATGCAACCTGCCGCCCTCCCGATCATGCCGGACATCGATGGTGATGGCGCCCTCCCGGGTCCCGTTGCCGAAACCATGCTTGTGACTGTTGGTCAGGAGATTGGTCATGACCTGTCCGATCAGGCCGGGTCGGGAGTGCAGGGTGATGTCGCCGGGACAATCGAGGGTGATCGCGATGCGGGTCTTCTTGAAGGTGGAGTGCAGGGTGGCCAGAATGTCCTGCATCACCTCCTGGATGTTGAACGTGCGCGCCTCCTCCGAGGCCTGATCCGCCGAGGTCCGCTTGAAACGGGTCACCAGATTGGCCGCCCGCTTGAGACTCGACAACCCCAGATCGGCGGTCTGTTGCAACTGGTTCAGGGTGGCCTGCAACTCCTCCTCGTCCACCTCGTCCCTGGAGAGCATCTCGTTCAGGTAGCGGGTCAGCTCCGGCAGATTGGAGATGGTGGTGATGGCGATGCCGATGGGGGTGTTGATCTCGTGAGCAAAACCGGCCACCAGTCGGCCCAGGGAGGCCATCTTTTCGCTGTGCAGCAGTTCGCGGTGGGTCTCGTTGAGTTGCTGAATCGTCTCCTGCAACACCGCGTTGGTGATCTCCAGGTGTTCGGTGCGGCGCTGGACCTGGTGTTCCAAAACCCTCTGCTGATCCAGCATGGACTCCTTCATCTTTTGCAGGCAGGCGGCCAGTTCACCGATCTCGTCCTTGCCGTACAGGGAGATCCGCACCCCATACTGCCCGCTGCTGATCCGGTTGGCATAGTTGCTCAACAGGCGAATAGGGATCAGGAGACTCTGAAAGAACAGAAACGTAATCCATCCCAAAAGCAACAAAGTGACGGTCAGCGACAAAAACAGACTGATGGCGGTCCTGCGCAAGGTCCGCTCCAGGGAGTCGATCTTGAAGAGGGTCAGTTGCTGGTTGGTGCGGGTCAACAGGGTGGTGTTGGCCAGGATGTCGTTGTTGACCACCAGCAGTTCCGACCGGTCCGCGTTGAACAGCGGCACCAGATCCCGAAGCTGCCCGGCCTCGCGCCGGTAAGCGGTGAACGTCGCCCGGATCCGGTCATGCTCCGCCGAATCCACTCCCTGGAGCGCCTCCAGATACTCCCCCATCCCCTGGATGGCAAGCTCATACAACCGCACGCTCTCCGCATGGCTGCGCATGAGGAAATCCTTCTCGCGGCGGCGCAATTGCAGCAGGTTGACCATGCCCCGCGCATCGTCCCGCCCGCTCAGCCACGCCTCCAGCCCATGAATGTGGCCCCGCAGACTCCCCTGCACTCCCCGATCCTCGGAGGGACCGATCTCGCGCACGAGCCGCAGGGTACTGCCGTTCAGCTCCCGCAGCCGGCGCAGCGACGTTTCGATCCCCGCCAGGATTTGCGCCATCTCCCGCACCGTGTCGATGGCAAGGGCGTTCTCCCCGGTGGTCAGTTTCTGCAAGTCCGTCAGGGTCTTGTGGATGTCGGCATGCTTCCGCTCGAACAATTTTTCCAGTTGATCCTGGTCATTGTACGCATCCAGAGGCGTTTCGATCGTTTTCGACATCAGCAGATGCATATCGAAGGTATCGAAGGACAAATGATTGATAAAAAATGATATCTGATTGAGACGCCTCTTCTCCACGAGCGCCTCCTCCAGAACGGTGATATGGCGGCCCACGATCAGGGCGACGAAGAGATAACCGAGCGCCATCAAACCAATGAGAATCGCAGTTTTGCCCCGGAGCCGCACACGATTCAGGTAGGAGTACAGTCGCGGCATGGCTCACCGGGCGCTCTCGAAGGTGATGCGGGGATCTGCGACAACGTAGGTCAAATCAGTGATTAATTTAGTTAAGAGACCGAGCAGCGTATAAAAATAAAGCGTGGCCAACACCACCGGATAATCCCGGTTGATCACCGATTCGTAACCCAACAGCCCCAGGCCGTCCAGGGTGAAGATGGTCTCGATGAGGAGGCTGCCGCTGAAGAAGGCCGACACGAAAGAACCGGGAAAGCCGGTCACCAGGGGGATGATGGCGTTGCGGAAGACATGCCGGTACAAGACCGCCCGTTCGGTCAACCCCTTGGCCCGCGCGGTGAGGACGTACTGCTTGGCGATCTCCTCCAGGAAGCTGTTCTTGGTGAGCATGGTCATCACCGCGAAGGAGCCTACCACCGACGCGGTGATGGGCAGCACCATGTGCCAAAGATAGTCCATGATCCGCGCCGGCCAGGAGAGGTCATCCCAATTATCGGAAACCAGGCCGCGAATCGGGAAGAGATCCCAGAAACTGCCGCCGCCGAACAGGACGATCAGCAACACCCCCAGCACGAAACCGGGGATCGAATAACCGGCCAGGATGATCACCGAGGTGGCGGCATCGAACCGATCCCCATGCCGCACCGCCTTGCGGATCCCCAGGGGGATGCTGACCAGATAGGTGATCAGAAAGGTCCACACTCCAAGAGAAATGGATACTGGAAGCTTGTCAATTACCAAAGAAGTCACGGAGCGATGATAATAATAAGATTCGCCAAAATCGAAGCGCAAATAGTTGCCGATCATCAGCACAAACCGCTCATGGGCGGGACGGTCGAAGCCGTAAAGCCGCCTGAGGGCCTCGACCTGCTCGGCATCCAGCCCCTTGCCCCCCCGGTAGAGGCCGCCGGAGGCCGAGGCGCCGCCGCCGGAGACCTCGCCACCACTACCGGAACCGCGCTGCTCGATCATGGCGATCATCTGCTCCACCGGCCCGCCGGGCACGAACTGGATCACCAGGAAGGTCACGGCCATGATCCCCAGCAGGGTGGGCAACATGAGCAGCAGACGCCGTATGACATAGGCGGTCATGTCACTTCACCCACCAGGTCATCAACCAGCCATCGACGGAATAGTAGAGCGGCAGGGTCTTGGGCCGCTCGAAACGGTTCCAGTAGGCCAGGCGATGGTAGGGAATGTGCCAGTTGGGGACCAGATACCAGCCGACGCGCAGCACCCGGTCGAGGGCGCGGCAGGCGGTGACCAGCTCCTTGCGGCTCTTGGCGCCGATGATTTTCTCCAGGAGGACGTCCACCGCCGGGTCGCGGATGCCGATGCGGTTGTGGCTGCCCTTGATGCCGGCGCTCTCTGCGGACCACATGTCGCGCTGCTCGTTGCCGGGGGACTGGGATTGGCCGAAGCCGTTGATGATGGTGTCGTAATCGAAATCGTGGACCCGGCTCTGATAGAGGGAAGGCTCCACGGTGCGGTATTTCAGGATCACCCCCAGCTTTTCCAGGTTGGCGGCGTAAGGGGCCATGATCCGCTCGAAGGGGGGCGAGGCGAGCAAGGTTTCGATCTCGAACCGTTCCTTTTTGGCATTGACCAGGACCCGGTCCTCGCCCAGGGTCCAGCCCGCCTCCTTGAGCAGCCGCGCCGCCTCCCGCAGGTTCTGACGCAACGAGGCGGGCGGTTTGGTGGTCGGGGCGACCAGGGCCTCGTCGAAGACGGCGGGATCGAGTTTGGCGCGCAGCGGCTCCAGCAGAGCCAGTTCCTCCGGGCCGGGCTTGCCGGTGGCCTCCATTTCCGAATTGGAAAAATAACTGTTGGAGCGGGTGTACTGGCCGTAGAAGAGGTTTTCGTTGCTCCACTCGAAGTCGAAGGCGAGGGAGAGCGCCTTGCGCACCCGGATATCCTGGAAGAACGGCCTGCGCAGATTGAAGATCAGCCCCTGCATCCCGGCGCCCTGCTTGTGGGGGAGGGTCTCCTTTTTGATCAGCCCCTCGGCGAATTTCGGTCCCTCGTAGTCCCTGGCCCACTGTTTGGAGTTGCTTTCCGGCATGAAGTCGTACTCGTTGGCCTTGAACCCCTCCAGGGCGACCACCGGGTCCTTGTAATACTTGATCACCACCCGCTCGAACTGATAAAAGCCCCGGTTGACCGGGAGGTTCGCCCCCCAATAGGCGGGATTCTTCTTGTAGACCAGGATCTTGCCGGGTTTGAACTCCTCCACCACGTAGGGGCCGGAACCCAAAGGCGAGGTAAGGTCCTCCTGCCCGAAGGGATTCTTGGCGAAAAAGGCCCTGGACAACACCGGAATCTGTCCGGCGATCAGGGGCAACTCCCGGTTGACCTGACGGAACCGGAAACGCACCTCAAGGGGGGAGAGCACCTCGGCGCTGGCGATATCGCGCCAGTAGGATTGATAAAAGGGGTGCGCCTTGTCGGATTGCAGGATTTCCAGGGAGAACTTGACATCCTCGGCGGTGAGGGGCGACCCGTCGGAAAAACGCGCCTCCGGGTGGAGACGGAAGGTCACGGAAAGGCCGTCGGCGGCCACCTCCACATCCTTGGCCAGCAGGCCGTACTGGGAAAAGGGTTCGTCCATGGAGCCGGTCATCAAGTGCTCGAAGACCAGGGGTTCCAGGTGATCGGGCGCCGACCCCTTGAGGGTGTAGGGATTCATCTTGTCGAAGCTCCCCAGGGCGTGCAGGGTGACGGTGCCGCCGGGTTTCGCGTCGGGGCTGGTGTAATCGAAACGCTCGAAGCCGGGTGGATATTTCAGGGTGCCATCCAGACTCAGGCCGTGGGCGGCCATCAGGGGCGGGGTCCACAGGAACCCAAGGCACAGCAGGGCGAAGAGGAATTGCATCACGGGCGGATCTCACTGGATATGGAATCGGGAAACTTTGTTACAGTGTAGCGATAATGGTTTGTATTGACCAGAAAGATTTTTTCCAGCCGCAACGGGGGTGACGACAGCGGCGGAGGCATGCTAAAATGCAATCGTTCGAAATCCTTAAGCAAACAAAGACGGGAGAGTGTGCCATGAACGCGGAACGAGTGCGCGCGCCGGCGGTGGCCGGCATGTTCTATCCCGGCGAGGCCGGGGAGTTGCGGGCCATGGTGCGCGACCTGCTGAGCCAGGCCCCCTCCCCCCCCGGCGATCCGGTGGCGCTGGTGGCCCCGCATGCCGGTTTCATCTATTCCGGGCTGACGGCGGCCCATGCCTACAAAGCACTGCAACCGGCCCCGGCGGAGGCGCCGCGCCGGGTGTTCCTGGTGGGTCCGAGCCATCGGGTGCGGCTGGACGGGGTGTCGGTGGGCAACTACGGCGCCTATCTGACCCCGCTGGGGCGCATCGAGGTGGACCGGGAGGCGGTCCAATGCCTGACCCGCCATCCCCGCGTCACCGAGGACGGCATCTCGCACCGCATGGAGCACTCGCTGGAGACGCAACTCCCCTTTTTGCAGGAAACCCTGGTGAATTTCCGGATCGTGCCCATAGTCTACGGGGAGACCACGGGCCGGGAACTGGCCGACCTGCTGGAGAGCTGCCGGCAACCGGAGGATCTGATCGTGATCTCCACGGATCTCTCCCACTACCACCCCTACGAATTGGCGCAGGAACGGGACGCGCAAAGCCACGCGGCGGTGATGGCCCTGAATCCGGAGGCGATGGACCGTTGCGAGGCCTGCGGCAACCTGGGGGTGCAGGCCCTGCTGGAGACCGCCCGACGCCAGCACTGGCGACCGGTGCTGACGGATCTGCGCAACTCCGGCGACACCGCCGGGGACCGCAAGCGGGTGGTGGGGTACGCCAGTTATCTCTTTTTCCCGGAGGCGGCGCGGGAGGCGTCATCGACGTCCGGCGACCTGGGGCTGGCCCTGCCTGGGGTGGCGCGGGAACATCTGATCCGCACCCTGCGCAACGAACCCGGCCTCTCCGGGGAGGTGTTGACCAAACGCTGGCCGGAGTTGGCGCAACCGGGCGCCACCTTCGTCACCCTGAAAAAGCAGGGGCAACTGCGTGGCTGCATCGGCAGTCTTGCCGCCTATCGCCCCCTGGTGGACGATCTGCTGGAGAACACGCTCTCCTCGGCGTTACGGGATCCCCGTTTTCCGCCCCTGGCCCGCGAGGAGCTGCCGCTCATCGACATCGAGGTCTCCCTGCTCACCCCTCCCGAACCCCTGCCCCACCGGGACGCGGAGGATCTGCTGGCCAAACTGCGTTCCGGCGTGCATGGGGTGATCCTCGCCAAAAACGGCCGCCGCGCCACCTTTCTCCCGCAGGTCTGGGAGCAGCTCCCCGACCCGGTGGAATTCCTCGGCCACCTGTGCCGCAAGGCCGGCCTGGACGGCTCCTGCTGGCGCCAGGGCGCGGAGATCCAGGTCTATACCGTGAAGAAATTCCAGGAGATTCCCCGCCCGGCATGAAACGATGGAAAATCGCATTTTAGCCATTGACACGCGCCACGCGAGTCGCTATTATGTTGAAACAAAGCCCAGATGGCGGAATTGGTAGACGCGCTAGATTCAGGTTCTAGTGTCTGAAAGGACATGGGAGTTCGACTCTCCCTTTGGGCACCAAGCTTTTTTCCACGAAATTTTCCCCGCTCAATGCAATCGGACATCATAGGCAATCCCCTACGTCAGCCTGACTGGCAAAGCCGGAAAGGCCAACCGCCATGACGGGTGTGCGGATCTTCCAGTCCCCATCATCATCTTTCGTGCGCAATGTCCGCACAGGCCAGCAGAAATTGTAACGGCACCGGGTGGTGACCATTCCAGGATGCAAGAGAGTAAAAAATTCGCGGACCAAGGCTTGATCGTCCCTGGCCAAATTTTTTATTTTTAGGGATCTAATAATACCTAAAAATAATACTGTTATCTTGCGCGCAACAAACAGTCACATCAGAGAATGGTCAAATGGTGTATAGGTTTAACTTAAAACACCATAAAAAAACTACGTATACCAAAATAAATGCGATTTGGTCAGAAAAATGTCAGACAACCGTGTTAAGCTGACTATGAAGAATTTTTCTATTTATACTTCAAGTTGTTATCATAGTCTCCATGGACCGGGAGTGGCACGCATGGGTATCGCAACGGATATCATCATCATCGTGGTGGCGGCGCTGCTGGGCGGCATGGCGGCGCAACGCCTGAAACAGCCGTTGATCCTGGGCTATATCCTTGCCGGCATCCTGGTGGGACCGCATACCGGCGGCGTCACGGTCACCAACGTCCACGACATCGAGATGTTGTCGGAAATCGGCGTCGCCCTGCTATTGTTCGCCCTGGGACTGGAATTCTCCCTCAAAGAATTGGCCCCGGTGCGTCGCATCGCCTTGGTGGGCACCCCCATCCAGATGGCCCTGTGCATCATCTACGGCCTGGGCGTGGGCCGGCTGCTGGGCTGGGCGTGGATCCCCTCCGTCTGGCTGGGGGCGTTGATTTCGCTCTCCAGCACCATGGTCATCCTCAAGACGTTGATGAGCCAAGGCTGGATGGGCACCCTCTCCAGCCGGGTGATGATCGGTATGCTCATTGTACAGGACCTGGCCATCGTGCCGCTGATGATCATCCTGCCACAACTGAACGACCCCGCCGTGGGACTGCCCCTGCTGGGCATGGCGGCGCTCAAGGCCGTCCTCTTCCTGGCGGTGATGATCTGGCTGGGAACGCGCATGCTGCCCCGACTGCTGGCCTGGGTGGCCCGCTCCAACTCCCGTGAGCTGTTCCTGCTGACCGTTACCGCCATCGGTCTCGGGGTGGCATACGCCACCCACCTGTTCGGTCTCTCCATGGCCTTCGGGGCCTTCGTGGCCGGTATGGTGCTGCGTGAGTCGGACCACGGCCACCAGGCGTTGAGCGACATCGTGCCCCTGCGGGACCTGTTCGGACTGCTCTTCTTCGTTTCCGTGGGCATGCTCCTGGACCCGGAATTTCTGTGGACGCACTGGCGCGAGGTGGCGCTGCTGGTAGTGCTGGTAGGGGTGGGCAAGGCGGCAGTGTTCGTGCTGGTGGCCTACGGCTTCGGCTACGGCAACGTGGTGCCCCTGGCGGTGGGGTTGGGACTTTTCCAGATCGGGGAGTTTGCCTTCGTGTTGGCCAAGGTAGGGGTGTCCAGCGGTTCCATTGATCCGGATACTTCGGCCATGGTTCTCACCGTGGCGGTGGTGACCATGGTGCTCACCCCCTTCCTGTCTGGACAGACCGCGCGCCTTTACGCCCTCAAGAGGCGATGGTTCCGACGCGAGCCCCTGTACACCGTTCACCTGGATGACAAGACTCTCAAGGAACATGTGGTAGTGGCGGGTTATGGACGCATCGGACGTCAGACGGCGCGGGTGCTGCAACGGCTGGGTGTGCCCTACGTGGTCATCGAGGCGGACCAGAGGACACTGGAGTGCGCCAATCGCGACAGCGTGCCCGTGGTCTACGGCGACGCCACCCGAGAACCTGTGCTGAAAGCGGCCCGTATTTCCCGAGCCTCGCTGCTTCTGATCACCTCACCGGGGTTGGTGGTTGCCCATGGCATCATGGAACAGGCCCGGCGGCTCAATCCAGACCTTGCCGTGGTGGTGCGGGCGGCGGAGATGTCCCAGGTATGCCTGCTCAAGGAGGCCGGAGCCGCCGGCGTGATCCATGCGGAGTTCGAGGCCAGCCTGGAATTCACGCGTCAGACCATGCGGGCGCTGCATATGCCCCTGGCCACCATCCAACGCTATACGGATGCCCTGCGTCAGGAAATGTATGCCCCGCTGCTCCATGAGGTGGAGAACGGAGTGACCGACGGCCTGCAACGCGCAGAGCAGCCCTTCGAAATGGAATGGGTGCAGGTGGAAGAGCAAAGCCCCCTGTCCGGGATCTCGCTCCGAAAAAGTCGTATCCGCGAGCGGATGGGGGTGACGGTTGTGGGCATCCTGCGCGCCCGTCGACTGATTGCCAGCCCGGAGCCGGAGTTTCTCCTGATGCCCGGAGACAACGTGGCCATCATGGGTGATCCGGTGGCCTGCGGGGCCTTCCGGCGGCTGGCGACCCTGTCCGCCGCCTTCTCGTGAGCGGCGCCATGAACATTTTCCCCAGGTGCCGGATGCCGTGACGTTTCCGCTGTCCGCCCTGATTTTGATATGGCGAGCGTCCGAGAGCGCGACGGATGATCCGTCCGTGGAGTCAACCAACAGTTTATCGAAGGAGAAGCGCAAATGCCGCTGGACGAACTGATAGAATTTTCCGAATCGCCGTTCGTATCGGTATTCCAGGCGCAGCATCAAGAGACGCTGAGGGCCTTCATCGGCAATTTTTTCAAGTGCATGGTCTCCGTGGAGCTATCTCCCATGAGGCAGATCAAGCAGTTGTGCGACATCGATTTGCGCGTGCTTCCCGGGGAGTCGGTGCATGAGGTGAACGACCGGGAGGTATGGGTGACGGTGTACCCATACTGGAAGAAGAAGGCAAACGTGGCGGTGGGGGTGGTGCTGTCGGATCCGCAGTTCAGACTGCCGTCGGAGACCTTTCTGGGGATTCTGGCGCGGCAACTGCTGAAGCGATTCCGGCAGGCCATTCGCTACTCCTTCGACGTGGATCTTCAGATCTTCGGGGAGCATCTGATCACCGATCTGATCGGCGAATACATTGCACGGGTGGGTTTCGATCAACACAAGATCCGATTCGTCATTGACCTGTTCCGGAGCATTCGGACCACGACGTTCGAGGATCGCGTGTTCAATACCGGGTTGATCATCACGAGATCGCACCGGGCCTACCGGGCGGAGAGCAGGTATTGCCGGATCGTGCCGTTGAACGAGCCCATCGTGGTGGTGCCTTCGCTGCGTTACGAAAACCGGTTCTGGTATCTGGCTGACGGCTCTTCGTGTTTTTATGTTTGCGATCGAAACCTGAAGATCAACAGTCTGTTTTTTTTCGACGACGAGCACACCATCACCTCGTTCATATCGACCAAGTTTCTGAGCCGCTACCTGGACGAGCAGGATGTGGCGTTCCGGACCATCAACGGCAAGGAGATGGTGATCGTGGAGGCGACGGGGGACGAATTCACCTATTCGGCGGGGCAATGGCATTTCCGCAACTACGTGGACATCAAGGACGCGATCATGGAGGTGTTGCCGCTGTTCGGGCAGTCTGCCATCGAGGCGCTCATGGAACTGATCTGGTCGTTGATGACCCGGCGCAACAGCTCGTTGATCTGGATTCCAAAGCGCCAGGAAGACATTCCGTCATTGACGATGCGGTCGACGCGGTTGTGGGATGAAAGGATCCTGTTGGACGATCCGCGGTACAGCGGTTTGATCTATCGTCTGGCATCCAGCGACGGGGCGCTGGTGTTCTTGCAGGACTCGCGGGTGGCGTGTTTTGGGGCGATCGCGAACATTCGTGCGTCGTCGTACGACAGTCAGCACATCATTGGGTCCGGGGAATTGGCGGCGCAATTTCTGTCCCAGTCCGGGGTTGTGATCAAGGTATCCCAGGACGGGCGGGGGCGGGTTTACCGGGACATGAAGATGAGGTGGATCATCTGACGGGCGCGCGCTTTTCCGGTCTCCCCAACGCGCCTCGCTTCGCGCACGAAAAGCTTATGGCATTTGATGAATATATATTTCCTCTAACGGAATAACTGAAAAAATCTGTAGCGAAGTGTAGCGGGATGCATCGATCTTGATGTACTTCCTGATAATCCCAAATCCTCAAACCGGCCAGAGATCCCCACCACAATACGAAACGAGCATCATCTCGCGGGCACAGGCACGCCTTGACCAGATGAATGCGGCTCCGGCTGAATCGGGGCGGGCATGCGCCTCTCCTGGACGACCGGGAATCGTGGCGACGGCTCAGGCTGGTTGGTCCGCATCACCGCGAACATGGCGCCGATGATCAATGCCGTCTGAGCCGCGACCATGCCTGCCGTCCATTTGATGGTGTCGCCCTTGGCGGCTGCGATCTCTTTCCTGACAATCTCGATATCACGTTCCAGACGCAGGATATCTCCCTTGCTGGCCAACTCGTCGAGGCGTGACTCTTCCACCTTTCGAGCAACTGTGGTCATGAAATTCACTCCTGACAGACGAGACACGATTGCGAAATACTCTAACCGATCCGGACAATCCCGTCCACCAGCAAATCAAGCCCCTTTGCGGAAAGGATGATCATGGCCTCCCCGGAGCCGCCATGGTAACAGTCCCGATCAACAGGGAAGCCGCGCAGGCGCAGGCGGCGGCCCAGCCGAAGGCGAACTCCGGCTGGAAACTCTGCCACAACCAGCCGAACAACAAGGATGCCGGCAGCAGCATCAACCCGCTCACCAGATGAAACCAGCCATAGGCCACCCCCAGTTGTTCGGGCGGGGCCAGATCGGCCACCAGGGCCTTTTCCGCCCCCTCCGTGGCGGCCATGAACAGACCGTAAAAGCCGAACAACGGCCACAACAGCCAGGTCGCGGCGTTCCAGCCGAGCAGCAGATAAAAGACGGCATACACCATCCAACCCACCCGGATCAAACGCAACCGCCCCCAACGGTCGGACAAGGAGGCCAGATGCGTGGCGAACAGCGCGGCCACCAGGGAGACCGTGCCCCACAACAAGGGGACCTGATACTCCGGCACCCCCACCTCGCGGGCGCGCAACAGCAAAAACATGTTCGACGAGTTGCCCAGGGTGAACAGGGCCAGAATCAGCAGATAACGACGATAGGCGACGGGGAAACGGCGCACGTCCCAGGAAAAGGGCTTGGCCTCGACCACCAGCGGACGTTGCGGCTCCCGGATCAGCAACGCCAACACAATGGTGATCAACCCAGGCACGATGGCCCACAAAAAGGCCTCCCGCAACGGCATGCCACTGGCCAGCATCCAGGCGGCCAACAGCGGACCGATCACCGATCCCAGATTGTCCATGGCCCGCTGCAGGCCAAAGGCCAAGCCGCGCTGGTCCGCCGGAACCACGGCGGCGATCATGGCGTCCCGTGGCGAGGAACGCAACCCCTTGCCCAGCCGGTCAACGAAACGCATCGCCAACACAAACCCCCAACCGTTGGCAAAGGCGAGCAGCGGACGCGCCAAGGCCGCCATGCCATAGCCAACGATCACCATCCACCTGGAGGCGCGGTAGCGATCCGCCAACACCCCGGACAACAGCTTGAACAGACTGCTCGCCATCTCGGCGATGCCCTCGATCAGCCCCATGGCCCGCGGACCCGCCATCAGCACCGAGGAGAGATAAAGCGGCACCAGGGGGTAAACCAGCTCCCCGGCGGCGTCGTTGATCAGGCTGATCCAACCCAACAGCCAAACCGTGGACGGCAGGGTGGCAACGTTGTTTTTCACCAAAGCCGATCTCCTTTGCGCGCGCCGATCCCAAGGATAAACCTCATAACATACCCGCTTTTCCGGCAAGAGGGAACCTGCTGCCTGCCGATGTCCGCCCTTTTGACGCTCTGATCCGGCAATCCGGATGGGCACGGCCTGCCATCGGGGTTCGCATGGGTGGCGCGATAATTGCTTCCACGCAGCATCCGTTTCCTCTTTCGTCGCTTGCCAATCCATGCCCGCACCTCTATCCGCCAAGGAAGGAATATCGATGTTGAAACCAACGAAACGCATGCTCGTGCCCCTGTTGCTGTTGGCCTGCTGCATCCCGGTCGCCGTGCGCGCCTCCCAGGAGGTCTCGTTCGACATGTCCACCATGCCCACGCCGGACACCTCCAGCAAGCCAGCCTTCGTGGAGTTCATGAGCAAAACCTTCGGCCAGGACAAAAAGATGCTCGCCTGGCGCTACGACCGCCTGCAAAGCCTGCTCCACAACAAGGACGTCACCGGCGACAAGGAGACCAGGGCCTTCATGCTCACCGCCCGCGAGGAGTTCACCCTGGACAGGAACAAACCCCGCGCCTACGAACACGCCTTCCTCGACATCGGCTACGGCGTCACCATCTCCGGACCCCACCTGGTCATGCGCATGACCTCGGCCCTGGATATCAAACCCACGGACAAGGTCCTCGAAGTGGGCACCGGCTCCGGCTATCAGTCCGCGATCCTCGCCCATCTCTCCAATCACGTCCATACGGTGGAAATCATCGAACCCCTGCACACCCGCACCAAAGGGGTCTATCAGAAGCTCGTGGAGGCGGGCAACAAAGAGTACACCAACGTCTCCCTCAAGTCCGGCGACGGCTATTACGGCTGGGAAGAAAAAGGCCCGTTCGACAAGATCATCGTCACCTGCGCCATCGACCATATTCCCCCTCCCCTCCTGCAACAACTCGCCCCCAACGGCGTCATCGTGATCCCCGTGGGTCCCCCCGGCAAGCAAACCCTGCTCAAGGTGCAAAAGGTGGTGGATGCGGACGGCAAGGTCAGCTTCAACCGTCAGGATGTCTACAACGGCCGGCGCACCGTCTCCTTCGTCCCCTTCACCAAGGCCGAGGGCGGCACCTGGAGCGGAAAGGGACTCCGTTGAACAAGGACACACTTGGCGTTGGTCCGGTCTCCCCGGACCAACGCTTCCCCTTCTTGTTGTCGGTCTTTCTCATCGCCGGCGCCATCATCGCCCTGCAGATCACCGTCATGCGGCTCTACGCCATCTCCGGCTGGGCCCATTTCGGCTCCATGGTGATCAGCGTCGCCATGTTCGGGTTCGGCCTCTCCAGCACCATCATGTGTCTCGGTCAGGCGTGGTTCGAACGCCACATGAAGGCCATCGCCAAGACATGCCTGCTGCTGCTCGGCCCCACCATCGTGCTGGGCAACGTGGCGGCCCAGGAGATCCAGTTCAATCCGATCTTCCTGCTCGCCGACCCGCAGCAGTTTTTCAACCTGCTGGTCAATTTCCTCGCCTACGCCGTCCCCTTTCTGCTCGCGGCGCTCCTGCTGGGCATCGCCTTTCTCGCCGGCCGGCGCCGCTTCCAGATGACCTATGCCGCAGACATGGTCGGCTCCGGCATGGCCGGACTCTTCTGCCTCAACGCCATGCTCTGGCTCCCCCCGGCATATCTGCTGGCCGTGCCGCTGCTGTTCTGGTGGGGCGGGGCCATCGCCTGGTTTCGCGCCTGGGACGACCGGCGCTCCCCCTGGCTGGTCTCGCTTTCCGGCATCGCGGCGCTCCTCATGCTGTTCCTGCTGCCCCAGATTCACGTCTCGTCCTACAAGGGAGTGAGCTACGCCACCAAATTCCCGGATGCCCAGCGCATCCACCACGCGGCGGGCGCCCACGGGCTGCTGGAGATCTACTCCAGTTCCTATCTCCACTTCGCCCCCGGCCTGAGCGACATGGCCTCCCTGACCATGGGCGAACTGCCGAAAAACAATTATCTGGGCATGTACCTCGACAGCGATGGCCCCATCGGCATCATGAAACCCCTCCCGCCCGACAAGCAGGAGTACTTCCGTTTCCTCCCCATGTCCATGCCCTATCTGCTCAAACCGCAACCCGAAAGCGTCTTCGTGGTCCAGTTCGGCGGCGGCATCTCCACGCGCGCGGCGCTGGCCAACGGGGCACGTCACGTCACCGTGGCCGAAGGCAATCCCATGATCCCGGCGGCCATGGCCAGCGACGCCGTCACGTCGTTCGCCGGCAATCCCCTCGCCGACCCCAGAATCACCCTCACCCCCATGGATGGCCATCTGTTCGCCCGCAACACCAACCAGCACTTCCAGGTGATCGACCTGAGCCTGGCGGACTCCTCCGGCCTCTCCAGCCCCGGAGGCTTCGCGGTCACCGAGAAGTTTCTCTACACCAAGGAGACCATCGCCGCCTACATGAACGCCCTGGAACCCGGCGGGGTGCTGGCCGTGACCATGTGGAACAAGGAGGATCCCCCCAAATCCACCCTGCGCCTCTTCGCCACCATGGCGCAAGCCGGACGCGCCGACGCCACGACCATCGCCCCGGCCTCCTTCTACGTGGTGCAGGTGTTTCTCTCCACCACCACCGTGCTCTACAAAAAAGGCGGCTTCACCCCCGACGAAGTGGCGAAACTGGACAACCACGCCAAGGATATGGCCTTCGACGTGGTCTACCGGCCAGGCGAACGGTTCCAGGGGGATGCGACGGAGATGCTGGCAGGCTACCGCCGGGTCGTGCTGGGCAGCGGCGCGAGCGAAGAACAGGACGCCCCGGATGACGCGAACGGACCAGACCTCTCGGTGCCCTCCCTCTACCGGCTCATGCTGGACCGCATGATCCACGGCGAAGCCGACGAGGTCATGACGGCCTACCCCTTCGACATCACCCCCCTCTCCGACGACCGCCCCTATTTCGCCGGTTTCGTCCGGTTGATGGACCTGCCCGCCTTCGCCGGCCGACTGGAGGTCATCTCCGACGAGTGGGGCTATCTGCTGCTGTGGCTGACCCTGGGACAGGCGGCCATCGCGGGGGCCATCCTGCTCTCCCTGCCGATCCTGTTCGGCTGGCGGACCATCTTCGCCCCGCAACCGGGCAAACTGGGGATCCTCGGTTACTTCTTCGCCCTGGGCCTGGGGTACATCCTGGTGGAGGTCTCCCTGATCGGCAAGTTCATCACCGCCCTGGGCAATCCGGTGATCTCCACCAGCGTCCTGATCACCGGCATGCTGATCAGCACTGGTCTGGGTTCCCTGGCCTCCGGGCGCTACCTGGCGCGGGCCGTCACGGTCATGCCACGGATTTTCGTGGCCATCGCCGCAATCCTGGTGCTCTACGGCATGGCCCTGGACGCCTGGCTGCCGTTCATCGGCGCCCTCCCCTGGCGCACCGTCGCCTGCGTCCTGCTGCTGTTCCCTCTGGCGTTTCTCATGGGCTTTCCCTTTTCCACCGGCATGAGCTGGCTGGCCAACCTGGGCAAGGAGCGTTTCTTTCTGTGGGCATGGGGTATCAATGGCATGTTTTCCGTCATGGGCGCGGTGTTGGTGCCGCTCGTCTCGGTGAGCGTGGGACTCTCCGCCAATCTCTACCTGGCGGCCGCCCTCTACCTGCTGGCATGGCCCTGCTTCTTCGCCTTGCTGCGTCCCTCCCCCGGCTCCTTCGCCTTGGCGCGCTGATGACACTGACGCTCCTCCCCACGCCGGGGAGCGCAGGATACGAGACGACATGCCGGAAAACGCCGGATTGCCTGCTCACCATCATGGCCCGGCTCCCCAACGCCCCCTTCCCCTACGCGGGCATGGCCGGGGAGTCGGACCAGCCCTTCTTCGACCACCAGGACCCGGTAAGCGGCCAGCGCTTTCATACCACCGGCGCCGGCAACCCGTTTCCGGAATACCCCCATTATCGCGACGATCGCGTCCTGATCCATCTGCCACCCACCTTTCGACCCCGCAAGCCGTTCGCCATTCTGGTCTTCTTTCATGGTCACCACACCGAGATCAACCGCACCCTGGTCGAGGAGATGGCCCTGTTGCGGCAGGTCAACGCCAGCGGCCGCAATCTTGTGCTGGTGGCCCCCCAAATGGCCCTGGATGCGGCGGACTCCAGCCCTGGCAAACTCTGGCGCCCCCTGGGATTCGCCAGGTTGCTCGATGATGTCACCGGGGTCTTGCGCGCAAAGATGGGAAAAAAATTCGCCGCCAGGTTGCACAAGGCCCCGGTGATCCTGGCCGCCTACAGCGGAGGTTACCGGGCCGCGGCGTTCACCCTGGACCGGGGCCTCGACCGCAAACGACGTGGCCGGCTGCAAGGGGTCATCCTGCTGGATGCCCTGTATGGCGACCTGGACAAGTTCGACCGCTGGCTGCGCCGGCCAGGACGCAAGTTCCTGGTCAATCTTTACGGGGTTTCCACCACCCCCCTCAGCCTGGAATTTCAACAAAAACTGCGCGCGCGCGGTCAACCCTGGTCGGATGCCCCACGCCGCGCAACAAAATCAAAAAACATTCATTTTCTGGGGGTGGAAACGCCTCACGAGCAGATTTGCCAGGAAGGCCCCCCCCACTGGCCGTTGAGCGAGATCCTCAAGCAGATGGGCATACCGAAATGATCGGAGATGAAACGTTACCAATCGCTTGACAATTTTATCGAAACCAATTAACATGCAAGCAAGGGGATGGGCTGGATCGCAAACGATTCCGGAGGGGCTGGAGATGGCAACGGGTGTGGGCATATCCAGGCTGCGACTCGTCATCATGCTCTGTCTGCTGATGCTGAGCGCCAGGCATGGGACAGGAGCGGAAACGAGCCTCTCCCTGGTGGTTTCGGACGCCAATCCGGTCTATGCCAATGCATCGGGAACCGGCATCCTCGATGCCCTGGTCAAGGAACTCTTCGCACGACTGGGGCTGAGCGCACGCGTGACACGCCTGCCCTCGGAACGCGCCCTGCTCCTGGCCGAACAGGGCGAGGCCGATGGCGACATCTTTCGCATCGCCGGACTGGAGAAGAAATTTGCTTCACTGGTCATGGTTCCGGAGCCGTGGCTTGCCATGCGCTTCGTCGCCTTCGCCACCCGCGAGGAAATCACCATCGACTCCTGGGAAGACCTGCCGCCCTGGCGGGTGGCCTTCATACGGGGATGGCAGGTGTTCGAACGCCATCTCGCCAAGGCCCCTGCCCTCGTCAGGACGGATGATGCCCTGCAACTCTTCGAACTTCTCAAGCGCCAGCGGGTCGATGTCATTCTCTACGACGATCGGCAGGGGGAATACTTCAAACGCGCATTGGACCTCCCCCAGGCACGCATCGCGGGTCCTCCCCTGGCAAAAAGTCCGATATTCGCCTATCTGCACCGCAAGCACGCCGGTCTGGCGCCACGCATGGCCAAGGAACTGCGCCGGATGAAGCAGGATGGAACCTGGCAACGCATCATCAATGAGGATCGAAGAGGCACGGAATGAGTGTCACCAGCACCCCGGAGGCGTCAGGCTTCCCGCGTCATCGGCTGGGCTGGCGCATGGTTTCCTATCTCCTCTTGTTCGGCCTGCTGGCGACCGTTCTGACAACCATCACACATGTCTATCTCGAATATCGACACCAGTTGTTCATGGAAGAGACGCGTCTGCGGGAAATCGAAACCAACCATCTGCCGCCCTTGCGCCAGGACATCTGGCTCACCCGCTTCGATGCCGTGGCGCTCCACATCGAGGGGCTTGTCCACCTGCCGGGAGTCCGTTACGTCAGGGTGAGGCTGGTCGATCACGCCCAGATCGTCCATGGCGATACCAACGCCAGGGAGGTCGATATGCATCTCTTTCCCCTGGCCGAAACGTTCGACGACCGTACCTTGACCCTGGGAACCCTGGAGGTGGCCATCTCCAGGGAGGAGATTTTTCTGCATTTGCGGCATCAGGCGGCCGCC
>PDZX01000055.1 GCA_002753185.1 Magnetococcales bacterium WMHbin3
CGGAGGTGGCGGCGGAGGTGGCGGCGGTGGCGGAGGAGGAGCGGTCTCCTTGGGTGGCGTCAGCGGGGCAGCGGTGGTCGTCGTTGGGGGAGCCGAGGTGGGCATGACCGGCGGGATGTCGGCCTTCACGGTAATGGTGAAATCTTGCGTGGCGCTGGTGTCCTGTCCGCCGTTCGCCGTGCCGCCGCTGTCCACCATGCGCACCGTGACCGTGGCCTGGCCGGTGACGTTGGCCGGGGTATAGGTGAGGGTGCCGCCGGCATCCACCGCCGGTTTGATCACGAACAGCGCGTCGTTGTCGGTGGTGACGTCGAAGCGGACGGTCTGCGTGGACTCGTTGGTCGGGCCTGTGCTCAAGTTCCTGGCCCAGTCGAGGAGGAGGACACGGGGGACCAGGCCGTTGATCGCATGGTCGCCGCCCTTGGTGAAGGAGGGGATGTCGTTGACCGGATCGATGGTGGTGCCCAGGAGCACGGTATCGCTGGAATAGGGCGAGCCGCCGCCGTACTGGCCGACGGTGTTGGTGGAATAACTGCCGAAGACCCCGGACTCCACCTCCGTGCTGCTGTCGATCAACCTCATGCGCAGGGAGGGGGGCGTGCCGTTGTAATCCTTGGCCGGCACGAAGCGCAGACGATCCGTGCCACGCAATGCCAGGGCGTAGTCGGTGGTGAGGGTCGTGGAGATGGCGGTCCAGTCGCCGCCATTGGCGGTATACTCCCACTGTCCGACCGCCGCGTTCGGGGTGTACTCGACGATGGCCACCCCGGCCAGGGAGTTGGCGCTGGAACCGCCGGTGACCTGATCCTTGCTGTCGGAGAAGGTGTTGCTCAACAGCGCGGCAATGGTATCCCCGGCGGGAGAGGCGGTATCCTCCAGCACGGCGGCCAGGGTCGCGCTCCCGGAGGCCACCGGCGCGTCGTTGACCGCCTTGATGTCGAAATAGACCTTGCCCCCGTCGATGGTGTAGGGGCCGCCGCTGCCGGTATTGGCGTCATAAATGGAGACGGAGATGGTGTCCTTGCCGTTGTAGTCGGCGGTGGGGGTGTAGATCAGGCCGTCCATTGCGGCATTGACCTGCGCCGTGGTGCCGGAGAGGGTCACGCTGGCGGTCGCCCCGGACCCGGAGGCCACCGTCAAGGTGCCATTGGCCGCAGTCAAGGTCACCTGAATGGCGTCCGTGGCCCCGGATTGCAGGGTATCCTTGCCGTCATCGACCTTGATGACATACCCGGTGGTCTTGCTCAGGGTCTTGGAGCCATCCTCTTGCAGCGTGATCGGGCTGGCGAGACTGGTGTTGGGCAGGGAGGCGCTGGCCTGGTCGTTGACCGCGCTGACGGTCAGTTGGGAGGTGGCCTTGTTGGCGGAAAAGGGGGTGGTCCCGCCATGGACCGAGGCGTCGCCCAGAATGGCGCTGGTGTTGGTCGAGGGGGTGCCGCTGGTCTGGTCCCAGGCGCGCAGGGTGAGGCTCGCCGTGCCGTACCAGTCCGCGTCGGGGGAAAAGCGCACCTTGCTGGTGTTGGAGAGCAGCAACGCCTTGGCGTCCGACAGATCGGCGTTGGCGGGCATGTTGTTCCAGGTGTTGCCGTCCGTGGAGTAGGCCCAGGTTCCCGAGCCGCTGCCGGCGGTGATGGCCACCCCCTGCAAGGCGCCGGTGTCCACGTCCGCGTAGCTCAGGCTGCTCAGCAGATCGGTGACCGGAATGGTGGAGGAGGCGGGGGTATCCTCGCTGGCGCTGGTGGCGAGGGTCCCGGTGCTGGCGCTGATGGTCGGGGCATCGTTGACCGAGGCGACCACCAGATTGACCTTGTCGGAGGCGAGGGAAAAGGCCTTCTGGCCGCCCCGATCGGCGGCGTTGCTCAGGTCGGCGTAGCTGCCCGCCGATGGCGGCGTTGAACCGGAGCGGTCCCAGGCATGGAAGGAAAGGGTGGCGGTGGTCCCGGTCTGGCCGTTGGGCACGAAGCGCAGTTTGTCGTTGTCTCCCAGCAGCAGGGCGTTGCTCGTGGCCAGGGTGGCGGGCAGATCGGTCCAGCTTCCATAGGCGTTGCTGGCAAAGAGGGTGTATTGCCATTTGCCGTTGCCCCCCTCGGAGCCGGTCAGGGCCATGCCGGTGCCGGTCTGGGTGGCGGTGCTGTCCAGGTCCGGGTCGCTCACCGTCCCCTGGAGCAGGGTCATCACCCGGTAGCCGGTATTGTCGGTCTCGGAGATGTCCTCGCTGATGCCCGTGAGGTTCTGGTTGATCGGGGTGATGATCGGCGCGCTGTTGAGCACGTTGACCGTGATGGTGAAAATACCGTTCCCCTGCATGGGCTGGTTTTCACCATCCTTGCGTCCCGAGGTGTAGGAAAAGGAGAAGGAGTCGTTCTGGGTGGCCCCGACATAGGCTTTGCTGCCGCCCGGATGGGAATAGGTGATCCGGTTGTTGTCGATGTCGTCCTGGGTGAAAGTGCCGTTCACCAGCAACTGGGTGCCGCTCTTGAAGAGCTGGCCAGCGGTGGGCAGGGCGCTGATGGTGTACTGCCATTTGGTCTTGTCGGCTTCGTTGGGATCGTCGATGGCCAGTTTCGTCGTGCCGATGGTCTGATTGCTGGCCCCCTGATCCACGGTCAGGGCGACATTGGTGGTCAGGGTGGGCGCGCCGTCGTAGAGGATGGCGCGCGTCACCGAGTTGGACGTGGTGTTGCCGTCATCCGTCACCGAGAAGGTCACGGTGCGTTGGTCGCCGATGGCGCCACTGCCCAGATTGCCGTACTGGATGCCGCGCAGGATCGCCTGATAGGTGGCCATGTCCGCAGCTCCGGAGAGGACCAGCTTGTCGGCGGCCTCGCCATTGGTGACCACGCCGTTGTTGACATAAGAGGTCAGGGTGAGGGAGTTGGTGGTGATCAGGCTGGCGGCCCCGGCATTCAGGCCGAGAAACTCCTGGTCTCCCAGGCTGCCGGCATTGGTCGTCAGGGTGATGGTGGCGCTTTGTCCCTTGGGGCTGTCCACGTCCGTCACCGTCAGCGCCCCGTCCACCGTGCGCGCCTGGCCGCCATTCATGAAGACCAGCGTGGTGTTGGTGCCGATGGTGGCGACCGGGGCGTCGTTTTCGCCGTTGACCGTGATCGTGGCGTTGAGTTGGGTCTTTTTGCCATTGGTGCCGGAGTCGGTCAGCTCGATGGTGGCCTGGCGGGAGGGGGCCAGCCCCTTGGCGGTGGGATCCTCCCCGGAATTGGCGAAGGTGATCTGCCCCAGCAGGTCCTGGATGGCCGCGTTGCTGGCATTGGCGGTATCGAAGGCGATGGTCAGATCCGCCGCGCCACCGCCGCTCATCGTGGCGAAGGCGTTGCCATTGTAGGAGATGGTGCTGCCCGCCACCGTGATGTTGCTGCCAGCCGTCACCGTCAGCACGTCACCCGTGGTGTAGGCCGTCAGTTTGACGGTCAGCGAGCCGGTATTGTAATTGGTGGCGTCGCCCTCCCAGTCGGTGATGGTGTTGGCCCCGCTCAAGAGCTTGACCGCCGTCCCGCCGGTGCCGCTTTCGGCAAAGGTGGGGGTGGTGTTGGCTGCGGTCATGGAGGGGGTGTCGTTGACGGCGGTGATGCCGACCTTCACGCTGCCGCTGGCGCTCTTGGCCCCGCCCGAACCCTGACCGCCGCCGGTGTTGCCGTCGTTGAGGGTGTAACTCAAGGTGACCGAAGCCGGCGGGTTGTGGCTGGAGTTGGTGTAGGTCAACTGTTGCAAAACCGCCTGAGCATCGGCGGTGGTGACCCCACTGGCGAAGGTGATGGTCAGGGTGCCATTGTTTTGCGTGAAGCTCCCCACGGTATTGGTGCCCAGCTTCACGTCGGTCCCGGAAAAGGCGAGGTTGCCCGTGCTCCCGAACTGGTCATCCGTGCTGGCCCCGCCGTCGCGCGCCACGGTGAGCACCGCGCCGTTCCAGTTCGTGGCCGCCAGTTCCGCGTCGGAGAGGGTGGCGTCACTATCCAGGGTCACGGCGGTTCTTTCCGCAGTTGTCACGTCATTGCCCACCGCGCCTCCCAAAGCGCCGAAAGAGGGAGCGTCGTTCACCCCGGCCAGGGTCACGGTGGAGGCGATGCTCACGGTGGTGGTGTCCACCCCGCTGTTGGTAGTGCCGCCGTCATCCTTGATGCCGGTCAGGGTGATCACCCGTGTGGCGCTGGTGGTGGGCGCGCTGCTGGTATCCCGGTATTTCAGGTTGTCCACCAGGGTTTGCAGTTGCGCGGTGGTCTTGCCGGCATGGGTGAGGGTCACCGTGGCGGTGGTGCCGCTGACACTCACGCTGTAGCCGTAACTGCCAGCCGTGGTGGTGCCGGTGAGACCATTGGTCAGGGCGAACTCCGTGCCGTCCACCGTGAGTTTTTCATTGCTGCCGTCGGTGACGTTGGAGACCGTCACCGTCAACTGGGTGAGGTTCTGGCCCGCCTCCACGGTCCCGGCGGCACTCCCCGACCCGAGTGTTACCGCCGTGGCGTCGTTTTCCGTATAGGTGGGGGTGCTCGTGGTGGCGGTCAGGGTGGGGGCGTCGTTGACCTCGTTGACGGTGATGGAGATGGTGGGCGAGGTGGCCGAATCGAGGGCGCTGTCGTTGACCTTGTAGGTGAAACTGTCCGTCCCGCTGTAGTTGGCCGTGGGGGTGTAGGTGACCCGGCCCTGGCTGTCGGTCACGGTGGTGTTGATCACGGTGATCTGCGCGCCGCCATACTGGTAGAGGGCGCCGTTGGTGGGCAGGGTGGCGATGATGCGGCTGATGGTGTCGTTGTCCGGATCGCTGCCGCTCAGGGTGATGGTGGTGGAGCTGTCCTCGTTGAGCGACGGGGTCTGGGCGCTGGCGACCGGGGCATCGTTGACCGCAGTGACCGTCACGGTCTGGCTGGCCGAGGCCGAGGCGGAATTCTTGTCCGTGGCGGTGAAGGTCACGGTGCGGGCCGTGGTGCCTGGGGCATCGCTTAAGTTGGTGAATTTCACCGCCCGTGCCACATCCTGTACAAAGGCGTCGGTGATCGAACCATTGAAAGTGAAGGTCCAGGCCGTGCCGTTGGTCACGGAAGCGGCGCTGGCCGTGCCGATCAGGGTGTTGCCCGCCTTCAGGTTGGTGCCATCGATCCAGATGCCGTTGCCACCCGGATTGGCGGTGGGCAGGGCCAGGCCGTCGTCGGAGGTGTTGTTGGCGGTGATCTGCGCCTTGAGGGTGCCGCCATTCCAGTCACTATCGCCTTCGAGATCGGCAAGGGTGATCCCGCTCGTCACCACGATCGGGGTTTGTTCGGTGAAACCCGTGCTCCCCCCGGCGCCAATCGAGGGGGCGTGGTTGACGCCACTGACCGTCACGGTCGAGGCGCTGCTCAAGGTGGCGGTGGCCGAACCGCCGCCACTGTCCGTGAGCGCCGTCAACGTCACCGCGCGCGTACCCGTCGGGCCGAGTGCGGTATTGCGATACTTCAGGCCGTCCACCAGGGTCTGGAGGGTTGCCGTCGCGGAACCGGCCTTGGTGATGGTGACCGTGGCGGTGGTGCCGCTCACGCTCACGGCGTAGGCGAAGGTTCCCGCGCCGGTGTTGCCGTTGGTGGTGTCGGTGAGAGAAAATTCCGTGCCATCCACGGTCAGTTTTTCATCGGTTCCATTGGCCAGATTGCTCACCGTCAGGACCAGGGAGGAGAGGGTTTGTCCGCTCTCCACCGTGCTGATCGTGGTGCCGCTGAAGAGCGCCACCGCCGCATTGTTCTCCTGATAACCCGGATTGGCCCCGGTGGTGGTCAGGGTGGGGGCGTTGTTGACCGCCGTCAAGGTCACGGTGGAGGCTACGCCGGGGTTGCTGGTCGTGTCGGTCCCGCCGTTGGTGGTGCCGCCGCTGTCCTGAATCGAGGTGCAGGTGAAGACCCGGTTGCCGGCAGTGGTGGGGTCGCTGCTGGTGTTGCGGTAGGCCATGCCGTCGATCAGGGTGTTGACGGTGGCGGCACTCGCCCCGCCGGTGAAGGACAGGGTGACCGTGGCGGTGGTGCCGCTCTTGGCGACACTGTAGGTGCCGCTGGTGATCGCTCCCGAACTCCCGTCGGTCAGGGAGAACTCGGTGCCCTGCACGGTTATTTTTTCGTAAGTGCCATCCGCCAGATTGGTGACCGTGAAGACCAGTTGGGAGACCGTCTGCCCGCTCTCCACCACGGAGGCGCTGCTCCCGGAAAAGAGGGTCTTGGCGGTATCGTTTTCCGTATAGCCCGGATTGCTGGCGGTGGCGCTCAGGGTGGGGGCGTTGTTGATCCCGGTCAGGGTTACCGTGGAGGCGAGGGTCAGGGTGGCGGTATCCACACCACTGTTGGTGGTGCCGCCGCTGTCTTGCGTCCCGGTCACGGTGATCACGCGGGAGGAGGCGCTGGCGGTGGGGTCGTTGCTGGTGTTCTGGTATTTGATGCCATTGACCAGGGTCTCCACATCCGTCGTGGCCAGGCCGCTCTTGGTGATGGTGACCGTGGCGGTGGTGCCGCTGGTGGCAACACTGTAGGCATAACCGTTTGCCGCCGTGGAACCGCTCGTGCCATTGGCGAGCAGGAACTGTGTCCCGTCCACCGTGAGTTTTTCGTTGCTGCCGTCGGCCATGTTGGTCACGGTCAGGGTCAGGCTGGCAAGGGTCTGACCGGCCTCCACCGTGCTGGCGGAAGCGCCGGTGAACAGGGAAACCGCCGCGCCGTTCTCCGTCTGGCCCGGATTGGCCGCCGTGGCGGTCAGGGTCGGGGCGTCGTTGACGGCGGTCACCTCCACGTTCACGGCTTTGGCGTCCGTCGAGGCGAGGGCGCCGTCATACGCCCGCACCGAGAAGGCCGCCAGGGTGCCGTTGGCGTTCGTGGCCGGGGTCCAGACCAGGGATTCGCCGCTGGCCAGGGTGGTGGTACCCGCCGTCACCGCGCTGCCCCCCTTGGTCAGGGTGCCGCTGGTGACCGATTCGATGCGCAACGACGGCGTGGTGCCGTCCACGTCCGCCAGGTTGGTCGCGGCGGCGAGTGTGGCGTAGCTGATGGTGAAGGCCTGATCTTCGTAGGCCCCGGTGAGGTTGTTGACCGTGGTCAGGGTCGGGGCGTCGTTGACCGCCGAGACCGTGATGGCGACGTTGCTGGTCACCGGGTTTGCGCTGGTGGCGGTGCTGGTGCCGTCATAGCTCTTGACGACCAGGGTGTCGCTGCCATTGTAATCGGCGGTCGGGGTATAGGTCACCGAAGCCAGGGCGGCGCGGATCTGGGTGGGGGAGCCGTTGAGGGTCACGGTGGCCCCCGTGGTCGCTCCGGTCATCGCCAGGGTGCCATGACTCACCGACAACACCGTGGTCAGGTTGGTGGCGGAATCCACGTCGGCAACCGACAAGGCATTGCCGTTGACGCTGGAAAAGACCAGGGCGGTATCCTCGTTGGTGGTCTGGGCGGCGGGCACGGTGTTGACCGGGGGATCGGGCTGATCGGAGACCGGAATGGTGAAATTGGCCTCGCTGTAGGTCCCGCCGCCCGCCACGTTGTTGTCCGTGGCCCGCACCGTCAGGACATACTGGGAGAGGGTCTCGTAATCCAGCGTGGCATTTGTGGTAATTGCCCCGGTGGAGGCGTTGATGGTGAAGGCGTTGCCGGTGTTGCCCGACTGGATGGCATAGGTGATGTTGGTGGTATCCGTGGTGGCCGCCGCCGAGCCGGTCGACGTGCCGACGGTGGCGAATTCGGAAATGGTCGAAAACGTGGTGTTGGCCATCACCGGCAGGGCGTTGTTGACCGTGACGTTGACCGTCACGGTCTGACTCCCCCCCGCCCCGTCGTCGATCTTGATCTGGAACGAATCGCTCCCCACGTAATCCGAGGTCGGGGTGTAGTAGAGTCCGGTGGGCAGGATCGTGCCGCCGTTGCTCGCTCCTTTGGCGTTGCTGGTGACCGTGCCGGCTTGCGTATTGTCGCTGGTGAAGCCGGTGAGCGTGCCATGGGAGGGGAGCGTGGCCATCGTCCAGGTGAGGGCCTGGCTGGTATCCACGTCGGTGATGCCCAGCAACGATGAGATGTCGGTGGCTGCGACGCTGCCGGTGCCGTTTTCGGCGACGGTGAGTGTCGCGTCCAGGGTGTCGTTCTTGGGTGTGGCATCCCCGTTGAAGCTCGGCGCGGAGTTGACGGCGAGAGAGGAGACCGTGACCGTCTGGGCGCCGCTGGAGGTGTTGACCGAGCCGTTGTCGGTGAGGGTGAACTGCACCGTGCGCGCGCCGGTGGTGGCGGACGTGGTGGAGAATTTCAGCGTTTTGAGCAGGGATGCCACCAGGGCGTTGGTGGCGTTGCCGTTTAAGGTCACGGTCATGGCGTCGCTGCCGGTGACGAAGGAGGCCGACACCGTGCCGATGTTGGTGTTGAAGTTGTCGAACCACAATTTATCCCCGGTCTGCGCCCCGGAGGAGATCTTGACCACCAGGGTGCCACTGGAAAAATTCTCTTCCGGGTCGTTGACCGAGGTGGCGGCGGCCAGCACCGCCACGCCGGTGGCGTCGTTTTGCACCGCGAAGGCGTTGGCCCCGCTCAAGGAAAGGGCCGGGGCGTCGTTGACCCCCACCACCGTGATGGTGGAGGTGGCGGTGGCGGTGGTTCCCCCTTGCCCGTCGGTGAGATCCAGCTTGATGGCATGGGCGCCGGTGGTGGGCTTGCCGGTGTTGGTGTTCTGGTAGGTCACCGCCTGCATTAGGGCCTGCGCGGCAGCCGGGGTGGCGCTGGTGTTGAAGGTGACCAGCAGTTTCTGTCCGGACGCGCCGTTGCTGGTGGTATCGATGACGCCGATGATGGTGTTGTTGTACGAGACGTTGCTCCCCGACACCGTGATGCCGCCAACCGCCTTGACGGCCAGGGCGTCTTCCGCCAGTCCGGTATTGCCGTTGTAGGAGACCGTGAGGGTGGCCGTGCCGCTGGCGAAGGCGCTGACATCCGCGTCGCTGACCGTGGCGTTGCCGGCAACATCGACGGTAATGGCGCTGCCATCCTCGGTGAAGTTCTGCGTGTCGCCGTTGAGGTTGCCGATGGCGGGATTGTCCTGGACCGACGTTGCGGTGATCCTGGTGGTGTTGTTGGCGGTCCCGGTGAGCGAGGCGTCGCTGGGGGTGAGGGTGAAGGTGGTCTCCACCGTGGCGCCGGGGGCCACCTGGTTGGCGGTCGGGGTGAAGATCAGGGAGCGCAGGGCCGTGGTGAGGGTGTTGGTGCCGCTGGCGGTGGTCGTCCCGGAGAGGGTATAGCTCCCGGCGCTGCCGGTGAGGGTGGCCCCGCTGCCGGTGGGCAGGGTCAAGGCGCCGTTGGCGGCGGTGTAGGCGATGGTGAGTGAAACAGTGTTGCTCTGGGCGTCGTTGACGGTGACGCTGGCAAAAGGGGTGGTGGTGGCGTTGTCGTTGACCGTGCCGTTGGTGGTGAAAGTCCCGTCGAAAGTGGGTGCGGTATTGCTTGCGGCGATGACGATGGAGGCGGTGGCCGTTGCGGCATCGCTGGCGTCGGAAACGACCACCGACACCGTCCTGGTTCCGGTGGAGGGGGTGGTGGCGGCATTTTTGTAGACCACGTTGCGGATGGCGGTCTGCATGTCGGCCACCGTGGCAGCCGGTTTGCTGTAAAGCACGAGTTGCCTGGTGGACGTGTTGTAGACCAGCGCGTTGATGTTGCTGTTGGTGCCGGTGAGCACCAGGGATTCGCTGGCGCCGTTCAGGTCTCCGCTCAGGGTGAGCACCGCCTTGTAGACGTTGGTATCCCCGGCCAGTGCGCCGATGGCGATGTCGGTGTCGGCCACGTTGATGGTCATGTTCTGGGTTGGGGTCCCGGAGGCCGTGTAAGCGGAGCCGGTGGCGGTGGAGCTGTTGTCGGCGTCCAGGTCCAGGGTGCGGGCGGCGTGGTACTCGTAGGCCCCCCGGTCGTAATTGGCGCCGATTTTCCGGGGATTGTTCTGGCGGTCGTAACTGGCGTTGGAGGTGGTGGTGGTGGTCCCGCCCGCGTCGATGGCCGCCGAACCGGCAGCCAGACGCCAATCAAAGGGAGTCGTGGCGCTGTCGATGAAGGTGCCGGTGACGATCGCGCCAGTGGTGACATTGGATGAGGTGACCGTGCCAACGATATCGTTGGCCTGACTGGAAGCGTTGGTGTTGCCCGCGACGATGGAATCGTAAATGGAGACCGTCCCCCCGGCGACGTAGATGCCTCCCCCGTTACTGCTGGACGAAAGAGTGTTTTTTACGATGGTATCATGATATAAATTAACATTTCCGGAGGCGATATAAAGCGCGCCACCTGCTCCGGCGGTAGCGGAGTTGGCAGCGAAAACCGAATTGGTGATGGTGGCGGTGGACCCGGAAAAATAGATGGCGCCTCCATTCCAGGTCGATGTATTGGATTGAAAGGAAGAACGGTCCACGGACAATGTGCTGGAAGTGGCGCTGACCATGATCGCTCCTCCAGCATTTCCGTTTCCGGCATTGTTGCCGTAGACAGTGCTGTCGGTGATGGTCAGTGAAGATCCGGTACCCGTCAATTTGACTGCGGATGCGCTAGACGAAGCGAAGCCGTACAGGTACAAGCTGCGCAGGGTCAACGAAAGGTTTTGGGTGGAGCTGGTGAATCCAGTGCCCGATCCGCCGTTCAGCAACACGTCGTAGACGGAGTCTCCATTGACATCGCCATTGATGGTAAAGCTTTTGGTAACCGAGGGTAAATTGCTGGTCGCCGTGATGGTGCGCTCCGCGACGCTTTTCGTGGAAGGGTCGAACGCGGTGGCATCGAAGGTAATGGTCGAGCCTGCCCCGCCCACATCCCCCAGGTCGGTGGTGGCGCCGTTCATGATGGCCAGCATGGCCTCGCGCAGGGTGACCAGGTTGTCGCCAGTGGTGGTATTGTCGGCGTTGGAGTTGACCCGGACGTTGGTGCTGGCCGGGAGGGGGACATTGACCGTAAAGCTGCCGCTCAGGGAGGCGACGGCGTTGCCCGCCATGTCCTTGGCCGGGGAGGCGCCGATGGCGATGGTGTAGGTGCCGTTGTCGGCGTTGTCCCAGCTCCCGCCGGGGGGGGTGAAGGTGTAGGTGGCGGTGGAGCCGGAGAGGGTGGCCCCGGTCACGCTGGCGGTAAAGGAATTGGGTCCGGTGATGGTGACATTGCCGGCGGCGATGGAGGCGGAATCGAGACTCGCCAACCCGGATTCGGTATAGGCCACCGTAAAGCTGTGACTGGTCCCCCCTGAAGTGGTGACGTTGTTGACCGAGGGGGTGCCCGCCGTGGCGCTTGAGCGGTCCACGGTAACGGCGAGGGCGCTGCCCACCGGAGAGGTCACGGAGCCGGAGGTGACGTAGGCCCTGGCGTTGTAGCTGCCGTTGGCGAGGGTCGAGGCGTTGATGGTGGCGCCGCTCCAGTTGCCGGAGGCATCGGAGGTGGCGGTGGCGGAGAGTTCCCCGGTATCTTTGGTGCTGTTGTTGTTGCTGTCGATAAAGACCGTCACGGTGCCGCTGGCCATGGCCCCGGAACCGCTGAAGCTTAAGCTGGAGGCACTGGTGACATTATCGGTGTTGCTGGATCCGCTGTCGCTGGCTGCGGCCAGATCCGGGGCGCCTGGTGCTGTGGGGTTGACCGTGACCGAGATGGTGCGCGAGGCGGTGGCGCTGCCGTCGGAGACCTGCACCACGAACGAGTCGCTGCCGGCATAGCCCGTCGTCGGGGTATAGGTGATCGTCCCGCCCGGGGTGATGTCGCTGCTGCCGGAGGCGGCGGTGGCGCTGGAGAAACTCAGGGTGCCGTGGCTGGGAGCGGTTTGTTGGCTCCAGGTTTCGGTCTGCGCGCTGCTGGTGTCGCTGACGTGAATATAGGGTTTGATGTCCGTGGCCGAGGCGTTCATGTTGACCGCAAAGGAGGTCGTGCTCCCCACGAAGGTGGGGGCGGTGTTGGCGGCGGGGACGTCGCGGGGGTTGAATACCTTCACGTCGCCGATGGCGATGGTGTTGGTTTGGTTGACCGTGATGCGGACGCCATAGATACCGTCGAAGTCCGTATTGCTGGCGACATCGACGTTGTAGAATGTGCCTATGGCAACGCTGTTCGCCGTTACCGCCGTGCCTTTGAGATTGAAATTGCCATCGAGCGCCTGCACCGTGAAATTGGCAGTGGTAAAAAGGGTTTCGGAGCTGCCGACCTTGATGGCGTCCAGGTCGAAAATGCCCCGGTTGGCTCGCACCTCCAGGTATTGAGGCGTATTGCCAGAGATGACGGCGGTACGTACCCAGGCTCCGGTGGTGCCGGTCATGCCGGGGCCGGGTTGATTGCGGATCGAAAAGTTTGAGGTTCCTGGAATATTCTGTTTTGCATAGACATCGAAACCAGTTAATAAATTATTAGCTTTCGAGATTATGTCGATATTTGTCATTCCTGTGCTACCGCCTGCAACTACTGTTGTTGTTGCAACGGTACCCCAAGTTACGGTCCCGGTGGATCCGTTATTGACCAGGGTTCCCACGGCCAGAGTGGTGTCGAAATCGGCGAGCCGATCCGGGTCGAAAGGCGAGTCGGCCTGGATGGGGCCGGTTTGTTGTTCCAGGATCCAGTTGCCTCCGAGGCCGGTGGTGTCGGTGGAGACGGCGACATCGGCGCCAGTGTGAGCGGCGAGGTTGGTGGCGAAGGAATCATCCGCGCCGATGGAGCATCCGTAGAGCAGCAAGTCCCCTCCGGCCTTGAGGGCATAGCCGAGGGAGGCCAGTTCGGCCTGGATCACGTCGTCGGCGAAGCTGGCCGTGGTCAGGGTCTGGTGGGCCAGTTCCAAGGTGCCCGAAGCGCCGTGGGAGAGGAGATGGATGGCGTCGTAGCCCTCATGCGTCGCAGCCCAGCTGGCGATCTGCTCCAGTCCGCCGAGGGAACCGTCGAGGAGCGCGATTTCCACTCCGGGGCGGACCATGTCGATCAGGGTTGGTGCTTCGGACAGGGCGCCATCGATGAAGGCCACCTCCTTTTTGCCATTGTTGAGCGTCGGATCGGCGGCCCTGATCTCCACCGGGGCGGAGGCCTCCGGGATCAACGCCAGGGCGCTGGCGTCCGGGGCGGCATGGGCATGATCCACCACATTCGCCACGGCGGCGCCGTCGAACATCATGCGTGGCTCCAGGACCAGCATGAACGGCTTGCCGCGACCTCGTCGGGTTGTTGTCGTGCATGCGGATGGGGTAGGTGTACGAGCGAACAGTTTCATTGAACCTTCCGCATCTGTCTTTTTATTTTATTGTTGGTATTTGTAAAGAAATCGAATTGAATTTTTGATAATTATTTAAAAATTGTTAACAGCAATCCTGATATTTAATTGTATCGGATTTTCAGCAAAGTTCAAGCAATTTTTTGTGCTTATTGGGAGCATCATGATGAGCGTCGGCTCCTGCTTGCCCCGAGGCGGGCAAACAGGAGGGACGTGAACAAAGGCGGGTCAGTTGAAGACGATTTGCAGCCAGGCCTTGCCATGGTCGGAATGGGCGATGCGGGTGACGAACAACTCCATCGGGTCATGCCCTTCCAGTTGCACGGTGCAGGTTTCCGAGATTTCGCAAGCTGCCGCATCGCTGGAAGAGAGGATCAGCGAAAACGGGGTGCCACGGGTGTGGGCATGGAGGCGCGTCTTGGACCTGGGATGTTTTTGCACCTTTTCCAGCGTGACGGTGAAGGTCTCCCCGGAGGATTTTCTCAGGGTGCCGGCGGGGCTGGTCAATTTGGAGAAATGGCTGCTTCTGAGCAGTTTCAGCATGATATCGACTCCTTGTCGCATGATTGCCTTGGGGGTTGGCGTCAATCCTGGATCGGATACTCGCCCAACAGGGCGATACAGAAATTGATCGCCAGCAGGGGATTGCGGATCGTCACCGGGGCGCTGGCGCCCGAATTGCCGATGGTCACCGCGCCGCCGCCACTACCTCCGGTGACTGTTACCCCACCCAGATTGGTGGTGCTGGTGCCGGTGCTGGACCACATGTTGACCGGGTCGATGCCTGCCGTGGTGACCGGCCCCAGATTATTGTGGGTGGCATCCGGCGTGGGTTGGGTGCTGGATGGATTGGTCTGCACGCTAACACTGACATTGATCGGGCTGCCCCCCGAGCCGGGGGTGAAGGTGGCGGGATGGTTGTGGGTGGGGAGTTGCGAGAGGGACAAGCTCACCTGATCGGCACCGGCGCTGTTGCCCATCGCGTAGTTGAAGGCGCCTCCCGGTCGCAGTCCATAGCCGACCGGCGTGCGTCCGCGCAGATCGGGCAGAGTGAAAGTGTTGTTGGTGGCAGGGCCATAAAGATTGGCGATCAGGGAAAAGAGGGCTTGGTTTTGCGCTATGGGGAGCGTTTGGCCCTGACACCATGCCCAGTTTTGCGGAACTCTTTGAAACGCGAACGGCGCGATCATGCCTATGAAGGGATCCGACATTTGATTCTCCTGTTTATGTGGTGGGTTGAGGGGGTGGAAGCCAGATCAACAGATCGAACATGGGGTGCGCGGCGGCCTGGCGGAAGCCGAGGGCGTGATAGAAGGCGCTCGCCTGTGGATTGTGACGCATGACGCACAGGGTCAAGGGGGTCATGACCCGTGTGGCGGCCTGTTGCAGGGCGCGCAGCACGGCGGCGCCGAAACCCATCCGCCGTGCTTCGGGGATGAAAGCGATCTCCAGCACCCGCACCTCCCGCTCCATGAAGGAGACCCGGACCCGGCCGATGGATACGCCCAGTTTTTCGATGACCCAATCCATCGCGTCCGGATGGGTTTTTCCATATCCTGTAGTTTGCATTTCCTGTTGCTGATCGATCACCATGCGAATGAACTCCTCCGGGCCGTCGATCAACCACAAGTCGTCGCGATTCTGCCGGTGCAGGGTGGTCAGAAATGTCTTGTCTCCTGGACTGGCCGGGCGCAAGACAAGCCCATTGGCAAGGGTTGGGGTGCCTGGCAACATTTTTTATCACCTGATCGGATGGGAGAGAGGGATTAAAGCTAGTTTGAACAAAGCAAAATTGCAAATAAAAAATCGTTATGAAGCGTGAATTTTTGATGTCAAATATTTAATATGGTTATAAAATGAATTACAAATTACCAAAAAATATTTGTAAAACAATGAGATGACAAAAAAAACCCCCAGCAGAAAACCTGCTGGGGGCCGCAATCCGCAACCGGCAAAACCGTTACGGAATGTCCAAACCCGATTTGCGCAACAGCTCGATCAACACGGCAGTGGATTTTTCCAACTGCTCGATGCCGGACTTGAACTCCTGTTTGGCCGCGTTCTCTTCGGCCTTGGCGCGCAGGCCGCGGGCCTCGTCGATCCGTGGGGTGCTGTCGGGAGCAATGCCTTGCGTGTTCAGGGCCTGCTCCAGAAACATCTGAAACACGTTGTTGCGGCCCAGCTCATAGACATATTCGGCTTCCGGGGTGGGGAAATTCAGGGGCTGCACCAGGGTCTCGCCGGAGCGCACCTGAACCAGGGCCTGTTGCACCTTGGCATAGGCCCGCTCCATCAAGGGGACCCCTTCGTTGACCTGATACTTGTCCAAAAGCTGCTGGGCCTGGGTGAGCATGGCCCGGATCTCGTCGCTGGTCTTCTTGCCCCTTTCGCCCAGCTTCTTCTCCTCGGCGATGCGGTCGAAAGCCTCCAGCATGGACCAGGCGCTCTTCAGACGGGTCTGGAATTCATGGGTGTGCGCCGGGCCGATCGGTCCCATGTGCATCCTGCCCGGCATGGGGGGGATGGTGTAATTGTGATTGGCGACGTTGTCCAGTTTGGTCTTGATCTCCACGGCTTCCCCCTTGCGCAGGATGGAAAGGGTCACCTCCGCGCCCGGATCGAGACGATAAATCTCCATGGAGAACTGCGAAATGCTGGTCAACTCGCGGCCGTTGAGGCGCAGGATGAGATCCCCGCGCTGGATGCCGCTCTTGTCGGCGGGGCTTTCCTTGATCACGTCGCCCACCTGCACGCCGCGCGGGTGTTCGGGATGCACCCCCAGCCAGCCGCCCGCAGCTGAGGCGGAGTGCGCCGCGCCGAGCAGCAGGGCGGCGGTGGTCAGGGTCAGCAATGTCTTGGATTTTTTCATGGTGAATCCTTTGTCGCGAAAGGTTGGGAAGAACGGTCCCAGGCCGCCAGGGCCATGCGGACCAGCCAGGTGAACAACAGCAGACCAAAACCCCAAATGCCCAGGGAAACATGGATTTCCACCCAGGTGGGGGCGTAATCGACATATTCCCCCAAGGGCGTGGGCCGAAATCCGGGCACCACGAGGCCAAGGCCCTTTTCGATCATGACCGCGCCGAAGGTCGCCAGAGAGGCCACAAACAGCCAGCCGGATCGGCGTCGCAAGCCGTGTACGGTCACCACCAGCGCGGCCAACCCCTCGACGGCCATCGCCACCCAGGCCGTCGGGGCAACGCCGGAGCGGCCTTGGGAAGCCAGAGGGTAGAACCGGAGAAAAAGTTCCGACCCCTGAAAAAAGAGATCCACCCAGAGGGTCACGGCCAGAATGCCGGTCAGAAGCCGCATCGCCTCCAGGGGGCGGGGCGGGGCCATGGTCTTTTCCAGCAGGAACAGCATGAGCAGCAGCACGGCGGAACCGGAGGCGAAGGCCGAGGCGATGAAGCGTGGGGCCAGCACCGCCGAATGCCAGAAGGGCCGTGCCGGCAACCCGGCCAGCATGAAAGCGGTCACCGTGTGAATGCCGATCCCCAGCAGGATGGCGGTCAGCAGCGCCAGACGCGGGGCAGGGTGCATGGGTTGCCGGACGAACCGGTGAAACAAACCAAGATTGAGCAGCAGATATGCTGAAATAATTAATACATCCCAGGCCAGAATGGAAGTGGGAAAATGGGGTCTTCCCAGTACGGGCAGGGCATGCCAGATGCGCAGGGGTTGCCCCAGGTCCACGGTGACGAAGAGCATGCTCATGGTCACGGCGGCGATGGCCATGGCCTCGCCCAGGGGGATCAGGCGCCTCATGGACGGTTGGTTCAACAGCACCGCCGGAATGACCAGCACCACCGCCGAGGCGGCCAGACCCACCAGAAAGGTGAAATTGGCGATGTAAAGCCCCCAGGAGACCTGATCCGACATGCCGGTGACGCCCAGTCCCCGTTCGTGCTGAAAGGCGTAGGCGTGCAGGCCCATGGCGATCAGGGCGAGCAGCAGAAGCCGCCACAAGAGAGGGACGCGGCTGCCCGCGAAAATGCGCATGGGGTCAGACACTGGAAAAATACCAAAGCCTCGGTTCGGTGCCGAGCGCCTCCTTGAGGCGGAAGACGCTCTTGCTGGCCAGGATGTGACGCAGCTCCCCATCGGGATCCAGCAGGTTGCCGAAGATGCGCGCGCCGGTGGGGCAGGCCTCCTGGCAGGCGGGCAGTTGCCCGAGACGGGTGCGCTGGATGCAGAAGGTGCATTTTTCCATCACCCCGGCGGGGCGGGGGCGGTTGCCCAGGTAGTGGGTGTCGGGATTGATCCGCTCCCTGGGCAGGCAGGGTTTGCGCCAGTTGAAGCGGCGCGCCCAGTAGGGGCAGGCGGTGGCGCAGTAGCGGCAGCCGATGCACCAGTCGTAGTCGATGACCACCATGCCGTCGGGTTCCTTCCAGGTGGCCTGGACCGGGCAGGCCTGCACGCAGGGGGGATTGTCGCACTGCTGGCACTGGACCGGCAGATGCCGAAGATTTGGGTCGTACGTGGTAAAATAGTGATCGCCTTGCTCCAGGTCGAGGGTCTGGCGCGGCAGGGCCAGCACGCGGATGTTCTCGGTGGTCTGCTCGCGGTTGTTGTTGTTTTCCTCCGAGCAGGCCGCGACACAGTGGCGCAACCCCTTGCATTTGGACAGATCGATGGCCATGGCGAAGGCGACGCCAGGAATGGGGGGGGTGTCGCGGCAGTGGATGGCGGCCCCGTGATCCCGCAACGCGCGGCGCTCGATGCGCGCGATGGCCAGCATGATCTCCTCGCGGCTCATGCGTTGGTAGTGGTTTTGCAGCAAGGTTTGCAGCGAGTCGTTGACAACCCCTTCCGGATCGGCGGCCAGCAAAGGAGCGCTGGCGACAATGCCCAGGGCGCCCAGGAGCTTGCGGCGTTGGGGATCGACGGAGGGGTTCATGGCGCCAGGCTTTTCGGCCGGTTGGGCGGCGGGGCCAGGGGGATGGCGGGCCAGGCCGGCTGGTGGGCGTTGTGGCAGCCGGAACAGGGCCGGACGGTACGCTCCCCCCGCCATCCCCCCACCCGCTTGCCGTGGACCCCGAAGCGCCAATCCCGCGTCTGGGGGGCGTGGCAGCGCATGCACAGCCGCCAGGCGTCGGCCATGGCCACGGGCGGGCCGGAACCGGCCTGGAGCTGTTCGGGTTGGCTGGCCAGGTGACAATCCAGGCACCAGAGGGCGGTCTGGCCGTGGTCGAGGGTCAGGTTGCCGTGGGGTTGGTTCAGGGGGCGGGGCAGGGGATCCGGGGCGCGCCAGGCGTGACAGTTGGCGCAACCGGAGGGGAGTCTGGTCTCCTGGACGCGCACGGGCATGGCTTGCCCGGCCATGGCGGCGGGAATCAGCAGCAGCATCAGGAGGCCCTGGCCCCAGAAGGTCGGGGTGTACACGTATTCCGGCTCCATCGCGGATTGCGCGGGTAACGGACATAGTGGATGGAAAATGGGTGTCGGCTCTGTTATTATGGAAGGGTGGATGTGGTTTGTCACCCATTTTTACCGGAGGTTCGACGATGTCAGGCGTGACGCGGAAGGATTTTGTGGTCTTGATGAGCGGTTTGTGGTTGTTGGCTGTCACGGCTTGGGCCTCGGATGTGCCGGCCGAAAGCGGTCGTCCTCCCCTGAATCATGTGCCTTCCTCCAATTGCGGGGAGTGTCATCAGGAGATTTTCCAACAGTGGCAGAACTCCATGCATGCCAAGAGCACGGCCTTGACCGATCCCATTCACGGGGCGGTCTATCGGATGGAGGCCGGGGATCCTTCCCAGGAGGGGGTCTTGCACAAGGCGACCAATGCGTTTCCGGTCTGTCTGCAATGTCATGCGCCCATCGCCGCGCGTGACAAGACCACCAAACTGGACGCCAAGCCCATGTATGCCGAGGGGGTGAACTGCGTGGCCTGTCACACCATGACCGCCTTCAAGGGGGTGCAGGGCGAGGGGGGCAAGTTGCAGTTGGGGGCAGCCGCGTACGATTATTCCAAGGACAAGCTGCAAGGTCCCGAGGGGGCGTTCAACGGCAAGCAGCCGGCGCCCGCGCCCGGTGGTGGCAAGGAGCCGAAGGTGAACAGCTTCCCCCATCAGGCCAATGCCGCGTTGTACAAGAGTTCCGATGTCTGTCTGGGGTGTCACCAGGTGATGATGAACCCGCAGAAGGTGCCGGTCTGTCAGATCGGGGATCAGTTGTTGAGCAAGGAGGGACCCAAGGCCACGCCGGTGCCCACCTGTCAAGCGTGTCACATGCCGGTGGTGAACGGCTTTTCCAATCACGAAATCGCCGGTGGACATAACCCGGAGCGGGTGCGCAAGTCGGTGGTGTTGACCTTGGCCGCCAAGCCGCAGGGGGGCAAGGTGCATGCCACGGTGACCATGCGCAACACCCTGCTGCACACCATGCCCAGCAGCGCCCCGTTCCGCAATGTGGTCCTCAAGGTGACGGCGCACAACGCCAAGGGAGAGGTGGTCTGGAGCAATTTCAAGGAGAGTCCCGACAAGGAGGATCCCCAGGCGTTGATGATCCTCAAGCTGGTCAACAACGAGGGCCAGCCCGTGATGCCCCCCCAGGCCACCAAGGTGGGCGGCGACACCCGCCTGAAGCCCGGCGAAAAACGGGTGGTGGACTACGCCATTCCCGCCACCGACGTCAAGAGCGTGCGGGCCGAGCTTTTCTACAATCTGATCACCAAACCCATGATGGAAAAAATGGGCGACAAGCTGCCGGAAGAATTGAAGACGCCCACCCTGATTGGCCGGGCGGACGCCAATCTGTGATGTCGGTTTCCCGGAGGCCGGGGATCCGGCCTCCGGGGCAGGTTTCACACCGCTTCGCTGGAACAGCGGGAGCAGGTGTTCAGGCCGAGCAGGGGATAGAAGGGGCAGAAGCGAAAGGCCCCGGTCAACAGCGGAATCACGCCGATCCAGCCCCAGGGGGTCTGCAACCCCACGAAGACCTGCGACAAAAGCGCGAGCCCGGCCAGCACGCGCAAAATACGGTCAATCCCTCCAACATTGGCTTTCATGTGACGGCTCTCTTTCTCAATCAGGATGTTGTGAAGACAGGGCGTTGCAAGCTTGCCCATGGACAATGCTGATATGGACCGTCAAGCGTCCCTGGAAGTTCCCGCGCGTTTGGCAAATCTTGCAAAATGATCCGAGTCGAGCAGGGCGGGTACCACCGCACCTAACCGTGGATGAACAAAAACCAATTGATTCTTGTCATTTTCCCGTGTATGCTTCCGTGAGCAGTTAATTAAAGCAACTCACGCAAGAGGGGTATGCGACATGGATACGATAATTCAATTTTGCTCGAATCCAAACTGTTCCGTACATGGGTATGCAGGGCATGGGAATATTGTTATCCACAGTCGGCGCGATAAGCGCTACCGTTGTAAAAAATGTGGGGTCACGTTTTCTGAAACAAAGGGGACCGCGTTTTATCGCCTCCGAACGGAGAATGATCAGGTAAGCAATATGATTTCGTTGATGAAGCATGGATGCCCGCCTCAAGCCATTGTTGCCACATATGGCTATGACGAGCGGACTGTGTACGACTGGTATGCTCGTGGAGGGGAGCATAGCCAACGCGTTCACGAAGCCATCGTCGAGCAGGGCCGAATTGATGTCCAACAGGTACAAGCTGATGAGTTATGCATTAGAACAGCGAGACTTCGTAAAGACGAGATAAAAAATGCAGGACATTCTATGTCAAGGGATTGCTCTCCTGTTGATTGTCATGAACATGAAAAAAAAATTGTCTGTGATCGTAAAAGAAGCAGATGAGGCAGTTCAAATTCAAGTGGGAGAACAACCCTCGCTTAGCGATAAAGATGAAATAAAAATTAATCACATGTGGATGGCCATGGCGATGGACGTTGGTACACGCTTATGGCTAGGTGGGGTTGTTGCTGTTCGTCGCGATCAGGAATTGATCTCGTCCTTGGCGCACAAGGTGCGGGCTTGTGTCAAGAGTTGGAATTTTCTTCTTTCTGTAGATGGCTTGTCTAGTTATGTCAGCGTTTTCATGTCTGTTTTCAGTTGGTTGATCTTTACTGGGCGGTCTGGTCGTCCCAAGCGGCAGACAGTACCCGGTCTTATGATCGTCCAGGTCATCAAAGAATACGCAAAAGGTCGAGTGTCGGGCGTTGTTCGACGCATTGTGCTGGGCAGTGTCGATACAGTCGCTTTGGCGCTAAAAAATACAGGTTGCGCAAAGATAAATACATCTTTTATTGAGAGACTGAATGCCACTTTTCGTGGGCGTTCATCTACCTTGGTACGTAAGGGGCGCGCGATAGCTCATACAGAGTCAGAAAATATTAAATATGGGATGTATATTACTGGGTGTTCATATAATTTTTGCTATTTTCATAATTCATTGCGTGTATTGGCACCTGAGGGTAGCACCAGAAAATGGATCGAAAGGACTCCTGCCATGGCGGCTGGATTGACAGACCATCGGTGGACGATGAAAGAGCTGCTCAGCTACAAAGTTCACCCACAGCGTAAAATATTAATCATACACGGTTAGGTGTGGTGGTACCCTCGACGATCTCGTGGAATTGGCGGTCGTCTATCGCACCGTAGATGACCGCATCAACATGCCCGACATCTTCCGGGTGGAGTTCGGCATCAAGCGCAAGGGCGGCGTCAGACCTCCCCGATAGCATTCCTGCCCGGCTCCCCTTGCCAGAAATGGAAAAACCTCGCACAATGCCCCGCTGGTTTTTTTCGGTTATTGAAAGATGGCAAGGTTGGAGGGATGCGTGATGGAGAGATCCTGGTGGGTGCGGTTGGTTTTGCTGGTGTTCCTGGCGGGATGTCAGGCAAAACCGCCGGTCGAAGTCATCCCGGAGGCCCCGGTGGCTCCGCCACCATTGGTTGGCGAGGCCACCGCCATGAACAGCCTGGCGGAAACCAACTGGTCCGAACTCCCGGCGTCGCTGTTCGAGGATCAGGCGCTCTCCGAGTGGGCCAAGTCCCTCGATCAAAGCGCGCTCTATTATCGCCGCGTCCCGCCGGATTCCCTTTACCGCTTCGGGCCGGTCAGCGTGCCCGCCGCAAGCATGGCGAAGGCCTGCTCGGAACTGGCCGAACTGGCGCGCGCCGGCCATCCGCAACGCCTGCAAGCCGCCTTGCGGGATCGCTTCCGTCTTTTCCGTTCCGTGGGCAATCCCCAGGGCGATGTCATGGTGACGGGCTATTACGAAGCGTTGTTGCACGGCTCCTTCAAACGCAGCAAGCGGTACTTCTATCCCATCTATCGCCGCCCCCCGGAGGCCCTGCGCCGCTTCGACCGCCGGCAGATCGACGAACCGATCCTCGCCAAGGGGTTTGCCAAGAATCCCATGGGCAAACTGGCCAATCGCGGGCTGGAACTGGTCTGGGTGGACAACCCCATCGATGCCTTTTTTCTCCACATCCAGGGATCGGGACGGGTGCAACTCGACAATGGCCGCATGATGCGCATCGGCTACGACAGCAACAATGGCCATCCCTATCTGGCCATCGGCAAAATCCTCATCGACGAGGGCAAGATCTCCAAGGAGGAGATGACCATGCCACGCCTGCGCCAGTGGCTGGTGGACCATCCCCAGGATGTGCAAAGGCTCTTCTACGCCAATGCCTCGTATGTCTTTTTCCGCGAGATGTCGCTGGACGCGGTGGGCAACATCAATGTTCCCCTCACGCGGGAACGCTCCATCGCCACCGATCACCGCATCTTCCCCAAGGGGGCGCCAGCGGTGTTGAGCACCACCTTGCCGCGCTTCGCCCCGGATCACAAGACCGTGCTCGACTGGCAACCGGAGGTTCGCTTCGTGGTCAATCAGGATACCGGCGGGGCCATCCGCGGGGCGGGGCGGGTCGATCTCTTTTTCGGGTTCGGGGAGTGGGTCGAATACCGCTCCGGGGTCATGAAACAGACCGGTTCACGCTTGTATTTCGTCGCCCCGCGTTAGACGTCCGGCCATTCGTTCCAGCAGGGTCATGCTCCCCTCGAAGTCGTAGTGCCCCATCCGCTCCGCCAACTCCCGATAGGGCGTTCTCAAGGCGGATGCGGCACAGTGGGGGGCCATGGCCCGGATCGGCTCCTCGGCGGCGGCATCGAAAATCCGCAACCGCTCGATCGCCTCTTCGATCAGAGGCAACAGGATCTCCGGGTCGGGGAGATGCGTGTACTCCTCTTCCGGCTCCGGTTCCGGCGCGGGCAGGAGAGGCGCGATCTCCTCGATCAGGGCGGCCAGATCCACGGCGACCGTTTGGCGGAGGTTTTGAATCGTTTCCGGTGATTCGCGGCGTTTGAGCGCGGTTTCCAGCGCACAGGCGGCCTCGGTCAGGGGATGGGCGCCCAGGGTTCCCGCGATTCCTTTCAGGGAGTGGGCGGTGCGTTCCGCGTCAGCCCATTCGCCGTGTGTCAGTTGTTCCCGGATCATCTCGTGGTCTTGGGCGTGGTGGGCGCTCAGCTTGGCAAGCACCTCCAGCAAGAGCTTTTGGTTGCCTCCCGTGTTGCGCAGACCGGCGCGGCTGTCGAGCAGACGCAGCGGGGGAAGGAACGGTTCCTCGATGGCAGGGGGAGAGGCGTGTTCCGGCGTGGCCAGGGGTGCGCTTGGGGTGATCCATTTGGCCAGGGTGGCATACAGCGTCGTCGGGTGAATGGGTTTGCCGATGTGGGCGTTCATCCCGGCGGCCAGGCAGCGCTCCTGATCGCCCGTCATGGCGTTGGCCGTCATGGCGATGATCGGGATGGCGCTCCATTCCGGTTTGGCCCGGATCGACCGGGTCGCCTGCAGGCCGTCCATGCGTGGCATTTGCAGGTCCATGAGGATCCCGTCGAAACGCTCTTCCGCCAGGATCTCCAGCGCCGCGATTCCGTCCTGCGCCACGCGCGTGCGGACTTGCGCCATTTCCAGCAGTTCCCGTGCCACCTGTTGGTTGATTTCGTTGTCCTCGACCAGCAGCACGCGCGCCCCGGCGATGCGGGCCATGACCGTCGGATCGTCATCGGGCGTCCTGGGTTGCGGTTTTTGGGACGAGATACTCAAAGTCAGGGTGAACCCGAAGGTGCTGCCCGCGCCGGGTTGACTTTCCACTTCCAGGGTTCCGCCCATCAGTTCCACCAGCCTTTTGGAGATGCTCAGACCCAGCCCGGTGCCCCCGAAGCGGCGCGTCGTGCTGGCATCTGCCTGGGTGAATGGTCGATACAATTGTTTCAGCTCCGCTTCGTCCATGCCGATGCCGGTATCGCGCACGAGAAAGCGGATTTCGGCACGCTGATCGGAGTGGTTCAGAAGATGCGCGGCGATGGTCACCTCTCCTTGCGGGGTGAATTTGATCGCATTGTTGCCCAGATTGGTCAATACCTGTCCCAGTCGGAGCGGATCTCCCACCAGCATGGCGGGCAGGGCCGGATCGGCCTCCAGGGTGAGTCGCACCCCCTGTTCGGCGGTCTTGATCGTCAGCACGGCCAGCAGGTTGCCGAACACCTCGTCCAGGGTGAAGTCGGTCTCCTCGATGAGCAGTTTTTCCGCGTCGATCTTGGAAAAGTCCAGAATGTCGTTGATGAGGCCGAGCAGGGCATTGGCCGAGGCATGGATCTTGTCCAGATAGTCCTGCTGCTTGGCGGAGAGCGGGGTGCGCAGGCAGAGGTGACTCAAGCCGACGATGGCGTTCATGGGGGTGCGGATTTCGTGGCTCATGTTGGCCAGGAAGGTGGATTTGGCCTGATTGGCCCGTTCTGCGGCCTGCTGGGACTCCAGCAGCATCGTTTCCATGCGTTTGCGCTCGGTGATGTCCTGCACCGTGCCGGTCATGATGGTCGGTGTGCCGGAGCGATCCGTTTGGACCTCGCCGATCTCCATCACCACTTTTTCTGTGCCGTCCGGAAGTCGTATGCGGTGCTCCACGCGGTAGGGGGCGTCGGGATCGCCCATGGCCGTGGCCACGGCCTGGGTCACTTTCGCGTGGTCGTCGGGATGGACCAGTTGCAGAAAGGAGGCGTAAGTAGGGACGGTGGTTTCCTTGGACAGTCCGAAGATGCGATAGATCTCGTCCGACCAGGCGAGTTGTCCGCTGGCGATGTTCCATTCCCAGTGGCCCATGCGACCGATCCGTTGCGCCTTGTTCAGTTGGGTGATGACATCTCCCAGTTGGGTGGCGTGGCGTTGCAGGTTGTAGGAGAGCAGGCCGACCGGATTGACCAGGCCGAAATGGATGATGGCGCGGAAGATCCACATGAAGGCCAGGAGTTTGCCAAGATGGCCGATCCAGTTGATGACATCGGAAAAATTCAGGTAGGCGGTGAAGGCCGTTTCGCTGAGGATGGTCAGCCACTGGGCGGCCTGGAGATTGCGGTAGAGGTTGTGGTCCATCTTGTGCCGGTGGTGGTGCAGATGGAGGCTGCCTGCGAGCAGGACCGCGATGATGACGAACTCCATGTTGACCTTGAAGGGGGTCAACCCCTTGCCCGGGATGAAGCAGACCGGAAACCAGTCGGTGACGTAGACGGAGAACAGGCCGAGACCGGACAACAGCAGCCAGGCCGTCAGGGAGAGGGGGATGTTTTTCCGATCACCCGACAGCCACAAAGGCGCGATCAGCAGGGCGATCGCCTGCATGGAGCGGGCCTGGATCCACAACTGGACCGCGTGGTTGCCGCCGTCGCCTGGTATCAGTTCCAGCCCCTTGAAGGTGAGGGTGTGGATGAAATCCAACAGCCCGATGGCCGCGAAGGCGGTGGAAAGAAATGGTAAAAAGAAATTTTCCGACCAGCGCCTGGTGTGCCAGCCGATGATGAAGATCCCGCCCGCCACCAGGATGGAGAAGAGTTCCACGATGGTGTGGAACAGCAGATAGTGGATGCTGGCGGTCAGCAGGAGCGCGGCGGAGACGAGCAGGGAGAGAATGACCATTCCCATGTTGCCGGTCAGCGCAGGATTCCGACCACGGCGCCGGTCATGAGGGTGGCGATGGTGCCGGACAGGATCGATTTCATCCCCAGGGCGGCGATTTCATCGCGCCGGGAGGGGATCATGGCGCCCATGCCGCCGATCATGATGCCCAGGCTGCCCAGGTTGGCGAAGCCGCACATGGCATAGGTCATGATCAGGCGGCTGCGCGGGGAGAGGGCCTCCGGCGGGAGATTGGCGAGGTTGAGGTAGGCGATGAACTCGTTGAGCACGGTTTTGCTGCCCATGAGCATGCCGGCGGTGGGGGCTTCGTTCCAGGGGATGCCCATGAGCCAGACCACCGGGGCCATGCCCCAGCCCAGCAGCCGTTCCAGGGTGATGGGGGCGCCGGCGAAATCGGGCAGCGTGGCCCCCAGGATGCGGTTGGCCAGGGCCACCAGGGCCACCAGGACCACCAGCATGGCCAGGATGTTGATCAATAATTGGATCCCTTCGCTCACGCCTCTGGTGATGGCGTCCATGGCGGTGGCGTCCATGCGGGGCGGGGCGTAATCGCCGGCGGTGGGGTTGCCGGTGTCGGGGATCAGGATGAAGGCGGTCATGATGGCCGCCGGCGCGCTGATGATGGAGGCGGTGAGGATGTGGCCCATGGCCTCCGGGATGACGGGAGCGAGGATGGCGGCGTAGAGGGCCATCATGGTGCCGGCGATGGTGGCCATGCCGGCGGTCATCAGGGCGAAGAGTTCGCTGCGGCTCATGTTGGCCAGGTAGGGTCTTACCAATAGGGGGGATTCCACCATGCCGAGGAAGATGTTGGCAGAGGTTCCGAAGCCCAGGGCGCCGCCCACGCCCATGGTGCGTTGCAGCAGGTTTGCGAAGAGGCGCACCACAACGGGCAGGACGCGCCAGTGGAAGAGCAGGGCCGACAAGGCGCTGATCACCAGCACCAGGGGCAGCGCCTGGAAGGCCAGGATGAAGGTGGAGGCTTGCGGTTCGACCGCGAAGGGGATCTTGGCGCCTCCCAGATAGCCGAAGACGAAGGCGGTCCCGACGCGGGTGGCCTCCATGAGGGTTCCCACCGCGTCATTGAGCAACAGAAAAAAACGTTGAAACATCGGGATCGAGAGCAGCAGCCAGGCGATGCCGATTTGCAGGAGCAGCCCGCTGATCACTACGCGCCAGGAGACTTCCCGGCGGCGTTCCGACAGCAGCCATGCGATGCCGGCGAGCAGCAGCAGTCCGAACAGGCTGTGCAGTTGCATCATCGCCTCCCCTCATGACCGTTGGTGAAAAAAACCGCGAGCAGGCGGACGAGATGGTCCCAGTCCGTGGTGCCGGCGGTTTCCCGCAGGGAGTGCATGGCCCAGGTGGGCAGGCCCAGATCCACGGTGGGGATGCCCAGTTGGGCGGCCACGGTGGGGCCGACGGTCGAGCCGCAGGCCATGTCGGCGCGCACCGTGAACTCCTGGAGCGGGAGGGCCGCGCGCAGGGCCAGCGCCTTGACGCGTGCGGCCGTGGCTCCGGAGGTGGCGTAGCGTTGGTTGGCGTGTTGTTTGATCACGATACCGGCGTTGAGTTGCGGGGTGTGGTTGTCGTCCTGTTTGGCCGGGTAGTTGGGGTGGTAGCCGTGGGCGTTGTCGATGGAGAGCAGCAGGGAGTTGGGCATGGCCCTGGCCAGGGTGACGGGATCCGGGTAGATGCGACCGAGCAGGGAGGCGAGAAAATTGCTCGTGGCCCCCGCCATGCTCAGTGAGCCGACCTCCTCGTGATCGAACAGGGCGGCCATGGCGATGCCGGGGGGTGTGGTGGGATCGTGTCTTCCCAGGGCGGCGAGGATGGCGGTCACCGACAGCAGGTTGTCCAGGCGCGCGCCGACGATCCACTGGCGGTTCACTCCGGCCACGGTGGCGGGTTGGGTGTCGTAGAGCGAAAGGTCCCATCCCAGGATGCGTATTGGCATGGCATGGGGATCCTGGCGGGCGATCTCCTGTTCCAGGCGTTCCAGGAAGGGGCGGGCGGGATCTGTCTCGCCGGTTTCGCACGGTATCGAGAGCCAGGGCGCGGAGAGTTCCTCGTGGGGATTGATTTTCGTGTCGTCGTTGGCGGTGCGGTTCAGGTGGATGGCCAGGTTCGGGATGCGGGTCACCGGTTCGGTCAGATCGATCAACTGGTGGGTCAGGCGTTGCGCGGAGTCGAGGTAATCGATGCGTCCGGCCAGGGAGAGGTCGCGGTCGAACCATGTGGCGAGGATGGCCGAGCCATAGACCGCCAGATCGAGCAGCAGGTGGTCCTTTTTGCGTTTGAGCGGATTGGGTTTGACCTTGAGGGCCGGGCTGTCGGTATGGGCCGCCGCCAACAGGAGCGGCGGGGGTTGCGCCGAATGGACGGGGAGGGTGAAGGCCGCCAGGCTGGTATCGTTGCGGGTGACCAGATAGCGCCCCCCCGGCTGGAGCGTCCAGGCATCCTCTTCGCGCAGGGGTTGGAATCCCTGGCTTGTCAGGTGTGCCCGTGCCTCGCGCACCGCGTGGAAGGGGGTGGGCGAGGCATTGATAAAGGAAATCGGATCGTCCATGTCGGTACATGTCGCATCATGAGATGGTGAAAATTTTTGTAACTATTCAGCACCCCGCTTAAAAAAGATCCTTGACAGGGTTTTTCGCTATTTTTTGGAAATCCAAGTGCAGGTCTGGAGATCGCCAGATTTTGCTGTTCCTTGACC
>PDZX01000056.1 GCA_002753185.1 Magnetococcales bacterium WMHbin3
GGCTCCACTGATGGCGGGATTCCCGCCTTCAGTGGGATGAAAACGGCCTGATGGATGCGGGTGGCGGTTCGTGTGCCGATCCGGCAGCCCATTCAGGCCATTCGACGACAGGCTCCGTAGCCCAGTTTCAACCGGCGGTTCTCGTCCGGGGGGTTGGCATGGGGCCGCCATTCGGCGCGATAAGGGAGGACGAAGCGCGCGTCGTATTCCCGAAATGCCTCGTACAGCCCCCGTGCATCCCGATCCGGATGGTAGGGGAGTCCGAACAGCAGGGTGCTCCAGGGCTGTTGGGCGGCGGGTTCGAGGGCGGATGCCCGGTGGCAGCAGGCCACGGCCTCGTCGAAGCGGGTCTGGACAAACAGGATGTTGGCCAGGTTGGCGTATGCTTTGCAGTCATCCGGATGGGAATCGATTGCCTGTCTGTAATATCTTTCGGCAGAGTCAAAGCATTTATTTCGGTAGCTTATATTACCTAAATTATTCAAAGCATCGACATGTCCCGGCTGAAGCGCCACCGCCTGGCGATAACGCTCTTCCGCCTCGCCGAGCCGCCCCTGCTGCTGCATCGCCAGACCGAGATTGTACCAGGCCATGACATGACGGGAATCGATGGCCAGAATGCGTCGGAAGCAGGCCTCGGCCCGCGCGGGTTCGAACGATTCCAGAAAGAGAGCGCCCAGATTGTTGAGGGCATCCACATGACCCGGATCGCAGGCGACCACCCTCTGGAAGTGATCGCGGGCCGCATCGGCATCGCCGCGTGTGCAACAGACCAATCCCAGGCCAAAATGGGCCGGAACGAAATCCGGCCTCGAGCGCAGGGCGCCCTGGAAACAGGCGATGGCCTCCTCCGTACGCCCAAGATCGACGAGCGCTTCCCCCAGATTACAGTGCGCCTCCGGGTAATCGGGCCACAATGCCAACGCCCGGCGAAAACTGGCCAGCGCCTCCTCGGTCCTGCCCAACGCCTTGAGGACGCAGCCCAGATTGGCATGACAGGCCGGATCGTCGCCACGCACGGCAATCGCCTTGCCGACCCACTCCGCCGCCTCGGCATGCTCTCCGCGCTGGTGGGCCAGCACGCCGAGCATGTGCAGGGCGTCGGCCTGACCGGCATCCGCGTCCAGGACCAGTCGGTAAAGCCGCCGGGCCTCGTCCAGCCGCCCTTCCCGATGATGCCGCAAGGCCTGTGAGAACCCCTCTTCCGGAGTCATTGCCGCAAAAGGGTCGTGAAATGAAACGTGCTGCCGACATCCGTCCGGCTGTCCAGGGAGATCTCCCCGCCCATGCGCCTGGCCAGCAGCCGGCACAGGGAAAGCCCCATGCCCAACCCCCCGTGCGCCCTGGTGAGCGCCGGTTCCAGTTGCGTGAACCGGCTGAAGATGTCCGCCACGCGATGCGCCGGAATGCCCGGCCCGGTGTCCTGGACCGAGAAACGGACCATGATCCCCTCCGGGGTGACGACATCCTGGCCGATGCGCAGTTCGACACGACCCGTCTTGGTGAATTTGATGGCGTTGTCCAGCAGGTGGCGCACCACCTGGCGCAGGCGTCCCGCGTCCCCGCACAGGGTTTCCGGCAGATCGGGCGACCTGGCGACGGTCAGGGTCAACCCCTTGCGGTTGGCCGGCCCGGTCATCTCGGCGACGAGAGCGTCGCTCCACGAGGAGAGCGAAAACGGCTTGACGATCAAGGCAAGCTCGCCGCTCTCCAGCTTGATGTAATCCAGAATCTCGTTGATCATCGTCAGCAAGCCGGCGCTGGAGTTCCTGATCATGGCGCCGTACTTCTGGCAGTCGTTGGCATTCCCCTCCTCCTCGGCGAGCAAGGAGGAGAAGCCGATGATGGTGTTCAAGGGGGTACGCAGTTCGTGGCCGACCACCGCCAGGAAAGCGCTCTTGGCCCGATTGCCCGCCTCGGCGGCCTCCCGGCCGACCTCCGCCACCTGTCTGGCCTCTTCCAGTTGGGCGGTGCGCTCCCGGACCAGCAGTTCCAGGTGTTCCCGATGGCGCCGCAGCGCCAGATGGTGCTTCACCCGCAGCAGGACGATGTGGGGATGGATCGGTTTGACGATGTAATCGTCCGCGCCCGACTCCAGGCCGAGGATCTTGTCCTCGATCTCCCCCTTGCCGGTGACGAACAGAATCGGGATATTGCTGGTGCGCGGGTCACTCTTGATGCGGCGGCAGACTTCGTAGCCATCCATCTCCGGCATGTTGACGTCCAGCAGGATCAGGTCCGGCTGGGGAGACAGGAGCGCCAGGCGGAGCGCCGTCTGGCCGTTCAACGCCGGACGCACCATGTATTCACCGCGCAGGATGTGAATGAGCACATCCAGGTTTTCCGGCGCGTCATCGACGATCAGAATAATGGATTTGTTCATGTCCGCAGGACCGCACCCTGGTGAAAGTATCACGCCCCTCTCCTTTCGCGAGTTGAGTCTATCATACGCTGCGGCCACGGAAAAGGGGGGATCCTCATGACAAAAAACGATCGAGGCAGATACGGGCGGCGACCTCCGCGCCCCGCACATCGGACGCGGGTTTGGGGGGAAGCCGCATCAGGCGTTCCAGGGCAGCGCCGAACGCCCCGCGCCGCCAGGCGTCGCCATCCAGTTCCATGGCCCTGCCGTGGCGTTCGATCCAGGAGCAGATGGGCGGCTCGTCTGGGAAGACACCGCGCCGGACATACACGAACGGCACCTGGCTGGCGGTGGCGGCGATGGCCATGCCGTAACCCGGCTTGCTGACGATGCCGTCCACCGAGGCGGCCAGGTCGTGAAACGGCAGATCCGGCAGGATGCGCAGGGGATGCATATGATCGTGCTCCGCAGGGCACGGCACGTCCACCAGCCAATGGAAACGGGTGTCCCGCACCAGGGCATCCACCGGCAGGAAGCGGGCGGGGATCCCCCCCAGCGAGACCAGAATCACCGGGCGGTCGTCGGCAATGCCGTGTACCTGCCGCATCCGTTCGCGGCGCGGCACGCCGGGGGTGGTGATGGCGGGGATGACCTCGCTTTTCGGAAAGGGATGGGTCGGCAGGGCCGGGGTCACCAGCAGGGCGAGGCTGGTGGCGGCGTAAGCGTCGCGCATGAGCGCCAGCCATTCTTCCAGCTCCGGGTGATCGGGAAGATAGGCGGCCAGCACCTCGTCCCAGGTGAGCGAGGCGATGGCCACGCTCGCCACCCCCGCCGCACGGGCAGCAGCCAGGGAAAGATAAGGGATGTCGGCCAGCACCAGGTCCGGGGACCAGGCGGCCATGCGCCGTGCCTCGGCGGCGACCCGCTCCGGCCAATCCCGATGCAGACGGCTCACCGCCTCGGCGGTGGCCCGGCGATCCACCTCCAGGGGATCGCTCTGCACCAGCCCCACGTCGCGATTGTGCGGATCATGGGTGAAGGGGCGGACGAGCATGCGGGCGATCACCGCCTGCGGCACCCCGCCGGTGACATGGATCTCCAGATCCGGGATGCTGGTGGCCAGCCGGTTGAGAATGGGCGCCACCTGCGAGAAATGACCGAAACCATGCCCCGAAACCGCGCACCAGATGCGTTTGCCGGCCAAGGCTCACTCCTTGCGCAACAATTGCTGGTACAACGCCACCAGTTGCGTCCCCATGGCCTCCAGGGTCAGGGGGGCGACGGTCTCCCGCGCGGCGCGGCCCATGGCCTCGCGCAGACCGGGGTCCTGCAGCGAGGCGAGTTGACGCGCCAGATCCTCCGCGTCCAGGGCGTCGGCGAGCAGGCCGTTTCTGCCCGGCACGATGAGGTCCACCGCCCCGCATTTGTGGGAGGTGACCAGCGGCAACCCCATGGCCATGGCCTCCAGGGCCACGTTGGGAAAGGGGTCGTACAGGGTGGGCAGGGCCACGGCGTCGGCGGCGGCGTAGAGGGGGATCACCTCCTTGCACCCCCCGGCAAAGGAGACCCGGTCGCGCAGCCCCAGCCGCGCGGCCAGGCGGGTCATGCGCGCCTGCTCCTTGTCGCGGCCCGCCACCAGCAGCCGGCACCCTTCGGGCAGACGGGCCATGGCGCGCAGCAACACCCCCACCCCCTTGCGCGCGAAACCGGATCCGACGAACAAAAAGCACACCTCCCCCTCGCCGATGCCCCACTCCCGGCGCACCCGCTCCCGGTGAAGGGCGCGGGCATCCGGATGGAAGCGCTGCATGTCCACGCCGTTGTAGATCACATGCAGCTTGCCCGGATCGATCCGGAACCGGGCCAGGATCTCGTCGCGCACCATGCGGGAGTTGCAGATCACCGCCCGCAGACCCGGATCCTCGAACAGACGCCGTTCCGCGTCGAGCACATAACGGTGATAGGGATTCAGCAGGGCGAGCCGGCGCGCCAGGGGGGATTGCCCCCGCCCGCGTTGTTGCAGCCACTCCGCATGGACCCCGTCTCCGGCCCGGTAGATGTCGCAACCCGGAATCCGCTCATGGGTCTGGGTCAGGTGATACGGGTGCCCCTGGAGCCGCCTGCCCACGGCGCGGGCAAAACCGGCATCCCGCCACCACCTGCCCAGATGGAAGGGATCGCACGATAGCGGCGTAATGCCCGTCATCCCGGTTTCCCACTGGCGGGCGATGAGGGTGATCTCCACCCCCTGCGCCCGCAGCGCATCCATGGCGCGCTCCAGAAACCGCTCGGCCCCGCCGAACGGGTTGTAGCGCTGCCGGATGAGCGCCAGTTTCACCATTGCAGGCGGGTCAGCACCAGGGCGGCCAGGATCAGGAAGAAAATCCCGCTCGCCTTGTGGAGCACATTGGGGGAGATGCGGGTCAGAAGCTTGCGTCCCGCCACCACCCCCAGCGCGGAGGAGAGGCTCAAGGCCAGCGTGGCCCCCACCCAGACCGGAACCGGCGGCGCGGTCCCGGCCAGGCTGGCCACCGCGATCTGGGTCTTGTCGCCCAGTTCGGCCACGAAGATCAGCAAAAACGCGCTCAACAGGATGCCATGCCCGCTCTTTTCCTCGGCCCCGGACTCCTCCTCATCGTCCGCGCCGGCGGCGCGCAGGGACTGCACGCCGAACACGGCAAACAGGCCAGCCACGATCAGGGTCATGACGTTGGCCGGCAACCATTGGGCCAGCGCCGCGCCGAACAGCACGGCCAGCACATTGAGCACAATAAACGCCAGGGTCGCGCCCATGAAGACCGGGAAGCCCCGATGGCGGGCGGCCAGGGTCATGCAGACCAGTTGGGTCTTGTCTCCCAGCTCGGCCAGAAAGATCAACGCGAATGTGGTGCCGGTGGTGGAAAGAAAGGTGGTGGAATCGGTGACGGCAAGGTCGGGCAACATGGCAACTCCTCATTGGGGGGCCGGTCGAACGAGAAACCATAGGCGAGACCGCTTCCAGCCGGCCCCGGCGATGGAAACGTCCAGCCCAAAGTCTCGTCACGATCCGAAAGCGCCACGGCGAACCGGATGCGCATGCGCCACGACCGAACGGTCAGGTGTGTTGACGCATGCCCCCCTTCCGGAAACGATCCGGAAAGGAGCGACTACTCCCCTTGCGGTGATGAGCGACTTTATACGGCATTTGCCGGACACACCGCAAGGGGAAATGATTTCTGGTTCGGATCAATCCTTCACCGAGCGCAGGAAGACGATCTCGGAGACCGCGCCACGATGCTGTTGCAGGGCATCGAGCTGATTGAGGATGTCGTTCAGGCGCACCTGGGAGGACGAGAGTCTGGCTTCCAGGGAGGACATGCGGGCGCTGTTGGCCGACAAGGTCCTGCCGGCCGTGGCCGTGGCTGCGGAGGCGCTTTCCACGGCCCGCAGATAGGCGAGACGTTGCGGTTCGACGGAGAGTTGCGGGTTCTTGGCCGCGTCTTCCTGCGCCTTTTTGTAGTTCTCCAGCGCCTTGGTCTGGGGTTCCATGGAAGAGCGCATCACCCCCTCCGCCTGATCCAGTTCACGCCGCAGGCTCTTGTATTCCCGTTGCAGCCGCTGATACTGGGCGTTTTCCGCATCGTAGGCGTTTTCGGTTTCCCGGATGCGGGCGGACAGTTCGGTGATCTTGTTGGTCCGCTCCGGGTTGCTGTCCGGGAAGGTCCAGGTGCGGATGCCGATGCGCGACGGGATGGCGGCGGGGGCGCGGGCATGTTGCGCGGCCTTCCGCCGGTTGGCCTGTTGGCTTTTCTTCTTGCTGCCTTTCTTGGAGATGCCTTGCTTCTGTGCCTTCTTGGCGAGGATCTGCTTGCGCAGCTCTTCCCGATCCTTGGCGATCTGCCGACGGATTTCCGCGTCCATTCGCGAACTCTTGGCCACCTGGGGCAAGGTGACCTTGGAGGCGGTCTTGGCGATGGGGGCGGCTTCCTTGCCCGGCTCCGCTGCCCATCCTTGGGAGAGCGGCGCCAGCAGGAGTGTCGCGGAGAGCAACCAGGCCTGGTACGCGTGTTTCATGGTTTCACCTCTTCCTTTTTTACAATAATAGTCATCCATGCTGCCGCATCATCTGGCACGCAAACTGCTTGTTCCTCATACCATGAACAACCTTTCCAATACCACGACGCCTCCCAACCGGGAGGGATTTCTGATCGCCCTCGTCCTGCTGGCGGTGGGGGGAATGGCTTGGCTGTTCTGGCCGTTTCTGCCCGGCTTGTTTTTGTCCGTGCTGTTGGCAACCTCCAGTTACCCGTTGTATCGCCGACTTGCCCGGCATTTTCCTATACCATCGGTCAAAGCGCCCCTGATCATGACGGTTTTGATGTTTTTTTTGGTAGTGGGGCCAATTTTGTACTTATTGATAGCCACGGCCATCCGCGCCGGCACGCTGGCGCACGAGATTCAGGGTTGGTTTGCCGGACTCGGTTCCGCCGAGGCCCTGGCCGGGGCGGTGGGCGGGGTATTGGGGAACCTGCCGGTGCCCGATGCGGCGCGCGAAGAGTTGCTCGCCTGGGTGGGGGCGAACCGGGTCAGGATCGGTCAGAGCATCGGCATGGGGGTGTTGTTCGTCTTCAAGGGGATCACCAACAACGGGCTGGCATTCATCGCCTCGCTGGTGTTGGTGATGTTCGCCCTGTTCTTTTTCTACCGGGACGGATCGCGACTGACGCGACAACTGAAGATCCTCACGCCGTTGGAAAACCAATACGACGACATTCTGTTCGAGCGATTCGCGGCGCTGGCCACGGTGCTGACCGCCAGCACGCTGGGGATCGCCTTGTTGCAGGGATTTTCGTTCGCCCTGGTGACGGCGTTCATGGATCTGCCCTGGTTTTACCTGGGGATGGCCATTGCCGCCTCATCGTTCATCCCGGTGGTGGGGGGCATGGTGGTATGGGCGCCGACGGCGTATGTATTATACCTGCACGGTCATGCCGGTCAGGCGGTGTTTCTGGCGCTTTGGGGCGGTCTGGTGGTGGGGTTTCTCATCGACAACCTGCTGCGGCCCATTCTGCTGGGCTGGCTGGCCAACCACATCTCCCGTGGACCGGGCGGGGATTTGCGGATTTTCGACCACACCCTGCTCACCGTGCTCGCGACTCTGGGCGGTCTGATGCAGTTCGGCATTCTCGGACTGTTCTTCGGCCCGGTGATCGCGGCCATGGCCATCTCGGTTTTCGATCTCTACAAGATCATTCATGGCGACTCTCTGGATCACTCCTGACCGGAGGCGAATCGCGTTGATTTTCGCGGAAGTGGTGTGTGATACTTGTGCTTGCGAGCAACCATGCGCCAGGAGGAGTCACGATGCCAAACACCGCCACCTATGAAAGCGTCTGGGAGATGTTTCAGGAGACCAGCCGCCAGTTCCAGGAAAGCAAGCGCCAGATCGAGGAGACCAGTCGCCAGTTTCAGGAGATGGTTCGCGAGGATCGGGAGCGCCGGGCGGAACTGGATCGCAAATTTCAGGAGACCGACCAAAAATTCCAGGAAACCGCTCGCTTGAGCCGGGAGACGGAGTCATTTGTCAAGGAGGTTGCAAGACAGATGCGCGAGACCGACCGCAAACTGGATCGGCTGGGCAGTCGTTTGGGAGAGTTCGTCGAGGGCATGGTGGCTCCGACCTGCGAGACGCTGTTCGCGGCCAGGGGGATTCCGGTCCACAAGGTGAGCCGCCGGGTAGTCGCCAAACGACCAGGAGGCCGCATCATGGAGATCGACCTGTTTGTAGTGAACTCGGAGGTCGTCTCCCTGGTGGAGGTCAAGAGCAAGCTCACCGTGGACGATGTGCGCGAACATGTGGATCGCATGGGAGATTTCAAAGAGTTCTTTCCCGAGTATGCCGACAAGCGGGCAATCGGCGCGGTGGCCGGGATGGTGATCGACGAGAATGTGCGTCTTTTTGCCATGCGTCAGGGTTTGTTCGTCATTGAGCAGGCGGGGGATACGGTGCGCTTCGCAAACGACGAAGCGTTCGTGCCACGGGCTTGGTGATTGGAATTGCATCAATAATTAAAGTTTATAAAAAATTTTAAATTAAAGGTATTTTTTATGATAGAAAGATTATCAGTAAAAGGAACAGAATGGGATACGCATAATGAAGTGTTGCATGTTTATAATCCGCACGCATTGACACAGATTGCCGGATACGTGAAGTATCAATTAGCAATAAAAAATAAAATTGTGCATTACAGGGGACAGGACGGTATTTATGCAAAAAAAATGTATCCTTCCATTTTTAGAGCCAACCATACCAATATAAAGCAAGATGGAATTGACAGATTAATAAGAATAATTAAAGAATATATTAGCGTTGTGGGAGAATGCGGCGCCTTCCAAACAGATGTTAAGGAATACGCTTATGAGCCAATATTACAACAATACGGAATAAAGACGAGATGGCTTGATTTGGTAGACAATATATGGGTTGCTTTATGGTTCTCATGCTATTCTATTTATCTCGGTCCAAATAAAGCATCTCGATATGCAAATTTTGAAAAAAGAAACCCAGCAAAAGATAATAACAAATTTGCATACATTTTTATTCTAGGCTTTGAGTATGACAAAACCGGCCATCCTGGTTATTATTCTGGCAAATCAATTGATGTGATTGATCTTAGAATGGCAATCCCATCAACTTATATAAGACCGCATGCGCAACATGGACTATTATGTAAATTAAAAGGCGACACCAATCGTCAACCAATTGATATGTCATCTTATATTGTTGACGTAATCATAATTCGAATTGATGATGCACTTTCATGGTTAGGTGATGGCGAAATGTTGCGGGTTCACACCTTATTTCCCCCACCGACATATGATTTAGGTTATGCGCAACTTCTTGACAAATCTCCAAAAGGAAACCAAGATATTGGCAACGTTTTAATGATAGGAAGTTGACAACAAATAAATAATTATAATATTCAGTTACAACCAAACACCAAAAATAACGGCTGGCCTTACTGACCATGTTTGGACTGTCCATGCATGGGTTACCTTGTCGGCTTTGCCTGACTGGTCAATGTCATGCGCCACCCACTCTGACGAGATGTCATCAATTATCCTGTTTTTTTGTTGATTTTATTGCTTTTTTAAAGCGATGTGGTGCCCCTGCCCGGAATCGAACCGGGACGGCCTTGCGGCCAGCGGATTTTAAGTCCGCTGCGTCTACCTGTTCCGCCACAAGGGCATCAATCCTCGATGGTCAACTCCTGCGCCTCGACCCGGCCGTCGCGCAGCAGATAACCGTTCATCTCCATCCGGCCCGCCGTGTCCAGGGAGACGATCAACGTCAACGCCTCCGGATGCCAGGCCTGCTCCAGATCCGTGGCCGACGGCGACGCGGGACCGCGCGGGTGACTGTGATAAATGGCCACCACCTCGCTGCCCGCCTCCCGCAAGGAGACGAACAACCGGATCTGCTCGCCGGGATCGGCCAGAAAACGACTCTCGTCCGTCGCGACGTTGGTCAACGGGTGCCAGGCGCTCGCCCGCCGACCATGCCCGGACAATACCCCGACACACTCGCGGGGAACCGAGCGCTGAGCATGCGACAGAATCTTGTTGACCAGTATGCGCGGCAGTGTCCACATCGTCGGTTGCCCGTATGCAAGGAAATGAATCCATGCGCCAACCATAGTGTATCCCCGGACAAAAATCAACAGCGACTCTTTCCGGCAGATATTGTGCCCCCGCGCGGCTCGGATTATCCTTGTCCCCATGAAGGTGTATCTCCAAAGACCCAACCCGCTCACCGGAGCGGTCCTCTACTACTCGCTCCAGATCCAACGCGATCTGCTGGGGCGCTGGCAAGTCATTCGTGAATGGGGACGCTTCGGCTCGGCGGGAACCATGCGCCACACCCCATACGACGATTACGCGGTGGCTTTGGAAGCCATGCTCGCCCTGGAGGCCGAACTCCTCGACCGGGGCTATCGCGCGATGATGCGCGAAGGGATGCGCGGCGCCCTGGCCGCCTCTTTCCACAAGGAACCAACCAATGACCCTACTGCATGAAATCATGGAAACCGGCCCGCTCCAGGTCAATTGCCAGATCCTGGGCGACCCGGCCACCGGCGAGGCCATGGTGTGCGACCCCGGCGGCGACGCCAAACGCATCCTCGACCGCCTGACCGCCAAGTCACTGCGCCTGACCCACATCGTCTGCACCCATGGCCATTTCGACCACATCGGCGGCGTGGCGGAATTGCAAAAACGTACCGGCTGCCAGTTCTGGATCCACGAGGCGGATCGCAAACTGGTGGAAGGCGCGGCACGCCATGCCGCCACCTGGGGCCTCCCCTTCGGGGCCATCCCGCATATCGACCGCACCATCGCCGACGGCGAAATCCTCGCCATCGCCGGCTGTTCCCTGGAGGTGATCCATACCCCAGGCCATACCCCTGGCGGCGTCTGCCTGCGCTGGGAAGACGGCATCCTGGTGGGAGATACCCTGTTCGCCGGCTCCATCGGCCGCAGCGACCTGCCGGGCGGAGACCATGCCACCCTGATCGCCTCCCTTCACAACCGCCTGCTCTGCCTGGAAGACCACATCAAGTGCTATCCCGGTCACGGCCCCGCCACCACCCTGGGCCGCGAACGGCGCTCCAATCCGTTTCTCACCGGCCGGTTTTAAAGCGAAAGCCGATCCAGCCGTTCGTAAATCGCCAGCAACTCCTCCACCCCGGCATCGGGAGCGGGGAGGTCGTTCCAGGCCAGCAGGGTCCGGGCGGCCTCCCCGATCGGTTGCTCCTCCAGGCCATGATCCCTGGCCCAGTGCGCCCATTTGAGAAAACGAAACCCGTCGAACCAGTGAAAAAAACGCTTGCGAAAGGCTGCCGGCGAGGCGGTATTCCGCCGCAATGTACCCAAGACACCGGCAAAATCCACGCTTTCCAGAAACCGGTGCAAGGGGGATCCCAAGGCGGGCAGCGCCGCGTCATCGTCGCGCAGCCCCTCCACGCCCGCGAAAAAAGGACGCACCAATGCAAAAATCTCCGGATGCCAGACCCGGTATACCTCGTCTTCCCCGGCCATCCAGCCGGCCATGGCCCGCCCGGTGCCGAACGGAACCCGGTGCGACACCCGCGATGAAGGAAAAACCGTCGTGGTGGTCAGGGCGGAGAAATGACCCAGCGCCATAATTTTTTGTAAAAAGTAAAAATCCTCCCCGGCCTGTCGGCGGTTCATGCCCCCCTGACGGCGATAGCTCTCCGCCCGCACCGCCATGGCCGATCCCACGGTGTGAAAGGCATTGGGCAGGCCGCAATAACGCCACCCGGAGACGATGTAGCGCAGGGAAAGCTCATAGGCCGCGATCCCCGCCCTCTGGCGCGCCGGCAACCCGTCCAGCGCGTGCCGGAAATGAATGGCGCATCCCGGCGTGCGCGGAGCGTTGGCGAAATGTCGCTCCAGCGCCTGGAGATAATCGGGGGTCACCCGGCAGTCGGCATCCAGCGCGGCGATCACCCCATGCGGCCTGCCCACGGCATCGAGCCGCGCCATGGCCCGATCCATGCCGATCTTGCGCGCCAGTCCCACTCCGGCGTGCCGCTCCGGCAGATCGGGGCAATCGAGAAAATGAAAGGTCAGGCGCGGGTCATTGTGGGCAACGGCCCAGGCCAAGGCGGCATGCAGGGTCCGCTGGTGGCGCTCCCGGATGGCGGGCGGGGCATGGATGGCGTGATTGAGCACCGTGACCACCTCCGTGGCGCATGCCGGGCGCTGGCAGGCCATCACGGAGTTCAGGGTGCCCAGCAAATCGGGTTCGTCGTGACAGGGGATCACCACCGCCAACCCCAGGTCGGGGCATGGCGGTGGTTCGAGGGGTGACGGCCCGACGATCAAAGACGGACCAGTTTCACTTCCAGGACGTTCTTCACGGTGCGCAGTTGCTCCATCACCCCTTCGGGCACCTCCTGGTCCACGTTGATGAAGGCGATGGCGCGACCACCCACCTGCTTGCGACCCAGGTGGAAGTTGGCGATGTTGATGTTCGACTCGCCCAGGAGCGTCCCGACCCGGCCGATCAGGCCAGGGGCGTCGTTGTTGGCGACGAACAGCATATTGCCCTCCGGATTGGCCTCGATGGGGACTTCGTTCATCGAGACGATACGCGGATGCTTGCCATGCAGCAGGGTGCCGGTGATGCACTGCTCGCGGTTCTCCGTGGTGATGGTGACGGCGATCACGGTGGTGAACCCTTTTTGCGAGTGCTTGCGAACCGCCTCCACCACCTCGATGCCCCGCTCTTCGGCGATCAGGGGGGCGTTGACCAGGTTGACGCCGGTATCCAGCAGGGGCTTCAGCAGGCCGTTGAGGACCGTGTTGGCGATCGGCTTGCGGTTGAGGGACGCGGCCTCCCCCTCGAAGAGGATCTCCACCCGCCGGATGCCGGAATCGGTGAGTTGGCCCAGGGTGGAGCCGAGCTTGTCCGCCAGGTTGAGATAGGGCCGCAGGGTGGAGAGTTCGTTCTCCGAGACCGCCGGGATGTTGAGGGCGTTTTGCACCGTCCCCTTGAGGAGAAAGTCGGCGATCTGTTCGGCGATCTGCACCGCCACCTTGACTTGCGCCTCGTGGGTCGAGGCCCCCAGATGGGGGGTGAAGACCACGTTGTCCAACTCGAAGAGGGGGTTGGCAGTGGCGGGTTCCTTTTCGAAGACATCCAGGCCGGCGGCGAACACCTTGCCGGACTTGAGGGCATCGTACAGGGCGGCCTCGTCGATAATGCCGCCGCGAGCGCAGTTGACGACGATCACCCCCTTCTTCATTTTGGCGAAGGCGTCGGCGTTGACGATATGGCGGGTGGACGGGATGAGGGGAGTATGGACGGTCAGGACGTCGATCTGGGGCCAGAATTCGTTCAGGTCGGTGGCCAGGGAGACGCCCAGGTCCTCGGCGCGCTGTTTGCTGATGAAGGGGTCGTAGGCGAGCACGCGCATCTTCAGGCCCAGGAAGCGCTCCACCACCAGTGAGCCGATGTTGCCGGTGCCGATGATCCCCAGGGTCTTGCCGGCGAGTTCTCGGCCCATGAAGCTGTTTTTCTCCCACTTGCCCAACCGGGTGGAGGCGGTGGCGGCCGGGATGTGGCGGGCGGCGGCCAGGGCGAGGGCCACGGTGAGTTCCGCCGTGGTGGTGGCGTTGCCGAACGGGGCGTTCATGACGATCACCCCGCGCTTGGAGGCGGATGGGATATCGACGTTGTCCACGCCGATGCCCGCGCGACCGATCACCTTGAGGCGGGTGGCCGCCTCGATGAGGGGGGCGGTGAGTTTGGTGGCGGAGCGGATGGCGATGCCGTCGTATTCCGGGAGGATGGCCTTCAATTCGTCGGGAGTCAGACCCGGCTTGTAATCCACTTCCACGCCCCTGGCCCTGAGGGCGGCTTCGGCTTCCGGGGACATCTTGTCTGAAATGAGTACCTTTGACATATATTGGGTTCCTTGCGTAGCGGGCGTGACCAATGAAACACTGAACAAGAAATTATCCATCCATTCGCGGAAAAAAACAAGCGCGGGAGGTGAACATGGGGCGGGCGCGGGTATTGATCGTGGCCGGGTCGGATCCGGTGGCCGGGGCGGGTTTGCAGGCGGATCTGAAGACCGTGACCGCCTTGGGGGGGCATGGCATGACCGTGGTGACCGCGATCACGGTGCAAGACACCAGCGCGGTGACTGGTGTGCATCCCGTGCCGGCGGAGCTGGTGGCCGAACAGATGCGGGCCTGTTTGCAGGATGTCGGGGCCGATTGCGTCAAGCTGGGCATGCTGGCGACCGGCGAGATCGTCGCGGCGGTGGTCGGGGTGCTGGAGGGGTATCCCGCCATTCCGGTGGTGGCCGATCCGGTACTGGCCGGGACCGGGGGTGGGACATTGCTCGACGCGCGGGGGCGGGAGTGGTTTTTGCGCGCTCTCGTGCCCCGTGTCGCCCTGTTGACTCCCAACCTGCCCGAAGCCGCCAGGTTGACCGGGGTGGCCGTGGACGACCTGGACGGCATGCGCGAAGCCGCCTCGTTGCTGCTCGACGCCGGTGCCGGGGCCGTATTGATCAAGGGCGGTCACCTGCCGGGAGAGGAACTGATCGACCTGCTGGTGGATCGAACTGGCGAAAAAACCTTTCACGCCAGCCGCCTGCCCGGCCCCGGTTTCCATGGCACCGGCTGCGTCCTGGCGTCGGCGATCGCCACGGGTCTGGCCATGGGGCGGTCGATGCCGGAGGCGGTGACCGAAGGTCGCGCCCATCTGCGCGCGGCCATGACGCGAGCGCGGGCACTGGGCAAGGGGCAGTGGTTGCTGGGGTGAGACGGTTCAGGCGGGTGGAGTCGCAAGCCTGCCCGCGACGGCATGGCGATCCATTCCTGATGCGTCATCGCGGGCGCGGTAGGCCTGACGCGGATGGGTCGGCTTGCCGGAATACAGGGGTTCCAGTTGTCCGGATTGCACCAACGCGCGCAGGTAGGTGGTACGCAGATAGTCCGACGAGCGCCCCAGCAGTTTTCCCAATGAATGCGGGGTGTGGGGACGTTCCCGGCAAAGCGCCAGAATCAACCCACGCATCTGCTCGCCATCGACCTTGCCTCGCCCGCGCACTGCCTCGCTTTGCTCCAGCAGTTCCATGGGCAAACCTTCGGAGCTGGCAGGCAAACCTTCGGAGCTGGCAGGCAAACCTTCGGAGCTGACAGGCAAACCTTCGGAGCTGACAGGCAAACCTTCGGAGCTGACAGGCAAACCTTCGGAGCTGACAGGCAAACCTTCGGAGCTGGTTTCTTCCGGACGCACCGTATACCAGGTCCAGCGCTGCTTGCCATGGGGTTCCAGCGCGCCATCGCGGACGAGGCGTTGCAGGATTTCCGTCAAGTCGTTGGGGTGGCGGTCGGTCAACTCCTGCAGCCGATTGTTGGTGATGCGGCCCTCCAGAAGCGCGGTGGCCAGGGCCAGACGACCCTCCTGGTTCCAGGCGGCGAGTCGTCCTGGGAAGCATCTTTCCAGTTTTTCCAGGATCGCGGGGGGGAAAAGGCTCAGGGTGGTCAGGGTCAGACGGGTTTCATGGAGTTCGCGATGCTCCTCCAGCAAGGGGGCGCGCCAATGCTGTTCCCGCCAGGCATGAAGGATGCGAGGGAAACCGGAACCGGCCTTCTCGCCCGCTCCGATCATCTGAAACATCCGTTGCAACGCGGGATTGCGGCAGTCGCTGCGACCGCCCATGCGCACCTGCTCCAGGGGCATGCGCAAAGTGCCGGGATTGACGAACTCGAAGCGATCCGGCCCCCGCCGGATCCGCACACCCCCTCCCCCACCGTGTTCGGCATGGATCAGGGTGTTGACCAGCGCCTCGCGCAATGCTTCGTGCTGCGGGGTGTCATCCCGGCGCAACAGATCCGGACCCAAACGGAACGGGATGCGCAAACCGTCACGCAGCCGCAGCACCACCTTGCGGTAGAACTCGAACAGATTGCCGGACCAGGTGCCGTCGATCGTCACCCGATCCACCCAGCGCGTCCCCGCCGGATCGGTCGGCTCCGGCAGTTGCTGGTAGTCGAGGTGAAACGCGGGCAGACGGTCGAGAATGGCGCGCTGCCTGCCGAACATCAGCAGACCGGCCAGGGTCGGACCCGTTCGTGCCTTGCCGCGCTCGTCTCCCCAGCCCCCCAGTTGCCGCAACATCTCCCGGTCGTCCCCGGCCAGAAAGGGATGGCCGGGGGATTGGCTGCCGAACAGGTGGCGAAAGGACATGAGCGAATCCCGGTCCAGATCCTCCAGGCCAAAGCCGTCCAGGATCTCCTCGTCGCGCGGCCTCTCCTCCGCTTCCGCCATCAGGCGTCGCACCTCTTCCCCGGAGGCGCGCCGGTCCCCTTCCTGGCGACGCAGAAAAGTCCCCCGCAAGGGGTTGCCGTTGATGAAGATCGGGCGCTGCCGACGGTCGGCGCGCGGCACCCGGATCAGCAGAAAGGCGCATCCCTCCTGAGAGTGCCGCTCCACGTCCCGTGGTCCGAGCAGATTGCGGCTCACCTTGTCGGGATCGCTCACCTGATTCCAGAAATCCCGCTCCACCCGGTCGATGTCCGGAATGCCCACCGGATGGAGCGTGCCATCCGGTTTTTCGCGCACCCCCAGCAGAATCACCCCGCCATCGGTATTGGCCAGGGCGCTGTAGGTTTCCCACACGCTGGCGGGCACCTGGCCGCGACCCTCCCTGCCGAGCGCGGTCTTGGCTTCGCACTCCCATCCTTCCGCCAGGGCGTCGAGGTCGATGGTGGTGGCCATGCGCCGGTCGTTCAGAACTCCCGCAACAGTTCGTTGATGCCGGTCTTGGAACGGGTCTTTTCGTCCACGGTCTTGACGATCACCGCACAGTAGAGATTCGGTCCCGGCTCGCCGTTGGGCAGGGGTTTGCCGGGCATGGTGCCGGAAACCACCACCGAGTAGGGCGGGACATACCCGTAGTGGATCTCCCCGCTGGCCCGGTCCACGATGCGGGTCGAGGCCCCCAGATAGACCCCCATGGAGACCACCGATCCCTTGCCCACGATCACCCCCTCGGCCACTTCCGCGCGGGCGCCGATGAAGCAGTCGTCCTCGATGATCACCGGATTGGCCTGCAGCGGCTCCAGAACCCCGCCGATCCCCACCCCGCCGGACAGATGCACCCGCTTGCCGATCTGCGCGCAGGAGCCGACCGTGGACCAGGTGTCCACCATGGTTTCGGCGTCCACGTAGGCGCCGATGTTCACGTAACAGGGCATCAGGACCGCCTTTGGGGCGATGTAACAGCCCTTGCGCGCGATGGCCGACGGCACCACCCGGATCCCGGCGGCACGGAAATCCTTCTTTTTCCATTTCGTGAACTTCAGCGGGATCTTGTCGAACCACTTGACGTCCCTGGCCCGGATCGCGGTGTTTTCCTGGATCTTGAAATAGAGCAACACCGCCTTTTTCACCCACTGGTTCACCACCCAGCCGTACTTGGCCCCCTCCGGGGCGGGCATACCGTCGGGGACCCGTTCCGCCACCCGCAGCTTGCCCTGGTCCAATGCCTCGATGGTGGTCAGGATGGCGTTCAGGATGGTGGACTCGGAGGCCGGTCCGATACTGGCCCGGTTCTCCCAGGCCGCTTCGATGATGATTTGCAGATCCCGCACGGTTGGTCTCCTCGATGGTTCTATGCCGTTTCGCGAACGCAGGCGGCAATGCGCCGCATGGCTTCGCGGTTCTCCTCGACTCCCGTCACCAGGGCCACGCGAATGAACGCGGCGCCCGGATTGGCCCCGGTCACCGGCGACGGCCTGCCCAGATAGGCCCCCGGCAACGTGGTGACATTGTAGCGCGCATACAGGCGCCGGGCAAACGCTTCTCCACCGCCGGGCACCTTGAGCCACAAATAAAAACCGGCTGCCGGGGCCGTGACCGGCAACACCGGACTCAGGATCTCCAGGGCGTCGGCCAGTTTTTGCCGGTAGACCACGCGGTTGGCCTCCACATGGCTTTCGTCGTTCCAGGCGGCCATGGCGGCCCGTTGAATGAAAGGCGGGGTGGCGCAGCCGGTATAGGTGCGCAATTTCAGATATTTTTTCAATATGTCCGCGTCCCCGGCCACGAAGCCGCTCCTGGCTCCGGGCAGATTGGAGCGCTTGGACAGGGATTGAAAGGTCACGCAACGGGCGAAATCCCGCCTGCCCATGGCCCAGGCCGCGCCCAGAATCCCCGGCGGCGGACGGTCGTACCAGATCTCCGAATAGCATTCGTCGGCGGCAATGACAAAATCATGACGATCGGCCAACCGCAGCCACTCTTGCAGCGCCTCCAGGGTGCAGGCCGCTCCCGTGGGGTTGGAGGGGGTGCAAAGATAGAGCAGGCGCGCCCGGCGCAGCAGCTCCTCCGGAACCCGGGCCGGGTCCGGCAGAAAGCCATCCTCTTCGCGCGCATCCAGGCAGAACGGCTCCGCATCGGCCATGCGGGCCGCCCCCTCGTAAATCTGATAGAAGGGATTGGGCATCAGCACCACGGGAGGTCCGTGGGGGCCGGGGGTGGGATCGATCACCGCCGCCGCGAAGGAGAACAACGCCTCCCGCGTCCCGTTCACCGGCAGCAGGTGACGGCCGGGGTCGAGCGCCCCCCCATCCAGCCCATGGCGCCGCTCCGCCCAGCGGCAGGCTGCGACGCGCAGCTCCGGCTCACCGACGGTCACCGGATAGCGGGCCGCCAGCTCCAGCGAATCGCGCATCGCCTCCAGCAGAAAAGGCGCGGGCGGATGCTTCGGTTCGCCGATGGAGAGGTTGATGCCGGTCAGTCCGGCGGGTGGCGACACCTGGCCCAGCAGCGCGGCGAGTTTTTCGAACGGATAGGGTTCCAGTCGGTTCAGGCGTGGATTCATGGTTTTTCTATTTATCCAGTGTCAGTGGAAACGGGGTCTCCCGCACGCGGACATGTCCGCGCATCCATTGCACCAGATCGGACCAGATGGTGTCGATCTCCTTCTGGTTGGGCATGATGCCGGAAAACGGGAGTTCGATAGTGATGATCGGCAACCGCTTCTGGATGCCGGCGTAACGGCCCAGCGAACCGGGATAGGTCCCCAGGGGGTTCAGGTAGAGGGCGCCCAGCCGTTCCGGCGGGGTGGTCGGCGGGCCGTCGAAATCGAGCAGGCCGAACGGCGCATGCACCGAGACGATCACATGGGGCCGGAACCGCTCGATCTCCTCGGCAACCCAACGGGATTCCGGCTCGCTCAGGGGCGCGGAACCGGGAAAGCGGCGCGGATCGCTGTTGGTGCGTCTCACCCAGTAGTCCCGGCTCTCCCGATGCCAGTCCGTGGTGGGAAAATTCCGGTTCAGGTCCACGCCATGGGCGTTCATGCGCTGGGCCGGCGCCTTGAACAGGCCGTCGGGATTGACCAGCGGCGCAATCCGCCAGTGAAACATCCCGGTGTGGTGCGCGTTGAGCATTTCCATCCATTTGAACACGATGCTGATCGAGGAGTATTCGTCCCCGTGGATGCCCCCCAGCAACAACACCCGCGCCTGCGCCGGCCGGTTGGCCTGCGGAGGGTACTCCTTGATCAGAATCGGCAGACCATTGACGGAAATCCCGTTCGTCGATTCCAATTTCTGCTCCAGGCAAGAGTCGCGGGTAATGCTCTTGAGCTTGGCGCCGATTTTGTCGCACATCGCCTCGACGCCGATGGAAGGCGCTTTTTTTTCTGTTTTCTTGGGGGATCCGGAAATGTTATGATCCTTGAGCGAGTCTTGTACGATCGCATCCAGGGCGTCCTTGAGCAGCAGGTTGGAGGGATCCTCCGCCCGTGCCGGCCCGGCCACGAGCAGCAGCAACGCCACGAGTAGCGCCCCACGGAGGCGCTCCGGGCGGCGATCGCGCGAGGATTCGTGGGTCGAGTTCGGCATGAGACCTCTTGTACGGTGTAGGACGGGACGCCATGGCATCCGGGCATCACGACTTGTACCCCACTTGAGGAAAGCGCGTCAAACCGAAATGCGATCCGGGTGGGAATAAAGCAGGAATTTTTCGATTCGACCGCCTTGACCGGCACGAAGTGGCGTGAAGCTTGCTTGATGGACCAGGGAACAATGGGATGTTCATCTTTCCGTGAGCGGACGTGACGAGCCATGAATAGACGAGGTTTTATCAAACTCTTGACAGCAGGAACCATGGGAACCCTGGGCACGTTCGCCCTGGGCGAGGAGGCATGCGCCGACTCCATCACCCTGGCCGCCTCCAGAAAGACCTCCACCCCGGACCCGCGCGACGACGACATGAACACCTATCTGCGCAAGGTCCGCTACTTCAACGAGGATCACACCGACGACGTCTTCCTCAAGGAAGAGCAGTTCCAGCTCCTGCAAAGCGCGGTGAAACGGTTCCAGCGCATCCAGAACCTCATCGGCTTCGGCAATTTCTATCTGTTGGATTTCGACCATGCCGTCAATATCGCCCGCACCCAGACCTCGGTGGGTCCCTTCACCATCGAAGAACTGAGCTTCCTCGAACAGCTCTTTTACGCCAGCGCCTCGGAATACGGATTCTATGGCGAAAAGCCCCTGCGCAACCTCACCGATCGCATCCCCATGCAGGAGGTCATCAAGCTGCCGGGCACCGGGAATTTCCTCTTCCGCGGCCAGCCGGAGGCCCTCTATCTGCACATCCGCAAGGAGTTGGGCGATCAGGTGGTGCTCACCTCCGGGGTGCGCAGCGTGATCAAGCAATTTCAATTATTTATGACCAAGGTAGTCGAAAGCAACGGCAACCTCTCCCGCGCCTCCCGTTCCCTGGCCCCTCCCGGCTACTCCTATCATGGCGTCAGCGATTTCGACGTGGGTCAGGTCGGTTTCGGGGCCTACAACTTCACCGAGCGGTTCATCAGCACGCCGGTCTTCAAGCGGCTCAAGGATCTGGGGTATCTGCGTCTGCGCTACCCGCGAGACAACCTCCTGGGGGTCCGTTTCGAGCCGTGGCACATCAAGGTCAACGTCGCCGCCGATTCCATTGGCCGCGTTTGATCCCGCGCGCGTGGTCCATCCGGGCCGGGTGGCCTGGATCGGCGTGGGGGGCAATCAAGGCAACGCCCTGGCGTGCTGTCAGCGGGCCGTCATGCGTTTGACAGGTCGGCACGACATGCGTCTGTTGGCCATGTCCGGTTTTTATCTCACCGAGCCGTCGGGTCCGGTGCAAAGGCAGCCCTGGTATGTCAACGCGGTGGTGGCGGTGGAGACCCGTTGCGGATCGCGCGCCCTGCTGGCCATTCTGATGCGCATCGAACGTGCCCTGGGCCGCCGGCGCGCGCGCGAGGTGCGTTGGGGACCGCGCCGCATCGACCTGGACCTGCTGCTGCACGGCGCTCGTGTCATGAAATCCCCGGATCTGATCCTGCCCCATCCCCGCATGCATCTGCGACGCTTCGTTCTGCTGCCCCTGGCCGAGTTGGCTGGCGACCTGCCGCATCCCCGCTTCGCCAAAACCGTTGACACGCTGCTGAGGGATGTGGATGATAGGGGCCGGGTGACCCCCTGGCCGAACACGGGCATTGACCCTGCGCGCAACGCGCTGGCAGTGACCCGGTTCCGATGGTCCGGGGGTCGATTGGTTTGAGACCTCTGCCTGGATCCCCCCCTGACGCGGGCGACCGGGACGGAATGGATGGAATTGCGAATGTTGCCACTTGAAAGTGTCGCCTGGCCGGCGCGCACACGGAGAAATCCATGTCCTCGCGTGTGACCTTGCCGGAACTGGGACGCATGAAACGCGCTGGTCAGCGCATCGTTTCCGTGACCGCTTACGACTACTCCATGGCCCGCCTGTTCGATCAGGCCGGGGTGGATATCCTGTTGGTCGGCGACTCCCTGGGCATGGTGATCCAGGGCCAGGAGAACACCCTGCCGGTGACCCTCGACCAGATGATCTATCATGCCGCCGCCGTGACGCGCGGCGCACAACACGCCCTGGTGACCTGCGACCTGCCGTTCGGGGCATGTCACGGCGCGGGGGAACGGGTCATGGATGCCGCCGTGCGGGTGCTCAAGGAGAGCGGCTGTCAGGCCGTCAAGCTGGAGGGCGGGGTGCGGATGGCCGAGACCATCCGCTATCTGACCGAACGTCATCTGCCGGTGATGGCCCATGTGGGTCTGACGCCGCAGTCGGTGCATGTCTTCGGGGGGTTCAAGGTGCAGGGGCGCGGCGAGGAGCAGGCGGCCCGCGTGCTGGAGGATGCCGAGGCCGTGGCCGAGGCCGGGGCCTTCGCCGTCATCCTGGAGGGAATACCCGCCACATTGGCCAGCGAGGTCACCGCGCGACTCGCGATTCCCACCATCGGAATCGGGGCCGGGGCCGGGTGTGATGGCCAGGTGTTGGTCAGTTACGATCTGTTGGGTCTGTTCGAGGGGATACAGCCGCGCTTCGTGAAGCGTTATCTGGAAGGGGGCGAAGCGATCCGCGAGGCGGTGGGGCGTTTTGCCCGTGAGGTGCGGGAGGGGACGTTTCCCGGACCCGAACATGGTTTCGATCCCTAGCGAGGCGATCTGGTGGAACTCCTGAACGATCTGGCCTCCTTGAGGGCCTGGGTGGCCGCGCGGGATCTGGCGCGGGAGCGGATCGGCTTCGTGCCGACCATGGGGGCGTTGCACGCGGGCCATCTCTCCCTGGTGCGTCAGGCGCGGTTGCGATGCGACCGGGTGGTGGCCTCCATTTTCGTCAATCCGACCCAGTTCGGTCCCCACGAGGATTTTGCCAATTACCCCAGGACGCTGGAAGCGGATCGGGCGATGCTGGCGGGGGAAGGGTGCGATGCGTTGTTCTTGCCGGATGCCGGGATGATCTATCCGGACGGGTTCGGGACGCGGGTGGTGGTGGGACCCCTGGGGGAGGATCTGTGTGGCCGGTCGCGGCCCGGACATTTCGACGGGGTGGCCCTGGTGGTGACGATTCTGTTTCATCTGGTGCGGCCTGCGGTGGCCTTTTTCGGGTTGAAGGATTACCAGCAGTTCGTGGTGATCCGGCGGATGGCGCGGGATCTGGCCATGCCGGTGGAGGTGGTGGGCCTGCCGACGGTGCGGGAGGCGGACGGTTTGGCCATGTCGAGCCGCAACCGTTATCTGGAGCCAGGGGAGCGGCAGCGGGCCGGGAGTCTGTATCGGGCGTTGCTGGCGGCCAAGGAGCGGTATCGGGCCGGGGAGCGGGATCCGGCGGTGTTGGAGGGGGAGGCGCTCCGGGTGTTGCGGGAGGGGGGCATCGAGGGAGTGGAGTATGTCGCCGTGCGGGAGGCGGAATCGTTGGCGCCCATGGAGCGGGTCTCCGGCGAGCCGGTGATGCTGTTGGCCGCGCGGGTGGGACGCGCCCGTCTGATCGACAACATGGTGTTGTCGTTGGCGTAAGCGAAGGGATCATCAATCAATAGCAAGCGAGGATGCGGACAGGGATGGAGATTTCGTTGTTGAAATGCAAACTGCATCGTGTCACGGTGACGGAGACCCAGGTGGATTACGAGGGATCCTGCGCCATCGACGAGGCCCTGATGGAGACCGCCGGATTACGGGAATTCGAGGAGATCCGTCTGTGGAACGTGACCAATGGCGAGCGGCTCACCACTTATGCCATTCGCGCCGCCCGCGGGAGTGGCGTGATCTCGGTCAATGGTTCTGCGGCCCACAAGGCCAACAAGGGGGACATCATGATCATTGCCGCGTTCGTCCACCTGACCCCGGAGGAGGCGGACCATTTCGCGCCCACCCTGGTCTACGTGGACGGCCACAACCGGGTGCGCAATGTCAGCCGTTCCATTCCCGTCCAGGGCTGACAATCTTCCCGATCCTTGTGCCAGGAGTGAGAGGATAAGCCCAATGAAACAACGCCGACTGATCAGCTTCGACTGGGCCTTGAAACGGCTCTTGCGCAGCAAGGCCAATTTTGGCGTGCTGGAGGGTTTCCTGAGCGAGTTGCTCGCCACGGACATCCAGATCATCGACATCCTGGAAAGCGAAAGCAACAAGGAGGATGCCTTCGACAAGTTCAACCGCGTGGACATGAAAGTCAGAAACAGCGCCGGCGAGTTGATCCTGATCGAACTGCAATACGAACGGGAGTTCGATTATCTCCAGAGACTCATCTTCGGCATCGCCAAAACCATCACGGAGCATGTGGACGAAGGCGACTCCTATGCCAAAGTTCCGAAAGTCATCTCCATCAACATCCTCTACTTCGACATCGGACAGGGCAAGGATTATGTCTATCTGGGCGCCACATCGTTCCGAGGCATGCATACCGCAGAGGAGTTGATCCTCAGCGAGGCCCAAAAGGAGTTGTTCCAGCGCCAGACCGTCCAGGAGATCTTTCCGTCCATCTACCTGATCCTGGTCAAACGGTTCGACGAGGTTGCCAGGAATACGTTGGACGAATGGATTTATTTCCTGAAAACGGGCGATATCCGCGAGGAGTTCACCGCTCGTGGCCTGGAGAAGGCCAAAAAGGTGTTGGACATCCTGCAACTTTCAGATGCCGATCGCCAGGCCTATGCGCAGTTCCAGGACGATCTCCGCGCTCAGGCCAGCATGGTGGAGAACACCTGGAAGGCCGGAAGACTGGAGGGTAAAAAAGAAGGGATTGCGGAAGGCAAGGCGGAAATGCTGCTGCGTCAAATGCAACGCCGTTTCGGTATCCTTCCGGAGGATGTTGCGAAAAGAGTGGCATCCGCCCATGCGGAACAACTGGATGCCTGGAGTGACAACATCCTTGACGCCGACTCTGTGCAAGCCGTCTTCCATTGATCGGCACGCAACCGTTTTACCTTGTTCCATTCACTCGCTGCTTCTTTTTCTTCCTTTCGGAAGGTGGGGTCTCCATCTTCTGGGTCTGGGCCAGTTCGTTGCGGGCGATGGACTGTTCCGGTGAGCCGGGGGGCAGGAGCCGGATCGCCTCCTGGAAGTGCCATTGGGCGTTTTTCTTTTCCTGGATCAGCATGAAGTAACGGCCCATGGCCAGATGCCCTTCCCCCTCGTGGCCCCCCTGCCCTTCCGCCAGTCCCAGGAGATAGAAATACTGGGGATTCTGGGGATGCTGGGCCGTGAGTTGCCGCAGGATCCGGCTCGCCTCCGGGGTCTTCTTGAGTTCCTTGAGGGCAAATGCCTGCCGGTAGCGCAACTCTTCATGGTCGGGCAAAAGCGCCAACCCCGCCCGGAAATCGGCCTCGGCCTCGGTGTATTTTCCCATCTCCGTGCGCACCATGCCCCGCTGCCGCAAGAGATAGACATCCTTCTCACGGCCCTTCAGCAGGGCGTTGAGTTGGGATTCGGCCTCCGGGAGCCGTCCGGCGGAACGCAACGCCTCGGCCAGGGCGGCGCTCAAGGCCGGATTGCCCGGATCCAGCCGCAGCCGGTTGCGCAGTTGATTGGCCATCTGGTCTGGAGAGTCGCTGGTCTCCGCCTCCAGCATGGCCTGGGCGCGGGCCAACAGCCGGTTTTCCGCCTGATCGGGCCGCAGCGGGACGGCGGGCGGGTGCTCCTCGGCCAGTCGGCGGGCATCCATCAGCCGTTCGGTGCTCACCGGGTGGGTCATCAGATAGGGCGGCGGCAGCGAGGTGAGATGCTGCTGTTGCGCCAGCCGGTTCATGAAACCCGCCAGCCCCTCCGGCTTGAAGCCGGCGCGGGCCAGCAGGGAGACCGCCAGGGTGTCCGACTGGGACTCGCGGCGCCGCACCGCCTCCAGCATCGTGGTCTGCGCCGAGGCCATGCCCCCGGTGATCACCGCCTGCCCCACCTGCCCGTTGTTGCTCGCCACCCCGGCCAGGATCCCGGCCGCTGCCGCGATCATCGATTGCACCGACAGCTTCTTGGCCAGCGAATCGATCTGAATGTGATGACCGGCCATCAGATGGGCGATCTCATGGGCCATCACCCCGGCCAGCTCATCCCGGTTGCGCACCGCCAGCAGCAGCCCGCTGTGAAAGACGATGTGCTGGTTCGGCAGGGCAAAGGCGTTCAAGGTGCCATTCAGCACCACATGAAAGCGCACCTCCTTGGGCGGCAGACCCGCAGCCAGGGCCAGGGGTTCGCCGATCATGCGCAGCAGTTCCGTGGTCTCCAGCCCGCTGGCCAGCACGATGGGTTCGCTTTCCGCATGCGCCGTCACCACCCGCAACAGCAGCGCCACCACCAGGAAAAAAAACCGACTCGGAGAGACATGACCGATATCCATTCTGACAGGCATGATCATTGCATCCAATAGCGAAAGGGCGCCGGGTCGGCAATGTCACCATCATAGGCCCTGGCCATGCTTTTGTAAACTCGAAAACCGGGAGGTTTTGTGAACCGTTTCGCCCGTTTGCGAGATCTGCGCAAGATCCGGGAGGATGCTGCGGGACACGAACTCGCCCGCGCCCTGGCCTACGTCGAAACCGTGCGTCACAAAATCACGGAACTCGACCAGACCACCCAGGAGGAAAAAGAGGCGGCCATGGCCACCCTCGCCGGACCCCAGCGGGCCAGTCCCGGCCTGTTGGAATCCTACCTGGCCGGCCAGGCATGGCGGCGCGGTCGTCTGACGGGCGCCTTGCACAAGGCGCGTCTGGAGTCCGACGAGGCCCGCGAACGGTGGCTCGCCGCCAGGGTGCAACTGCGTCAGGCCGAGGTCCTGGCCGAAAAGGAGGCCCTGCGCATCCGCATGGAGCAAAAGCGCAAGGAAGCCAAGGAACTGGATATAGTGGGCATCCTGAGCGCCGCCCACCGACAGAATGGGTCTTATTGAGAATGCATGAGAGGTCCGACGTGAAAATTTCCTGGCATGGCCGCGTGGTCCTGGGCGTGGTGTTGGCAACGGGCTTGCTCCTTTCGGGGACGCTGTTCGCCAAAGATGATGAAAATACTGAAAAAAACAAATCCGCCAAGGTGGTGGACATCGGCCTCGCCAAGGATCCCATCGCCCTCCTGGAAATCCTGGAAAAACGCCGCGCCGACCTGGACGAGCGGGAAAAGTGGCTGGAAGTCCGCGAAGCCGACCTCAAACGCCTCGAAGAGAAACTGGGCAAACGCATCACCGCCCTGGAGCAACTTCGGGACGCCATCCGCGCCGACGTGGCCCAGGAAAAGGATCAGGACGACGCCAACATCAAACGGCTGGCCAAGATCTACGCCGGCATGAAACCCAAGGCCGCCGCCTCCAGCCTCATGGCCATGGATCGGGAAACCGCCGTCAAGGCCCTCAGGGCCGTCCCGGAAAAGGTCGCCGCCAAGATCCTGAGCAAGATGGATGTCAAGGAGGCCGTGCAGATCTCCGAGGCCCTCGGCATGCCCATCGCCCAAAAACGCGCCAATCCCGATACCCCCTGAATCGGGCTTGACAAAAAATGACGCCGGCAACGAAAAAACCCTCAACCCCACCCTTATGCTGCCGATAAGTGTGTTCAAGAGCACGGCGGCGCGGTTGGCCCCAGGCGAGGTTCCCGAAAAAATGGCTAAACCTCTCCTCCCCAGACGCCGATAAATTCAGTAAGCTTCACGCTGAACCGTCGCAACAATCCGCTCCAGGATGGATCGGACAGGATCAAGGGTTAGGGTTGGCCCTTCAAAACGAACAACCCACCTCCAGTCAGGGACGAGTACGAAACGGAAACCATGAATGGTACCGGGTCAGGAGGCCACACACCATGTCTTACCTCGCTTCTTTCCGCTGTTGCAGGGCACCCTTGTCCGCCCGCTTATCCCCCCATTGCCTGACCCGTCCGAGTGAAATGCGTATCGCCGAGGCGTGATCGTCGTCAGCCCCTGGCACGATGATCGCAATTGTCGGCAAACCCGCATACAGGACATTTTTTCGTCGTACTGAATGATTTAAATTTTGGGCTCGGACCAGCCCCAAGAAACGAACGGTTCAATTTTGACCATGGAAGGATAATAATCCAAGTCGATAAGACTTGCATCATGGAAGGAGTAACATATCATGTCTTTGTCCATCGCGACCAATCTGGCTTCCCTCAACGCCCAGCGGAAACTGGCGATCACCACCAATACCCTGGGGACGACCTTTCAGCGCCTCTCCTCTGGATTGCGCATCAACAGCGCCAAGGACGACGCGGCGGGACTCTCCATCTCGACCCGCATGACCTCCCAGATCCGTGGGATCAACCAGGCGGCCCGCAACGCCAATGACGCCATCTCCATGTTCCAGGTGGCCGAAGGGGCGCTGGACGAGACCACCAATGCCCTGCAACGCATCCGGGAACTCGCGGTGCAGGCCGCCAACGACACCAACGGCAGTACGGATCGCCTGGCCTTGCAGAAGGAGATCGATCAGCTCCTGTCGGAGATCGACCGCATCGCCGTGCAGACCGAGTTCAACAATCAGGTGCTGCTGTCCGGCGGCTGGGGAACGGCCAAGGCCTTCCAGGTGGGTCCCAAGGCTGGCCAGACCATCCTGGTGAGCGTGCTGCGCGCCACCACCACCTCGCTGCTCTCCGTGGGCGCCGGCGCCGCCATCAACGTCAGCACCCAGGGCAGCGCCAACAAGACCATCGGACGGGTCGATTCCGCCCTGGATTCGGTTTCCGACATCCGCGCCAGCCTGGGCGCCTATCAGAACCGG
>PDZX01000057.1 GCA_002753185.1 Magnetococcales bacterium WMHbin3
GCTCTCTTTTCGTTTCCAAAAAGCGGAAACGAAAAGAGAGCCTGCGAAGGCGGCGCGCGGCGCTTTTTTCGCGCAAAAGGCGCGCGAAAAAAGCTTCTTGAAAAGAGCGCGCTGAAAGTCAAAGTCCCAAGTGCTCACGCCCTTGGATCCCACCAAGTGCTCACGCCCTTGGATCCCACCAGGGGGATAATCCCCCTGGACCCCTAATAATTTGGTTATCACATTTCACAAATGGACCAAACCTACTCGCCAGCCGACTGGCACCGCTGCTTCCAGGCCATGGCACCCCTGCTGGGCGGCCCACCCGACACCACGCAACAAGAACGACTGCAACGGTTCGTCACCCACCTGCTGACGTGGAACCAACACTTCAACCTCATCGGACCCGCAGCGGTCACCAGCCTGCTCGACCGCCATATCCTGGACTCACTGACCCTCATGCCCCTGCTCCCAGCCGATACAAAAATCGCCGACATGGGTTCCGGCGCTGGATTTCCCGGCCTGATTCTGGCTATACTGTCCGATGCATCGCGAACGTTCCATCTGTACGAAGCTACCCAAAAAAAGGCCGGCTTTCTGAACTTCGTCGCCACGGAATTGCAATTGAATACATACGTCACCATCTTTCCCACACGCGTGGAACAATCCCCACACCCACGCCACTACGACATCGTCACCTCACGCGCAGTGGCGGAACTGAACACGCTCGCCAAACTGGCATACCCACTGCTGCGCCCGGACGGGGTCTCCCTGGCCCTCAAGGGCAAGGGCGCCCTGGAGGAGATCGAACGCTTCCTGCACACCCCGCTCGCCCGACACTTCACCGCACCACATATCCTGCCCGCCGGGGACGGGGTGATCGTGCGGATGCAAAAAGTTTCACGTGAAACCAGGCCAACCACCCCATGAGCCACATCATCGCCATCGTCAATCGCAAGGGAGGGGTGGGCAAAACCACCACCGCCGTCAACCTGGCCGCCAGCGCCTCGGCGGCAGGCAAGAAAATCCTCCTGGTGGACTTCGACCCCCAAGGCAACGCCACCACCGCCTTCGGCATCACCAAGGAGGCCGGATTGCCCACCATCTACGACGTGCTCACCGGCCATTGCAAGATCCAGGAGGCGATCCTGCCCGTCACGGGCAAGGGGGGACTGGGCGTGATCCCCGCCAGCGCCGACCTGAGCGGCGCGGAAGTCGAACTCGTCAATGCCCGCCAACGCGAATTCCGACTGCGCGACCGCCTGAAAATCCTCCAGACCGAGTTCGACTGGATTCTCATCGATTGCCCGCCCTCCCTGGGCCTGCTCACGGTCAACGGACTGGCCGCCGCCCATGGCGCCCTCATCCCCCTGCAATGCGAATATCTGGCCATGGAGGGCTTGAGTCAGGTATTGAAAACTATCGAAATCATCAAGAAACAGATCAACAAGGGACTCGCCGTCGAGGGGGTGCTGCTGACCCTGCTGGAGGCGGACCAGCCCCCCAACCGGCAAATCGACCAGGAGGTGCGCAACCACCTGGGCGAGCTGGTCTTTCACACCACCATCCCGCGGGACCCCTGCCTGCACATGGCCCCAGGCTTCGGACGACCAGGGGTGTGGTTTCACCCCTGGTCCCCCGGCGCCAGGGCGTACCAGGCGTTCACGCTGGAACTGATGGGCAAGGAGAAGACGGCATGAAGAGCCTGTCGAGCGGCCTGGGACAAGGACTGGCGGCCCTGCTGGGCGAGGCGGCCATCGACGGCGGAGAGCCGGAGCGGATCCACGCCCTGAACGTTGACAGCATCCTGCCCGATCCGCATCAGCCCCGGCAAAGCTTTGCCGAGGAGTCGCTGCGGGAGTTGGCCGACTCGATCATCGAGCAAGGGGTGCTGTTGCCGATCCTGGTAAGGCCGATCAAAGGGTCCGGGACGACCACCTACCGGCTGGTGGCCGGGGAACGGCGCTGGCGCGCGGCGCGCATGGCGGGATTGACGGAGATCCCCGCCCTGATCCGCCACTGGAACGACCGGCAAGCGCTGGAAGCCTCGATTCTGGAAAACGCCCAACGGGAAGACCTCAACCCGGTGGAGCTGGCCCGGGGCTGCGCGGAACTGATCGACAGGTTCGCCTACAGCCACAAAAAGGTCGCCCAACGGCTGGGCAAGAGCCGGGAGGCCATCACCAACCTCCTGCGCCTGCTGAAGCTGCCGGAAACGGCCCTGGGGCTGTTGGAAACCGGGGCGCTCTCCGCTGGCCATGCCCGCGCCCTGCTGCGCCTGGAGGGACAACCGGAGGCCATGACGCGGCTGATCCGGGAGGTGATGGACAACGATCTTTCGGTGCGCCGGACCGAGGCCCTGGCCCGCGAGCTGGCCGTTCCTTCCCCTGAAGAGGAGGAGACGCAACCCGCGCCGCGCGAACCGACCACAACCACCGGCGGGCGTGGCCGTCAGCGGGATCCCACCATCCTCTCCCTGGAATCGCGGATCGCCACGGCCCTGCACGCGCCAGTGGCCATCACCCATCTGCGGGGGAGGGGACGGGTGATCCTGGAATACCAGAGCCTCGACGAACTGGACGCCCTGGCCCGCCGCCTGCTGAAGGAAGAGGAGTGATCCGGAACCTGCTGCCACAAGCGCTCCGGGGGAAGCGGAGCGTCCCGATGCTCCTCAACCTGTCGCTGATCGCACTGCTCGCCTACGACCTGGCGGATGCGACCTGGAAGGTGCTGACGCCGGCAACCGATCCGTTGCCGGACGCGCCGGTCGCCGCGCCAACGGCCCCCGCCATGCCCGCCTCCACCGATCCGGCCCTGTTCCGGGGCCTGTTCGGAGCCGCCGCCCCGACCACGCCAACACCACCCCGCCCGGAGGAGGCCCCGGCCACCCGCCTGAACCTGAATCTGCTGGGCATCTTCTTCGTGGACGGATCCCCCGGCACGGCCCGCGCCCTCATCGCCACGCCGGACGGCAAGGAGCGCGCCCTTGCCGTCGGTGACTCCGCAGGCGAGGCGGTGATCCGCGCCATCCATCCGGACCTGGTGATCCTGGAACATCGAGGCCGTCACGAGACGCTGCGCCTGCCCAGAAAGGAGCTGGTCCTGGAACCGCCCCCCACCGCCGCTCCGGACGCGGCGGCACAAACGGCCATCAACGCCTTGTGGAGCCGTTTCCGGGAGAAGCCGGAGACGCTCCTGGAAGCGCTGCGCATCGAACCGGCCCACGAAAACGGACGGTTCGCCGGAATGCGGCTGCTGCCCGGACAGGATGGGGCATTGCTGGAAAAACTGGGTCTTCAGGCGGGGGATCGGGTCATTTGGGTCAACGGGGTCGAGCTGACCGATCCGTCGCGGGGGATGGCGGTATTGGGAACGCTGGCCACGGCCACGTCGCTACGCTTTCGGGTCATGCGGGGGGAGAAGATGCTCTCGTTCGAATGGCAGCGGTCTCCTTGAGGCGTCCTTTCAATCCAGGGCCATGGTGCGGGAGTTGTCGATGTAGCGGTTGAACACCTCGATGTTCAGGGAGTTCTTGTACTTCTTGCGCAGCGTGTTGAAGAAGTCGCAGCGAAAGCAATCCTTGGCTTCGCACCGTTGCTCCGCATTGGGGGCCAGGCTGCCGACGATGAACGCGCAAGCCCGTCCGCCGTTCACGCCGCCGAGGAATCCGTCCGCCAGGGCATAGGTGGCCACCGGGCAGGTACCCAGTTTTTTCTCCCTGGCCCCTCCGGGTTCACGGCCGCATTTGTTTTTTTCCCAGCAGTTTTTCATGGGTGGTTCTCCTGATCCTGGTTACACATGCCTCGGACACTGGATTTATTAGCAATTTACATGCCATCAATTAGAAAAGAACAACGTATTGATTTTTCAAACTTTCTCCATTATATTTACAATCGTTAGTCAATCATTTTGACTTCCGTAAATAGCCACCCAAGTCAATTTATAGATATTTTTTTTATAAATCAATAAGTTAGATAAAAAGCAAAAAATTGGACAGTTGCAAGCTTTCTTGCTCCCTCGACCGCAACCCTTGACCCGGCACGGAAAGCGGCCTACAAATTACCAGAAAATACAACGCTGCCTGCCACAGGAAGGCCATCCACCCATGCGACGCATCATCCAAATCATCGCCCCTGCGGATCCACCGTTCACCCCGATGAATTTCACCCGGCTGCCCATTGTGCATCGTTTCTGGTATGGGGGATTGGCGGCGGGCCTGGCGGGATTTTTTCTGGGGTTCGGCTTGTGGCTCTGGCAGCACGGTCAGTTGGGGATTGCCGGGGATTATTTTTTCTTCAAGCTGCTGCATGCCCGGATCCAGATCGAGGGTTTCGTGGGGTCGTTTCTGTTGGGTTTCGCGTTGCAGTCCGGGCCGCACGTGACCGGCGGCAAGCCCCCTGCTTCGGAGATCTTGCTGAAACTGCTCTATTTGCTGTGGGCCGGTCTGGCGTTGCTTTTTTTGCCGGTTTCCTGGCTTGCCGTGGTTGGGAGTCTTTTGGTGAGCGGGGCCTATGGCGGGGCCGGGTATCTGTTGCTGCGGGTGACGTTGGCGGGCAATCCGGCGTTGCGGATTCCCCGTGGCTTGCCGCTGGCCCTGGGGATGGGTCTGATGGCGATCACCCCGTGGCTGGAGTTGGATGACCCCGGGGTGGCCCTGTTCGTGTTGTGGTGCGGCCCGGTGACCGTGGCCCTGGTGGCGGCGCAGCAGTTGATTCAGAACGTGGTGGGGGGACGGTTTTTGCAAAAGGGCACGGCGCTGGCGTTCGCCCTGGCGCTGCTGGCGGCGTGGCTGGTCAGTGGGGCGGCGGCCTTTGCCGGTTGGGGTTCCTGGCGTCTGGCGGGGGTCGCCTGGCTGGTGGTATTGGCGATCCTGCTGATCGGCACCGACTATCCCCGCGCCGCCTGGCGTTTCGGGTGGGCCTCGATTCAGGTGACCCTGTCGTTGGGGTTCGCGTATGCGCTGGCAACCGCCTCGCTGTTGGCGGTGCAGGGGGCGATGCTGGACAGCGCCGTACACCTGTTGGCCGCCGGCATGTTGACCACGTTGATTATGGGGGTGACGGTTCGGGTGGCCGGCTTCTTTTCCGCCGGGGCGGTGTTGCCGGATCGGCTGGCCACCATTTTACTGGTTGCGTGGGGGGTAATTGCCCTGGTACGCGCCTTTTCGCCGGTTTGGCCCATGGAGGAGCGTTGGATCGCCTTGGTCTCGCTCCTGGGCGGGGCGATATTGCTGACATGGGGCAGCCGCACCGCCTATCGTCTGAGCCGCATTCATCTGCTGCTGCCGGAGTCTGTCACGGGCAGAAGGGGGTGATGGCTTCGTGACGATTCCGCTTTCCTTGTTATAATCATATTATAAAATAATTAAAAATATCCATTGACGTTCTTCTTTGCATGGAATATCGTGCCGGGATCGCACTCCACATCAAAAACGGCAAGGAAAACGATCATGGCAAAGAATATCCTCTTTTGCGCCGATGGCACGTGGAATGGTCCCGATGATGACGAGGACAAGGATGGCGTGCCTGACATTACCAACGTATTAAAAATATTTTTCAATCTTGATGGACAGAACACCCTGGGCCAATCAGCCCTGGATAACGAGCAGGAACGAACCGCGACCAATGCCTCTGGCGAAACCATCCAGATCGCCAAATACCTCCACGGCGTGGGCGACTCCAACAACTGGCTGAACAGAATGCTCGGCGGGGGATTCGGGATGGGGGTCATCTCCCGCATCGTGCGGGGCTATACCTTCCTCTCCCGCCACTACCAGCCCGGCGATCGGATCTTCCTGATCGGCTTCAGCCGGGGGGCCTATACCGCGCGGGCGCTGGGTGGGATGATCGTCGGCCAGGGGCTGTTCCATCCCGCGACCGTGAATTTTGCCGACAAGGCAGAGGTCTACCGTCTGGGGGTGGCGGCGTGGCATCGATATCGCAAGCAGCAGACGCATACCGCCAATGCACACAGCCATTCCTTTCTGCCCCACCTGGCGGAACTCCTCGCCGAGTTGCCCGGATGGTTCGCCCGCGATCTCACCGATGCCGATTTCGTCCCGGCCAATATCGAGGGGATCGGGGTCTGGGATACGGTCGGGGCCATGGGGATTCCGGTTTTCCGCGAAGGGGAACAGGTGGACCTTTTCCGTTTCGCCGACAACCGGCTCAGCCCCAAGGTCGCGCATGGCCTGCACCTGGTGTCGGTGGACGAACGGCGCGGCGACTTCGCCCCCACCTTCTGGGATCCGCGCGACGGGGTCACCCAGATCCTCATGCCCGGCGCCCACTCGGACGTGGGCGGCGGATATCCCGTCCAGGGCAATCAGAGCGGCCTGTCCGACGGCGGGTTGAACTGCATGACCAACTGGTGCCGCAACCTGGGGGTGCGCTTCTCCGCCACGCCGGATATCGTCGCCCATCCCGATCCCATGCATGGCGTGGCCCACAAACCCTGGAACTCCCCGCCGTTCGACGTCATGCCGCAAAGGAGCCGCGACTTTCCGGACCACATGTGCGTTCATGTCTCGGTGCTGGAGCGTTGGAACGCCCCCGCAGTGGTGGCCAATCCGGGAGAAGCCCCGGCCCCCTATCGGCCCACCAATCTGGGGAGTTTCCTGCAACCCAATGGCCAACTCATCGACAACAATAAATAAAGTCGCAATCTGTTGACTGCTGCCTCAAGCCCCGTCTCTTTCCCCCGGAAAGAGACGGGAGCAAAGGAGCACGCTATTGTCAATTATTTTTGTCATCGACATGTGCGAAAGAAACACCCTCCAGCCGCAACAGGAATCGCTTGCCCTCGACCCCCCCAGCCCCACTGTATCCACCAGGACCATGGGCCGCCACCACCCGGTGACAGGGTATCAGAATGGGAATGGGATTGGCGGCCAACGCCATGCCCACGGCGCGGGGAGAACTGTCGAGAAAACGGGCCAGGGAACCGTAGGTTTCCACCCGGCCAGGGGGGATGGCCTGCAGCCGCTCCCATACCCTGAGCCGGAACGGCGTGCCCACCGGGGCCAGAGGCATGCCCTCCACGGAGCGAATGTGACTGGAAAAATAATCGGCCAGCCACGCCCCCACCCACTCCCGCAACCGCGCGTCCGGGGGCGTGGCCGGGGGGTGGGGGGACAAGGCCACGATGGCATGATCACGCGTGTGCAGCCACATCTCCCCCAACGGGGTCGCGTACACGACTAGACGTCCAGATTGACCACATTCAAGGCGTTGGCCTGAATGAACTCCCGGCGCGGCTCCACGGCGTCCCCCATCAGCGTGGTGAACACCCCGTCCACCTCCACGGCGTCCTCGATGCGCACCTGCAACAAGGTCCGCACCGTCGGATCCATGGTGGTCTCCCACAACTGCTCCGGGTTCATCTCGCCCAAACCTTTATAACGCTGAATCGACTGACCCTTGCGCCCCTCGGCCAGAATCCAGTTCACCAGACCCTCCAGACCCTCCAGCCGGGTCTCGTGTCCCCCCTTGACCAGCGTGGGCCGACTGCCCAGACGCTCCCGCAACAGGTTCGCCAACTGACTCATCTCCCGGTACTCCGGAGAACGCACCAACTCCTCGTTGAGCACCATCTCCACCGGCACCCCGTGCACGCTGCGCCGCACCGTCAGGGTGTGCATTCCGGTCTCGCCATCCCGCGCCATCTCCACCACCAGACGATCCCCGTTCGTCCCCCCCATGGCGGTCGTCAAACGCTCCACCGCCTCCCGCGCCGACGCTTCCTCCAACAGAATCTCATGGGTCACATTGGCCGTCTCCACGGCGGCATTCAACACCTGCCGATCGTAACGCCGACCCAGGCGCTCCAACAACACCAGATAACGCCGCGCGTCCCGCAACGCCACGTTCCGCTCGCCCGCCGAAAGCACCCCGCCAGCCCCCATCAGATCCACCCCCTCCAGGCCGCTCTCCATCAACACCCCCATCAGCGCCTCCTCGTCCTTGAGATAACGAATCGTCTTGCCACGCATCAGCCGAAACAAAGGCGGCTGGGCGATGTACAGATAACCGCGATCGATGAACTCCGGATACTGCCGGAAGAAAAAGGTCAACAGCAAGGTGCGGATGTGGGATCCGTCCACGTCCGCGTCGGTCATGATGATGATGCGGTGATAACGCAGCTTGGCGATGTTGTACTCCTCGGCCCCGATCCCGGTGCCCAGCGCCGTGATCAGCGTCCCCACCTCGGCGGAGGAGAGCATCTTGTCGAAACGGGCCTTCTCCACGTTGAGGATCTTGCCCTTCAACGGCAGAATCGCCTGAAACTTCCGGTCCCTGGCCTGCTTGGCGGAACCGCCGGCGGAATCCCCCTCCACCAGGTACAGCTCGCACAGGGCCGGATCCTTCTCCTGACAATCGGCCAGCTTGCCGGGCAGCGACGAGATCTCCAGCGCGCTCTTGCGCCGGGTCAGCTCCCTGGCCTTGCGCGCCGCCTCGCGGGCGGTGGCCGCCTCCACCGACTTGGCCAGAATCTTCCTGGCCTCCTGCGGGTGCTCCTCGAAATAGGTGGTCAGGTGCTCGGCCATCACCCCCTCGACGGCGGTGCGCACCTCCGAGGAGACCAGCTTCTCCTTGGTCTGCGACGAGAACTTCGGATCCGGGACCTTGATGGACAGCACGGCGGTCAATCCCTCCCGGCAATCCTCGCCGGCCAGGGTGGCCCCCTTGTCCTTCTTGAGCAGGCCCGTCGAAAGGGCGTACTGGTTGAGAATGCGCGTCAGCGCGGAACGAAAACCGATCAGATGCGTCCCCCCGTCCCGCTGGGGAATGTTGTTCGTATAGCAAAACACATTTTCCTGATAGGAGTCGTTCCATTGCAACGCGGTCTCCACATGTACCAAACCCCGCTGCTCGACGAAATAGATCGGCGGGGTCATCAGCGGGGTGCGGGCGCGATTGAGATGCTCCACGAAGGAACGGATGCCCCCCTCGTAGTGGAAATGATGCTCCTTTTCCGTGGCGTCCTCGCGAATGTGGATGTTGACGCCGGGATTGAGGAACGACAACTCACGCAGCCGCTGCGACAATAAATCGAATGAAAAAACCACGTCGGAAAAGACCTGACGGCTGGGCCGGAAGGTCACCTCGGTGCCGGTGCTCCGGGTGGTCCCGGTCTGGCGGATGGGCGCCACCGGATCCCCTTCCCGGTACTCCTGACGCCATACCTGACCGTTGCGGCGGATGGTCAGCTCCAGAAGCTCCGAAAGGGCGTTGACCACCGAAACCCCCACCCCGTGCAACCCGCCGGAGACCTTGTAGGAACTCTGATCGAACTTGCCTCCGGCATGCAGTACGGTCATGATCACCTCGGCCGCCGAACGCCCTTCCTCCTGATGAATCTCGGTGGGAATGCCCCGGCCATTGTCCCGCACCGTCACCGAGCCGTCGATGCGCAAAAAGACCTCGATGCGGTCGCAATGGCCGGCCAGGGTCTCGTCGATGGCGTTGTCCACCACCTCGAACACCATGTGATGCAACCCGGTGCCGTCGTCCGTGTCGCCGATGTACATCCCCGGACGTTTGCGCACCGCCTCCAGGCCCTTGAGAACCTTGATGCTGTCCGCTCCGTACTCGCTCTGGCCAGCGGCCTGACCGTTCTCTTCCTCAGTGGTCATGAACTTTCACACTCCATAATGACTTGAAACACGCCCGCTGCCACCGAGCATACCACCCGCGACCGATCCTCCGGCCAGGGAATCTCCCCGACCTCGCGGGCGGACAGAAAACATTGCCGGCCCTGCCGGGCCATGAGCGCCATCAAACGCGCCATCCCGTCCCGATCCAGCTCGGAGGCCGGATCGTCCAGCACCATCACCGGCGGCTCACCCAGCACCCCTTCCAGCAACTCCCCCTCCGCCAGCTTGAGGGCCAGGGCGAACCGTTTCTGCTGGCCGCGCGAACCGAAACGGGCCAAGGGTTGACCCTCCATGCGCAACAGCAGGTCATCCCGATGCGGTCCCACCCCGGTGGCGCCCAGGCGCCGGTCCCGCTCCCGGCTGGCGGCCAACCGCTCCCGCAACGCCTCCACGGCAAGCGGTTCGGGACCCGTGAGCGTCATGGAGAACCGTTCCGGCGGCAGATCCAGCAGCGCCAGATAGCCAGGCAGCACCTCCCACACCCGCGCCAGGGTCTCCCGTCGCCGCGCGGCGATCCCGGCCCCCAACACCGCCAACTGCGCCTCCCAGGCGGTCAGCTCGCGGGGATCCCCGGCGCTCTGTTTCAACAGCCGATTGCGGGCCTGCAGGGCGCGTTGATAATCCCTGGCCTCCACGCCATGGCGGCGGTGGGCGAAAAAGCTCAACCAGTCCAGATAATTGCGCCGCTCGCCCGGTCCGCCGCGCACCAGCAGGGGGGTCTCCGGGGTGACGGTCACCGCCGCCAACACCCGCTCCATGCTCGAGGCCGCCGCCATGGACTTGCCATCCAGACGCACCTCCTGACGCCGCTCCTCCCCCAGCACATCCAGCCGGCGCGCTATCCCGCCACACGACACCCCCCCGGCGAGCAGAAACCGTTCCGCGCCCCGGCGCAGCATCATCGCGCTGGTCGCCTGCCGGAAGGAGCGGCCCGAGGCCAGCACCCCCACGGCCTCCAGCAGATTGCTCTTGCCCTGGCCGTTGGCCCCCACGACCAGATTGAGTCCCGCGCCGAAGCGCAATTCGGCCCCGGCGATGTTGCGAAAATCCCGTATCCGCAGCCACTCCAGCAGCATGGCGCGCCGCGCCGTCACACCCGCATGGGCATCAGCACGAACAAGGCGTCGCTGCGCTCCGGATCGAACACCAGCACCGGCGATTCGTCATCCTTGAAGGCGAACTGCACGCTGTCGCCGCTCATGGCCACCAGGATCTCCCGCAGATAGCGGGCATTGAACCCCACGGTGATCGGTATCTCCCCGTCGAACGCCACCGCCATCTCCTCCTCGGCCATCTCCTGCTCCGGATTGTTGGAGTTGATCAACATGCGCTGCCCCTCGATCTGCAGACGCACCCCCAGGGTCTTTTCGTGGGAGAGGGCCGAAATCCGTTTCACCACCTGATGCAACGCCTCGCGCGCCGTGGTCAGCCGCACGGTGTTGGCGGTGGGCACCACCCGCCGCCAATCCGGAAAACGCCCCTGCACCACCTTGGAGATCAACACCAGCTCCGGCTTGACCAGTTGCAGATAGGTCGGCCCCAGGATCAATTCCGGGGTCAGTTCGTCCTCCTCCAGCAGCTTGCGGATCTCGTACACGGTCTTCCTGGGGATGATGGCCTCGCGATCCTCCGGCAGCGGACCATCCAGGGGTTTCTCCATCATGGCCATGCGGTGGGTATCGGTGGCCACCATGCGCGCGCGACCGGGATGGCCCTCGATTTCGGCGGCGGTCAATTGCAGAAACACCCCGTTCAACACGTAGCGGGTCTCGTCGAAGGACATGGCGAAATGGGTTTTTTCCAGCATTCCCGACAAGACGGGCTGTGGCAGGCTCACGCGGAACTCCCCATCGGGCTGCGGCAGTTTCGGAAACTGTTCCGCCGGCAACCCGGCCAGGTCGAAACGGGCGCGGTCGCAGGTCAGCAACAGCCGCTCCCCCTCGGCGCGCAGGCGAATCGCCTTGGCCGGCAGCTCCCGCACCACGTCGAACAGGATGCGCGCCCCCACCGACAACGCGCCCGGAACCACCATCTCCACCGGGGTCAGGGTTCGCACCGAGACCTCCAGATCCGTGGCCGAGACGATCAGCTCTCCCTCCGCCACCTCCAGCAGGGCATTGCCCAGGATCGGCATGGTGTTGCGACGCTCCACGACGCTCTGGATGCGGGTCAAAACCTTCAAGAACGGATCGCGATCAATGAAAAATTCCATGTCATTCAGCCTTTTTCGGAAACGTTATCCACTGCCTAGCGCAACATCGCGGTCAGGGCGGTCACCACATCCTCCAGATGCGAATCCTCCCCCCGCAGGGAGGTGATCTTTTCCACGGCGTACAACACCGTGGTGTGATTGCGTCCGCCGAACTCCTCCGCGATGTCCGGATAGGAGTGATTGGTCAACTGCTTGCACAAGTACATGGCCACCTGGCGGGGGTGACTGAAGCGCCGGGAGCGCTTCGGCGAACGGATCTCCATGGGACGGATCTTGTAATAGGCGGCCACGGTCTCGATGATCCGCTCCATGGCGATCTGTTGGGGTTCCGAGCGGCGCGCCGCGTGGCGCAGGGAATCCTTCACCAAGGCCAGGGTGACCGGCTCCCGCTCCAGGGAGGCCAGGGCGCACACCCGGATCAGGGCGCCCTCCAGCTCCCGCACGTTGGTCTTGATGGCCTCCGCCAGAAAAAAGGCCACGTCGTCTTGCAGGTCCATCCCTTCCAAGGCCGCCTTTTTCTTCAGGATGGCCATGCGGGTCTCCAGGTCCGGGGCGTGGATGTCCACCACCAATCCGCAGCCGAAGCGGGAACGGAGCCGTTCCTCCAGGTGTTCGATCTGCGAGGGAAAGCTGTCCGAGGAGAGGACGATCTGCTTGCTGGACTCGTACAGGGCATTGAAGGTGTGGAAAAACTCCTCCTGGGTCGCCTTCTTGCCGGCGATGAACTGGATGTCGTCCACCAGCAGGACATCCACGGAACGGAAGTTCTCCTTGAAGTCGTGCACCCGCTTGAAACGCAACGAATCGATCAGCAGGGTCATGAATTTCTCGGAGGAAAGATACAGGGTCTTCAGCGCCGGCCGCGAGCGGAGCAGGGCATTGCCGATGGCATGCAGCAGATGGGTCTTGCCCAGGCCCACCCCGCCGTGAATGAACAAAGGATTATAAGCGGTGGCCGGCGCATCCGCCACCCTGGCGGCTGCGGCATGGGCGAACTGATTGCAACTGCCCACCACGAACGACTCGAAGGTGTAGCGCCCATCCACCCCGGCGCGGCCCGGCAGCGGGGGAGGCGGTGGCGGCGGGGGAGGCTCTTCCGGCGGCGCGACGTTCGCCTCGGTTGGCCGCGAGGGGGGAGAGGCGCGAAAGAGCACCTCGATGGCGCGTCCCGCCTCGAAGGAGAGTACCGACGCCAGCAGCGGGCCATAGTGATTCTTGACGTACTCGGCGGAAAAATCGTTGCCGGTGAGGATCTCCAGCCTCCCGCCGTCGCTGGCGCCAAGACGCAAGGGCTTGATCCACATGTTGAAAATCTGTGGAGAAACCTGTTCCTGGATGATTGTCTTGGCTTTTTCCCAGAGTTCGTTCATCGTCGCATGCCCACTGCGGCCGGTTCCGATCCCACTCGTCCGGCCTGCCGCAAAATTCAACAAACATAACACGACTTGCCCACCGAACGCCATGGGGCGCATGCAAATCGGGTCCAAGGATCGCGGAGGGGCTTCGCGCCTTACGGGGCGGTATGCTAAAGGGATGGCGGGATTTGGGCAATCACTTGATGCGAGGGTTCAACATCGGAAGCGAGACGACCACGGTCGCGTCGGGCGGGGGCGACCGCAGTCGTCGCATTCCGGTCGGGGCATCAGCCGCGCCTGGCGGCCAGCTTCATGGCGGCCGGAGAGATGTCCACCTTGTAGGCCGAAGTGTTGGCGGCATTGCGTGCCGCATCCACGGTCTTCTGGAGGGTTTGAGCCTGTTGCCCGATCCCTTCGCGCATTTTGATCTCCGCCTGATGGGCGCGCGTCTGTACGATACTGGTAATGTGCGATAAGGCGTTCATGGTTGCACCTCGCTTACAATAATTCAATTTCAAGCCACCCAATCTGGAAGTTTCCCATGCTTCCTGGGAGACATTTTCATATGGCCATTTTCTAATGTCAACATAAAATCAAATAATTATGGTAACGAATTGTCCGCGATCCCACCCGATTCGTCACAGGGTGTGACAGGATTTGTCCGTGGATCACGGCAGCAGGGCATGGGTGGCGAAAGGTCGAGTTCGGCAACGAAAGTTGACAGGAACGCTCGCCACACCGCCTCACCGGGATGGCGATCAAGGCATGGGAATGGAGAATGGCAGACCGGCGTCATGCCAGTCCTGGCTGCCGCCCCGGAAATAGTGGAGCTTGCCAGGATACTTCATTTGAATCAGCGCGTTCAGGGCGGTTGGGCTTTGGCTGCACCACCAGCCGTTGCAGAAACCGATCACATCCTTGCCCTCCAGCCGCCGCAGCGTGGCCTTGACCGTGGCCTCCGGACCGATCAGATCGGAGTAGGGGATGTTGATCGCCCCGGGCAGGGTCCCCTGGGCATACCAGTCCGGGGTGCGCATGTCAACGATGAGGATCCTGCCGACATTGATCTCCGGGGCCAGACGGACGAAATCCTCCACCTGGATCGTGGTGACGCCGGCCACCGCCGCCGGCTGCACGCAAAACGGCGGACACAACCGGGTGGCCGGCGACTTGAAATCGGCCAGCTCGTTCTTGCCCCGGTCCTGAACGAGCGCCACGCCATTCAAGGTGAACGGGGCGATCGACACCTCCCTGGCATGGGCAGACTGCTCCCTGGCCACCTCCGGGCCGAGATGCCTGCCCGCCTTGCCCGCCTCCGCCAGGAATGCGGTCTGCCAGAACGTCATGGCCACGATGGCCGCCAGCAATGGCCTGAAACGCGGTTTCATGTGGTTGATCTCCCTCACGGGCCGCGCGACGCCCGCAATGATATGTAAATTAAAACTCAAGAATATAATGCTACTTCATAGGACACAAACCTGTCAAGCCGCTCTCGAAACCGCCAGGATCGGTATCCGCCGGATTCGATTCTTCCCTTGCACTCGCGAAAAAATTGCGTGTATGCTGGCCAAAATGCATCTTACCTTCCCTTCAACCCGGAGAATTAGGGGACCATGTTCAAGAATCTTCTCGATTGGCTGAAGACCCCCAGCCAGAAGGCGGTCGGTCTGATCCTGGTGGTCGGATTTCTGGCCGGTTTCGTCTTCTTCATCTGTTTCCATTTCGGCATGACGCTGACCAACAGCATGGATATCTGCGTCTCCTGCCACGAAATGGAAGGTGTGTACCAGGAATACAAGGAGAGCAAACACTACACTAACCGCATGGGCGTGCGCGCCACCTGTTCCGACTGTCATGTGCCCCACGGCAAGACCTTCGGCGACTGGATCTCCAAGTTCCTGATCAAGCTGGAAATCGGCAGCAAGGACATCTACCATCACCTGATCGGCACCTATCCCGACAAGGCCACCTTCGACAAGAAGCGCTGGGATCTGTCGCAAAACGTCATCGCCTCCATGAAGAGCCGGGATTCCAAGGAGTGCCGCTTCTGTCACAACTACGATGCCATGAATCTGGAGGAACAGGACAAGTCCGGCGCCAAGAAACACAAGAAGGTCATGGAAAACAAGGACAAGACCTGCGTGGATTGCCACACCGGCTTTGTCCACAAAATGCCGGAAGAACCCGAGAGCAAGTAATTAAGGCCAAGAGGAGGCGCGAACGCGCCTCCTCATTCACTCAATCGAGCGGTATTGGAGGCGTGAGCAAATGGGCATGCAACAAACAAACACTCTGACACGCAGAAAATTCCTGGGAGCCTTGGGGGCCACGGGAGCGGCCTGCGTGGCGGCCGGATATCTCGGCGTGCCGCGTCTGGCGGAAGCGGCCGATGCGCCGGCGGAAGCGCCGGTCAACGTGGATGAACTGATCGCCAAGGAAGTCGGGCCAGGCAAGGTCGCCTTGGAAAAGGTCAAGATCGACACCCCGGCCAGAACGGAAAACGGCGCTCTGGTCCGTTTCCCCATCTCCGTGGATCACCCCATGGAAGCCGACAACTACATCGCCATGCTGGCGATCTTCGTGGATGCCAATCCCAAGCCGCTGGTGGGCCGCTTCGAGTTCACGCCCGCCTCCGGCAAGGCCGAGGTGGAGTTGCGGATCAAAATGGCCAAGGCCTCGCAGGTGCGGGCCATCGCCAAATCCAACAAGGGGGCGTTGTATGGCGCCGTCATGACCATCGAGGTCGCCGAGGGCGGTTGCGCCGGCTGACGCTCGCTTTCGATTTCATCATCCCAACTTCAACTGCTGGAGAAGATCATGGCGGATATTGGCGAACCCAAGGTACGCGCTCCCGAAAAGCCCCTCAAGAAGGGGGAACTCGCGCTCATCAAAACCCTCATCAAGCATCCCATGGAGAGCGGTTTGCGGAAGGACAAGAACACCGGGGAGACGATCCCCGCCCACTTCATCGAAACCATCACCGCCGAATACGGCGGCGCCACCATCATGAAAGCCACCTGGACCGGCGCGGTTTCCAAGAACCCCTTCTTTTCGTTCTATCTCAAAGCCGACAAAGCCGGCCCGGTCAATGTCACCTGGAAGGACAACAAGGGCCAGGAGTGGAAGGAAAAGGCCGAGCTCAAGGTGGAGTGATTCCCCGGTCCTCGACGAAAAAAAACGCCCTGCGGGGCGTTTTTTTTTGACCACAACCATGGCCAGGATTGGAAATTTGTCTTTTGCCACCCTTTCGGGCTATGATGTCCAGTGCGGCTGTCGCGCATACGTTGCGCCACCAACATGCGGATATCGTCACCTTATGAAGATCGTCATTGTCGGCCTGAGTCACAAGACCGCCCCGGTGGCCATTCGGGAATGCCTGGCATTCGCCGCTCCGGATCTCCCGCTCGCCCTGAGCCAGCTCAAGGCGCTGCCAGGGGTGGCCGAGGCGGCGATTCTGTCCACCTGCAACCGGGTCGAACTCTATTGCGCCGGGCCCGATCCGGACGCCATCGTCCGCGAGGTGAGCGGCTGGCTGGCCGACAGCCGGGGAGCGCAACCGGATCCGTTGCGTCAACACCTCTACACCCACGCGGAAAAGGATGCCGTGCGCCACGGCTTCCGGGTGGCCTCCAGTCTCGACTCCCTGGTGGTGGGCGAGGCGCAGATCTTAGGCCAGATGAAACAGGCCTATCAACAGGCCAACGAGGCGCATGCCTTGGGACCGGTCCTCAACAAGTACTTCCAGCACGCCTTCCACGCCGCCAAACAGGTGCGCAACGATACCGGCATCGCCCGCAATCCGGTCTCCATCGCCTCGGCGGCCGTCGCCTTGGCGCGGCGGATCTTCGGGGAGCTGCGCGGCTGCCGCTGCCTGTTGATCGGCGCCGGGGAGATGTGCGAACTGGCCGCCCGCCATCTGGTCTCCGACGGGGTATCGATTCTGGTGGCCAACCGCACCCTGGCCCGCGCCGAGGCCCTGGCCGCCACCTTCAACGGCACGGCCTGCGCCCTGGATACCCTGGAACAACACCTCGACCAGGCCGACATCATCCTCTCCTCGACCGGGGCGCCGGCCCATCTGGTGACCGCCCCCATGGTGAAGGCGGCCCTCAAGAGACGACGGCAACGCCCGCAATTCTTCATCGACATCGCCGTGCCCCGCGACCTGGATCCGGCCATCGCCCAGCTGGACAACGCCTATCTGTACGACATCGACGACCTGGCGCGCATCGTCGAAAACAATCTCAAGGACCGGGGCCACGAGGTGGCGGCAGCCGAATCCATCATCGACACCCACACCGAAACCTTCATGCAGTGGCTGGAGAGCCTGGGGGTCTTTCCGGTCCTGACCGCACTGCGGGAAAAACTGGAACGCATCCGGGACCATGAGGTGGCCAAAATGGTGGAGGGGTGGCCGGGCATCTCGCCGGAAGAACAGAAACGGGTGGAACTGTTCGGTCGGCAACTGGTGAACAAGATCCTGCACCCCCCGCTGACCTCCCTGCGGCGCCTGGCGACGGAGCCGGGCGGGGATCTCTACGTGGAGGCCACGCGGCAACTGTTTCAACTGGATGGCCCGTCATGAGCACAATGGAACAGACCCTGGCGCATCGGTTCGACGCCATGCGGCGACGCCACGAGGAGCTTGACGTCCTGCTGGGCACGACCAAAGGCACGGAGGATCCCGTGGCGTTCGCCCGCCTGAGCAAGGAGTACGCGGAGCTGGATCCGCTGGTCGCGGCCTGGGCCGACTATTGCCGGCTGGAAGAGGAGATCCGCACCACCGAGGCCATGCTGGACGACACGCAAACCGACGCCGAAATGAAACGGATGGTGCGCGAAGAGGTGGAGTCATTGCGCAATCGTCTGGAACGAAAAGTTCCGGAATTGCAGTTGCTGCTGATCCCCAAGGATCCCCTGGAAGGGCGCAACGTGATTCTGGAGATCCGCGCGGGCACGGGCGGGGAGGAGGCGGGTCTGTTCGCCGCCGACCTGTTGCGCATGTACGGCCGCTTTTCCGAACAGAACCGCTGGCGGCTGGAACCGCTCTCCAGCAATCCGACCCAGTTGGGCGGCTTCAAGGAGGTGATCGTGATGATCACCGGGCATGGGGCCTGGTCGGCCTTCAAGTACGAATCCGGGGTGCATCGGGTGCAGCGGGTGCCGACCACCGAGGCGGGCGGACGGATTCACACCTCGGCCTGCACCGTGGCGGTGCTGCCGGAAGCCGAAGAGGTGGAGGTGAATATCAACGAACGGGACGATCTGCGCATCGATGTCTTCCGCTCGTCCGGGCCAGGGGGCCAGAGCGTCAACACCACGGATTCGGCGGTGCGCATCACCCATCTGCCCACCGGGATCACGGTGTCGTGTCAGGACGAGAAGTCGCAGCACAAGAACAAGGCGCAGGCCATGAAGGTCCTCAAGGCGCGTCTTCTGGACATGGAACAGCGCGCGGCGCATGACGAGCGCTCCCGTGACCGGCGGGACCAGGTGGGATCCGGGGACCGCTCCGAGCGCATCCGCACCTACAACTTTCCTCAGAACCGGGTCACCGATCACCGGATCAATCTGACCCTGCACAAGCTGGATCAGGTCCTGGCCGGTGAGCTGGGAGAGATCGTCACCGCGTTGACCGCCCATCATCAGGCGGAACTGCTGACGCAACTGGGCAAGGAGCAACGGTGAGATGAAATGGCTCCCTTGGGGTGTGGCGGGATTGGGATGGCTCCTCTTTCTGGCATGGCCGGCGGACGGACGGACGGCGCGGCAGAAGATCTATCGCCAGCCGGCCTACATCAGCAACGCCTATCTTTCCGACCGGATCGCCCAGAAGGGGGAAAACGTGCAACCCCTGTCGGTGGTCAAGGCCCTGCAGGCCAACTCCAACGGGGTGTTGGGCTATTTCGTGCTGGATGTGGTGTTGACCGTGAACGGACAGCACCGGCTCAAGGTGGACATACTGGACGACTCGGGCCGCGCCAAGGCGGCGTTGCAGTTTCCGCCGGTGCAGGTGCAAGAAAAGGACGAATTGCCGATGTACACCGCCGCCGGAGCGATCTCCGGGGAGATGGAGCCGGGTTTGTGGTTTTTCAAGGTGTACGATCAGGTCAACAAGGAGGAGTGGAAGGCAGTGGGCATTTTCGGGTTCATGGTCATGGACCCCAAAAAAGAATAACCCGATTGGCGAGGAGGACGAGGTGATGAGCCGTTCAGAGGAGATGTTTCGCGAGGCGCGCGCGGTGATTCCGGGAGGGGTGAACAGTCCGGTGCGGGCCTTCAAGTCGGTCGGCGGGACGCCGCGCTTCATCCGGGAGGGGAAGGGGGCGTTGCTGTGGGATGTGGATGGCAACCGCTACATCGATTATGTGGGTTCCTGGGGTCCGTTGATCGTGGGTCATGCCCATTCGGTGGTGGTGGAGGCGGTGACGCGCGCTGCGGCCAAGGGGTGCTCCTTCGGCGCGCCCACCGAGGGCGAGACGCTGCTGGCAAGAAAGATCATCGACCGTTTTCCCGGCATGGAGATGGTGCGTCTGGTCAATTCCGGGACCGAGGCGGTGATGAGCGCCGTGCGTTTGGCGCGTGCCGCCACCGGCAAGGACGGGATCGTCAAGTTCGAGGGGTGTTATCATGGTCACGCGGACGGCCTGTTGGTGGCGGCCGGCTCCGGGGCGGCCACCTTCGGGGTGCCGACCTCGCCGGGGATCACGCGGGCTGCGGCCCACGACACCGTGGTATTGTCCTTCAACGACCTGGAGGGTGTGGAGCGTTTGTTGCGGGAGCGGGGCGACGACATCGCCGCGATCCTGGTGGAGCCGGTGGCCGGCAACATGGGGTGCGTCCTGCCCGCGCCCGGTTTTCTGGAAGGGTTGCGGCGGGCGTGCGACGCCGCCGGGACCCTGTTGATCTTCGACGAGGTGATGACCGGTTTCCGGGTGGACAAGGGAGGGGCGCAGACCCTTTATGGCATTCGTCCCGACTTGACCACATTGGGAAAGATCATCGGCGGGGGGTTGCCGGTGGGGGCGTATGGCGGCTCACGCGAGCTGATGGAGCGCGTCGCGCCCGCCGGTCCGGTCTATCAGGCCGGAACTTTGTCCGGCAATCCGTTGGCGGTGGCCGCCGGCATGGCCACCCTGGAGCTGCTGGACGCCCCCGGCGTTTACGAGACCCTGGCCGATCGCACGCAACGTCTGGTGGTCGGGTTGCGGGACGCCCTGCAGGCCGCCGACATTCCCTGTCTGGCGACCGGAGTCGGTTCCATGTTTGGTCTGTTCTTCACCTCCGGGGTGGTGGAGAATTTCAACGATGCCAAGGCGTGCGACATCGCCCGTTTCAACCGCTGGTTCCATGGCATGTTGAATGCCGGGGTTTATCTGGCCCCCAGCGCCTTCGAGGCCGGTTTCGTCTCTTTGGCGCACGACGATGCCCTGTTGGAGGAGACCCTGGACGCCGCCGCGCGCGTGGCCAGAACGTTGTAACCGGCGACGCGGCGGGCATCCGGAGGAACGAAGCGCAGCGGCTGGTCCCGATCCACGCCGCAGCGCTTGCGTCCCTCTCCACAAGCACAACCTCCGGAACTGGAGAGAAAATGGCGTCGCACGTGACGCAGCAGGTAGAACAGGCTGCCCGCCAGCACCAGCCAGACCGGCCACTCCTCCCATCCCGCACCCGATCCGCTCATGACAGCCATCCTCCCGTGCCATGGACGAACCAGGCCATCAGCCATGCCACGGTCAGCCCGAAGGCCACCGATGCCGTCGGCCAACGCCAACTCATGGTCTCGCGCCGTATGACCGCGATGGTGGCCAGGCAAGGCACGTACAGCAGGGTGAACACCATGAAACCGTAGGCCACCAGGGGGGGCATGGAGGCCGCGAGCCGCTGCCGGAATTCCCCCTCGTCCATCTCGTCCTTCTTGCCCACATGGTGCAGCACGCCCAGGGTGGAGATCACCACCTCCTTGGCCACGAACCCGGTGAGCAGGGCAACCGAGGCGCGCCAGTCGAATCCCAGCGGTTCGAACAGGGGTTGGACGAAGCGGCCCAGCCTTCCCAGATAACGCGCTTCCTGTTCGGCGGCGGCCTGTTCGGCGGTCAACAGCTCGAGGGCCGCCTGGCGCTCATCGCCGGCCGGGTATTGCGCCTCGATGGCAGCCACCCGCGCCTCCATGCTCCAGGGCAACGTCACTTCCCGTGGATAGGCTTGCAGAAACCAGATCACGATCGACCCGGCCAGGATCACGCCACCCATTTTCTTGAGAAACTCCACCGCCTTTTCCCACATGTGCAACAGCACCGAACGCGCCGTGGGGACGCGGTAGGGGGGCAGTTCCATGATGAAAGGCTCCGGGACGCCTTGAAACAAGGTCTTTTTCAGCAGCAGCGCGCTGAACAGGGCGGTGAAAATGCCCAGCAGGTAGATGGAAAAGACCACCGACCCGGCATGGTCGGGGAAAAATGCCCCCGCGAACAACACGAACACCGGCAAACGGGCCGAACAGCTCATGAAGGGATTGATGAGAATGGTCACCAGCCGGTCACGGGGATGTTCCATGGCCCGCGTCGCCATGATGGCCGGTACGTTGCACCCGAAGCCCATCAGCAGAGGAATGAACGCCTTGCCGTGCAGGCCGATGGCCATCATGACGCGATCCATGAGAAACGCCACCCTGGCCATGTAGCCGGAATCCTCGAACAGGGCGATGAAAAAAAACAGCAGGACGATGGTGGGCAGAAACACCGCCACGCCACCCACCCCTGGCAGAATGCCCCCGGCGAGCAGCTCGCGCAACGGCGAGGGGGAGAGGTGCGCGCCGACCAGATCCCCCAACCCCTGAAACAACCCGCCGATGGCATCCGCCGGAATCTTGCCCAGGATGAAGGTGGCCTGGAACATGATCCACATCGCCAGCAAAAAGAACGGCAGCCCCAGCAGACGGTGCAGCAGCAGCGCATCCAACCGATCTCCCGGCGTGGCCATGGCCGAATGCACCACTTGCCGCCGCACGGTCGTGCGCATCAGACCATGCACGAAGCCATAACGCCCGTTGGTGATCAACACCTCCGCCGGTTCCCCGTGTTGGGCCGCCAGTTGTCGCCGTTCCGCCTCGCCCCTGGCCAGCACGGCGGCAGCCGGGAGAGGGAGCGCATCGGGCATGCCCTCCAACAGCTTCACGGCCTGCCAGCGCGCCAGGGCCATGGCCTCCGGGGTGGAATCGGCGGCCAGATCAGGCGTCAGCCTCGCCACGGCCGCTTCCAGGTGGGCGTCGTACCGGATCGACAGGCCGCGCCGGGGAAAGCCTTTTTCCGCCTCCTCGACCAATAAATCCAACAGCGCTGCCACCCCCTCCCCGGTACGCGCCACGGTGGTGATCGCCGGACCATCCAGCCTTTCGGCAAAGCCGGCCAGATCGATCTCGATGCCCTTGGCGCGGGCCTCGTCCGCCATGTTCAGCACATGGACCCTGGGCCGTCCGGTTTCGACGAGCTGCGCCGTGAGAAGAAGGTTGCGCTCCGGATTGCCCGCATCCAGCACATTGAGAATCACGTCGTAGCCGCTGCCCAGCAGATACTCCCGCGCCAGCGTCTCCTCCATGGTGAACGTGGAGAGCGAATAGGTGCCGGGCAGATCCACGAACCGGAAGGTCCACCCTTTATGACGGACTTCGCCTTCCTTGCGGGAGACCGTGACGCCACTGAAATTCGCCACTCTCTGGCGTGCCCCGGTCAGACGGTTGAACAGCGCCGTCTTGCCGCAATTGGGGTTGCCCGCCAGTGCGATGGTGAGTTGCCTGTCGTTCCTGTCAGCCGACATTGCCAGGTACCTCCTCATGCTTGCCGTCCAGGATGACCAGGCGGGCTTCCTCATTGCGCAGACTCAACCGAAAACCCGCCACCGCATAGATACGCGGATCCCCCAAAGGCGCGGTCTGCATCGCCTCGACCCGGGCGCCCTTCACCAGCCCCATCTCCGACAAGCGCCGTTTCAATCGGGTTTCTCCTCGAATGTTCGATACGATACCCGTTCCGCCACGCGGCAGGTCGCACAGTGTGATTGGCTCCATGGAATCCCTCCAATATTTGAACGAGAATCATTAATAAATAAAATCCTGACGTTGCCAGGATTTCCGACTGGTTTCAATGCTATCACAAATAAGAATCACTATCAAGTAAAAAAACGGAGCAGGTGTCCCTGGCACAAAGGGTCACCTGCTCCCGTGCATGCGAAGTCAGCGAATGGCGATGTAGGACGATCCCTTGGCATTGCAGACCGGGCACCGTTCCGGGGGCGGACCGAACTCGGTGTGTCCGCAGACCGGGCAGATGTGGAAGCTGTCCGCCGCCAGATCCTTGCCGCCGCTCAAGGCCGCGATCGCCTGCCGGAAGAGTGCGCCGTGGACCTTTTCCACCTCCAAGGCGTAACGCATGCCCAAGGAGGCCCGTTGCGCGCCCTCGGCCTCGGCGGTGGCCACCATGCCCGGATACATTTCGGTGACTTCGTACTCCTCACCGGCCAGGGCCTCCTTGAGATTGGTCAGCGTGTCGCCGATGCCACCCAGATTGCGCAGATGGGTATGGGCATGGATGGTCTCGGCCTCGGCCACGGCCCGGAACAGGCCGGCGATAACCGGATACCCGTCCCGTTCCGCCTGCTGGGCGAAGGCGAGATATTTGCGATTGGCCTGACTTTCGCCGGCAAAGGCGGTCTTGAGATTTTCCTTGGTGTTCATAGCCTGATCCCTCCTGGTTGGTTGGTGTCGCTGCTGACCGGCTAAAACTACCACCTTGGGATGCCGATGGCCATGAGGTTCAAGCCGTCCGGCCCCACCGGCGGGCACCAGAAATAGCCGCCGGTCAGCGGGCGGGAGAAACGAAACAGTCCATCGACGATGCCGTCTTCCTGGCCGGTCATGCGGCGCAGTTGCGCCTCGAAGGGATCCAGGGAGCGGCCAAAGGCGATGAAGCACAATCCCGCGCCCGATGCATCGGCCCACGGCATGGAGCGCCGCAGGACGAACGCCTCCGGGTCGAAGCTCTCCTGGGCGGTGCGCTTGACGTGAGCCGACGCCGGGGCGGATTCGAGTTCCTCGTTGTCTTCCAGTCGCCGACCGATGATCTCGTCCCGCTGCTCCCCGCTCATCCGATCGAAGCGGACGAAATCGTGACGCCACTGCTGCACCGCGACGAAACTGGAGCCATCCAGGCCGGGCGTGGTCCCGGAGAGGCAGGCGGCAGCCACTGCCTCGTCGCCGGTGGGATTTTCCGTGCCGTCCTCGTATCCGGTCAGATCCAGACCGCGATCGTATTTGAAGAGGTCCAGGCCGCGCACCGGCTCGAATCCCTCCCGCAACAGAAGGTCGAGGGCGCGGGCGTCATGGAAGAGATGCCCGCGATCCTCCCCGCGCATCCAGCACCACAGATCGGCCTGGGTCGAGGGCACGGACCAGCCGGGTCCGCTCATGGCGGGAAAGGGGCGCAGGCCGGGAATCTCCTGCATCCGCCCATGCACGAGACCCGCACCGAGTCCGATCACGCAGCGTCCGTCGCACGGGATGCGCCGCAAGGCTCGCAGGGCGCTTTCGGCATCGGCCTCCGGGAGAAGGTGGAACTCCACGGCCCGGCCCAGGGCGGGAATCGGTTCGAGAATGCCGGGTTGGATGGTTGGTATCGTCATATCGCGCTCCTTTGTCGGGTTCACGGGTAATCAGGCGAAGGCGCGGCCAACCGCATCGACCATGCCGCCGTCCAACTCCCCGTCGGCGGTCATGCACGCAAGCAACTCCATCACGCGTGCGTGGGGCAGGGGCTGGCGATAGGGCCGCTCCTCGGTCAGGGCCTGATAGATGTCCAGCACCGTCAGCAGACGGCACCAGGGGTCCAGGCGATCCGCACCCAGGCCCATGGGATAGCCGGTTCCGGTCAATTTTTCATGATGGTTGGAGGCCCATTCGGTGATCTGCTCGAAACCGGGAATTTTCTCCAGGCAGGCGCGGGTGTAGTAGGTGTGTTCCGACATCTTGAGCCGTTCCTCGTCGGTGAGCTTGCCCGGCTTGTCGAGGATGGCGTTGGGCATGGCGAGCTTGCCCACGTCGTGCAGGCTGGCGGCGATACGCAGGCGGATCCTGGTGTCGGCGTCCAGGGCGAAGTGGTTGGCCATGAAGGCGGTCTTCTCCTCGAGGCCGCTGGAATGGCGCAGGGTGAAGCGGGATTTGGAGTCGATGATGCGGCTGAACACCCGCGAGATTTCCAGGATCCGCTCCCAGGTCATCTCCTGGGTGATCACCGGCAGGATCCGTTCCAGGGCGGTCGTGATGAATGGATCCCGCAGGTCGAGCCAGAAGCCGGTATTGGCGGAGAGTTGGCGAAACAGCGCCACCACGGTGGGAGAAAAGACGCTGCCGCTCCTGGCGGCGATGAACTCCCCCGCCCGCTCCCGGCTGCCCGGTTCGGCCAGTTGGCACTTGAGGTCGAGGTAATCGGCGAATCCCACGATCTGGGCCATCATGGGGATCTCGTCGCCGCGCAGACCAAAAAAACCCGAACCATCCCAGCATTCGTGGTGATGGCGAATGATTTCCCGATGATGGGTCTGGAAGGGAAAGGCGGCGATGTTGGTTTCACCGATGGTGCAGTGGACGGGGGAGATCTCCACGCCGGCCAGGCGATCGGCGGCGGGCAGGCCGCTGCTCAGGCTCTCTTCCGCCAGGCCGTTGTCGTGCAGCACCGCGAAGGCGGCGATGTCGAAGCGCTCCTGTTCGGACATGCCCAGCAGGTGCGCCAGGCGCATGGAGAGGTAGGCCACGCGAAATCCGTGATGCGTGGTGATGCCTAACAGCTCGCTTTCGACGCAATCGAGCGCCAGGGAAAGGCCGAACAGAAATCGGTTGAGATGGAATTGCATGGCCATGCTCCGCTGTATTAACGATTGTTGAAGCATTGTCCGTCAAAAAGCGCTTCTCGACAAGCAAAAACAGGGCGAGCCGCCTGCCGGATCCCCTGCTCCCGAACATTGCGCCACGCTTCGGAATTGCTTTACGATGTGCCGACACCATAAACACCCATTTGCCGGGAGATCCGATCATCATGGCCGATTTTCAATACCGCGAACTTTTCACGCTCAGCCCGGACGCGACCGAATACCGGCTTTTGTCCAATGAGCATGTCGCCGTGAAGGAGTTCAACGGCAAGCGCGTGCTCGAGGTGGACCCCGCCGGGTTGACTTTGCTGGCCAGGGAGGCGATGCGGGATGTCTCTTTTCTCTTGCGCGGCAGTCATCTCGCCCAGTTGCGCGCCATCCTGGACGACCCGGAGGCCTCGGAAAACGACCGCTACGTGGCGCTGGAACTGCTGAAGAACGCCAATATCGCTGCGGGCATGGTCCTGCCGAGCTGCCAGGATACCGGCACCGCCACGGTGGTGGCCAAGAAGGGGCAGCAGGTCTGGACCGGCGGCGGGGATCGGGAGGCCATCGCCAGGGGGATCTTCCAGACCTATGGCCAGGAGAATTTGCGTTACTCCCAGGTGGCCCCCACCACCATGTACGAAGAGAAGAACACCGGCACCAATCTCCCGGCGCAGATCGACATCGAGGCGGTGGATGGGGCGGCCTACAAGTTTCTGTTCCTGGCCAAGGGGGGCGGGTCGGCCAACAAGACCTTCCTGTTCCAGCAGAACAAGTCCCTGCTCAATCCGGCCAATCTGCTCGCCTTCGTCGCCGAAAAGCTGAAGGGTCTGGGCACCTCCGCCTGTCCGCCGTATCATCTGGCGCTGGTGGTGGGCGGGCTTTCCCCGGAGATGACCCTCAAGACGGTCAAGCTGGCGGCGGCCCGTTATCTGGATTCGCTCCCGGAGCAGGGGGATGGTTTGGGTGGGGCGTTGCGGGATCGGGAGTTCGAGGCCAAGGTGATCGAGTTGGCCCAGACCATGGGCCTGGGCGCCCAGTTCGGCGGCAAGTATTTCGCTCATGATGCGCGCGTGATCCGTCTGCCGCGTCACGGGGCTTCGTGTCCGGTCGGGTTGGGGGTTTCCTGTTCTGCGGATCGTCACATTCTGGCGCGCATCGACGAAAAGGGCATCTGGCTGGAGGCATTGGAGCGGGATCCGGCCCGTTTCCTGCCGGAGGTGATTCTGGATGGCGCGCCGGTGGTGCGGGTGGATCTCAATCGGTCCATGGCGGAGATCCGGGCGGAATTGAGCCGTCATCCCATCAAGACGCGTCTCTCCCTGACCGGTCCCATCGTGGTGGCGCGGGACATCGCCCATGCCCGCATCGCGGCCCGTTTGGATCAGGGGTTGGGGATGCCGGATTATTTCAAGAATCACATCGTCTATTATGCCGGACCGGCCAAGCAGCCTGCGGGCAAGCCTTCCGGTTCCTTCGGCCCCACCACCGCCGGGCGCATGGACAGTTATGTGGACCGTTTCCAGAAGGAGGGCGGTTCGCTGGTCATGCTCGCCAAGGGCAATCGCAGTCGGCAGGTCACCGAGGCATGTCAGGCCAATGGTGGGTTTTATCTCGGTTCCATTGGCGGTGCGGCGGCCAGGTTGGCCCAGGATTGCATTCGCAAGGTGGAGGTGATCGACTTCCCGGAACTGGGCATGGAGGCGGTCTATCGCATTGAGGTGGAGGATTTTCCCGCTTTCATCATCGTGGACGATAAAGGTGGCGACTTCTTCGCCTCCCTTGGGTTGTAACATTCGTGAAAGTCCAGGGGGATCCTCCCCCTGGACCATCCAATCCGAAGTTCTGTCATCTATAATTATCTATTGCCATATTAGCTGTATTGGTTCAGCGGGACATGGAGTTTTTGATAAGATCTGTTAGCTACAGGTTGCCTCAACCATTGCGGGGACTCTGTCCCCGCACCCCTGGGATTTTTCGCTTTTTTGGCCA